>DASTBU010000153.1:0-27936 GCA_035711845.1 Vicinamibacterales bacterium
TTCCAGGCGCTGCTCCACGGGCGACGTCTCGCGCCACGGCATCGCGACACCTCTCGGGTGAGAGGCTGCCCCGGCCTGTGGCGAAAAGTGTTACCCATGTCGCTGGACTGAAGTGTTACCTATGTCCCTGGACTGAGCCGACTCAAGACTCGGGAGTCGGGACTCGGGAGTCGGGACCCGGACCAGCGACCAAGGACCAGGGACCGAGGGACCGAGGGACCTAACGACCCGCCTGCCACTCCCGGATGGCGTCGAGCGGGTAGAGCAGCATGATGATGTTGAGCGTCAGATTGTCGCGGATCATCCAGGCGACGAAGGTCTCGAGCGCCGCGGTGAGCGCCACAACTACCCAGAGCCGCAGTCGCGAGGCGACGACGAATCCCGCTACCATCGACAGGATGTCGGCCATCGAATTGATGACGCTGTCGCCATAGTAGTCGAGAGAGACCGTCGCCTCACGGTACCGGTTGATCACAAGGTCCGTGTTCTCGACAATCTCCCACGACGCCTCCAGGAGTGTGGCGGCGGCCAGGCGGAATGCGAGCGGCGAGCGCGGTGCGACCAGCCAGAACAGGCCATAGAACGCGAAGCCGTGAATGACGTGCGAGAAGGTGTACCAGTCCGACAGGTGCTGCGAATTCTCGGAGCTTGCGACGATGCCGTGCCAGGGTTTGACGTAGCCGCACGTGCAGATGGGTACGCGGCCCATCATCAGGAGCGTGGCGCCGGCTGTGACGAAGATGGCGAGGGCTACGAGCGTCCACTGCCCGCTCGACAGCCTGAAGTGCTTGATGGAGCTGCTAAAAATGTGACTTGGCCTCGTCGATCCGCGCTCGCCCGCCGGCGACCGCTGCGGACGCGGCCTGTGCCAGCCGCGGCAGCCTGGTTCGCTGCAGGACACGCTGCAACTCCGCGATGAGATGCTCCGGCTGGCAGGGCTTCAGCAGGACGGTCGAGATGCCTGCCTTGTCCGCCCGCTCGTGCACATCGGTGGCCCAGTACGCCGTCATCGCGACGACGGGAATGTCGCGCGTCCGCGCCCCGCATTGTAGCTCTGCGGCCAGCGCGAAGCCATCGCGGCCCGGAAGCGCGATGTCGGTCACCACGACGTCGGGAACGGCGGCCGTTGACTGAGCCAGGGCATCTTCGGCGCTGCCAGCCTGCGCCACGCGAAAGCCACCGCGCTCCAGGAACTCGGCATACCCGTCGCGCGCCTGCGCATCATCTTCCACCAGCAACACGAGTGGATCCTGTTGCACGTCAGGGCTCCTTGAGAGAGGACGGGAAAGCCGGTGGCCGGGTCTCAGGTGCAGGGAGCGTGGGGAGAGCGAAATGGTAGCGCCGCCGCGAAGCGTTCGTCAATGGGCGTTGCGGCTCGGCGCCGAGGCTCCAACAGATGTGCAGAAAATGTGTGAAGTCGTGTGAATCAGCGCACGGCGATGGTTGCCGCTTCGTGCTTGTTGCGATAGGCCGTCACCAGCATTGCGGCATCGGTCCGTGCCGGCACGACCGATCCGGTGAACGTCGCGCCGTCCTCGAGTGCGAACTTCGGTGACGCGATGTCAGCCCAAACCGCTGCGCTCTGCAGCACCCGCACGATCTCGCGAGCGATCAGGCGGCCATGCGACCGGCCCCCCACCGTAATCCGGCGGCCGGTCACGGCGCCATCCACGTTGCCCCCGGCCTCGACGGTGACGTCGTGATTCGAAACCAGGACGTCTCCGGTGACGGTACCGGCGATGGTGACCGCTTCCTCCGCGCGGATGGTGCCTTTGACCGTGATGCCTCTACCGATGGTGGTGACCATTGCGCCACCCATTGTACCGCCGTCACCGTCCGGCATGGCCCGGGCGCGAAAAGAAAGAGCGGCGCCGCGGGCGCCGCTCTCAATGCAGGTCACGGGCGGCCGATCAATCGGTGACGCGAAGCTCCGCCAGCCGCACATCGATGCGGCGTTCCCGGCCCTCGCGCATCACGACCACGGTCGTCGTGGTGCCGGGCTGCAGCTGGGAGACGGTGTTGCGAAGCTCGTTGCCATCTTTCACGGTGCTGCCGTTGATCCCGACGATCACGTCCCCGCGCTGGATGCCTGCCTGCCCGGCCGGACCGCCTGGTTCGACCGAGTCGACGAGCGCGCCGCGGACCTCTTCGAGGCCCAGCTCGCGGGCGCTCTCCGCGGTGATCGCGTGCACGGTCACGCCGAGCATGCCGCGGCGGACCTCGCCGTGGTCGATGAGCTGGGTCATGACGTTCTTCGCCATGTTGGCCGGAATCGCGAAGCCGATCCCGATGTTCACCCCGGAAGGCGAAAGGATCTGCGAGTTGATCCCAATCAGCTCGCCGCTCGTGCTCACGAGGGCGCCGCCGGAATTGCCGCGGTTGATCGGTGCGTCGGTCTGGATGAAGTCCTCGAAGCTTCCGTCACCAAGCCCGGTCGCGCGGCCCTTCGCGCTGACGATTCCCATCGTGACCGTCTGGCCGATGCCGAGCGGGTTACCGACGGCAAGCGCGATGTCGCCGACACGGACCGCGTCGGAGTCCCCGAGCGACAGGATCGCGAGGTTCGTGCCGTCGATCTTCAGCACGGCCAGGTCGCTCGGCGCGTCGGTCCCCACCACCTTCGCCTCGAACGTGCGCCCGTCGTTCAACTCGACCTCGACACTCGTTGCACCCTCCACGACGTGATGATTCGTCAGCACGTATCCGTCGGAACGGACGACGACGCCGGAGCCGAGGCCTTCCTGGCGCCGAGGCCCGGGGTCTGGGGCCCCAAAGCGGTCGCCGAAGAACTCCCGGAAACGCGGATCGTTCATGAACGGAGAGCGGGCCGACGTCCTGATGCGTCGCTCCGATCGGACCGTCACCACGGCAGGTGCTACGCGGTCGACGATGGCGGCGTAGGAATCCCCCGACGCGCCGATCGTGCGCTCCGTGGCCCCTTCGGCAACGGCCGTCGTGCCCGGCGCCGGCGCCGCGTTGGCCGAAGGGCCCGTCGCGGCGCTCCACCCGATGGCGGAACCCGTCAGCAACAGTGTGGCCACCGCAAGCCCCGCCTTTATCCTGATCCCTGTGCGTCCACGAGACGCATGTCCTGTCCCGTAGTCTGAGTGCATGTGTTCCTCGCTATCTACCGTGATTTCCGATGGCGTCATGGATCGAGGATACGGACTGGGGATTACGGGAAGCTTTCGCGAGGATTACATCGGTGTAATACGTCCACGGGTGCCGCCCTCGTCCTGCACGGGACCTCGGGCGATCACGAAGACCGCGACGATCGCGACGGAAACATCCCAACTTCACCGAATCGTCATGGGTGTCGCGATCGTCCGAGGTTCGTTCGGGTGTCAGCCGGAGGCCCCAAGCGGCAGGCGCACCTCCAAGCGGGTACCCTTGCCGGGCGTGGACGTTACCGCCACGCTTCCGCGGTGAGCCTCGACGATCGCTTTCACCAGGCTGAGGCCGAGCCCGAGGCCGCGCTCGGAGCGGCTCTTGTCGCCGCGATAGAGGCGCTCCCAGATGCGGGGGAGCTCCGACGCCTCGATCCCGGTCCCCGTGTCCGAGACTTCGACGAGCGCCTGGTTCGCCCTGGCGCGTACCGAGATCTCGACGAGTCCGCCGCCTGGTGTGTACTTCACCGCGTTGTCCACCAGGTTCGCCAGCGCCTGCCTGATCCGGTTTCTGTCGATGGGCAGCACGATGTCCTCGAGAGTCGCGGCTTTCAACTGCACGGCTTTCTCGTCGGCCGCATCCTCGTACAGCGCGAGGGTGTCCCGCGCGACGTCTGCGAGGTTCACGGGCTCGAGCTGAAGCTTCATGGTGCCGGTTTCGGCCTCGGAGATGTCCATGAGCGTGCTGAGCATCGTGACGGCGCGGTCGGACTCCTCGAGACAGTCCTCGAGTGCGACCCGGAGCGTGGCCGGATCCTGCGGGCCCTGCAGTGCGGATTCCGCCATCCCGCGCAGACGCATCATGGGCGTGCGGAGGTCGTGTGCCACGTTGTCGAGCGCGCCGCGCATGCCGTTGATGAGCGACTGGATGCGATCGAGCATCGCATTGAACAGCAAGCTCAGCTCGTCGAGCGCATCACCCGTGTCGCGCGCGCTCACACGCCCGTCGATGCGGCCCGTCTTCATGATTTGCCGGACCGTCCGGACGAGCGCCCGGAGCGGCTGCAGGGCCGACGACGTGAACGCGGCGCCCGCCGCGAGGCCGATGACCGCGAGCAGTACGAAGTCCAGCAGCAGGACCGTCCGGAAGCGCCGGAGGAGATCCGTGCGGCGCGCCGTGCTCTTCCCGACCTGGAAGAGCGTGCCGTCGGAGAGCCGCGCCGTCAGCACGTCCAGGCTGTGGCCCCGGCTGGTTCGGAGCGTGGCCCAGCGCTGCTGTCCGCTGAGCTCGGGCGTCGTCAGCTGAGAGAGGTCGAACTCGCTCCAGCCTTCGGGCGCGTTGAGATAGGCGACCGCGCCGAGAGGTCCCACGGCCCTGACGAACAACGGTTCATATCCGACCGCCGCCTGATGTCGACGGATGGCTGCCGCGACGGCCGGTTCCCCTCCCCGACGCCACGCGGTCGCGTATTCGACCAGCGTCGTCTGGATGATCTCCCTGTCGTACTGCTGCAGCGCCGCTGAGAGTAGAAAGTAGGTGAGGGTGATGAGCGCGAGCGAGCTTCCCACGAAGATCGCGGCGTACCAGAGCGCGAGGCGTAGACCGAACGTGTGGCGGAGGCCGCTAGTCCACGCGGAGGACATACCCCATCCCTCGCACCGTGTGCAGCAGCTTGCGCTCGAAGTCGCGATCGATCTTCTCGCGCAGCCGGAACACCAGGACATCGACCACGTTGGTGCCCGGATCGAAGCTGTAGTCCCAGACATGCGAGAGGATCATCGTCTTCGACACGACCCGTCCGGCATTGCGCATCAGGTATTCCAGCAGCGCGAACTCGCGCGGCCGGAGCGGCTCGATTTCGCGGCCCGCCCGCGCCACGCGCCGCGCGACCAGATCCAGCGTCAAGTCCCCGGCTGTCAGCCTCGTGGTCTCTGCTGCACCGGTGGAACGCCGGATGAGCGCCCGGACCCTGGCCAGCAGCTCGGTGAACGCGAATGGCTTGACCAGGTAGTCGTCGCCACCCGCCTGCAGTCCTTTCACCCTGTCGTCGACCGAGTGCTTTGCGCTGAGGATGAGGACGGGTGTGCAGATCTTCCGGTCGCGAAGACGCTGGATGAGCGTCAGGCCATCGAGCTTCGGCAGCATCAGATCGACGATCGCCGCGTCGAAGGGGTGGCTCACCGCGAGCTCGAAGCCCGCCTCTCCATCGCTGGCGTGGTCGACCGCGAACCCCGCCTCCTTCAGCCCCTTGGCAATGAAGCCGGCGATCGTAGGGTCGTCCTCGACGAGGAGAAGCCGCACGGTATCTATTGTCCCTCGGTCCGAGTCCCGAGCCCCGAGTCCCGAGTCGCGAGCCCCGAGTCGGGTCCCCGTAGCCCAGGTGCGGACCTGGAGGCTGACTCGCCGACAGCTGACGGCTGCGAGGTAAGAGACAGCTGCAACCAAAAGGAAGCTGCTGATAGAATCGCCGCGCCACAATCCCGCGGATATGAGCAGCGGACCACGGACCACGGCATAGCACTAATTTGGAGTTTCCAATGACAGTCGCGCGTTTCAAATGGCAACGGCAGTGGGCGTTCCTCGTGAGCGGCCTTGCGCTGGTCGCCGCGATCGCCCTGCCGGCCCAGCAGATGGTCACCGAGACGCGCGACCCGGCGCAGAGCCAGGACGAGGACTTCGCGAAGTCGGTCAAAGAGTGGACGACACAGCCCTACTTCATCAGTCCGCTCGTGGATCATCTGCCCCGCGTTCCGGGGATTCCGATGCCGAAAGACGTGCTGGGCTATCACATCGGCGCTCCAGGGAAGCTCACTTACTACACCGACGCCCTGAAGTACTACCGCGCGCTGGCGGCCGCCACGCCCCGGGTGAAGATCGAAACCATCGGGAGATCGGACGAAGATCGCGAGCTGGTGGTCGTGTGGGTCTCCTCCGACGAGAACATCGCCAACCTCCAGCGCAACCGCGACAATCTCGCGAAGATCGCCGACCCGCGAGGGCTGTCGGAGGAGGAGATCCGCCGGCTCATCGCGGGCACGAGGCCTCACTACCACTTGATGGGTGGCCTGCACAGCGGCGAAACCGGGCCATCAGAGATGCTGATGGAGCTGGTTTATCGACTGGCCACTGAGAACTCGCCGCTGATTCGCCAGATTCGGGAGAACGTGTTCGTGTCCGTCACGCCCCAGGCCGATCCGGACGGGCGCGACCGCAACCTGGACTGGTTCTATCGCACGCAGGAAGAGGAGCGGGAGCGCGCGTCGAGCGAGGAAGAGCCGCAGACCGGCTCGCCGGCCGAGGGGCGTGGGGGCAGGGCGGGCGGTCCGGGTGTGCCGTACTGGGGCAAGTACGTTTATCACGACAACAATCGGGACATCAATTTGTCGCAGGTCTCGATGCGCGCGCTCGCGGACTGGTACTTCACGGCCCATCCGCCCATCATGCACGACCTCCACGAGTCGCTCGCACTGCTCTACACCTACAGCGGCGCTGCTCCGCAGAACCCGAACCTCGATCCGATTCTCTTCGCGGAGCTGCCGTTCTTCTCGAATTTCGAGCTGGCCCAGATGACCAAGTGGGGCATGCCGGGCGTCTACACGCATGCCTTCATGGACGGCTGGTCGCCCGGTTACCTCGGATCGGTCGCGTACAACCACAACGGGATGATGCGGATGTACGAAACGCAGTCCGGGCGCGAAAGCGCGCCGGGCGGTCGTGCCGGCGCTCCTGGCCGCGGAGGTCGCGGGGCGGAGGCCGCAGAGGGGGGCCGTGGACGCAGGGCCGGGGGTGCCGGCCGAGGCGACCGCAGCGGCAGGACCGACGCTGAGTCGTCAGAAGCGGGCTCGGGTCGCGCGGGCCGTGGCGCCGGTGAACAGGGACGCGGATCGGGTGGCGGCGATGTCGCGGATCAAGCGCCCGAGGGGCGGGGCGGGCGAGGTGCTGCTGCCGGACCGGCGACGGGCCGCGGTGGCGCCCAGAATCGCGAGTGGTACCGAGGGTTGCCGATTCCGCCCGGCGCCGCGACCAACTTCTCGCGCCGCAACAACACGAACTACATGCAGACCGGCGTGCTGAGCGCCCTGCAGCTCACCTCGATGTTCCCGAACCTGGTCGTGGAGAACTTCTACCGCAAGACGCAGAACTCGATCGACGCGGGGAAGACTGAGCCGCCGCACGGCTACGTGATCCCAGTGCAGCGCGACATGACCCGCGTGGCGGAGCTCGTGAACATCCTTCGCATTCAGCGCATCGAGGTCGGCCAGGCCACACGCGCGTTCAAGACGGCAGAGGGCGCGTTCCCGGCCGGTTCGTATGTGATCAAGCGCGATCAGCCATACGGCCGGCTCGCGAAGAACCTGCTCGAGCGTCAGCTCTACCCGGATCCGAACCTGCGGACCTACGACGACAGCGGCTGGACGATGGGTCTGGCCATGCTCGTCGATGTCAAGGAGATCAAGGACGAAACCATCCTCGATGTCGCAACCACGCCCGTCGAGCACGTCGAGCAGAAGGGCAAGGTCACCGGGTCGGGGAACGCCGGCATGGCCATCGCGCACTACGGATCCACCAACATGATCGCGTTCCGGTACCGGTTGCGGAACGTGCCGATGAAAATCGCGGCGAAGAGCTTCAAGGCCGAGGGCATCGAGTTTCCGGCCGGCTCGTTCGTCATCGCCGCGCCGGCGGATGCGGCGGCGGTACGTGCGGCCGTTCAAGAGCTGGGATTGACGGCGGCGGCGCTCGCCTCGATGCCAGACGTCGCCGCGCACGATGCCGACGTACCCCGCGTGGCGATGTACTCCTCCTGGACGGGAACGCAGGAGATCGGCTGGGTCCGCTTCACCTTCGACAAGTTCGGCATTCCCTACGACCTCATCTACAAGGAGCGGGTGAAGAAGGGCAACCTTCGCGCCGACTACGACGTCATCGTCATGCCCACGCAGAACGCGAGCCGTCAGGCTGTCTTTCAGCAGCCGGCGGACCGGCCGGTCCCGTACATGAAGGGCCCGAAGTACAAGTTCCTCGGCATGTATGGGGAAACGCCGGACGTGACCGGTGGAATGGGTGGCGAAGGCGTGGATGCGTTCGCGAAATTCCTCGAGACGGGTGGCACGCTGATCGCGATGGGGAACGCCGTGCGCTTCCCGACCGAGCTTGGCTTTGCCCGCACCGTGGACGCGTCGGGCTCCACATCGTCGAGCTTCTATGCGCCGCGACCGCTGGTAGAGGCGGAGGTCCTGCGGGTCGATCATCCCGTCTTCTACGGGTACACCGAGCGGCTGATGCCCGTGAAGTATCTGGGTGGTCCGCTGATGAGTGTCGGCTCACCCGATCAGGGGAACGTGCTGGCCCGGTACGTGGGTGGCGACGACGCCGTGCTGAGCGGGCTGATGCGCGGGGCCGCCGAGATCCGCCAGCGGCCGTTTGCGGTCGATGTCCCCGGCGGGTTCACCGGCAAGGGCCGGGTGATCCTGTTCTCGAACAATCCGATCTACCGCTGGCAGAACCACGGGGAGTTCAACATGGTGTTCAACGCCCTGCTGAACTGGAACGACATGCCTCGCGAAGACAAGTCCGCGACGACGTCGACGCCGGTCGGCCCGCGCTGACGCGGCCGCCGGGGACTGGCCGCCGGGGACTGGCACCCTAAGGGGACTGGCACCCTAAAGGGACAGGCACCCTAAAGGGACAGGCACCCTAAAGGGACAGGTGCCTTAAGGAGCCTGTCCCCTGTACGATGAATCTGCGTACCCGATGTCTGGGTTTGGGACAGGAGATTTCGATGCAGGACAAAGATGCGTTTGCCGAGCGCGGCCGGACGCTGGAAGAGGAGTACTTCCGCAAGAAGGACCGCGAGCTCATAGAGAAGATGAAGCAGGCAGCAGCCGCCGAGCAGGCGCGCCGCGACATGGGGACGAAGACCGGTTTGACCGATCCCGACATGTTGCACGAGCTCGAGGAGCTCGGCTTCACGCCGGAGACGGTGTCCTTGCTGCCGCTGGTGCCGCTCGTGCAGATGGCGTGGGCCGAGGGTGGGATCACGAAGGACGAGCGGAAGATGCTGATCGACCTGGCGCACGCGCGGGGCATGACCGCAGGCAGCCCGGCCGAGCAGCAACTGAACGACTGGATGGCCCGTCGGCCGGACGACTCCGTCTTCACCCGCGCGACCCGGCTGATTCGCGCGATGCTGAGCGTCGGCGGGCAAACAGACCTGACCGCCGACGACCTGGTCAAGTACTGCGAAGCGATTGCCTCCGCTTCGGGCGGCATCCTGGGGATCATCGGGAAGATCTCCGCGGAAGAGCGCGCGCTGCTGAAGTCGCTTGCCTCCGAGCTCACGACCAGAGGCAAGGCTGAAGGCTGAAGTTCGAAGGCTGAAGGTTGAGGTTGGAAGATTCAGCCTTCCAACTTCCCCCTGAACTCTCGTCGCAGGAGCGCCAGGTTCAGCAGCATCTGGGCGCCGATGGCGCACGCCGACAGGTACCAGATCCAGGTCAATGTGAAGCCGTTCGCTCTCGACAGGATGATGGCGGGCCCCATCACGAGCAGGAGCCGTGCAAAGGAGGTGATGAGCGGCGGGATCGTGTTGCCCATCGCCTGGAACATCGACGAGGCGACGAACACAATCCCCGAGGCCACGAACGTCCAGGACACAATCCGGAGGTACTCGCCGCCGATCGCAATCACCTGCGGGTCCGTCGAGAAGAACCCGATCAGCCGATGGTGGGCGTAGTGGCACAGGAGCGAAAACGGTCCCATGACCGCGATCCCCATGAGCGCGGCGGATCGGAACGCCGTCCTGACGCGCTCGCCACGTCGCGCGCCGAAATTCTGGCCCGCCACCGGTGCGACCGCGAAGCCGAGCGCTACGACCGGCAGAAATCCTGATTGGATGATGCGCATGCCGATCCCGAACCCCGCCTGGGCGGCCGCGCCGAAGGGGCGGCTGATCGTGTACACGAAGAACAGATAAACCGCCGTCATCACGAACTCGGCGCCGGCCGGCAACCCCACCCGCAGCATATCGCCCCAGAGCCGCGGCTGCGGCTGCCACATCGTCCGCTTGAAGTGGAGAAACGCGGACGCGTAGCGGAAATAGGTCGCCAGCCACAGGGCGCCCACGACCACCGAGATCAGCGTGGCGATCGCGGCCCCTGCCACGCCGAGCGGCCGTGGTGTGACCCAGCCGAAGATCAGCAGCGGCGCCAGGATGGTGTTCAGGATCACGGAGGCCGTCTGCACGATCATGCCCGGCTTGAAATTGCCCGTACCGCGCAGCGCCGCGGCCATGCCCACGATCCAGAACTGGAGGGCCATCGCGGGAATGAACCAGAGCAGGTAATCGCCGGCCGCCCTGGCCGTTACGACATCCGCGCTCAATGTGGCAGCGTACCAGGGACGGAGCGTCATGCCGATGAGGAGGAACAGGGCCGACACACCCCCTCCGAGCACGAACGATTGGTTGAACACGAGCAGCGCGCGGTCCTGATCCCGTCGTCCGACCGCATGCGAGACGAGCGTTGTCGTGCCAACCGCGAGCATCTGGCTCACGGCGAGCACGATGAACGTCAGGTTGCCGGAGACGCCGACCGCCGCCACCGCCTCCTTGCCGAGGTGCCCGACCCAGTACAGATCGATCAGGAAATAGAGCGTCTGGAACACCATGGTGACCAGCATGAAGCTGGTCGTCTTGAGCAGATGGTGCGTCACCGAGCCCGTGGTCATGTCCTGCATGCGGCGTCAACTGTCAGGCATGGATGGGGCGGGCGCAACCTGAATCTCATTCCGCGGACAGCGGGCGGCGGACGGCGGATAGCGATAGAATAGTTCTTTTGACCTGACAGGACGCGTTCACCATGTCAACAATTGTCACGACTGAATCCACCCCGTCCCAACCCGTGACGGCCCCGGCGCCCATCACCTGGAACGCCGCCTTTGCCGGCGTTCGCCGTGTGCCGCAACCGACAAATGATCCGAATCGATCGTATGCGCCCGGTACGCCCGAGCGGTCGGAGCTCAAGGCGAGGCTGAAAGCCATGGCCTCGGAGAAGATCGATATTCCCCTGGTGATCGGCGGGCGCGAGATCCGTACGGGCCGGACGGCGAAAACCGTGATGCCGCACGACCATCAGCACGTGCTTGCCGAGTACCACATGGCAGGCCCGGAGCACATCCAGCAGGCCATCGCCGCGGCCGCGGAGGCGCGCCGTGAATGGGGAAGCTGGCCCTGGGAGGATCGCGCAGCCGTGCTGTTGCGGGCCGCTGAGATGCTCGCCTCCACGTGGCGCGCGACGCTCAACGCAGCCACGATGCTCGGTCAATCGAAGACGGCCTTTCAGGCCGAGATCGACGCCGCCTCGGAAATGATCGACTTCTGGCGCTTCAACTGCTGGTTCGCGCAGGAGCTCTACCACGAGCAGCCGTTCAGCAGTCCCGGCATGTGGAACCAGATGGAGTACCGCCCGCTGGAGGGCTTCGTCTACGCCATTACGCCGTTCAACTTCACGGCCATCGGCGGCAATCTGACGACGGCGCCCGCGCTGATGGGCAACACGGTCATCTGGAAGCCGGCCTCGAGCGCGATGCTGAGCAGCTACTACACCCTGCGCCTGCTCGAGGAAGCAGGCCTGCCCCCCGGCGTCATCAATTTCCTGCCTGGCGACGCCGTGCAGATCACCAACGCGCTGCTCGATTCTCCCGAGCTCGCAGGCATCCACTTCACCGGCAGTACCGCCGTGTTCAACAGCATGTGGAAGCGGGTGGGGGAGAACATCGGCCGCTACAGGTCCTACCCGCGCCTGGTGGGCGAGACCGGCGGAAAGGACTTCATCGTTGCGCACGCCTCGGCCGACCCCCAGGAGATCGCCGTGGCCATCGCGCGAGGGGGGTTCGAGTACCAGGGACAGAAGTGTTCCGCGGCGAGTCGCGTCTACGTTCCTCAGTCGCTCTGGGGCGAGGTCCGCGATCGGACGATTGCGATGATGAAGGACTTCAAGATGGGCGACCCGCGCGATTTCCGCAACTTCATCGGCGCCGTCATCGACAAGAAGGCGTTCACCAAGATTGGCGAGTACCTGGAAGACGCGAAGAAGAATGCGAAGGTGCTGATTGGCGGCAACGCCAAGGGGGAGAAGGGGTACTTCATCGAGCCGACGTTGATCGAGACCGCCGATCCCGGCTATCGCCTGATGTGCGAGGAGATCTTCGGGCCCGTCGTGACCGCCCATGTCTACCCGGATGGCAAGTGGGAGGAGACGCTCGGGATCGTGGATCGCACGTCGCCCTACGCGCTGACGGGCGCGGTGTTCGGGCGCGATCGCGCGGCGATTCGACAGGCGACCAGCGCGCTGCGCAATGCGGCCGGGAACTTCTACATCAACGACAAGCCGACCGGCGCGGTGGTCGGGCAGCAGCCCTTCGGCGGTGCTCGCGGATCGGGTACCAACGACAAGGCAGGTTCCAAGCTCAACCTGATGCGCTGGGTCAATGCCCGAACCATCAAGGAAACGCTCACGCCGCCGCGAGACTACAAGTACTCGTTCATGGCGGAGGAATAGCCCGAGCTGTCACGGAATCATGGACCGCTCGGGGTGAGCGGCCCATGATTCATCTGGGGGCCGGAGGGAGGAAAAAAGAGCGCTGAGAGGTTACGCGTGCATGCGGGCCACCGTCCGCTTGGCCACTTCGTGCAGGGCCATTGCACGCTCGCAGGCCTGCAACCAGGTTGTCACGGTTTCTTCGAGGACGATCTGCCGGTTGGCAGACACCCTGAGATGCGGATGCCCCTCGGTACTCAGGTGACACGTAAAGAGTCCTTCACGCCACATTCGAACGGCCACAACGTCGTTCATCTACCCATCCTCATCGAAAAAAACAAGGCGGGACACGCGCACGTGCTGCACATCGCCCTTCTCACCCTGCAGGTGCGGTGCCCCCCCTTTTTGCCCAGTACTTCAGTGCCACACCAGGTTCTTCACGGGTATGCCTCCTGTGCCACGGTTCTGGCGGTGTGCTTTCACCAAGGAGCAGTCTCACGGGACGTGCCACCACAGAAATCGCTTGTTTTCGAAGGAAATCGCCGACTGTGGCGGTTGATCTCTAGGCGGAGCCAGACGTTTCTCCCGTCAGCGGCAGAGGTTTGGTACGCGGCGATCGCGTGCGTGTAAGATGTGCGTCGGTTGCCGGATTCGTGTGCATCGCGCCAGCTGATCGGTAATCGGCCACCGAACAGTCGAAGCGGTTGGACGTGGAAGGTGGGAAGGACGTTGTGCCGTGGTTACAATTTTGCAGTCGGACGGCCCAATGAACGGGATCACGATCAGGTGGCGCGACGAGCCCTTTACCTGTGAATTTCGAGGAACTGCGGCCGGAGGATGGGTGTACCTGTTCGAGGGAGACGACCGTGTCGCGAGCGACACGGTCCCAACCGTTCTGGCTGCCTATCAGCGCGCGCGCGAACTCAGCCACGCGCTTCTCTGGAAGAGGGCGAAAGGCGCCTGAGTCTTCCTGGCGCCGCCGCCACTCTGCCGACGGCGGCGGAGAGGCGCGTTCATCTCGCCAACTCCATGAGCGGCGGACCCGGCCGGGCCGCGAAACACACAGGTCCAGCCGACGGATAGTGGGCCGTATAATCCGCGATCCACATCGTGGCGAACGCGTTCGTTCGCTCCGTTTCGACAAGGGCCCATACGCTGCCGCCGAATCCCGCGCCGAAGCTGCATGCGGCCATCGCCCCGCACGCGCGTGCCGAGCGCACGAGCTCGATGGTTTCCGGGACTTGATTACCCAGCAGTTCTTCCGCGCCGCGCTGTGAGAACTCGCTCAGCTCTCCCATTCCGGTCGCGTCGCCCTGCCGAATCGCGCTGAGTGCCTCGAGCGCGAGCCCATCTTCCATTTGAAAGTGCGCCAGCCGGCGTTCGAGCGCCTCACCTGTCCATTCCGGGACAGGTTTTCGGCGAATCAGATCGCGAAGACGGTCAGCCGCGGCGTCGCGCGAGAGGGCCCCGGCGAGCGACCCGCTGTGCGGGCCCTCGCTGTTCCAGAGATCGAGCAGCGCCCTGGAAGCTCCGGCCAGCCGATTGTAGCTGTCGCGGGCGGAACCCGTTTTCTCCGCCCGGACCCCGCTCGACGCAATCACGAATCGCCAGCCGTCCGGCACACGCGCGTCGTCGAGGTGACGCATGGGCACGAACGAGTACGCCGAGACGTGATCGGGACGACCGAGCAGCATGGCCGCATGGTCCTCGCTGCCGCCGTGCGTGCCGACCCCCCGGTCTCCGGCGAGCGTTCCGAATGTCAAGCCGTTCTCGAGGCAGGCGTAATATGTCGCCAGCTCCGCGTTGTTCCTGATATTGCGCTGCCACTCGTCGCGGACGGGCAGGTTCCAGACGCGGGCCAGCGCCGTCGCGACACCAACAACGAGCGCGCTCGAACTGCTCATGCCCGAGGCACGGGGCAGGTCGCTCTTGAACGCGATGGCGGCGCCTCGACGGGCGCCGGGGAAATTGCGGGCGAGCCGTGATACGACGACTTCGACATAGTGCCGCCATCCGGTGAGCGTGCGTTGCTCGGGGCCGAGTGACAGCCGCTCGCCGGTTCGCGCATCGAGCAGATGAACTTCGTCGCCCTCGGCTCCGGCGGCAACGAACGCGAACCCGCGCGGGACCGCCGCGATGAGCGTGCGTCCGCCGGCGTAATCGGTGTGCTTACCGAAGACCTCCAGCCGGCCGGGGACCCACCAGGCGTGGGTCGGCGTGCCGTGGCCGAGCGAGGCGCAGCCGGTGAGCGCCGCGTCGAACAGCGCCGTCTTGCCGCGTGCCTCTCCCGGGTCGAGGCCGGATTCGACGAGACGGCCGGCAAGACGGGCAGGGATCACGGCCGCGGTACGACACCGGAGAGCCGGCGTTCGACCTCCGCGGTGTCGCTGCGGCGCGACAGGTCGAGCACCGGACCACGCGCGGCAACCGTCTTGAACCGCAGGCCATGCCGAACCGCCAGACCGACGGCCTCTGGCAGCTCGAACTCGTTTCTCGTCGACCGCGGGATCTCCCGGCAGAACCTGAAGATGCCGGCATCGAACCGCCAGCAGTTCATGCTGACGGGCGCAGACGGTCCGGCGGCCGCCAGTTGCTGTGGCGACGGCTTTTCGATGATGTCCATGAGGTACCCGTTCGAATCGACGTCGAGCAGCGCAAATGACAGCACGCGATCGTCGGGGATGTTGCTCGTGCCCACCAGGTCGTCCCTGGCAAAGACGGGCAGGCCCGGCTCGTTCAACGCGGCCAGCCGCTGCAGCGCGTCGGTCGGGTAGAGGTTGTCGGCGTTCATCACGAGAAACGGCACTCCGGCGGTCCACCGTTCGGCCGCCAGGACGGCATTGGCGGTACCGATCGCTTCCTGCTGCACGACGAAGGCGAGGCGCGATCGCTTCGCCGGGTGATCCGCATAATAGCGTCGAACGGCCTCGTGTTCGGGCGCGACGACGAGCGCCACGTCTGAGACGCCCGCATCGGCAAGCGATCCCAGGATGAAGTCGAGAAACGGCCGCCCTCCGACGGGCATCACGGCTTTGAGCCCGGCGTCCGCGGCTCGCAGCTGATCCTCGGTCATCGTGGCCGCCGCGTCCCTCTGCTGCATCCTGCGTCCCAGCCCCCGCGCCAGGACGATGGCACGGCTCGTCATGGTGGAGTCGTCCCACGGTCGGGCGCCTCGCGCCATAGCCGCGGCAGCACGCGAAAGAGGACCATCGCGCCCGCCGCCGCGACAAGAAGCGCGACCGAGGCCGCAACGGCGTGTCCGAAGAGCACGTGGCCGGCGCCGAACAGCGCGCCATACACGAGCGCCATCCCCGCACACCAGCCAAGGAGCGCGTCCGAGAGATCGTCCGGCGACGAGGCGCCGGGACAGTCGGCGCGGACGCGCCGCCATCCGGGTCCCGCGGGACGAGCCAGCCGGTAGAAGCGCTGCAGGGCGGCCGCGTCGGTCGGCCTGGTCAGAAGGGCGGTGCTCAGCCACACAATGGTCGTAATCGCGATCGTGGCGAGCAGCGTGACGTGGCTGGGCAGCTCGAGACCACGCCGCTGCGCGATGAACAGCGCGAGTGCCAGCACGAACGAGCTCGCCATCGCCGCGATCTCCGACCATGCGTTGATTCGCCACCAGTACCAGCGAAGCAGATACAGCAGACCCGTTCCGGCGCCGACCGTCAGGAGGAGGTCGAAGCTGGCTCGCGCGGTCTGCAGGAGCAGCGTGAAGCCCGCCGCCGTCAGCATGAGGAGCGCCGTCGAGATCCGGCCCACGAGGACGTAGTGGCGCTCGTCGCGATCCGCCCGCACGAACCGGCGATACCAATCGTGGACCAGATACGAAGTGCCCCAGTTCAGGTGGGTAGAGATTGTCGAGACGTACGCGGCCAGCAGACCAGCGACCATCAGACCGAGGAGCCCGGAGGGCAGGAACGTGAGCATGGCCGGATACGCCATGTCATGTCCCAGCAGCGCCGGATCGACGTGCGGCAGCGCGCGGGAGATGTCGGCGACGGTCGGGAAAACCAGCATCGAGGCAAGCGCGACGAGAATCCACGGCCATGGGCGCATCGCATAGTGCGCCACGTTGAAGAGGAGCGTACCAGAGAGGGCATCGCGCTCGCTTCGTGCGGCCAGCATTCGCTGCGCGATGTAGCTCCCGCCGCCCGGCTCGGCTCCCGGATACCAGGTGGACCACCACTGCACGGCGAGCGGCACGATGAGCAGCGGCACCGACTGTTCCCAGTTGCCGAGATCGGGAAGCATGTTGAGCGTGGACACATCGATGCGTGACGCCAGGCCTTCCAACCCGCCGACCTCCGGGCGCCGGAGCGCGTAGACAGCCGCGGCAATCGAACCGGTCATCGCGATGCCGAATTGCACGAAGTCGGTGACCAGCACACCCCACAAGCCGGACGTCGCGGCGAACGCGACGTTCAGAATGCTGCACACCACGAGCGTCTGCGCGATCGGCCAGCCGAGCAGGACGTTGGCAATCTTTGCGGCCGCCAGGTTGACCGTCGCCATGATCACGACGTTGAAAACGAGGCCCAGGTAGATCGCCCTGAACCCCCGGACCCACCGCGCCGGCGCGCCCGAGTACCGCAGCTCGTAGAACTCCAGGTCCGTCAGGACGCCAAGCCGCCGCCACAACCTCGCATAGAAGAACACCGTCGTCATACCTGTCAGCAGGAACGCCCACCAGACCCAGTTGGCGGCCACGCCTCCCTCGCGGACGAGATTGGTGACCAGGTTCGGTGTGTCGGTGCTGAACGTGGTAGCGACCATGGAGACGCCGATCAACCACCACGGCGCCGCGCGTCCGGACGTGAAGAACTCCGCCGTGCTGGTCCCGGCGCGCCGCATCATCCACAATGCGGGTGCGAACGACACGATCACCGAGGCGGCGACGATGGTCCAGTCGAGGGAAGTCATTGACGATGACGGCGAAGTGCTGAATGCTGAGGGCTGAATGCTGAATTAGTGCGGAATCGAATAATGCATTCAGCATTCAGCAGTCGGCATTCAGCATTTTTCCTACATGCCCACGATGCCCAGCGGCGGCCGGCTCTTCCAGCCTCCCCGGGTGAAGTCGGGAACGTCCAGGGTTGCCGCGCGGCGTTTGACCGAGCGGACGCTCAGCTCGATGACGGCGCTGAGGGCCGCGGCGTCGTAGACGTCCATGTCGGTCGGCAGACCCTCGCGCAGACATTTGATCAGCCTGTAGTCCTCGATGTAGTCCATGCCGCCGTGGCCGGCGCCCTTTGCCCGATCCGCGATCTCTTTCCACAACGGATGCTCGAACTCGGCGAGCAGGTCGCTGGCCTCCTGCCATTGGTGCTCGCGGTCCCGGCCTTCGACGTAAACGCGGTTGGGGTACCCCTGGAAAATGCCCTTCGTGCCCTGGACGACGTTGATCCGGCTGTACGGCCGCGGCAGGTTGGTGCAGTGCTCGACGTAGATCGTCTTGCCGCGTGCAGTCTTGATCAGGCTCACGTTGACATCGCCGAGCACGTACCGTTCCCTGCGCTTCGGCGAGCCCGCCGGCTCGTGCTGGGTCGCCCATTCCTGGAGCCCGCGTGACGGGCCGCTCATCGAGACCAGGTGTTCGAACCGATCGCCCCGGTTGATGTCCAGGCAGTTGGCCACCGGCCCCAGCCCATGCGTCGGATAGAGATTGCCATCGAGTTTGGTCGCCCATGCGCGACGCCAGAGCCCTTCGCCCTCGTCGGCGAACTTGATCGCCCGGAGATCGTGGAGATACCCGCCCGCCGCGTGAAGGATCTCGCCCAGCACTCCTTGCCGCACCATGTGGAAGACCATCATCTCCATGCGGTCGTAGTTGCAATTCTCCATCATCACCGAGTGGCGGCGATATTTCTCGGCGGATTCGACGAGGGCCCAGCAGTCATCGATGGTCATCACGGCCGGGACCTCGGTGGCGGCGTGCTTTCCGTTCTTCATCGCGGCGAGCATGATTGGCGCATGCCATTCCCACGGCGTGGCGTTGAAGACGAGATCGAGATCCTCGGTGTCGCAGAGCCGCTCGAAGTCGCGCGGACCGCGCGTATACGCCGTCGGCGCGGGATGGCCCGCGTCGGTGATCTGTTTCGCCGCCCACTCGGCGCGCTCGGACCTGATGTCGCACACGGCCGTGATGCGACAACCGGGAATCCGCAGCAGGTTGCGGACGTGCCCTCCGCCCTGGCCGCCGATCCCCACGAAGCCGATGCGAACGGTTTCGATCGGCGCCGCAGCAAATGGGGCGGACGCCTGCGCTTGCGCGCTCGGTGGTTCGGGATCGATGACACCCGCCGCGAGCGCGGCGGTCCCGATCTTGAGAAAATCGCGGCGCTTCAAGTCGTCCATGGAGCGTAATCTTAGTCCAGCCGGCGCATGCGGGTTCGCAGCCGATCAGTTACAATCGCACAACGCCGCGCCCGTGGACGACCGGCATACCGACCATGAAGCTCAGGAGGTGTGTGTCCGCACCGGCGCTCGCCATGATGCTGGCGGGGTGCGGCGGCGACCCCACGCCACTCGGCCCCACTCCGCCGGGGGAAGGCATCACCGTCTACGTCCACGCAGGCTTTCAGGGAACGTCCCAGGCGGTCGCGGGCGACGTCCAGAATCTGAGCAACGTCGAGGGCCCGTGTCCGGAGGGAGACGACGTGTCCCGGTTGACGTGGAACGACTGCATCTCCTCCGTACGCGTGCAGCCTGGCTGGGGCGCCACGTTGTACGGCGACAGGAACTTCAACGGCGCGACGCTCGAGATCCTCGAGGACGTGACGGACCTGAAGGCGGTCTCCGGCTCGTGCTCGGGCAGCTACAACGACTGCATCTCTTCGATACGCGTATACCGGCGTTAAGGAGGTTCATGCATTCCTTGATTCCGGATCTGCTCGACCACCAGGCCTGGGCCGATGCCGAACACTGGCGCGCGATGAACGCGTATCCGCCGGCGCAGGACGATCCGGCGCTTCGCAACCGGCTCCACCATCTTCATCTGGTGCAGCGCGCCTTCACATGGGCAGTGGAGGATCGGCGCACGCCGTTCGAGGGCAGTAAGCCCGAGGACTTTCCGCGCTTCGCCGAGCTGATGGCTTTCGCACGCGACGCGCATGCCGGGATGGACCGGATTCGTGCCGGGTTGACCGAGGGCCGGTTGATCGAGAAGGTGGCGATTCCGTGGTTCAAGGACCCACCGCTCACCCTCACCGTTGGCGAGGCGCTGGCGCAATGCGCGATGCACAGCCAATGGCATCGCGGCCAGAATGCCACACGGTTGCGGGAGCTCGGCGGTTCACCGCCGACGGTCGACCTGATCGTCTGGTACTGGAAGGGCAGACCCGCCCCGGCCTGGGACTGAGAATCGATCCAGCGAGTTCCCGGACGGCTTCAGGGTCCGTGCACTATCCTTGCCTTGGACAAGGAGGCGCATGCCACGCAACAAGTCGATCGGTCTCCTGCTGGAACGTTTTTCGACGATCGTGACCCGGTGGACCGGCGGCACCCGGGCCTTCGCGACTGCCTGCGCCATCGTTCTGGTCTGGGCCGCGACCGGCCCGCTCTTCGGATACTCCGATACCTGGCAGCTGGTCATCAACACCGGTACCACGATTGTCACGTTCCTGATGGTCTTTCTGATCCAGCGAACCCAGAACAAGGATTCGATGGCGATTCAGCTCAAGCTGAACGAGTTGGTGGCGGCGATGCAGGGCGCCAGCAATCGCCTGATCGATGTCGAGGATCTCTCGGAGGACGAGCTGAAGATCCTGCACACGCACTACGCGCGGCTCGTGGCGATTGCCAAGCGCGAGCTCGACCTGACGAGGTCCCACTCGATCGAGGAAGCAGAGTCGCGCCACGCCCGCAAGCGGGGGAAGAAGAGCTGAGATGGGCCCGCTCTCGGCTCTATCTGATGACGCGCAGGTTCGCCGGTGCCGGTGGGGGACCGGTGCGCGGCGCGCGCTCGTACGCCCCGACATCGTACGCTTTTCCCTGCGGACGGGGCGTTCCCTCGCGATCTGTGGCAACCTCGCTGATCCTGACGCCCGCGTCGAGCGCCGGTGAACTGGCGGAGATCTGGTAGTTGTGTGCGGCCGCATCGACGAAGGCCGCCGCGTCCACCGCAAGGTTCGACGGCTCCGATGCTTCCGCCGGCAGGGACGATCCGAGCCGCAGCAGATTTCTGACGTTCAGTCCGCGTGACGATGATGAGGCTGCCCTGAACGGCGAGGACACGGCATTGCCCAGCGTGGAATTCCAGATCCGCAGGTTGGTGATGCCATCCTCGTAGCGGAACGCGACCTCCACGCCGTGGACGACAGCGTTCTGCACGCGCACCTGCGCCGGGTGCCGCAATCGGAAGGCAATTTCGGAGTCGTACACCGTGACGCCGTCTACCGTCGCGTCGATGTTTTCCTTCAGATTGAACGCGGCGAGATTTGTCAGAGACGATGGCCCCCTGAAGCCCCAGGCCTCGGTGTTCCTGATCGTGATCCGCGCGCGTGGAAGGCTGGCGCTGGCCTTGGTGTCGACGGCGTTCTCGCCTGGTACGATCCCGGCGGGAAATCCGTTCTCGGGGGATGCGAGCGGCGCCAGCCAGATGCGGCAACCCTCGATCGTCACGTCGTTCCAGCCTGGCGCCGAGCGGCCCGCGTCCACCTGCACACCGTCTCCCGAAAAGGTGTGGATCTCCGTATTCCGTATGGTCAGGCCCTGCACGGCCCCGCCGACGATGCCGTGGGCGTCGGTCCGGCCGTTGTCGGCATTGAGGGCGTGATGAACGAGGGAATTCTCGATCAGCACGTCGCGCACCGCACCCATGTCGATCGCATCCCGGCTGGTTCGGCGTACTTCGGTGTCGCGCAAGACGAAACCAGTCGCCGACGCCGCGAGCCGCACGAGATCGTTGACGCCGTACTGCCCATCGAGGACGAGTCCCTCGATCGCGAGGTAGGCATGCGAGACCGTGAGGACGCGGCCGGGCGACGTGACGATCGTCGAGCCGCGCCCGTTGGCAGCCCGGATGGTGATGGGCTGTCCCGCGGCGCCGTCACGAACCGATCGGAGCGCTCCACTGAACGTGCCGGGGCCGACGACGATCACGTCGCCTGGCCGGGCCACGTCGAGGGCGTCCTGGATCTGTCCGAAGGGAGCGCTCGCGCTTCCGCCACCCGTCCCACCAGCCGCCACGTGCCACTCGACGCCCTGGGCCCGAGCCGTCAGCAGGGTGGCGGCCAGGACGAACACGGTGGAAGCTGGGTGAAAACGCATCGAGGTCCTGGTGGCCGGGCACGAAGTGACGGCACCGCTCCGGCCTGTGAAGCGTCGATAGAGTTCTGATTATGTCTGAAATCGATCACGATTCGCGAGCAAGCGAGGCCCGAGAGCGCTGATGTTCGAAGCGATGGCAAAGATTCTCGCGCTGCCGGCCAGTTGGGATCCTGCCTGACGGCCGACGTCATGACGTCATACAATCAGGAGCGTATGCGCGACGACCTTCGCGTGGCCCTGCGTGCGCTGCTGAAGGCGCCCGGCTTCACCGCCATCACGCTGGTGACGCTCACCCTCGGTATCGCCGCCAGCGCCGCCGCGTTCAGCATTCTCTACGCCGTGCTCCTGCGTCCGTTGCCCTATCCCGACGCCGATCGCCTCGTCATCCTCTTCGGCCGCGGCATCACCACCGACCGCTTCACCGACTGGCAGCGGCGCACCACCTCTTACGACGCCTTCGCCGCCCTCGATCCCGGCCTGCCCAACGTGGACACGCGCGACGGCCCCGAGCGGGTTCGCTCGCTCCTCGTCTCGCATGACTTCTTCCCCATGCTCGGCCTGCGAGCTTCTGCGGGCCGCCTGTTCGTCTCCGATGATTTTCGCCGCGACTCCTCTTCCGTCGTCATCACTGACCGTATGGCTGCCCGCCTCTTCGGTTCGCCGGCCGCCGCGCTCGGACAGGTGCTTCACCTCGTCGGCACCGGGTACTACAACGAGAGCTACCAGGTTGTCGGAACGATCGACTTCATCGATGCGCTTCCGTACGACGACATCTCCATCATGATGCCGCTGCTGCCTTTGCCGCGCGCCGAACTCTGCCCCGTGATCGCGCGCCTCAAACCCGGCGTGACCATCGCCGCCGCACGCGCCGAAGCCCAAGGCATCGCCGCCGGCTTCGCCGCCGCCGATGCTTCACGCCGCGGCGCGCTGGACGTGAACGTCGAGAGCCTCAAAGCCCGCGTGCTCGGCGACTCCGCTCTCACCGTCCGCCTCATCTTCGCCGCCGCGCTGCTTGTCTTGCTCATCACGTGCGCCAACGTCGCCCATCTCGTGCTCGCGCGCAGCACGTCGCGCGCCCGCGACGTCGCCGTCCGCGTTGCGCTGGGCGCCTCTCGTCTTCGCCTCGCGCGGGGACTCCTGTGGGAGAGCCTGCTGCTTTCGTTGGCTGCCGCAGTGGCGGGCCTCTGGCTGTCGACATGGGCGGTGAGGTTGCTCATCGCCCTCACACCCTACCGTGTCCCGCGACTCGACGATGCCCACACTGGCACCGCCGTCTTCGCCTTCACCCTCGGCGTCGCGGTCCTGACGTCTCTCGCGTTCACGTGGACTCCGCTCTTCGCTGCCCGCGACCTCGACCTCAACACCGCGTTGAAGGAAGGTTCCCGGCAGGTCGCCGGCTCCGCGCGGCAGCGCTGGTTCCGCTCTCTGCTCGTCTCGACCGAGATCGCCATTGCCTGCATCGTGCTCGTCGTCGCCGGTCTGCTGATCGAGACCTTTGCGGCTCTGCGGCCCTCGGATCCGGGCTTCAATCCGCACGACAAGCTGATCCTGCGTGTCGGCAACACCCGCGCCAGGGAAAGCGATTCCATTCCTCTCGTGGCCGATCTGCAGTCCCGGATCGGCGCGCTGCCCGGTGTGCGCGCCGTCACTGCCGCCACCGACCTGCCCATGACCGGCATGTCCTGGGTGCCCGATGTCAACGTCGCCGGCCAGGTTGTCTCCGGCGGCGTGTCGTCGAACGCCATCCACGCTCGCTCCGTGACGGCCAATTACTTTTCCGCGATGCAAACGCCGGTCGTCGCCGGCCGCGACCTCAATGACGCCGACGAGGCGCAGCACCTGCCCGTCGTGGTGGTCAACCAGGAATTCGTGCACCGCTTCCTTGCCGGCATCAGTCCTCTCGGTCAGCGCGTCACCGTCATCAGCGGCGACCCGGGTGACCTCAACCTCGAGATCGTCGGCGTCGTGCGGAACGCACGCATATTCGGCACGACGGCCGACTCCCGGCCCGAGATGTACATCCCGTTCTCCGTCGCGCCCTATCGCGGCTTCTACCTCGTGGTCGACACCTCTGGCGATCCGTTGCTCGTGGCACGCCCCGTCCGCGCTATCGTCCGCGCGCTTGCGCCCGGGGCTGTCATCACCAATCTGCAGACGATGGACCAACTGCTCCTGCAGTCGGTCGCCCAGCCGCGTTTCCATGCCTTGTTGTTGGGAATTCTCGCTGGCCTCGCTGTCCTGCTCGCGCTCGCCGGCATTTACGCGGTGATGTCGTACTCCGTCGCCCAGCGACGCCACGAGATGGGTGTGCGCGTCGCCCTCGGTGCCCACACCGCGAACATCCTCGCGCTCGTTCTTCGCAGCTCACTCCGCCTGGCGCTGTCTGGTGTGATAGTCGGACTGCCTGCGGCGTTCGCCCTCAGTCGTACCCTGACTGCACTTCTGTACGGCACCCCTCCCGCCGATCTGCGCAGCTATATCGCCTCCGCTGTCATCCTTCTTGCCCTCGCCCTCGCTGCCGCGTTCGTCCCCGCGCTTCGCGCCGCGCGCGTGAACCCCATCTACGCCCTCCGTACCGAATGACGCTCATCGCAGTCGACAACCAGGGTCGAAAATCATCCGCCAGCAGGAGAGGCGCTCGTCTGAGCTTCGCTGACCATCTCACGCACTCTCGCCGATCACGTTCACGCCAGTCAGGTCGAAATAGCGAGCGGCCTTTAGCATGCGGCCGTCGTTCGTGTAGACCTCTTGAAAGCCCTGCTCCGCGGCGCAGGCCAGGTGCAGCGCGTCACCAGATCGGAGGACAACCGTGCTCGGAATGTCGAGCACGGCCTTGCGGGCCTTTTCCAGCAGCTCAGGAGTCACGCCGAACCACTGCCAGACGCCGTTCTGCTCGTCTTCTTCGAAGTCTTTCAGGATTGCTCTCATCTCCCGGCGAGTCACGTGGCGCTCTCTGAGGTGGCGTGTGAGGATTGACGCAAACTCCAGCCGGGCCAGCTCACACGATCCGAGGCCGTCCGCGCCGTAGGCTACCTCACGGACTCGATCCGCGCCCGGCTCGTTCAGGTAGCACTTGGCGATGTACGCTGCGTCGAAGTAGATCACCGATCCTCGCGCAGCTCGGATAGGTACACGGCGGAATCAACTGGGACCTGCGACCGTTTTCGTATCGCGGCCTCTCGGTTGGGCAGAGGCCGGCCCGTCGCGGTGGACGGGTCAAATGGCTGAAGCGCCGCGACGCGCCGACCGCGATCGGTGACCACGATGGGCCCCCGACTGGCAGCATGGCGAACCCACCGGCCTGTCTTCAGGTGCAGTTCACGGATGGAGATCGTCTTCATGTGCACATTGTGACACATCGCCCTCAACAGAGGCAAAGCGCCTATGGCCGGACCGCTCGGGCAACACTGGCGCAAGGGGGACCCAGCGCATGCGCGGGGATTGATGCGCCCAGCTGTCCAGGATATACAATTATAAATGTATATCCGCTGGAGGTGTTGATGCATGTCGCCAAGTGGGGCAACAGTCTGGCCGTCCGGCTGCCCTCGGCAGTGGTCGAAGCTCTCGATCTCAAAGAGGGCGATCAGATCGAGATTCGAATTGCCGGCGAACGTGAGTTCGAGGTGAGTCGCGATCGGAGCAAGGAGAAGGCGCTGGCCCGACTGCGCAAATTGCGTCGCCCCCTGCCTCTCGGCTTTACGTTCAGCCGCGAGGACGCGAATGAGCGGTAGGGCGTTCTTCGACACGAACATCCTGGTATACGTCGTCGGCCAAAAGAAGGAGCGTACCGATACGGCTGAAGCGTTGCTCGCTGGGGGAGGCATCATCAGCGTCCAGGTGTTGAACGAGCTCGCGAATGTCACGCGGAAGAAACTTCGACTGTCGCGGGAAGAGATCGACGAAGCCCTTGCCGCGATTCGCGTGCTGTGCCCTTCGCCGGTGCCATTGACGATCGACACGCATGACGCCGGCCGGCGCATCGCTGCGAAGTACGGCTACAGCATGTTCGACGGCTTGATCGCCGCATCTGCGCTCGAGGCCGCGTGCGACACCTTATATTCCGAGGATCTGCAAAACGGACAGGTGATCGAGGGCCGCGTCACCATCCGGAACCCGTTTGTCCAGTGACGCCACGAACGGCCCCATACGGGCGCCGACCTTTTTCGGCCGGCGGACGTAGTCGTGACACCTTTCAGCGTATACAGGACACGCTGTCGTTCGGCTCCGCAGTCATTGGCTCGGTGCTCGGGGCTCGGGGCTCGGGCTCGGGGCTTCAACGTCGCGAGCGCGCCGAGGACGGCAGACGGCGAGTGGGAGAATCTGGAGCCGGCGCTCGGACTTGAACCGAGGACCTGCTGATTACGAATCAGCTGCTCTACCAACTGAGCTACGCCGGCCGGGCGGTGAGAAACCAGCTCATTCTAACACGGGCAGACCGGCCGCCCGGCCGCTCCGCTACAGTAAGGAGATGGTCAGCACTCATCGTGGTGAAATCAGCACCCGCGGCCAGGGCGACACGCGCGACCTCACGTCGCTCGTGGCAGATGCCCTCACCCAATCCGGCCTCCAGGACGGCATCGTTACCGTCTTCGTCGTGGGATCGACCGCCGGCGTGACGACGATCGAGTTCGAGCCCGGTGCGTTGGCCGATCTGAACCGTCTGTTCGAGAGGCTCGCGCCGCGCGAGGCGGAGTACGAGCACCATCTCCGGTGGGGCGACGACAACGGGTCCAGCCACGTGCGGGCCGCGTTGCTCGGGCCGTCGGTGACCGTGCCGTTCAGCGCCCGGACACTCGCGTTGGGCACGTGGCAGCAAATCGTGCTCGTCGAGTTCGACACCAGGGCGCGGCGGCGCGAGGTGGTCATACAGATCGTGGGGGATTGAACAATTGCAGATTCGTTGATTGCAGATTGCAGATTGATTTGGGATTGGGGATTTGGGATTGGGGATTTTATTCGGGGATTGAGAATTTGGGGCGCGGGGGTTCCTTGGCCGGCTGAGGCGGAACGGACGAACCCACCCCGGCCAATCCCCGAATGAAATCTGCAATCGACAATCTCCATTCGTCAATCAGTCGACAATCTGCCCTGAACGAATCGAAAGTGCCTATCGGGTCTCCCTGGCCGGCTGAGGTGGAACGGACGAACCCACCGCGCCAATCCCCGAATAAAATCCGCAATTGACAATCTTCATTCGTCAATCAACCCGACAATCTGCCCTGGACGAATCGAAAATGCGCCAACCCTTTGTATACTCAGTGGATACAGCCACCCAGTTGACCTGAGGTGCCCATTTCGGGTCAAATGAGCGGAATCGAACAATGTGACGAGCCGCCGGGAAGGAGGTACCAACCACAGAGACAGAGGTTCCATTGCACGTTCGTTTGTCGCACTCGTTCTTTGGCCATTGGAGGATGGAGCAAAATGAGATTGCGAATACTGTCAACTGCGGCGTTGTGCGTCGCCCTGCTGGCGTTTGCCACAACCCACGCCTCCGCGCAGGGCTATACCGGCCGTATCGAAGTCACGGTCGCCGATACCACTGGCGCGGTTCTCCCCGGAACCACTATCGAGCTCACGGGTCCCCAGAACCGCACGTCCGTTACGGATGGCAGGGGGCAGGCCGTGTTCCTCAACCTCGCGCCCGGCACCTATACCGTCATCGCCAGGCTTGCGGGTTTCCAGACCTACAGAAACACTGAAGTCCCCGTCGCCGTTGGCGGCACCGTCCCGTTGAAGGTGTCGTTGAACGTCGAGAGCGTGGCCCAGGACGTGTTCGTCACGGCCGAATCGCCGGTCGTCGATCCGAAGAAGACGGCCACGGCCACCAACGTCACCCTCACCGAGCTGCAGGAAGTCCCGACGTCGCGCGACCCCTGGGTCGTGCTGCAGACGGTCCCCGGCGTCATCGTCGACCGCGTGAACGTTGGCGGCGCCGAGTCGGGGCAGCAGTCGAACTACCAGGCGAAGGGTGCGGCGAGCACGGAGATCAGCTGGAGCATCGACGGCGTGCCGATCA
>DASTBU010000154.1:0-2570 GCA_035711845.1 Vicinamibacterales bacterium
GGTTTTGTTCGTGCTTCCAGCGCCAGAACGCTTCGGTGCGCGGCACCGAACCGCGCCCGATCGCGACCCGCACGAGCTCGAGCATCTGGTGAGCGTCGGCCGGCGTCGCCCGGCGCAGAACGACCTCGGGGGTCGCAGCAGGCGCTTCCTTCAGACCGACTTCGGCCATCGCCACCCCCCTGCTGTCTGCCGTCCCGCAGGCGGAGAGCCGCCCGGGTCGCGACGCCACCGGCTCTGGCGCCCCATGATGGACATGGTCATCGCACACCAGCCACGTGGCCGAACGCGCCGGAGACGTTCGCGCGACCGGGCCCGCTCTCCCCGAGCCAGGAGGGCAGTCCGACGTGAGGCAGGCGGCGGCGCAGCAACTCTCGAAGGCGCTTGTTCTCCTGTTCGAAACGAGCGAGCGCCCACTCCGGCATGGCTTCGGCCGTCCGCCCCCGCGGATGCTGCGGGACGACTCCACCAATCGAGTAATTTCGCTCGATCCCGGAAAACCTTCCCGGGCGTATCGAAAGAAATTCCGAGACCGTGTCCAGGGCATCGGCAGGCTTAGCGAAGAAGTCCTCGCTCCATAACACGAGGAACTTCTCGACCGGAAAGAAGGACAGCCATCTCTCAAGTTGATCCGCATAATAGCCACGGGACATGTAAGAGTAACGCAGGAACATCGGCTGCCACACGTGCTCGTCCTCGTCGAAGCGGGCGAGCGTGTCACGCACGAGCCGGCTTTCGGTTTCGAGAGCTCGCGTGAAAGACCGCCGTTCGAAGCCCAGGCGCGCCATGTGGTCGTAGTGCGAGCGTGCGCGGGCCGCGGGCTCGCGCAGCAACACGATCAGCCTGGCTTCGGGAACCGTTTGCGCTGCGCGGATCGCGGCGAAGGGGTGGAACAGATAGTTGGGCGATGCCTCGAACGCCAGTCGTCGGCGCGTGAGCGGGAAGTGGGCGCGGTACCAGTCGGCCCCTTTCTGCCAAAATCTCGTGAAATAATTGACCTCCTTGCGCAGGGAGGCGGCAGTATCGGGATGAGATTCGAGGTATTTGAAGAGCGAGCTGGTGCCGCCTCGCATGGTCCCGATGATCAGGAAGGCGGGCAGCGGACGCCGCTTGACCAGCAGATGGGAGCGCACGCCGACCACCCGCGACTTGGCGTTCCTGCGGGCGCGCCGGCTCGCGACCAGTTTGGAGGCGTCCACGGCTGCCTGGTACAGACGGAACGTCTTGGAGGTGCTCGCATGCGGGCTAGCCTGCCGCGTGCCCTCCCCGGGAGCGGCGCCGGCGCATCCGCTCTCGGCGGGTCTGTTGGCCCCGTCAAACACCCCGCACCTCGCAGTAGCGCTCGACGATTCGGTCGACGTGGAAGTCCATCGCGCGCCGGCGCAGCGCGGCGACATCGGCCGGCGCCTCCAGCGCCTCCAGGATGGCCTGGGCCATCGCCTCGATCTCGCCCACCGGCACTAGGCGCCCGAAGCGGCCGCCCTCGAGGATGTCGGCCGGACCGCCCACGCAATTCGTCGCGACGATGGGGCACCCGCAGGCCAACGCCTCCACGAGGACATTGCCGAAGCCTTCGTATCTCGAGGACAGGACAAACAGATTGGCCCGCGCCATATAAGCGTGCGGGTTGGCGACCCAGCCGGGCAGGTCAACGACGTCATCGAGCCCCTGCTCGTGAACGAGTTCGATCAACCCGTCATGGTCTCGGCCGCTGCCGAGGATGAGGAGTCTGGCCGCGCGCCGCGCGCGCACCAGTGCAAAGGCCCGGATCAGATCGTCGAACCCCTTCTGGGTCGTAAGACGGCCTGCAGCAAGCACGATCGGGGGGCCGCCATCG
Source organism: Vicinamibacterales bacterium (assembly GCA_035711845.1). Taxonomy (GTDB): domain Bacteria; phylum Acidobacteriota; class Vicinamibacteria; order Vicinamibacterales; family 2-12-FULL-66-21; genus DASTBU01. The sequence continues at coordinate 1,835 of DASTBU010000154.1, forward strand.
TGAAACCAGGGATGCTCGGCCGGCGCCCCTCTGAGAGGTTCAATCGCGTTGGTGATGACCGGGTTGTGGATGATGCGGACCTTGGTGCCGTTCAGGCCGATGACCTTCTCGAGGTCCTCCGCGATACCCGTCGAGACCGCGACGACGGCGTCCGCGGCCGGATAGAACTTCCTGACCAGATGGGCCATCACCGGCGCGCTGCGGTATTGCCTGAAGGCGATGGTTTTGGAAACCGGGTTGTGCTGACTTATGACCAAGCGAACCGGGGTTCTCGAAAGATACTTTGCCGAGACTGCTGCGACATTCAGCGGAGTCGTGGCAGACAGTAGTACGTCCGGACGCTCGCGCCGCAGATACCGGGCGAGCGCCGGGACCGCTGCGTAATGCCCCGGTATGACGCGCCAATCGCGCAACGACGGGGCCAGCTGCAGGACTCTGGCGCCCGCAGGTATGCCATCCGAGCCATGCCGCAGCCACACGGTCAGGACATCGACACGGCAGCCGCGCCGCAGCAGAGCCTCGGCAAGGTGCATCCGCCTCCCGGCGACGCCGCCCCGCTCGTTCTTCAAGAACAGCGCTACGTGCGGCCGCCGCGCATCAGTTCGCGTCGACATCAAGCACGCTCAGGTATCGGTCGACGACCCGGTCGACGTGGAAGTCCATCGCTCGGCGCCGCAGGCGCTCGGGTCTCGGGGGATCGTCGAGCGTCCGCAGCATCGCGTCCTTCAGGGCCTCA
>DASTBU010000155.1:0-25924 GCA_035711845.1 Vicinamibacterales bacterium
GAACGCGAAGAGGCGATCCCGGAGGACGGGGCCGCCGAGGCTGGCGCCGAACTGGTTCTGCTGAAGCTTGGGCTTCGGCTGATCCTCCGGCGCAAAGAAGTTCCGCGAGTTCAAGCCGTCGTTGCGGTTGAACTCCCAGGCGGCGCCATGGAGGTCGTTGGTCCCCGCCTTCGTCACGACGTTGACGACCGAACCGGCATTGCGACCGTACTCCGCGCTGTAGGAGTGCGTCAGGATCTTGAACTCGTGAATCGCATCCGGCGGCGGCCGCAGCACGAACCCGGTGTTGAACGTGTCGTTGTTCGAGGCGCCGTCCAGCAGGAAGTTGTTGGACTGATTGCGCATCCCGTTGACGCTGAAGCCGGCCGTCACGGCGCCGAAGCCGCCGGGCGTCGCCTCGCCCGCCGCCCCACCGAGCGGCCCTGGCGGCGCGACGACGCCTGGGAGCAGCGTACCCAGCTGAGTAAAGTTCCGGCCGTTCAATGGAAGCTCCACGACGTTCTTCTCGGTCACGACGATGCCGAGCGTCGCGTTCGCGGTTTCGACGAGCGGCGCCTCGCTCGAGACCGTCAGGCTCTCCTCGATCGCGCCGACGGCCAGCTGCATGTCCACTCGCGCGGTGCTTTCGACGGCGACCGTAATGCCCTGGCGGAGAAACGTCCGGAACCCGGAGAGCGTCGCCTTCACGTCGTAGCGTCCGGGCTGGAGCAGCGGCAGCGAGTAGTAGCCGTCGGCGCCGGTCGTGGCGGTACGCACCTGATTGGTGGCGGTGTTCGTGACCTCGACGGTCACGCCGGGCAATACCCCGCCCGACGGGTCTGTGACGATTCCGGCGATGCTGCCGGTCGCCTGGGCCCAGGCGGTTCGCGGAGCGAACCAGCCCAGCGCCACGGCTATGGCGATTGCAACTGTCAATGGCCTGCGCATCGTCCCCTGCCCCCTCTTTGTTGGCCGGGGCTCTGCCCCGCGCCTGGAACGTCAGTTACCGAGAAACCAGAGGTACCTGCGTATTCCTGAGCACGCCCATGATGGGTACCCCGTCCGCTTCGGAGAGCTCCAGCCCCAACAGCCTGGCGGCGGTTGGAGCGATGTCTATCTGGCGGGTGAGCGGAACGGCTATGCCTTGCAGCACGCCCGCCCCCGAGATGACCAGGCCCGTGTGCATTCCGGGCTCGGTCGGCAGGAAGCCGTGATCGCCGCGCCTGTTCGACGCAACCAGGAAGCCTCCGGACACGCCGGCGGCGGTCGTATAGCCCTCGATGGGCTCGATGATCAGCAGTGCGTCCGGATCGCCGCCAAGCCGCGCGATCGCCTCGCGCCCGACGACCCGGAACAGTCCCTGGTAGCGCCCGTTCGCGAGATCGAGGAACAGCGTTTCCACCCGCCGCGCGAGGGCCGCATCCTGCGGATCTTTCAAACGGATCGCCGCCCGGTGTGCGACCGCCTGCCACCTCACGATCCGGCCCCTGTCGTCCGTCTCGAGCAGGCCGGCGTCACGCAGCACGGCATTGGGCTGAAAAGCGCTGTGGACGCGGTAGAACCCGTGGTCGCCGGTCACGATGAACGCGGTGTCGCGGGCGATGCCCGCGGCCTCGACTGCCTTGACGAGCTCGCCGATCCGCCCATCGGCGCCTTCGAGCGCGGCGAATGCCTCGGGCGACTCCGGTCCCGTGGCGTGCCTCGCCCCGTCCACTTCGACGAGGTGAATCAACAGGAGGTTCGGCCGATGTTTCTCGATGATGTAGGCGGCAGCCGCCGTCGAGAATCGATCCCGGTCACGATAGCTGCGCGCGGTCGCCGGTCCGAGCGGGTCCAGCCTTGCCGCGACCGCGTCGATGAGCCCTGCCGTCGATTGACGCCGGACCAGCTCGAGCCACGTCATGTCCGGCGGCGCCTGGTGGGTCTCCGGGATCAGGTAGTCGATTTTTGCGCCAACGGTCACCGGCCACGACACGCCTGCCGTCGTCAGACCGCCGCGCGCCGCGAGGTCCCAGATTGCCGGCACCTTAATGGCCGAGCTGTCGAAGAACCAGTCCGTCGATCCGTTATCCGGGTCGAAACGGGTATTCTGCGAGACGCCGTGACGGCCGGACCGCACTCCGGTCGCAATCGATGTGTGTGATGGATAGGTGAGCGAGGGATACTGCCCGACGACGCCCTCCGCCCAGCTGCCTGTGGCGCGAAGCGCATCGAGCACTGGCATCGACGGCCGCCGAGCGTGTCCAGGAAGGTAGTCGGCCGGCCTGAGCCCGTCAATGGACACGATGACGACGTGCCTGGCCGCGGGCGTCACGGACGCGGCCGTCTGCGACCTTCCCACCGCCGCGATCCCGCTGGGCGCCCCGGCGGACGACGCGACCGGAATCAACAACAGGGAGGCCAGCGCCAGCCGCAAGAGCTGGCGCGAGAGGGGCCCTGGACGTGCGCGGCTGACAGCACCGGAGGACATGAACGAGACTTTGCGCTTTTATATGAAAAGTGTAAGGTTTGTCAATTCCACAGGGAGCCCCGATGAACGCATCGACACGAATGTATCCCGGAACCGCGCGCGTTTCACGGCTGTTTCTCGTCACTGCTGTTCTGACTGTAGTGCTCGGCGGTGCCGCCTCACTTCAGCAGCTCGACGCCCAGGGGCCCCCGACATACCGCATCCTCGTCACCAACGACGATGGGGTGCGTGCGCCGGGGCTGGCGGCGCTCGTGGAGGCGCTGGCGCCCCTCGGGGAGCTTACGGTCGTCGCACCTCTCGACAACCACAGCGGCACAGGACACGCCTTGACGATGGTCGGCCCGATCTACGCGGATCGCGTGCCGATTGGGGAGGCCACAACCGCGACTGCGCTCGCGGCCACGCCGGCGACGTGCGTCCGACTGGCGCTCGGGACACTGATGGAGCAGCGCCCGGACCTGGTCGTCTCGGGCGTCAACCGCGGGAACAACTTTGGCCTGAATGCCTACATTTCGGGGACCGTTGCCGCCGCCCGCGAGGCTGCGATGCAGGGCATTCCGGCGATTGCCTCGTCGCTCGACTTCGCCGGCCATCCCAACTACGGCGCCGCCGCGGCCGCCACCGCCCGGGTCGCTGGAATCGTCAAGGCCGGCGGCCTGAGCCGTGGCGTCTTTCTCAACGTGAACGTGCCGGCCGCGCCGGCCGATCGGCTGAAGGGGCTGAAGCTCGTTCGTCAAAGCAGCCAGATGGGCCAGGATCGTTTCGAGGAATCGCGCACACCGTACGGCCGGCGGCTGTACTGGAGCCTGTTCGTGCAGCCCGAGACCGCCGAGCCCGACACCGACGTCCAGGCCGTCCTGGACGGCTACATCGCCGTCACGCCGCTGGTTGCGTCGGAATTCGATGCGAAGGAGATGGAGAAGTTGAAGGGGAGGTTTTGAGCCTGTCGCATGCCACGTGCGACGTGCGGTGTGCTATGTGCCACGTGCGACTTGTCGCGTGCTACGTGCGACGTGCCGTGCGACGTGCGACGTGCGACGTGCGACGTGCCGTGGGTCGATATGCTTCGGCGCAATCCGCTGAACGAGTCCGCTACACATCGGTCATCGTCAGCTCGAGGATCGACAGCGCGAGCACTTTGGTCGAGTTGACGAGATCGTCGATCCCGCACCATTCGTCGGGTTGGTGGGCGAGGTCGAGGATGCCCGGGCCGTAGGCCACGCAGTGAGGGATGCCCGCGATTCGGTCGACGTGCTTGTGGTCGTAGGTGCCGGGGCTCGCGACCTGCGTGGCAGGGCGATCGAGGACGCGGCGGATGCCGCGGTCGAGCGCGCCAATCAAGGGGGAATCGTCAGGCGTGCGCGTCGGGTGCACGACCATCAGATCGCGGAGCGAGTAGCGAAGCGACGGCGTTCCGACCGCTGCCCGCTCGAGCAGGTGCTCGATCTCCGCCTTGGTCGCCTCGAACCCTTCCTCGAGGAGAAAACGACGATCGAACACGGCGCGGCACAGGTCGGCGACGCAGGGCGTTTGAATGCCGTCCACCGGCTGGCCACCCGAAATGCCGTTGATGTTCAGCGTCGCGTGGCGGGCGCCGTCCGGCACGACCGGGACCGCGGTGGTCCGCGACGCGAGCACGGGCATCAGCTCGCGCCGGACGCGCTCGAGCACGAGGCTCATGTGCTCGATCGCGCTCACGCCCAGAAACGGCATGCTGCCGTGCCCGATGCGCCCGTGGGTCGTCAGCTCGAACCAGTACACGCCGCGATGGCCGATGCAGATGCGATCGACGTTGAGGGGCTCGGGGATGATGACGTAGTCGGTGCGATTCGACGTCAGGTGACCTCGTTCGGCCAGCCAGGCCACCCCGGCGAACCCGCCGCTCTCTTCGTCAACCGTTCCACTGATCTCGAGCGATCCGTTGAGGTCGATTCCGGCGCGGCGAATGGCCTCGGCGGCGTAGATCGCGGCGGCGATGCCGGCTTTCATGTCGCAGGCGCCGCGCCCGTACACGCGGCCGTCCCTGACGATCCCGCCAAACGGATCCATCGTCCAGCCCGCGCCCGCGGGGACGACGTCGAAATGGCCGTTCAAGTGCACGCCCGGCCTCGGCCGGCGGCCGCGGCGGTGACCGACAACGTTCAGGCGCGGGTGGATGGTGGTATGTTCGGGCCGGCCTTCAGCCGCGTGATACTCGACGTCGAACGCGCAGTCGGCGAGACGAGCGCCGATCAGGCGGGCGCACTCCTCATAGGCTTCGCCTGGAGGGTTGACGGTCGGCACGCGGACGAGCGCCGAGGTGAACTCGACGAGTTCGGCCGCCGCGCTGTCGACGGCGGCCAGCACCCGATCGATGGCGGAGCGCGCGGCCGGCATGGTGACGTCAGAGTTACAGCAAGCCTGTAACCTTGTCAAACTTCCGCCGTTCGATTTAGTATCCGGGTTTCGTTCCGTTCCAGGAAGATCACCAATCGCCAGTGTCTGGGAAGCCACGACAACCGTCGGCCCGTGGAACGCGAGCGCCCTCAGGGAGCGCCGCCGTACGCGGGCTGGGGTTCCTCACCGTCGGTCAGACCGCACGGATTCTCGGCGTCAGCCCCTCGACGCTTCGTCTCTGGGAGTCGGTCGGCCTGATCGCCCCCGTCCGCAGCAACGGCCGCTATCGCCTGTACGGCCCCGAATTGCTGAAGGTGCTGAAACGGATCAAATACCTGCGCGAGGTGCAGCGGCTGAACGTCCCGGGCATCAAACGCGAATTACAGGGCACGTCGGTGCAGAAACCCAACGCGGAACCTCGACCCCTCGGGCCGAAGCTGCTGCGGCTTCGGAAGCGAACAGGGATCGGCGTCGTCGCAGCCGCGAAGCGGGCCGGGATCTCGGCCGGATTCCTGAGCTCGATCGAACGCGCGCAGGCCAACGCCTCGGTGGCGACGCTGCAACGGCTCGCGGCCGCCTACGGCACGACGGTCATGGAGCTCTTTCATGCGCCGCGCCACCGCGAGCGCCTGGTGCGTCCGGCCGATCGACGCGTGCTCGCCACCGAGTCCGGCGTTCGGATGGAACTGCTCTCCACGGGCGCGACGATGCTGCAGTCGATGCTGTTCCGGGTCGCGCCGCTCGCCGGCAGCGACGGATCGTATTCGCACCAGGGCGAGGAGTTCATCTTCATGATCGCCGGCACCCTCGAGGTCTGGCTCGACGAGATCGAGTGCTTCGTCCTCCGCGAGGGAGACAGCTTCTGGTTCGAGAGCACGCTCGGACACCGCTGGTTCAACCCCTCCGACACCGACGCGGTGCTTCTGTGGATCAACACGCCGCCGACATTCTGATCGCGTGAACATCCACGTCCTGCTGCTCATCGTCTACTCGCTGCTGTTGACGGCCGCCGGCTTGTGGGTGTCGCGGTTCGTACGCGGCAGCGGCGACTTCTTCGTCGCCGGCCGCCGCCTGTCGGCGCCGCTCCTTTTCTCGACGGTGCTCGCCTCGAACATCGGCGCGGGCACCACGGTGGGCGCCACCGGTCTCGCGTATCAGCAGGGTATGTCCGCGTGGTGGTGGAACGGCGCCGCGGGCATCGGCTCTCTGGTGCTGGGGCTGTGGATCGGCCCGCGTATCTGGCGCCTCGCCAAGGAGCACGGGTTCTACACCGCTGGCGACTACCTGGAGTTCCGGTACGGTCCCCTTGTTCGCGGGATCGTGGCGTCGCTCATCTGGCTCGGCACGCTGGCGATCCTGGCCGGCCAGCTCATTGCGGGCGCGGCCGTGCTCAGCGTGGTCGCCAATATTCCCAAACCGTTGGGCGCGCTGATCGGCGCGGTGCTGATGACGGTGTACTTCGTCGCGGGCGGGCTGCTGAGCTCCGCGTGGGTCAACCTCATTCAGCTCGTGGTGTTGATCGGCGGGCTGCTCGCCGGGATTCCGCTGCTGAGCGCGTCGATCGGCGGCCTGAGCGGTCTCGCCTCCGTGCCTCCGCCGGCCGAAGGCTACTGGGACATCCTCTATTCCTCCGGCGCGGGCTCGGGCTGGGCGATGGTGGCCCTGCTGACGCCCGCGTTCATCATCTCGCCTGGCCTGATTCAGAAGGTCTACGGCGCGTCGAGCGAGCGGACCGTCCGCATCGGCGTCACCAGCCAGGGCGTGGCGCAGATGCTCTTCTCGTTCGTTCCCGTGTTCTTTGGCGTCGCCGCCTACGCCGCGGGGATCCAGGTGGCGAGCCGCGACCTGGTGCTGCCAACCGTGCTGGCCCAGCGCCTGCCCGTCTTCATCGGCGCCCTCGGCCTCGCCGCGGTCTTCTCGGCCGAGGTCAGCACGTGCGACGCGATCCTGTTCATGCTCTCCACGTCGCTGTCGAAGGATCTCTACAAGCGATTCGTCAACCCCGAGGCGGACGACCGCCGCGTGCTGCTGGTCGCGCGCCTGGCGGCGCTTGCAGGCGGCGCGGCCGGCGTTATCCTCGCGATCCTGCTCGAAACGGTCATCGGCGCGTTGACTATTTTCTACTCGCTGCTGGGCGTGAGCCTCTTCGTGCCGGTGGTCGGCGGCCTGTACATCCGCCGCGCCGGCGCGCCCGAGGCGCTCGCATCGATCGCGGCAGGGATCGCCACGCTGCTCGCCGTGACGTACACGACCGGCGGGCGCGGGTTCGGGTTGCTCAACCCGAACCTGCTCGGCCTCGCTGCGGCGGCGATCGCGTTTTTCGGGATGATGGCGATCAGGCAGCCGCGGACGGTCGGTCCGCGTCACGTACCACGCTGACGACGATGTTCACGAGGAAACGTGGACGCGAGACGTACGGACGGTGAACACGAGGAACACGATGAACACGATGAGCACGATGAAGACAAGGTTCACGACGAGATTCGCCGTGGGCCAGCCATCGTGTCCATCGGCCCATCGTGGCCATCGTGAGACCCGTGGACGGCGGTGATGCCGTGGACGCGACACGTACGAATGGTGAACACGAAGAACACGATGAGCACGATGACGACAAGGTTCACGACGAGATTCCGTGGGCCAGCCATCGTGTCCATCGGTCCATCGTGGCCATCGTGAGACCCGTCGGGGCTTGGGTAGGTTGTACTGATATCGGGAGACCACATGAGTAATCCTTTCGATCTAACCGGAAAGGTGGCCGTCATCATCGGCGGGGCATCAGGCATTGGTGAGGCCGTGACCATCGGCGCGGCGCGGATGGGCGCACGGACCCTCTGCCTGGATATCAGGCCGGACGCCGCGGAGAAGGTCGCCTCTCGGGTGGTTGCCGAGGGCTGCCAGTGCGAGGCCGGCACGCTCGACATCCGGGAGTCGGCCGCGGTCGAGCGGGCGTTCTCCGACATTCAGACGAAACACGGCAGCCTCGACATCGTCATCTGTACGCCGAGCATCAACGTTCGCAAGAAGATCCTCGATTATCAGGACGAGGAGCTGTCGCGCGTGCTGGATCTGAATCTGAAAGGGAACTTCAACGTGCTGCGGGCGGCCGGCCGGATCATGACCGCGCAGCGCCGCGGCAGCATCGTCCTGTTCTCGTCCATTCGCTCCCTGGTGGTCGAACCGGGTCAGTCGGTCTATGCCGCGACGAAGGCGGGCATCCTCCAGATGGCGCGCGGGGCCGCCTCGGAGTTCGGCCCTTACGGCGTCCGCGTGAACTGCGTCGGCCCCGGCGTGATCGAGACGCCGCTGACCGCCCCCATCAAGAACAACCCGGAGTGGTTCAACGCCTACGCCGCCAAGAGCGTGTTCAACCGATGGGGAACGCCCGAAGAGATGGTGGGCCCGACGCTGTTCCTGGCCTCGGACGCGGCCAGTTTCGTTACGGGGACGATCATCTACGCCGACGGCGGCTGGCTCGCGGCGGACGGACGGTTCACACCGCCTGGAATGTGACTCACCAGCTGCCAGCTACCAGCTACCAGCTACGAGCTACGAGCTACGAGCTGCCAGCTACCAGTTACCGGCTACCAGCTCTGACTCACGCCGCGTCACCGAACGAGGCGGGCTGGAAGCTGGAACCTGGTAACTGGTAGCTTGTAATTGGAAGCTGGAAGCTGGAAGCTGGAAGCTGGTAACTGATTTCATGCGCATCGCAGTCATCCCCGGCGACGGCATCGGGCGCGAGGTGATCCCCGCTGGGATGTCGGTCGTCGAGAAGGCCGCGGCTGGCGCCGGCGCGCGCATCGAGTTCGTGGAGTTTCCCTGGGGCTGCGAGTTCTATCGGCGCACCGGGCGCATGATGGATCCGGACGGCCTCGACAGGCTGCGCGACTTCGACGCGATCTACCTCGGCGCCATCGGGGATCCCGCCGTACCCGATCACATCTCGGTCTGGGAGCTGATCCTGCCAATCCGGCAGCGGTTCGACCAGTATGTCAACCTGCGGCCGATGCGCCTCCTGCCCGGCGTGAGCGGGCCGCTTGCGGGTCGCACGCCGGCCGAGGTCGACATGGTCTGCGTGCGCGAGAACTCGGAAGGGGAGTATGCGGGCGTCGGCGGGCGGCTGCACGTGGGTACGGCGCACGAGGTCGCCGAGCAGACGAGCCTCTTCACGCGGCGCGGCGTCGAGCGCATCGCACGCTTCGCGTTCGATCTGGCCGCGCGCAGGCCGCGCCGCCGTCTCGCGAGCGCGACGAAGTCCAACGCGATGCAGCACACGATGGTGCTCTGGGACGAAGCGGTGGACGAGGTGGCGAAGGGCTATCCGAACGTGGAGTGGCGGAAGTACCACGTGGATGCGCTGGCGGCCCGCATGGTCACCGATCCGGCCAGCCTCGACGTCATCGTGGCGTCGAACCTGTTCGGCGACATCCTGACCGATCTCGGCGCCGCCGTGTCCGGCAGCCTGGGCGTGGCGCCCGGCGCCAACCTGAATCCGGAGCGCGAGTATCCGTCGATGTTCGAGCCGATCCACGGCTCGGCGCCCGACATCGCCGGACGCGGGATCGCGAACCCCATCGGCGCCATCTGGGCCGGTGCGCTGATGCTCGATCACGTGGGGCAATCGGCCGCACACGATCGCATCGTGGCAGCCATCGAACAGGTGCTCCAGGACGACCGTGCGCGCACGCCGGACCTCGGTGGGCGCGCGCGCACCAGCGACGTCACGTCTGCGGTGCTCGCTCGGCTGTGACGGGTGTCAGGCGACGGAGATCGAGACTCAGCCCTTTTCGATCTCCGTGAGCCCCCGATCGATGACGTCGAAGCCTTGCCTCAGCTCCTCTTCACTGATGCACAGCGGGGGATTCGTGAAGAACGTGTTCCAGCGCACGAACGTGTAGAGGCCCTGATCGCGGAAGAACCGTCCCAGCCGGGCCATCGGCTCCGAGGTGCCGTTGAAGGGCGCGAGCGGCTCGCGGCTCTTCTTGTCCTTGACCAGCTCCACGATCCCGAAGAGGCCGATCGAGCGGGTGGCCCCCACGATCGCGTGGCGCGCCTCGAGATCGCGCATCAGCGTCGCCATCAGCTCGCCCATTCTACGGGCGTTCGCGATGAGATCCTCTTCCTCGTACACCGCGAGGGTCGCCAGCGCCGTCGCGCAGCCGAGCGGGTGGCTGTTGTAGGTCAGCCCGCCGTAGAACACGCGATCCTTGAAGTGATCCGCGATGGCGCGCCGCATGCCGACCGCGCCGAGCGGCACGTACGCGCTCGTCAGTCCTTTTGCCATCGACATCAGGTCGGGCACGATCTTCCAGTGATCGACGGCGAACCACTCGCCCGTGCGGCCGAAGCCCGACATCACCTCGTCGGCGACCAGCAGGATGCCGTGTTTCGTGCAGATCTCGCGGACGCCCTGCAGGTATCCGTCGGGCGGGACGAGGAGCCCGTTGGTCCCGGTGACCGGCTCGAGGAAGAACGCCGCGATCGTCTGCGGACCTTCGAGCTGGATGACCTCCTCCAGGTTCGCCAGGGCCGTCTTCACGTCGTCCCAGCCGCGCTGGATGCCGTGATACGGATCGAGGACGTGAATGACGCCGGGCATGCCGGGTTCGGCGGCCCAGCGGCGAGGATCGCCGGTGAGCATCATGGCGCCGCCCGTGGCGCCGTGATACGAGCGGTACCTCGCAAGGATCTTGTGACGTCCGGTATAGAGCCGCGCCAGCTTGATGGCGTTCTCGTTGGCCTCGGCGCCGCCGTTGGTGAAGAAGAACGTGTCGATGTCGCCGGGCGTGATCTCGGCGAGCTTCTGACCGAGGCGCGCACGCGCCTCGGTGGCCATGAACGGGTTGGCGTAGGCGAGCGTGGCCACTTGTTCCTGGACCGCCTTGACGACCTTGGGATGGCCATGCCCGATGTTCACGCACATCAGCTGGCTGTTGAAATCGAGGTATCGCTTCCCTTCGGGCGTCCAGAACCAGCAGCCCTTCGCTCCAGCCACCGGAATCGGATCGACTTTCGATTGCGCGGACCACTCGTAGAGCGTGTGGGCCTTGGTCAGGGCGACCATCTGGTCGCCGGTCATGACAGCTTCCGGTGCAGTGGCTTCCATGGGTTCAACCTTTCAGAGGGCTCAGCGAGGATTCTATCGCACGAGCGCCCACGCGCCGCAAGAACTGGCGTGTGGGGAGCGCCGGCCACACGGGACGAGCAAGTCAGGCGCGTGACGACATCGATGCGCGAAGGCTGACACTGCTGGACAGGGGAAAGGGCCCGGAGCATGATCGACGAACCGTGAAGCGTGTCCTGGTCGGGTTATTGCTGCTCGCCGGCATAGGCGCCGTCGTCTTCGTGGGCAGCCGCACGTCGCTGGCGCCGGCCGCACGGCGAAACGTCGTCCTCGTCACGATTGATACGTTGAGGGCCGACCGCATCGGCCGAGGTGTCGCGCCCGCCCTGGATCGGCTTGCGGCGTCCGGCGTGCGGTTCACCGCCGCGCGCGCAACAGTCCCGCTCACGCTCCCCTCTCACGTCTCGATCATGACCGGCACGCTGCCTGTCGAGCATGGCATCCGCGACAATGGCGTGGTGCTTCCAGACGGGCTTCCGACACTGGCGACCGTTTTTCGTGGTGCCGGTTATCGGACGGGTGCGTTCGTCGGCGCGTACGTGTTGGACCGGCGGTTCGGCCTCTCGCGAGGGTTCGAGACGTACGACGATCGCGTGCCTCGCGATCCCGACGCGGATGCCCGCCTGGAGGCGGATCGGCGCGCAGCCGACGTCGTGGATGCCGCCCTTGCCTGGCTGGATTCATCCGCGCGCCCTCCTTTCTTCCTGTGGGTTCACCTCTACGATCCGCACGCGCCCTACGATCCACCGGAGGCGTTTCGAACCCGTCACGGTAGCTTGTACGATGGGGAAGTCGCTTACGCGGACGCGCAGACCGCGCGAGTGCTCGCGCACCTCGACCGCCGCGGCCTGCAGAGCTCCACCGTCATCGTGGTTGCCGGAGACCATGGTGAGGGTCTTGGCGAACATGACGAGCAGACCCACGGGATGCTCGCATACGACACCACTCTGAAGGTACCGCTGATCGTGTCGGCGCCAGAGCTCGTGCCCCAAGAGATCGACGCGCCCGTGTCGCTCGCCGATCTTCCCGGATCCATCCTCCGCCTGGCGGGCGTCACCGCTGCGCTCGCGCCGACAGCGTCAGCCGAACATCTCCTGGCGCCGCGGCCGGGCATGGAAACGTACGCGGAGACGCAGTACCCGCTTGCGGCCGGCTGGCATCCGCTCGCCGTGCTTGCCGGTGAGCAGTGGAAGCTGATCCTGTCCTCCGAGGCCGAGCTCTACGATGTCTCAGCGGACCCTGGGGAGTCGAGCAACCTGGCCGCGACGCGTCCTGCGATCGTCCAGGCGATGAGCGGCAGGCTCACCGCCATGCGATCTTCGGCGCGAACCGAAGGTGCCGGATCGACATCGCCCGATGCGGCGGCGCGGCTGCGCGCGCTCGGGTACGTGAGCGGAGCCGCTTCCGGCCAGTCTGCCGATGCCTCTGCACCGAACCCGGCCCGAACGATTGAGTCGTGGGCCCGATTCGAGCACGCGCTGTCCGCAATGAACGGCGGCGACACGCCGAGCGCGCTGCCGGCGCTCGCCGAACTGGCCGCACGTTTTCCGGCGGGACCGGTATTTCAATCGACCTACGCGCGGGCGCTGCAGGCGACCGGCCGTGCCCGCGAGGCCGTGGACGTTCTGCGTGCCGCTGTCGCCCGTTGGCCGGCGGACGCCGCCCTCTTTCACGACCTGGCCGTAGCCGCTCGGGCGGCCGGTGATTCTCGCGAGGCCATGCGCGCCGAAGAGGCCGCCTTGTCGATCGAAAAGGACCAGCCGGCTGCGTTGAACGGGATCGGACTTCTCCACGCCGATGCCGGACGCGCGCAGGATGCGGCCGCGGCCTTCGAGCGCGCCGCGAACGCCGACCCATCGAACGCATCGTATTGGTCGAACCTCGGGAACGCCCTCCGCGACCTCGGCGATGTCGCCGCTGCCGAGCGCGCGTATCGCCGCGCGCTCGAGGCGCAGCCGCTCCATCCGGACGCCTCGAACGGGCTCGGCGTGCTGCTGGTTCAGCGCCGGCAGCCGGCTGACGCCGTGCCATGGTTCGAGCGGGCCGTCGAGCAGTCGCCCGACTTTCACGAGGCCCGTCTCAACCTCGGCATCGCATATCAGGAGAGCGGCCAGCGGGAGCAGGCGATCGCCGCCTACCGCGAGGTGCTTCGGCGCGCGCCCGCGCGTTTTACCCGCGAGCGCAAGGCCGCATCGGAGCTGCTGCGCGCCCTGCAGTAGTGCCGGGGTCCCCACCTGGCCTGGTGAACGGTCCTCGCGATCGTCAAAAGCCTCGTCAACGTGAACTCCATGGCGAGTTTCCACGTATCACCATATACCTGTTGTCACAAGGTATACAGTGCCACTAGCCAACTGGCAGGAGCAGCTTCGGCGCGGAACGCTCGACATGGCGGTGCTGCTCGCCGTCGCCTCCGGCCCCCAGTACGGGCTCCAGATCATCAGGCACCTCGCGGACTTCACCGACCTGGTCCTGACCGAAGGGACAATCTACCCGCTCCTGGCTCGTCTGGCGGGTGAAGGGCTGCTGGCCGCCGAGTGGGTGGCCGACGAGGCGCCGCATCCGCGAAAGTACTATCGGCTGACGCCGCGGGGGAGGATTCGTCTTCAGCAGATGTGCCGCGAGTTCCGCGATTTCACCGCGAAGATCGATCGGCTGATGGAACCGATGGAGAAGCGTGATGCAGCTGAGTGAAACGGGCGAATCCCGCCTCCGCGGTTATCTGTATGTGCTCGAGCGGTCGCTGAAGGCGTCGCCCGTCGCCCGTGACATCGCTGCCGACGCGGTCCGCGAGGTCGAATCACACATACGGGATCAGGTTGCCGAGATCGATGTCAGCGTGGACGAGCGCAGTGCGCTGGAGAACATCCTCAGGCGTCTGGGAACACCGGCCACAGTCGCCCAGGGCTACTCGCTCGAGCTGGTCATCGACGAGGCAGTGACCACCGGCGGCGCGGTGGCCGTCGGCCGCGCGCTCTTCCGGCTCGCCACGACCGGCATCGTCGGCTTCTTCGCGGTGCTCGGCCTGTTCGTTGGCTACGTGACCGGCGTATCGTTCCTGATGGTGGCGGTACTCAAACCAGTCTTTCCGGCGAACGTTGGCATCTGGATGCGAAATGGCATCCCCCGATCGGTCGGCGCGCAATTTCCCGCGCCGGCGGGCATGGAGCTGGTGGGAGGCTACTGGGTGGTTCCGGCTGCCCTGCTCATGGGGTTTGGCGTGCTGATCATCACGCACCTGCTTGCTCGCCGCTGGATTGCCTGGATCAGGAGCAGGCTGGAGCGGCCGGCGTTCCGGCGATGAGCCATTCGCTCCTCGGCGTGATTGCGCTCAGCGGGCCCTCGCGGACTGCCCGTCCGCTTCCTGCGGCCCGATCGCGATCCGGAGGAGGGCCCGGCCGATCTGGATCTCGTCGCCCGAACGCACGCGAACGCCGCGCGGATCCCGGGCCAGAACCGGAATCGTGGATCCGTGTCTGACGATTGCCGTCCCATTGCTGCTGCCATCGTCGAACAGACGATACTCGCGCGACTGCGCAACGAACCGGATGTGCGCGTGCGCCCGCCCGACCGTTTCGGTGACGCCATCCGCGGTATCCAGAAACGCGATCCGGTTGCGCCGGACCCGTCCCGTTTCGTCAGTCGGGTCTGCTGTCCGGCCGATCGAGATCACCTGATCCGTGAAGCTGTACGCTTTCCGCGAGGCCGCGCCCTTGAGGATCGTGATGTGGACGGGCGGCCTTTCGGATGCCTGTGGCGCCTGCGACGTCGCTTCCTGCTGCGTCTGGTAGTCGATCACGAAGAGGCGCGAGGCGGGCCAGTCGGACGGGACCTTCCTCGCGATGACGACCTTCGCTTCGAGCGTCCGCGGAGGCTGGCAACGGAGCTCGGCGAGCCTCTCGCGCAGCCTGGCGTCGAAACCGGCGAACGCCGCCTCGAGCGCGGCGCGATCGCTTCCGGTCTGGCCGACGACGCGCACGACGATCCTCGTGTACGGAAAGACCCTCTGTCCGCGGCCGATCGGCTGGAGCTTCCGTTCGATCTCGTCGAGCGCTGCCTGGCAGATCTCGAGCGGCGTGGCATCAGCCTCGAGCGGGGTGTCGAACATCCGCTTGAGACGGGACTGCAGGTCCTTGCCGATGCGCGCCAGTCGCAGAGTCACTTCGATCTCCTTGCTTGAAACAACCCGAGTTCCCGCGCCGCGTTCACCACCTCCCCTGCAATCGGGGCGGCGGCCCTGCCACCGTAGCCGGCGTTCTCGACGAGAACCGCGAACGCAATCCGGCGAGGGCCATCGAACGGTGCGAAACCGACGAACCAGGAGTGCGATTTCCCGCCCGCCACTTCAGCCGTGCCGGTCTTTCCCGCGATCGGCGTGGGGTTCGGGGCGAGCGCGCGTCCCGTGCCATGCGTCACCGCGTCGCGCATGTAGCCGGACAGCACCGACGCATCCTCTTCGGACAGGAACCGCTGCGGCTGCTCGTCGGTGACCTCCGGCGCGGCGAGCCACTGAAGGGGAACGATGAGGCCCCCGCGGGCGATTGCCGCCGCCACGCGCGCCATCTTCAAGGGCGAAACGAGCACCTCCGCCTGGCCGTAGCCGGCGTGCGGCAGCGTGCGCTGGAGCGACGCTGGGGTGGACTGCCTGGCCACCTGGATTTGAAACGGCGACGCGGCGTCGAAGATCGGCCGCGAGCCGAGGCGGATCGCGAGCTGCGCGAAATAAGCGTTGCAGGACACGACGAGACCGCGCCGCAATCCCACGACACCGTGCGGGCTCGTATCGAGCAAGTCATCGCGCACCGGGCGCGACCATCCCCGTACGAAGTTGCCGACGCGCCCACCGGGAAGCCGCACGCACTGGAACGTGCTATCCGCCGCAGAGCTCCCGGTCCGGAGTGCGGCGGCAGCGACCAGTAGCTTGAACGTCGAGCCGGGCGCGTAGAGGCCATACCGCGCGCGATCGAGCAGCGGGTCGTCCCGATCGCGTCCCTTTTCTGACGGGTCCGGCAGCCGTGTGCCAGTCGGCCATGGATAGCTGACCGACGCGAGCACTTCGCCGCTCTCGACGTCGAGCACGATCGCCGCACCGCGCGAATGTCCGCCCGTCTCGACCCCCGCTTCGAGCGCGGCAGCGACACGCGTCTGGAGTCGCGCGTCGATCGACGTCCGCAGATCCCGAGGCCTGTCGAGCAGCCTCTTGACCGCCGGATGCGTCGGATCGTTGCGATGCCGGACGAGCGGGAGCAGCTCCGAGTAATCCCGGCGGATGGTGCGCACGTTCGTCCCGGTTCGCCGGTTGATGACGTCCACGACGAGCTGGCGGTCGTCGTAGCCCTTCAGGGTCGCGTCGCTGTCCCGCTCGTAGTACGAAGAGTTGCGGGCGCCCCAGTTGGTCCGCTCGTTCCAGTCCCCGACCAGGCTGAACCCGGGGCCGCCGAGCGGATAGCAGCGCTCCGCCGCATCCGGGCAACCTTGCGCAGGCACGATACCCTGCTTGCGAAACTCGGCCGTGATCGTCGCCATGCGTTCGGGCGCGCTCGTCGCGAGCGGCAGCCCGTTGCGATCGAAGATGGTGCCTCGCTGGATGGTGTGCGAGGCTGCGACGAGCCGTGGGTTGTACTCGAAACGATTGCCGCCGTCGGCTTGCTCGCTGAGGCTCGAGGCCGTCGCGAACCGATCGGCTCTCGCGATCTGGACCCACGCCGCCCGTCCGATGACGGCCAGCGCGGCCAGCGACAGCGCCATCGCGAGGCCTCTCATCGGCTGGTGCAGGTGCGGGCGCAGGGGGCCGTTGCGTTTTGCAATCGCGAGGACGATGCCGATCGCCAGGCAGTTGGCGAGCATCGACGAGCGGCCGTAGCTGAGGAAAGGCGTGACGACGCCGGAGAGCGGAACGAGGGCCAGCATGCCGCTGCCGATCACGAATGCCTGAACCACGAGCACCAGCGCCACGCCCGTCGCCAGGAGCGCGGAGAAGTCGCCCGGTGCGCGCAGGGCCGTACGGAAGCAGCGCCAGCTCAGAATCGCGTAGAGCCCGATCACCACCGCCAGCCCGAGAAAGCCGAGCTCTTCGCCGATGGCAGCCAGCACGAAGTCGGTGTGCCCGGCAGGCACCGACGCCGGGCTGCCCAGTCCTGGACCGCTTCCCCAGAACGCGCCCGTGGACAGCGCCCACAGGCCGTGCGCGATCTGATTGCCTCCGGGCACGCCGTTGTTCCAGGGATCCGCCCAGATCATCACGCGCTGGCGGACCGTGGACGGGTAGCCGATCCAGTAGGCAAACGCGAACCCGGCGGCGAGCAGCGCGAAGCCGACGATCACGGCGGGCACTCGCCCGCGTGCGATCGCGTACAGGGCCATGAACACGCAGGACAGCACGAGCGCCGGTCCGAGGTCTTTCTGCAGGAAGAAAAACGCCAGGACGAGCGACATGCTGATGATCACCGGGCGGATATCCTTCCAGCGCGGCACGCGGATGTGCCGCAGCCAGGGGTGCGCCGGCGCCGGCTGCTCGGAGAACTCGCGCAGAAACTCCAACCGCCCGGCGAAGTGTGCGGCGAGCGCGAACACCACCAGCAGACGTATGACCTCGACGGGCTGAAATCCGAACAGATTGACCTTCACACCGCTTGCGCCCGGCCCTGTCCCGAGGATCAGGAGCAGCGCCGCAAGGCCGAGTGCAAGCGAGAGCGGCGCCAGCACGGAGCGGCGGAGGCGGGAGGCCTCGAAGTCGATCTCGGAGGCTGCCAGCAGCAGCCCGAGCCCGCCGGCGACGCCCCAGGCAAACGTGGACGCAGCCACTGTATCGCGCAGCGGATCGCGAAGCGCCAGCATGCTGATCAGGCCGATCCCCGACAGCATGAGCACCGCCGGGAGCAGCAGCGGATCGTCGGCCGCGCGGCGCCAGCGCCTGACGAGATGCGCGATCCAGAACGCGCCGAAGAACCACGCGGCGGCGCCGAGCACGCGTGCGCCGAACTCACCAACTGTCCGCACCGCGAGGCGCGGCTTGATGTCAGCGATGTCCGCCGGCGTGAGCACGGCGACGTCCTCCGCGTCGGGACGCTGTGCGAGCCGCTCGCGCAGCCGCACGAGCTTCCTGTCGGCTTTCACATCGGAGGCTGGGAGCCTGACCGCCGCAAGCGCGCCGACGTGATCGATCTTCGACGGACGGTCGAGCGTCCTCCGGTAGAGCGCACGCGCGATCGTCCGCTGCTCGTCGGTGCTTTCGAACGTCCCGAGCAGCGGCACCAGCTCTTCGGGACCGCGCAGGCGCTGAAGGTTTATCAGGCGGCCGTTGCGTTCGTCGGCGCTGAGCTGCCCGAGCCGGCCCCAGTACGTGAGCCCGAGGCCGAGCAGGATGACGAGCGAGCCCGCCAGCAGGCCGAGCATCTCGACGTTGGCAAGGCGGCGCGCGTGCCGTGCCGGCTCGCTGACCCGAGGCGCTCGCGCGGTTGTCGTGGTGATGACGCGCATCACAGACCCTCGGCTCCCGATCCGTCGTCCAGCAGGTCGCGCTCGACGAGCTTCAGGTACCGCTTGCATGTCTCCATGTTCGTCGCCGCATACCCGAAGCCGAGAATGCCGTCGAAGGCATCGATGCACCCGGCGTAGTCTGCCCGCGCGCGTTCGAGCTCCCGCCGGCGCTGCTCGCCGGTCAGCTTACGGGCGAGGAGCCGCGTGGCATTCGCCCGCTTCATGTAGCCGTCGCCGAGCATCGCGCGCTCGCGGCGGCCCGACGCGTAGCCCCGTTCCTGTGCCGCGTCGATGGCCTCCGCGGCCTGATCCACGTCGCCGAGCCCATACACCGCAATCCGGCTGATCCCGAGATACGGATCGAAGGACCGGCGGTCGACCTCCGCCGCGAGCCTGAATTTGTCCATCGCGCGGGTGTAAGTTTGGCGCGCCGCAGCCGCCGGCTGGGCCCGTGCGCCCAGGCGGATCACGTGCGCTTCGCACGTCAGCAGCTTCGAGAGCAGCGAGTCGTCCGGCGTCCCCAGCTCGGTCGCCCATCGAAGCGACTGCAACGCCTGCGTCCACTCGGCCGGTCCCATCGTCGGCTCCTCGCGCCGGTAGTCGTCGATCACGCCGTCAGCCAGCGACACGAGCCGTTCCCTCAGGGGCACATTGACGCGCATTCGAAGGCCGGCATCGAAGACTCCCCAGGCCAGGATCCCGTCGTAATGGTTCCTGCTCTCGACGAGCCCGGTACCCTGGAGCTCGTCGAGCGCGCCGCGAAACCGCTCGGCCGCGACCCATGCCACGCCTTCTCTCGCGACGAAACCGATGAAACCGACGAGGAGAACTGCCCACGCGATGCGCCGGACCCCCTTACGTACGCGCGCCGGTGGCGTTGGGGGACCAGGCGGCGGCTCGGCGGGTTCCAGCTTCGTTGGTGCGCCGTTGGGGTGTGCACCGCTGAGGGGTGGAAGAGGATCGGTAGGGGGAACCGTGTGCACGGTCGGCGTCGCGCTCCGTCGAGCCGCTTGTCTGCCGATTGGCATCGTCGCGGGCGTGACGTACTCGTCGAGCGCGAGAGGTTGCTCGCCGGCGAGGAACCTTTCGAGGTCGGATTTGATCGCGGCTGCCGATGGGTAGCGTCGCTCGAGCTGATAGGCGAGCAGCTTGCTGACGATCGCCGCAATCTGCGGCGGGACCGAGCCGGGCAGCGGCTCGCGAGGCAGGTTGGTCCGGATTGCGTGTTCGAGCTGGCTGCGGTTGCGATCGAGCGCCGGGTACGGCCGGTGGCCGCTGAGCATTTCGTACAGGATCACGCCGAGCGACCAGAAATCGACGTGCTCGTTGACGTGGCCGCAGTCGAGCCGCTCGGGCGACGCGTATGCCGACGTGCCCCAGTTGTTGGTCGTGACCTGGGTTGTCCGGGCGAGCGCCTTGGCGATGCCGAAGTCCAGCACCTTGATCTCGCCCGACGGGCCGATCAGGATATGGCCGGGCTTCAGATCCGCGTGGACCAGGCGATCGTAGGGTTCGCCCTCGACGGTGGTGGCGAAGCTGTGGGCCTTGTCCAGGAATTCGCAGATGCGGACCGCGTACTGCGCCGCGAGGCGTGGCTCGATCGGCCCGTCCTTGATCAGGTCGGTGAGCGCGCCCCCTTCGACGAGCTCCATCGCGATGAAGAGATCGTCGCCGTCCTGCCCGAACTCGTAGACCCTCGGCACCATCCCGTGCGCCTGCTCGAACTGCTGCTGGAGCATCGCGCCGTGCCGCTCGGCGGCAATCCGCTCGCGTGCATCGGCCTCGTCGGTCAACAGCACGAGCTTCAGCGCCACTCTGGCGCCGTCGCTCGCGCGGCGCGCCCGCCAGACGGTGCCGAAGCTTCCCTGATCGAACGGCTTCTCGCCTTCGGTCGCGTAATCTCCGACTTGCCAGGGCATGAATCAGTCCGTGGTCGTCAGTCGTCGGTCGTCCGTCCCAGTCGGTCGTCGAGAATCGACAGTCGACAGTCGTAAGTCGCCATCGGGCGGCGGACCCCGGAGGTCGGACGGCGGCAAATCATCGGAGTGGTGATGGCTCTGCGCTGACTATGACGTTGGCGGCGGCGATTTGTTGCCTGTCGGCCTGTGACGCCCCCGCCACGATGTCGGTCCCGAAGCCGGAGAAGAGATTGCCCCTGAGCGTTGCCTTGGCCTGCGGCGCAACGTCGAGGGGCGAAACCGCCCGGCCGGACTTCAGGAACACATTCCTGGTCAGGAGTGCCTGGGAGCGCTCGCCAGCCTTGACCGCCCGGCCCTGCACCACGAAGTGGCTGCCGCGCAGCGTCAGCTCTGCTCCTGTCGCGAGCTCGAGGCCGGACCGCATCGGCCCGGCGATCTCGAGGAGCTCGAGCACGCGGCCCTGGCCTGACACTCGTATCCCGACGTCCACGGGCAGTTCCGGAGTGGACTCGATCCGCGTCCCCGAGATCCTGCCGCCGAGCTCGCCCCACGCCGTGATCGCGACCCACTCGCCCTCCGCTCCAGCCGCGCGGGCGAGCGTGACGCTTTCGGGCACGCGGGCGATCAGGTGCACCCCGTCCGGGATGACGATGCGTTCGGGATAGATTCCCGGCTCGACGCGCACGGTGTCGCCGGCGCGTGCCTCGAGCATTGCGTCTCCGATCCGCGGGTACACCCCGACGCCAGTGGGGCCGACGACGAGGATGCGGCTGCCGACCGCCTTCGTCGCGGGCATGCGCCACGCCAGGAAGAGCGTTGCGCCTACTCCGGCCAGCGCGCCGAGGGTGAACCATGTGGTCCGGCTGCGAAGCAACCAACGCCCAGCGCCGCGAAGCCGGTTTTTCGGCCGGCCGCGCTCAGCCGTGGCGGGCAGATCGGCCGGGAGGGTAGGATTGTCCCCGCGCGAGCCCCGCACGGTGCGCGCGAAACCGGGGCCCTCGACGTAGACGACCGTGACGTTGTCCTTGCCGCCGGCTTCATTTGCTGCCGCGACGAGCGACTCCACGACGTCGTCGGGGTTCCCCGCGTGGCGCCTCACGATGCGATGGATCGCCGACGAGGAGAGCATGTCGCTCAGGCCATCCGTGCAGAGCAGGATTGCGCAGTCGCGATCCATCGGCTCGGAGACGACGTCCACGTACTCTTCCTCGTCCTTGTCCCGGTAGGCGCCGCCCACGTCCCGAAAGACCTCGTGGCGGCGCGGGTGGCGCATCGCCTCGGCTTCGGTGATCTCCTGCGCATCCTCCCGTTCGCCGACAGGGGAGTGGTCGTTGGTGAGTTTCGCGATGCCGTCCGGCCGGATCTTGTAGAGACGGCTGTCGCCGACGTGCCCAATCGTCAGGGTTCGATCGTCGACGACTGCCAGCGTGACGACGCACGTCATGCCGCTGAGGTCTGGGCACTCGCTGGCGCGCCTGAAGATTTCGTTGTTGGCGATCGCGATCGCCTCGCGTACGCGTTCGGCGGGCGTTCCGAGCGGGCGGGCGAGCCGCTGGAGGATCACGTCGTGCGCGATTGCTGCGGCCAGCTCGCCGGCCGCCTGACCGCCGATGCCGTCGATGACGCCATAAACGCCGCGCTCCGCGTCCACGAGCGGCACGTCCTCGTTGTTCGTGCGGACTCGTCCCGGATCGGTTCGATATGCGACCCGCACGCCGTATGCAGCGGACACGGCCATGTCAGTCATGATCGGCAACGCGGCCGAGGTACACGAGCCAGGCCAGCGCCGCCACGAGCGCGAAAAGAAACACGAAGTCGAGCCAGTAGAGCCAGTTCATTCCGCCGGCGTTGCCTCGAACGTGATCACGATCGCGTCGGCAAGGCCGATGCGCGCCCGCCGGGGCAGGACCTGCTCGATGCCCGGCTGCGAAACGCCCTCGGGGGTCTTGACCGCCGCGGGGATCGGCTCGCCGTTCACGGTCGTTCCCCAGAGGCTGACGTCCTGGATGAAGAAGGTGCCACCGGCGTCCCGGCGCAGCCGGAAGTGCTCCCGCGAGACCTTCGAGCTCGCCACCACCTGAACGTCCACCCAGGCCGAGCTGCCGCCGCGCCCTACCGAAATGGTGTCCTTCAGCATCACGAACACGTGCGGGCCCTGATCGTCCTCGTAGGTGAGCCGCGCGCGCTCGGCCGCGTCGTTGTTGCGGCCTGCGAGCGGCGCCGTCGATCGCGGCTCCGCTTCGCCCGACTGCGGGACGTCTTTCGTGGTCGCCGTCCTGCGGCCGCCGGCTACGACGCTCTTGACGATGCGGGTCGTGGGGGTGCCGGCATATTCCGTGGGCGCCGGCATGGCGAGCGTCGAGACGATCCCCAGCTGGCCGTGCTCGAGCTCCCCGTTGCGGTCGGCCTGAATGTGGATCTCCCAGCCCCCCGCGGGGACCTCGATTGGCGGCAGGTCGTCGCGCTGCAGCAGTCGCGTCAGCACCCGTCGTCCCGACCGCGCTCGCCCCTGGTTGATCCTTTCCACTTCGCCCGTCAGCGCCCGCTGCACTTCGTCCACGATGCGGGACGCAATCGGCTCGATCGTCTCGAACTCCTCGGGGTGGATGTAGACGTGGTACACGGTGGGAGCGAGCGTGGAGAAGGGCAGCGGGTACAAGTTCAGCAGCAGTTCGTCCCTGACCCCTTTCCAGATGTGCCGGCCACTTGGTGCCCTGGTCGCTGTCGCCATCCGCGGCTCCTTCGGAGTTCTCGCCACGCTCCACAAGACGCAGCGGATACTATGAGGGTTCGGCGAGGCAAAAGTCTTAAAGGATTCCCAAGGATTTCGTAGATCGGCGTCATCCATGCGCGTGTCGTTCGGCCGGTTCACTTTTGATTCCGATACACGGGAGCTGCTCGATGAAGGGCATCGGCTCCACGTGTCGCCGAAAGCCTTCGACGTGCTCCAGGTGCTGCTGGAGCGGCGGCCGAAGGTGGTGAGCAAGGCGGAGCTGCACGACCGGGTCTGGGCCGGCGCGTTCGTGGGCGACGCGAACGTCAGCGTGACCGTGGCGGAGATCCGGCAGGCGCTCGGGGACGATCCGAAGGAAGGGAAGTTGATTCGAACGGTCCATCGCGTGGGGTACGCGTTCTGCGGCGCGGCTACGGATGAGCCGGCTGTGGCCTCGACGCGCAAGCCGTTCTCGCGGGCGTGGCTGCGCTGGAAGGACAAGACCTTCCCGCTGGCCGAGGGCGAGAACCTCGTCGGCCGCGATCCCCGCTGCTCGATCTGGGTTGACGCGACCGGCGTCTCGCGCCGCCACGCGACAATCACCATGACCGGCAACCAGGCGACGATCGAGGATCTCGGCAGCAGCAACGGGACCTTCGTCAGCGGCCGAAGGATCGACGCGGCCCGCCCGTTGGCCGATGGGGACGTGATCGAGCTCGGGACGACGGGCTTGACGTTCCGGTTGTGGTCCGACGAGCAGCCGCAGAAGACGGAGAGGATAAAGAAGAAGTGCTGAATGCTGAATGCTGAGTGCTGAATGCTGAATGCTGGATGCTGAATGCTGAAAAGTGAAACTGATTGGGCGCCGGCTTGCGGATCACCCGGGCCGCAGTCGCATCGTAAGGCCATCTGCGACGAGCCGTTTTTCCGCGCGAAGCGGGAGCCGCGAATCGACACGCCCGCTCCGGCGTTGCACGTGACAGCAGGCGAATTCGAACGCCTCGCTACGCCGCCGAGACGAGCTCCTCGCCGCAGTTGGCGCAGAAGGCGTCGCCCGGGCGGACGGCTGCCTTGCACTGCGCGCAGGTTGGATGGAAGTTGTACCTGCAGCGCGGGCAGTAGTTCACCCGTGGGCTGACCTCCGCCTTGCACTTCGGACACTCCGTGTGGATCGGATTGCGGAGCACGAAGTAGAGGATGAATCCGATCCCGTTGGGGACGAAGATCACGATGAGAGTCCACAACGCGCGGCTCATTCCGCGGCGGCCGGCATCGCGGTTCACGTAGCCGACCAGCAGCGCCAGAAACGCCGGAATCAACCCGATGAACAGCGGAAAGAGGATCTGAAACGGCATCCCCGGCGGATTGCTCTCGCTCGGCCAGGCGAGGAGATGGAAAATCAGCTGGATGACGATGAACACGACGACCGCCAGGCCGTACGCCCACCAGGGAACGATGGAGAGCTCTGTTCGGCTATCGAAGCCCGCTGTCGTGTGTTGACGTTTGTCGTTGCCGTTCATAGCTGCCCCCAGTTCGTGCGTCCATTCCAATGCGAGCTGCTCAACCCGCCGCCGGTATGTCGCCAGGCCACGATCGCGGCCAGCACGGTCGCCGGCAGAAACCACCACAGCAGGAAACCGACCTGCCAGACAGGCTCAGGAACGCGGGCGACGCGCCCCAGCGCCGCGAACGTCCACCACGTGAACGGTGTGGTGAGGAGCGTCCACACGGCGGCAACGGCCACGGCGCTCCACAAAGGCACCGAGCGCTCCCGCTGGCTCCGCAGTTCCTCCGCGCGGCGACGGACGGCCAGGCGGGTCCGCCAGACCGTCGGTCCGCTCGCGACGACCGGCGCGGCGCGCAGCGAGCGAATCGCCTCGGCGACGGCCGATGCCTCCTGCGAGCACGGAGCACACGCTGCGAGGTGGCCATCGAGCCACTGCCGATCGCCGGCGGAAATGCCCTCCACGTGGCTTGCCGCGATCAGCCGTCGCGCGCGCTCGTGCGTTCCCTGTCCCTGCTCGTCGCGCTCCATCAGATTTCCCCAATCGAGTGCCGCAATGCGTCGAGGCCTCGATACAACCTGGACTTGGCGGTCGACAGCGGCGTCTGGATGATGTCGGCTATCTCCTGCAGCGACAGCTCTTCCTGGAATCGGAGCAGCAGCACTTCACGGAACACCGGCGCAATCTGCGCCAGCCCGCGAGCGAGCCGCTCGCTTTCCTCTCCAGCCAGCAATTGCTGGAACGGTGAGGGGCCCGAGTCGGAGGGGACGAAGCCCTGCCCCTCGTCGGGATCCATCAACTGATCGAGGCTGCCGGCTTTCCTTCGCCGCGCCAGGTCGATCGCCAGGTGGCGAGCGATGCCGAACAACCAGCTTTCGAATTTCCACTGGCCTCGGTACTGGTGTCCGCGCTCCAGCACGCGTATCCAGGTTTCCTGGAACAGGTCTTCGGCCGTCGCCCGATGGCCGGTGATCGAGAGCAGGTATCGGAACAGCCGGTGCTGGTATCGCTCGATAAGACCATCCAGCACGTCCGGATCCCCGCCCCGAAGTCCTGCTGCCACCGCCGCCTGGTCATGCTCCATCGTCTTCTCGAGCCATCGGGCAACAGCGTCCATTCTGGGGGCAATACGGCTGAGGGGGCCAAAAAGACGCACGGCACGCCGGGGCGGGCGTGTCGTCTCGCGGCTCCCGCTGCGCTGCGCGGAAAAAGGGCTCTTCGCGGATGGCCTGATGATGGCGGCTCCGGCTGGGGCTACTCCCACGCCGGCGCCCAATCAGTTGGGCGATCGGGTTTTGCGTGAGGCGGTGGCGAATCAGCGCCTCCGCCGGTGGGTGCCGCTACGAGCCGTTTTACTGCATT
>DASTBU010000156.1:0-49005 GCA_035711845.1 Vicinamibacterales bacterium
GTGGGCCCCGCGAGCAATAGAGCGCCTGCGGCCCGCGCGAGGGGCCGGAGGGAAGCCCGCGGAGCGGGTCCCCGAGCGCGCGCGAGCGGGGGTGGGGCCCCGCGAGCATTAGAGCGCCTGCGGCCCGCGCGAAGGGCCGGAGGGAAGCCCGCGGAGCGGGCATGAAGGAAGAACACATCTCGTGGTGACTAGAACGCGTCTCCTCGTGGCGCTCTTCGCAATCGCTGTCGCAGCGACGAGCGCCGCAGTGTTCGCGCAGGACATCTTCCGCCGTCGGGAGCGGTCCGGTTCCACGGAGATCTACGGTATCCTCCAGTACGACTCGAAGCTGACGTTCGTCCGGATCAGGTACGCGACCGGGTTCGGCGGGTGGGGACGGCGCGGAAGCCGTGGCGAAGTGGCCTGGGCCCACGATTACCCGACGGCGGACATCCACCTGATGAAGATCCTGAACGAGCTGACGAGCACATCCCCGCACCTGGACGGATCGAACGTGCTGTCGCTGGACGATCCCGAGCTCTTCAGCTATCCGATTGCGTACATGTCCGAACCAGGCGTCTGGTCGGTCTCCGAGGACGAAGCGACGGGCCTGCGGACCTATCTGCTGAAGGGCGGCTTCATCATCTTCGACGACTTCAGGGGCGGCGATCTCGACAACCTCTACGAACAGATGCGCCGCGTGCTGCCCGAGGCGCGCTGGTTCCCGATCGACGGCACGCACCAGATCTTCAACTCGTTCTTCGAGATCACGAACTTCAACTTCGGGTACTACGGCCAGGAAACCTACTACGGCATCTTCGAGGACAACAACCCGGCCAAGCGTCTCATG
Source organism: Vicinamibacterales bacterium (assembly GCA_035711845.1). Classification (GTDB taxonomy): domain Bacteria; phylum Acidobacteriota; class Vicinamibacteria; order Vicinamibacterales; family 2-12-FULL-66-21; genus DASTBU01. The sequence goes on from DASTBU010000156.1 coordinate 830, forward strand.
GCGATTGCCGGGCACAATCAGGATCTCGGCGAGTACTGGGAATACTCGGATACGGGCTTCGTGCCCATCGATCTGTCGAACGAGGCCTACAAGTTTGGCGTGAACTACTTCGTGTACGGGTTGACACACTAATCAGCTATCAGCTATCAGCTGTCAGTTGCTGTCAGCCGGCTGAAAGCTGAAGCTGAAAGCTAAGAGCTGCAAGCTGGGGGCTGAAAGCTGAAAGCTGGTAGCTGGTAGCTACTTGGAGGCATTGTGGACCCTGTGATGCAGGACGTCGTGGACCTCGAATCTCCGGATGATGTTGCGCTTGCCGAGAAGATGAAGACAGGCCGCGACCGCATCACCAGCGAGCTCAAGAAACTCATCGTCGGGCAGGACGGGACGGTCAACCAGGTGCTGCTGACCCTCTTCGTCGGCGGCAACTCGCTGATCGTCGGCGTCCCCGGTTTGGCGAAGACTCTGCTGATCCACACGCTGGCGCGGGTTCTCGACCTCAAGTTCTCGCGGATTCAGTTCACGCCGGACCTGATGCCGTCCGACATCACCGGCACGGACATCATCCAGGAGGACCCCGCCACGGGCCGTCGTCAGATGGTGTTTGCGCCCGGTCCGATCTTTGCGAATATCGTGCTTGCCGACGAGATCAACCGGACGCCGCCCAAGACGCAGTCGGCGCTGCTCGAGGCCATGCAGGAGCATCGGGTCACGATCCAGGGCCGCACGTATCAGCTCGACGAGCCGTTCTACGTGTTCGCCACGCAGAACCCGATCGAGCTCGAAGGCACCTACCCCCTGCCCGAGGCGCAGCTCGATCGCTTCATGTTCCATATCGTGATCGATCACCCGCCCGAGGACGAGGAGTTCGAGGTCGTTCGAACGACGACGGCCATCCTCGAGCCGAGGTTCGAGCAGCCGGTGAGCGGACAGGACCTCGTGGCATTCCAGCGACTCGTCCGGCGAGTGCCCGTGGCCGAGCCGGTCATGCGGTATGCGCTGAACCTCGTGCGCGCCAGCCGTCCGAAGTCGCCCACGATCCCCGACAGCATCAAGAAATGGATCGCATTCGGTGCCAGCGTCCGTGCCGCGCAATATCTCGTGCTCGGCGCCAAGGCGCGCGCGCTGACCAGCGGACGCTACCACGTGAACTTCGAGGACATCCGGGCTCTCGCGCATCCCGTGCTGCGGCATCGTGTGCTCACCAACTTCCACGCGCAATCCGAGGGGATCACGAGCGACGCGCTGATCGATCGGCTGCTCGAGTCCGTGGCGATGCCGCGCTCGGGGCTGTAGGCGGCCGATGATTACCGGATCCGCGATCCCCGGCGCCCGATTCGTGGACCCCACCGTGCTCGCGCGCGTGGGCAACCTCGAGCTCGTGTCGCGCTCGGTCGTCGACGGCTTCATCAACGGGCTCCATCGCTCGCCGTATTTCGGGGCGTCCGTCGATTTTGCGGAGCATCGCGGCTACGTGCCCGGCGACGACATCCGGCGCGTGGACTGGAAGCTCTACGCGCGAACGGATCGCTACTACATCAAGGAGTACGAAGCGGACTCCAACTCCAACTTCGCGGTGCTGCTCGACGTGTCCAAATCGATGGGCTTCGGTTCGCGCGGCATGAGCAAGTTGGATTACGGCCGGATACTCGCCGGGTGCCTCACCTACATGGTCCACCGCCAGCGCGACCGCGTCGGCTTCGTCGCCTTCGACGACGACATCGTCGAGCACGTGCCGCCGTCGGCCAAGCACATGGAAACCGTCCTGCACGTGCTGGATCGGCTGCAGCCATCGAAGCCGGGCAACTTGCGGGCACCCCTGCACAAGATGGCCGAGCACTTCGGACGCCGCGGCGTGCTGGTGCTCGTGTCGGATCTTTACGAAGATCCGGACGCGGTGCTGGAAGCGGTGGGGCCCCTGCGGTTCCGCGGGCACGACATCGTCGTGTTTCATCTGCTGGACCCGGCGGAGCTGGACTTCACGTTCACGGAGCCGTCCGCGTTCGAGGATCTCGAGAGCGGCGAGCAGCTGCCGATCGTGCCGGAAAAGCTCGCCGAGCAGTACCGCGAGCTGGTCCGCGCCCATATCGCCGGGCTGACCGAGCGGTTCGCGGCGAACCGGGTGGACTACACGCTCGTGAACACCTCGTCGCCGCTCGACCACGCGTTGTTCAGCTACTTGTCCACGCGCGAACGTCTGTCGAGGGTTCGATAACATGCAGCGTGTGCTCGTCACGTGCGACGTGCAACGTGCTGAACTGATGACGCGCGTATGGCGTTTCTGACCCCGCTCTTGCTCGTGGCGCTTGCGGGCCTTGCGATTCCGGTGCTGCTGCACCTGATTCAGAAGGAACGGAAGAACGTCGTGCAGTTTCCGTCGCTGATGTTCCTGCGGCGGATCCCCTACCAGTCCGTGCAGCGGCGGCGGATACGCCACTGGCTGTTGCTGATGATGCGGCTGGCGGCACTCGCGTTGATCGTGTTCGCCTTCGCCAGGCCGTTCCTGAAGCGCCAGGATTTCGGGGCCGCGGGCATGTCGGGGGCGCGTGAGGTGGTGGTCCTGCTGGATCGCTCCTACAGCATGGGGTATGGCGATCACTGGCAGCGTGCCCTGGACGCCGTGCGCGAAACGATCGACGGCCTCCGCGGATCGGACCGTGGGTCGATTGTGCTGTTTGCCTCCGGATCCGAGGTGGCCGTGCGTTCGACCGGCGACAAGCGGCGACTGCTCGCGGCCATCGCCAGCATGGAATCTGGCGCGGGCGCAACGCGGTACGGGCCGGCGCTCAAGCTGGCTGGCAGCATTCTCGCCGAGTCCGCGCTGCCGCGGCGGGAGGCCGTGCTCATCTCCGATTTTCAGCGCGCCGGCTGGCAGGGCGCCGAAGGCGTGCGCCTGCCCGACGGCGCAGTGCTGACCGCCGTCCCCATCACGGAGACTGGCTCGGCCAACCTCGCGGTGACGCCGGTATCGCTGCAGCGGACGCTCTTCGAGGGTCAGGAGCGCGTCACAGTGACAGCCGGCGTGATCAATCACGCCGGCACCGCCGCCGGCAGCGTCGATGTGGCGCTGGAGCTGGGGGACCGCGCGATTCAAACACGACAGGTCAGCCTGGAGGCGAACGGCTCAGCGTCCGTGACGTTCGAACCGGTCACGCTGACCGGGCCGAACATGAAGGCGACGGTCAGGCTCGCGAGCGACGCGCTTCTCCGTGACAACGCGTTCCACTTCGTGCTGACGCCCGAGAATCCGATTCGCGTGATCATCGCCGAGCGTGCCGGCAGCCCCAGAGAAACGAGCCTCTACCTCTCGAGAGCGCTGGCGCTCGGCGAATCGCCGCGCTTCGAGGCGTCCACTGCGCCGGCAGACTCGATTTCCGCCGACGCGTTGAGCCGCGCCTCGGTCCTGATTCTCAACGATGTGGCCGTCGCGCCGAGCACGGCAGAGCGCATTCGGCAGTTCGTGGAGAAGGGCGGAGGCCTTTTCGTGGTGCTCGGCGACCGCGGCACCTGGCCCGAGATCCCCGACATCATGCCGGCGGCGCTCGCCGCGCCGGTCGATCGGTCCTCCGGCGCGGCCGCGCGACTCGGCGCGCTCGAGTACGGTCATCCGGTGTTCGAGATCTTCCGAGCGCCGCGAACCGGCGATTTCTCGACCGCGAGGTTCTACGGATATCGAGGCACGACGCCCGTTCCGGGCGCGCAGGTGCTCGCGCGCTATGACGACGGGGGAGCGGCGCTGCTGGAGCGGAAGGTGGGGAGCGGGCGCGTGTTGCTGTGGACCTCCACGCTGGATCTGTACTGGAACGACCTTGCCGTGAAGCCCGTCTACCTGCCCTTCGTCCACCGCGTGATCCGCCACCTCGGAGGGTATCGCGAGCCCGCGCCGTGGCGGACCGTTGGAGATGTGGTCGAGCCGGCCCACGAGGCCGGGCTGCAGCGGAGCGCCGCAGATCCGCGTCTGGTGATCACGCCGAGCGGCCAGCGCGTCACCCTGGACGAAGAAGGTCCGGACGTGCTGGAACTGTTGGAACAGGGCTTCTACGAGGTGCGGACCACGGACCGGGAAGCCGATACGGCGGTCGTCGTCGCCAGCAACGTGGAGCTGACGGAATCCGACCTGACCGGGATGGATCCCGAAGAAGTCGTGGCCGCCGCCATGGGCCGGGCGGGCGGGGCCGGCGGGACCGATACGCCCGCCACCCCCACCGACGAAGCCCAGGAAGCCGCCCAGCGGATCTGGTGGTACCTGCTGTTTGCCGGCCTCCTGCTCCTCGCCGGGGAAACGATCGTCGCGAACAGGTCGGTGATGTAAGGGTGTAAGCTGGTCACGTGATTGAAAGGTAGCGTAGCGTATGCGAGTCCTCCTGCCGCGCTCGGAGCCGCCGACCGACCTGGTCGGCATCATTCGCCACGTGCGCCGGCGGTGGCGCTACAAGCTGCTGATGCGCGGCATGCTGGGGTTGCTCGGCCTGGGCTTTGCCGCTTTTCTGCTCTCTGCGTGGGGGCTCGAGGCCTGGCGGTTCAGTCCGGCCGCGATCCTGGCCTTCCGCGTCATTCTTCCCGTCGTCTTGCTGGTGCTCTTCGGCTGGTTCATCGTCCGGCCGCTGCTGCGGCGTGCATCGGACGAGCAGGTCGCGCTCTATCTCGAGGAGCACGAACCGTCGCTCCAGGCCGAGATCATCAGCGCGATCGAGGCGAGCCGTCTGGCTGAGCGCGGGAACTCGCCGCACTCGGCGGCGCTGGTGAATCGTCTGGTCGAATCCGCCGTGCAGAAGTGCCAGGCGATCGACAGTGGCCGCGAGGTCGAGCGCGTGGCGATGCGCAACTATGCGCTCGGCGCCGCCGCGGTCGTGGCCGTCGCCGCGGCGCTGTTCTCGCTCGGTCCCGGATATCTTCGCCACGCGGTATCGGCCCTTCTCGTCGTTTCGAAGAGCGTACAGGCGGCGACGCCGTACAGGATCGACGTGAACCCCGGGAATGCGACGGTTCCCAAGGGCGTCGATCAGACCATCACTGCCAGGCTCGACGGGTTCGAAGCCGATCAGGCCGCGTTGATGGTGCGGAGGTCTGCCGAGTCCGCATTCGAGCGCGTGCCGCTCATTCGGAGCGAGAGCGCGGACAGCCCGAATCAGTACGAAGGCATGTTGTTCGACCTGGCCGGCCCGGTTGACTATTTCGTGGAGGCGGCTGGCGTGAAGTCCGCCACGTACACGCTGAAGGTGGTCGATCTGCCCTACGTGCAGACGCTCGAGCTCGAGTACCACTTCCCGGCATACACCGGGCTGGAGCCGAGAAAGGTCGAAGACGGCGGCGACATCGCCGTGCTGAAGGGCACCGAGGTTCGCGTACGAATCACGCCCACGATGACGTCACCTGGCGGACAGGTCCTGCTGCACGACAAGGAGCAGGCGCCGCTGGCCGCACAGGCCGACGGAACGCTGACGACCAGGTTCGTCGCCGATCGCGATGGGTTCTATCGGGTCGAGCTCGATGCGCCCACGGGCGAACGCGTGTCAGCCTCGCCGCAGTACACGATTGACGTGCTGAGCGACCTGGGGCCAACCGTTTCGATTGCGAGACCCGGCCGCGACACGAGCGCGTCGCCGATCGAAGAGGTGTTCGTCGAGGCGCGCGCCGAGGACGATTTCGGCGTGCGAGACCTGGAGCTGGTCTACTCGGTCAACGGCGCTCCCGAGAAGACGATCAAGCTGTTCGAGGGCAGAAATCGGCTGCCGGAGGTCACTGCCGGCCATACGTTCTACCTGGAGGAGCTGAACGTCGAGCCAGGGGACTTCGTGTCCTACTACGCGCGCGCCGCCGACAACGATTCGGTGAACGGCGCCAAGCGCGCTTCGAGCGATCTCTATTTCCTGCAGGTCAGGCCGCTGCGCAAGGAGTTCCGCCGCGCTGAATCGATGGGCGGCGGCGGAGGTGGCGGGGGCGGCAATCAGGAAGTCGGGGCGCTCTCGCAACAGCAGCGACAGATCATTGCGGCCACGTTCAACATCAACCGCGATCGGAAGACGCTGAGCGCGGACAAGCTGCGGGAGAGCAGCACGGTGGTGGCGCTGTCGCAGGCGCGGTTGCGCGAGCAGGTCGAGGGGCTGCTGACGCGTATGAACAGCCGTCTGGTCGAGCAGGACCCGTCGTTCAAGAAGATCGCGGACCTCCTTCCACAGGCGGTCACCGAAATGCGCAACGCCGAAGCGAAGCTCCAGAAGACCGATCCGCAGGGCGCGATTCCGCCGGAGCAGAAGGCGCTGCAGGCGTTGCAGAAGGCGGAGGAGGAATACGAAGTCCAGGTCATGACGCAGCGCGGCGGCGGTGGGGGCGGCGGCGGCAACAGCGCCATGGCGGAGGACCTGGCCGATCTGTTCGAGCTGGAGCTCGACCGGATGTCGAACCAGTACGAGACTGCCCAGCGCGCGCAACAGCAGCAGGCCGATCAGCAGCTCGACGAACTGATGGAGAAGTTGAAGGAGCTCGCGCGCCGCCAGGAGCAGGAGGCCGAGCGGCAGAGGCGCAGGGCGGCCGCCGGGCAGCAGCAGGCGGGTGGCGGCGGGCAGTCCCAGCGCAGCCTGGCCGAGCAGGTCGAGGAGGCGGCTCGCAGGCTGGAACAGCTCTCGCGCGAGGAGGACCGCCCCGACTTGATGAGCGCGGCACGCCAGCTGCGACAGTCGGCCGACGCCATGCGGCAGGCCTCCGCGCAGGGACAGTCGGGCGCGGCGCAGGCGGCCACTGCCCTGGAGCGCCTGCAGGAAGCGCAGCGCCGGCTCCAGCAGGCACAGTCGGGACGCGGTGAGCGCGACGTCAAGGATGCCATGCAGCAGGCGGAGGAGATAGCGCGCGAGCAGCAGCGGATCGCTGCGGAAGTCGGGGGACTGGATCAGCCCGGCGCCAACCGTCAGGAGAAGGTGCAGCAGCTCAGCGAGCGGAAGGATCAGCTCGAGGCGCGTGTCGCGGAGCTCGAGAAGCAGATGGATCGCACGGCGGCCGACCTGGCACGCAGCGAACGCGAAACCGCGCGCAAGCTGTCGGAAGCCGCCGGTTCGCTCCGGGACAACCGCGTGCGCGACAAGATCCGGTATTCACGATCGATGATTCGCGCCGGGGTGCAGGCCAGCGATGCGGCGACCTTCGAGGGAGAGATCGGCGCCAACATCGCCGAGATGCAGAAGCGGCTCGCGGATGCCGCGGGCGCACTCGGCGAATCGAAGCCGGATCCCGCGGAGACCGCGCTCGAACGCGCGCAGGAACTGGCCCGCGGATTGGAATCGCTGGACCAGCGCATGCGCGAGCGGAGCCAACAGGCGCAGCAGGGCCGACAAGGCCAGCAGGGTTCGCAGGGCGAACCGGGCCAGCAAGGCCAACAGGACCCGCAAGGGCAGCCAGGCCAACAGGGACAACAAGGCCAGCAAGGTCAGCAGGGACAGCGAGGACAACAAGGCCAGCAGGGCCAGCAAGGGCAGCAAGGCCAACAAGGCCAGCAGGGCCAGGGGGGCCAGCAGGGTCAGAACGACGGCCGCACGCAGGATGGCCGCGGCGGCCTCGGCGACACGATGGGTCAGTGGCAGGCAGGTGGAGGCTTTGGGGATCGGCGGCCGGGCCGCTTCTCGCCCGACGACATCCGCCAGTTCCGCGGCGAAATGCGTCAGTGGACGCGTGAGGCCGAGCAACTGCGCCGCAACCTCCAGCGTGAGCGAATCGATCCGAAGGAGCTCGACGCGCTCCTTCGCAACCTGCGGGCGCTCGACGACGAACGCGTGTACAAGGACGCGGCCGAGCTCGCGCGCTTGCAGACGCTGGTCACCGAGGGGGCGAAGCGCTTCGAGTACGGGTTGCGGCGCCGCCTCGAGGGTGACGCCAACCAGATCCTGCTTTCCGGATCCGAAGAAGTACCAGAGCAGTTCAGGAAGCTCGTCGAGCAGTATTACAAGTCCCTTTCGAAGGGTCCGGACGCAAGAGCCCCTCAGAAGAGCGACAAGAAGTAAGAGTCGTGCGTGCTGCCGTAGCCCTGCTCTCGGCCGTTCTGATGGCGGCAGCCGCCGCTGCCGGCCAGGATGTCTTTCCGTTCCGGCGCTCGCGCGGCCCAACGCCGCGGCTGCCGATGGCCGACAGCTTCGACGGCCGGTTCAACTTCTGCCGGCTGATGTACACGCGGGTCACCCGCGAGGCGGGCGGGCAGGGATGGTGGACTGACTATCCGAACGCGGACATCAACTTTTCGATCCGGCTGGCTGAGCTCACCAAGACGCGCGTCAGCCAGCTGCCCGATGGCGAGCCCAATCACCTCGTCGTGCGGCCCACCGACGACGAGCTCTTCCGGTGCCCCTTCATCATCGCCTCCGACGCAGGGACCGCGGGTTTCACCGACGAGGAAGCCGTGCGGCTCCGCGAGTACCTCGAGAAGGGCGGCTTTCTCTGGGTCGATGACTTCTGGGGCACCGACGCCTGGCTGCACTGGCAGTCAGAAATTGGCCGCGTGCTTCCGCCCATGGAGTACCCGATCGTGGACCTGCCGCCGGATCACGCCGTCTTCCGTGTGATGTTCCAGTTGCAGGAGGTTCCGCAGATCCCCAACATCCGGCACTGGCGCGTGACGGGCGGAGAGACGTCCGAGCGAGGCTCCGACAGCCCGCGCGTGAACGTGCGAGGCATCAGCGACCAGCGTGGGCGGCTTCTCGTGTTCATGACCCACAACACGGACATCTCCGATGCGTGGGAGCGGGAGGGCGAAGATCCCGAGTTCTTCTACCGATTCTCGCCCAACGGCTATGCGGTCGGCATCAACGTGTTCCTGTACGCGATGACACATTGACATCGTGACGAAAACCGTTTGACACCTCAACGCCCCGACCCTATACTGCCGGCAAGTCATGTCGCACAGGCACATCGGGTCCGATCGAAAGCGGGTCAAGCGAACCTGCAGGTCGGCGGCGTGTGTGTGCACGTGATCTAGCATCCGAGTACATGGACTCAACCAGCCCGCCGGCCACAACAGGTCGGCGGGCTTTTTCATTTGACCTGCATTGATCAATGGGCGCATTTTCCGCAGAGCGAATCGAGGTTGGCATTCTCGGCGCGACCGGTACGGTCGGCCAGCAGTTCGTCCGGCTGCTCGACACTCACCCGTGGTTCCGGCCCGCGTGGCTCGCGGCGAGCGAGCGGTCCGAGGGCCGTGCGTACCAACATGCGGCCACCTGGCGGCTGTCGGCGCCGCTGCCCGAGCACGTTGGCCGGCAGCGGATCGAGCCGTGCGTGCCAGGCAGGGGCCCGCGTCTCGTGTTCTCGGGCCTGGATGCGGGCGCTGCGGCCACGATCGAACCCGCCTTCGCCGCCGCCGGGCACATCGTTGTCAGCAACGCTCGCAGCTTTCGGATGGACCCGCGGGTGCCGCTCGTCATTCCCGAAGTCAACGCCGATCACCTCGCGTTGATACCTTATCAGCGGCGCGAGCGCGGCTGGTCCGGCGCCCTGGTGACCAACCCGAACTGTTCAACCGTCGTGCTGTCCATCGTCCTCGGCGCGCTTCGCGACTTCGGCATCACGCGCGTGATGGTCACGACGCTCCAGGCGGTCTCCGGCGCCGGCTATCCTGGTGTTCCGTCGCTCGACATCGTGGGCAACGTCGTTCCGTTCATCTCCGGCGAGGAGGAGAAGATCGAGAGCGAGACCGCCAAGATCCTCGGCACGCTGACGGCCGATGCAGTCGTGCCCCACGCGATGGTAGTCAGCGCGCAGACGACGCGGGTTCCTGTTCTGGATGGGCACACCGAAGCGATCGCCGTGGCATGCGATCGGATGGCTTCGCTCGAGGACGCGCGTGCGGCGCTGCAGAGGTTTCGCGGACGGCCACAGGATCTGGAGCTGCCGAGCGCCCCGCCCTCACCGGTGATCTACCTGGACTCGCCCGACCGCCCGCAACCGCGCCTCGACGTCGATCGAGCCCACGGAATGGCGATCACCGTGGGACGCCTGCGCGCCTGCCCGGTGCTCGACCTCAAAATGGTCGCGCTGGGGCACAACACGGTGCGCGGCGCTGCCGGCGCCGCAATCCTCAACGCTGAATTGATGAAGGTGGATGGATGGCTGTGACCGAGCCGGTCGTGATCATGAAGTTTGGCGGGACGTCGGTGGCCGATCCCGGAGCGATTCACAGGCTGACCGCGATTGTGGCCGCCGCACGCACGCGGGATGCCTGGCGGCCCGTGGTGGTGGTTTCCGCGATGGCGGGCGTGACCGATGCCCTGCTGGCGTTGGCGAGCGCGGCCGTCGCCGGGGACCTGGAGCAGGTGACCCGGCGAGTGAGCGAGCTTCACCGCCGCCACGAGGACGCGTTGCACGAGCTCGTTCCAACCCGTGGGGAGGTAGGCGACCTTCTCCGACAGCAACTCGAGGAGCTTCGCGCGGTACTCGAAGCCCTGACCGTCCTTCGCGAGGCGCCAGCGCGCGCCCTGGATAGCATCGCGGCGACCGGCGAGTTGCTGAGCAGCCGCATCGTCGCTGCCGCTCTCGCAGAGGCAGGGATTCCAGCCACCTGGGTGGACCCGCGGCGCACGCTCGTCACCGACGGTGCACATACCACAGCATCGCCGCTCCCGGTCCCGACCCGCGAGGCCGTCGCCAGAGAGGTTCTTCCGCGGCTCGACGAAGGCCTCGTTCCGGTGGTGGGCGGCTACGTCGGTGCGACGGCTGCCGGGGTGACAACCACCCTTGGCCGGGGAGGATCCGACTACTCGGCCGCCGTCATCGCTGCAGCCATCCGGGATGCGCGGCAGGAGCCGGCCGGTTTGGCGCGGGCAGGGCATCCCCGGATCGAGATTCAGATCTGGACCGATGTGGACGGCATGCTCACCGCGGATCCGCGCATCGTCCGGACGCCGCGGCTCGTGCCGCACCTGTCGTTCGGCGAGGCCTCGGAGCTGGCGTACTTCGGCGCAAAGGTGCTGCACCCGAGCACGATTCTCCCGGCCGTCGAGCGCGACATTCCGGTGCGGATACTCAACAGCCTGCGACCCGGATCGTCCGGCACGCTGATCGCGGCGGTGCCGCCATCGAGCCAGTATCCCGTGGCGGCCATCGCGTGCAAGCGCGCCATCACCGTGATCGACGTCACTTCGACGCGCATGCTGATGGCGCACGGATTTCTCCGCAGGTTGTTTGAGGTCTTCGAACGCTGCGCCACATCGGTGGACGTCGTGACCACGTCCGAGGTGAGCGTCTCGGTGACCGTGGACGACGACAGGCGTCTCGAGGCAATCGTCTCTGCCCTGACGGAGTTTGCCGACGTGCTGGTCGAACGCGAAATGGCCATCCTCTGCGTGGTCGGCGATCGATTGCGCGCAGATGGCCGGCTGGCGGTTCGCCTGCTCGGGTCGCTCGAAGGCTTCCCGCTGAGGATGGTTTCGCAGGCTGCCTCGAGGCGAAACCTGACTGTCGTGCTGCACGAACGGGATCTGGCGGAGGCGATGAACCATCTGCACCAGACATGGTTTGGCGAGCCTGCACCGGCCCTTGCGGCAATGGGCGCCAGCACATGACCGCGGCCGATGCCGGCGGATCGGGCCCCGAGGCTCGGCGCCTCATCCTCGTCGGCCGCGGCCGCATGGGCCGGCTGGTCGAGCGGCTCAGCCCGGAGTACGGGTTCCACGTCGTTGGCGTGATTCGACGGGACAACTCTGACGATGCCGTGTGGCCGGATGCGGACGTGGCGATCGACTTCTCGGTCGCGGAGGCCGTTCCAGCGAATTTCCGGCGTTGTGCGGAGCGCCGATTGTGCGTGGTCATTGGTACGACGGGCTGGCAGGCCGAGGAGGCCGCCCTCCGCGAGATCGCCTTGCGCAACGGTATTGGCGTAGTGGCCGCGGCAAACTTCGCGCTCGGCGTGAACCTGTTTCAGGCACTGGTCGAGCGGGCCGCCGGGCTCCTGGCCTCGCGGCCGGAGTTCGGTGCCTGGATTCACGAGCTGCACCACTCGGCGAAACGCGATGCGCCGTCCGGCACCGCGCTCGCCTTGCAGGCGGCGATGCGGCGCAGCGGCTACTCGGGACCGATCGACGTCGCATCCACACGCGCTGGCTCGATCCCTGGAACCCACACCGTCGGGTTCGACGCGGCCGCCGAGACCATCACGCTGACGCACACGGCACGCGATCGCTCGATCTTCGCGCGTGGCGCGCTCGAGGCTGCGAGGTGGCTCGACCGCCGGAGCGGCTGGTACACGATGCGCGATGTGCTGGGGCTGTGATCGCATCGCCGGTCGCCGTCCGGCATGCCGGGGAACTGGGAACTGGGAACTGGGAACTGGGAACCGACAGCTGCGACCGAAGGGAGATTTATGCGACGACCATTCACCGGAGTCGGTACCGCGCTCGTCACACCGTTTCATCACGATGCTTCCGTGGACGAAGCCGCCGTGCGGCGTCTGGCTCGAAGGCAGATCGACGCCGGCATACACTTCCTCGTCCCGTGCGGGACAACGGGCGAGAGTCCCACCTTGAACGAGGACGAACGCGTCCGTGTCGTGGCGCTGGTCGCGGAGGAAGCGGGCGGGAAGGTGCCGGTGCTGGCCGGCGCAGGCGGGTACGACACGCGGGATGTGATTCACACCGGCCGGCGCATGCGGGACGCCGGCGCCACCGGCCTCCTCTCGGTGACGCCGTACTACAACAAGCCGACGCCCGAGGGCCTTTACCAGCACTACACTGCCATAGCCACCGAGGTGGGGCTGCCCGTCATCGTCTACAACGTCCCGGGGCGCACCGGCTGCAATGTAGATGTGGCGACGCTCGTCCGCCTCAGCACGGTCCCGGGCATCGTCGGGGTGAAGGAAGCGTCCGGCAACATTTCGCAGATGTGCGACGTCTGCGGGGCCGTGCCAGATCAGTTCCTCGTCCTGTCGGGCGACGATGCGTTGACGCTGCCGGTGATGGCGGTGGGCGGCCATGGCGTAATCTCGGTGGCGTCGAACGAGGTGCCCTCCGAGATGGTGCGCATGGTAGAGGCCGCGGAGCGCAACGACTTCGCCGCTGCGCGAAAGACACATGCGCAGTTGCTGCGGCTGATGATGATCAATTTCGTGGAGTCCAATCCGATCCCGGTAAAAAGCGCCATGGCCGCGATGGGCCTTCTCGAAGAGGTTTATCGGCTGCCGATGGTCCCGCCGCGTGAGGCCTCTCGGGCCAGGATCCTCGAGGTACTGCGCGCAACCACGGGTGTCTCGGTATGAATACGCTCGTCTCCGATATCGAGTCGTTGATCGCCGCCGGCGCCGGCGTGGACCGGGCCGCAGCGCGCGCGGCGTTCGACCAATTGCGCGCGGCGCTCTCGGCGGGCGTCGTCCGGGCCGCCGAGCCGGACCCTTCGACCCCGACCGGCTGGCGTGTCAACACCTGGGTCAAGCAGGGTATCCTCCTCGGCTTCCGCGTGGGCGAGATCAAGGACGTCTCTGCCGATCACGGGCGGTGGCCGTTCTACGACAAGGACACGCTGCCGTTGCGCAAGGTGGATGCGGCGAACGGGATTCGCATCGTGCCGGGGGGTTCGACGGTGCGGGATGGCGCGTATCTGGGGCAGGGCGTGATCTGCATGCCGCCGATGTACATCAACATCGGAGCATACGTGGACGATGCCACGCTGGTGGATTCGCACGCGCTCGTCGGATCGTGCGCGCAGATTGGCCGGCGTGTCCATGTGAGCGCCGCCGCGCAGATTGGCGGCGTGCTCGAGCCCGTGGGCGCGCTGCCGGTGATCGTCGAGGACGACGTCCTGGTCGGCGGCAATTGCGGCGTGTACGAGGGGACCGTGGTGAAGCGCAGGGCAGTGCTGGCCGCCGGGACCATCCTGACCGGATCCACGCCGATCTACGACGTCCCCAACGAGCGCATCATCCAGCCCCCCGCGGGCCAGCCCGTGATCGTGCCCGAAGGCGCCGTCGTGGTGCCCGGCACGCGCCCCCTGACCGGCGGGAAGGGGCAGGAGTGGGGTCTCGCCGTTGCCACGCCGATCATCGTCAAGTATCGGGACGAACGAACCGACGCACGAACGGCTCTCGAGCAATGGATCCGCTAGGCCTTCTCGCGTTCGCACGGGCGCTCATCGACATCGATTCGACGACGGGGCGTGAGGAGCTTGCGGGACAGTGGCTGGCCGAGCGGCTGCTCGCGATGGGTTATACCGTCACGGAACAGGCGCTCGATCGGGGCTGCGCGAACGTCCTGGCAACGCTCGAGCCTCCGGAGGTCGTGCTCTCGACCCACTTCGACTGCGTGCCGCCGTTTTTCCCGAGCGCGGTCCGGAACGATCGGCTGTACGGCCGTGGGGCCTGCGATGCCAAGGGCATCGTTGCAGCGCAGGTGACGGCGGTCGAGCGCCTTCGGGCAGCCGGGGAGCGCCGCGTCGGCCTGTTGTTCGTTGCCGGCGAGGAGCGCGGCAGCGATGGAGCAGTCGCGGCCAATACGATTCCGAATGCTTCGCGGTTCCTGATCAACGGTGAGCCGACCGACAACCGCCTGGCCGCCGCGACCCGCGGAGTACTCCGCGTTCGCCTCGACGCGCACGGCCGGGCGGCACACTCGGCCGCTCCGGAACACGGTGTATCGGCGATCGACAAGCTGATTGACGCGCTGGTTCGGCTCCGCTCGCTCAGGTTGCCTTCCGATCCGGATCTCGGCGTGACGTTCAGTACCATCGGGCTCATCGACGGCGGCGTGGCGCCCAATGTCATCCCGGCGCGCGCGTCTGCGGAAGTCCTCTTCAGGACCGTCGGTTCGGCCGATGAACTGCTTTCGGTTCTCAGGGATCTCGAGCCGGCTGTGAAGGTCGTGGAGATTCTGCGAGTCCCGCCGATCAGGATGCACACGGTCCCGGGGTTCGAAACCGCCGTCTTTCCATTCACAACGGACGTCCCGCTGCTGGGCCGATGGGGCACGCCGCTTCTCTACGGCCCGGGGTCGTTTCTCCTCGCGCATACCGACGAGGAGTACGTGTCTCTGGCGGAGCTCGAGGCGGCGGTGGAAGGGTATGAGCGCCTGGCTCGGGCCTGTTTGCGGGAACGGTGATACCGGGAGACGGAGGTGTTCAGCAACCCGCTCGCTCTGGAGTCCGATTAACGTCAGCGTTCGGTGAGGATGCAGGCGACGCGGCCCTGAGCGTCGCGACAGGTGCGGACCGGCCGTCCCTATTGCTGCGAAGTTGCGGTGGACTTCATCAACTTCTCGAGCTCCTGCCACTCCGGCGGCCTGACGCCGTGGAGGTGCCGCACGAAGAAGTCGAACCGCTTGTGCTCTCCGTACTCTCCCCCGGGCCCGTGGCCGGCGCCGGGGATCACCAGGAGGTCGAACTCCTTGTTATGCCGGATCAGCTGGTTGACGACCTGGAGGGTCGATGCCGGATCGACGTTCGTGTCGAGCTCGCCAACGACCAGGAGCACTTTGCCCTCGAGCCTGTAGGCGTTCTCCACGTTGGACGAGTCGGCGTACTGCGGCCCGATGGGCCATCCCATCCACTGCTCGTTCCACCAGATCTTGTCCATGCGGTTGTCGTGGCACCCGACCGACGACACAGCAACCTTGTAGAACTCGGGATGGAAGAGCAGGCCGCCGAGCGAGTTCTGCCCGCCTGCCGACGTCCCGTAGATGCCGACGCGGGTGATGTCGTAGTACGGATACCGCTTCGCCACCGCCTTGTGCCACAGAATCCGGTCCTCGAAGCCGGCGTCCTTGAGGTTTTTCCATGCGACATCGTGGAACGCCTTCGATCGATTGCTCGTTCCCATGCCGTCGATCTGCACGACGATGAATCCGAGCTCGGCGAGCGACTGCATCGCGTTGAAGGCGGCGAAGGACTTCGGGACGAAGGAGCCTTGAGGCCCCGCGTAGATGTTCTCGATGACCGGATATTTCTTCGACGCGTCGAAGCTCGTGGGCCGGTAGATCACGCCCCAGATGTCGGTCTTCCCGTCGCGTCCCGTTGCGGTGAAGACTTCCGGCGGCTTCCAGCCGGCCTTGGCGAGGTCGGCGATATCGGCTGACTCGAGACGCGTGACCAGCGAACCGTCGCTGCCGCGCCGCAGGTCGGAGGCCGCCGGCAGATCCACGCGGGAGTACGTGTCCACGTAGTACGCCATGTCGGTCGAAAAGTTGACGACATGGTTCGCGTCTGCCTGGGTGAAGCTCATCAGCCCCGACCCATCGAAGTCGATCCGGTAGTAGTGGACGAAGTATGGGTCCTTGTCCGGATACATCCCGCTCGCCGCGAACCAGATCTGCCGCGCCTTTTCGTCCACCTTCACGACGTTGCGGACGACCCACTTGCCGCTGGTGATCTGGCTCTTGACAGCGCCCGTCGCGCCGTCGAAGAGGTACAGGTGGTTCCACCCATCGCGCTCCGACATCCAGATCACTTCCTTGCCGTCGTCCACGTCGAATCGGTACTTCTTGCCGGAGTAGGAGAAGAAGGTCTTCGGCTCCTCGGAGACGACGGCGCGCGCGGCGCCCGTGTCGCCGTTGATCTCGATGATGCGGAACACCTGATGGCCGCGCTGGTTGTACTCGAACGTGGCCGCGCGGCTGTCTTTGTACCAGACGAGGCGGCTGAGGTCGTACGGGTTCGGGAAGAGCGCGTTGTCGACGACAATCTGCTTCTTCGTGTCGACGAGGAACAGCACGGGCCGCTCCACGTCCAGCACGTCGCCCGGCTTGGCGTACGGAAGGAACGAGTGCTTGGGCTGCAGCTGATCCTCGGGCGACGATTCGATGTAGTGGACGTAACGGCGATGGCCCGGTGTGACCTTGTAGCCGATGATCTTCTTCGAATCGGGCGACCACACCAGCGACTCGGGGTCGTAATAGCTCCCCTCCGAACCGTCGCCGCTGAGTATCGTCAGGTCCCGCTTCCCAGGCTCACGGATCGCGACGTTGTAGTTGCTGACGAGGGCTTCGAGCTTGCCGTCCGGGGAGCGGCGCGGCTCGGCGCCATTGATCTCGAAGGGCTGGCGGACGGGACCCGGGATGCCTCCGCGGCCACCTCGACCTCCACCGCGACCACCTCGCCCCCCGCGTCCGTCCCGTTCGTCGAGACGGCAGCTGTAGTTGTCGAGCGAGCACCGCCAATCCGTGTTCGTGACGGTGATCTCGATGGCCTTCTCGCCTTCGACGAAGGTAAACCTGTTGAATGGCAGCGTGATCGCCGTGTACAGCTTCTCCGGCTTGACGACGCCGTTCAGCGCGGTGGCGAGCTTCTCGTGATCGAACGCCGGCTGTTTCGCCTGCGTCGCGGCATCGACCAGCACGAACTCGTTGCCGCCCTTGACCGAGCGGCGATACCAGAACTTCGCCGACTTCTCGAGCCAGGTTGCAGGTTCGGGCGAGCCGTGCGTCAGGGTCTGGTATTTGTCGCGCAGCCCCAACGCGCGCTGGTAATCGGCGATGGTGCCCTGTCCGACGGCGGGCGCGGCTGGGACGATGACCGTTGTGACGAGGACGGCGATCGCGCTTCGCATGGGGTCACTCCCGAGGGCTGTCGATTGACGACCGCTCAGGCTTCAGCGGCTCTTGCCGCCGATGCGGCCTTTTCGTACGACGCCGACAGCAGCAGCGTGACGGCGGCGTACAGAACGACGACGATGACGAGCCAGCGCACGGCGTAGAGCGGGAGCGACTTCACGATGTAGGCGGCCAGCAGAACGCCGGGAACGCCGCCGATTGCGAGGCCCAGCGCCACCCGGAGCGAATAGCTCCGCTCGCGGATGAAGCGAAGGCTGCCGATCGGCATGAGGAACGCGCAGGATCCCATCATGATGGGGAACGCCGCGGTCGGGTTCATTCCGAGCATGCTGACCAGGATCATGCACGGCGCGTAGAGCCCGATGCCCAGCGTCATCACCGCGCCCAGCAGGAAGTTGCCGGCGACCGCCATCGCGAGCTTGGGCCCGCGGACGCCGAGCGCCTCGCCGCCGCCGGGGAACAGATTGAGCTGCGTCATCAGCATCAGTGTTGCGGCCACCAGCAGCGCGATGCCCATGCCGATCTGCACCTTCCGTTTCGGCCAGCTGGCCACGACGCCCGCGCCGAGCCAGGCGCCCAGAACGGCGGCGACAATCATCGAGAACAGCGTGAGGATATCGACCGGGATGACAGACGTGAAGATGAAGGCCTGGGCGATGGTGGGGAGCGTGTGCCCGGCGTTGAGCGTGCCCGGGATGATTCGATCCGGCACCATCTGCTTCAACCTGAACACGGTGGTCGTGGTCGCGAACGAGCCGATACCGAGTGCGTCGAAGAAATTCGTGACCGCGCCGAGCCCGATCTGAAACAGGGATGGTGGCCGGGTGTCGGTCGCCGGCGAGATCTCGTGCGCCGGCGTGTTGCGCGCCTCCATGAAGGCCCTGGCCCAGCCGCCGATGTACACGATCGTCAGCGCGCCGAGTGCCGTGAGGAGGCCGGTAATTGGGTGCATGTCGCCATCTCCGGTCGGGTGCGGTGCTGGCCTGGTCGGATGAGCGCCAAGAGTAATACGCCGGGCTCGCCGGGATCAACCGGCGATCGCGCGATCCCATGGCTCGATCGTTCGATCGCTCGATCGCTCGATCCCATCACCCTTTGGCCTGGAGTTCGTCGTACGCCACCCCCAGGACGAAGCCGAGCGTGAGCCGCGGCGGCGCCGAGTGGCAGCCCTCGAAGCCGGCCAGCGTGTCGGCTTTCGCGATCTCGTCCTTCGAGCTTCCGGCCGCGATGCCCTTGCGCGCCTGGGACAGGACGGCGTCGAAGTAATCGCGCTGCCGCTGGAGGGCCTTGCGGTCGTGCGCCACCGGAAGGCCCGGCTTGCTGTGCCCGGCAATAAACGTCGTGTTGCCCGGCATGGCCTTCATCACGGCCTCGAGCACCGTGATCCAGTTCTGAATGGACGCGCCTCCAGGACGATCGACGAACGGGTGCATCTCGTGGAAAAGCAGGTCGCCCATGTGCGCGACGTCGGCCTGTTCGAAATGAATGACCGAATCGCCCCCCGTGTGCGCCGGCCCGTGGTGTCGCGCGGTGACGCGCTCGTTGCCGGCCTCCTCGGACCAGACGTCGGTGAACGTCGCGTCGGCCACGACAGGCGCAGGTTGATCGGCGGCAGTGAACTCCTTTTGCAGTTCCGGCACGCGCGCGTGCGCGACAATCTGCTTGGTCTTCTGCTTGAACACGCCGTTGCCGGCGGTGTGATCGGCATGATGGTGCGTGTTGAACAGCAGATCGATCCCGCGCGACGACTTCTGCCCGAGTCCGTCGAGGCACAGCTTCGCGGTGTCCGGGAACTGGGAATCGACTACGACGAGGGCGTCGGTGTGGACGAGCCAGCCGATCGTTCCACCCTTCCCAGTGAAGTAGCCCACGTTGCGGCGGATGGTCTCGAACCGTGTGGCCGGACCGGCCGCGGTCTGCCAGGCGCGGAGCCGGGCGAATGGCAGGGAACCGAGGGCAACCGATGTCGTGGCAATGAACTGGCGGCGACTGACGGGCATCAAGCCTCCTCTTCGTGTGAGGTCAGTGTAATGCGACTTCTACTGCGTCCGGCGCTTTCCCCCCGACGCCTATCCCGTCGGAAGCCGCGTGCAGTACATTGGGGGCATGTTCAGCCGTGCCGTTGGTCGCCCTTTGTCGGCAGCTCTCGCCGTAACCCTCGCGCTTGCCGTCTGTCCGCCCGCCGGTCTGGCCCAGGCGGTGCAGCAGCCAGCCCAACCAGCGTTCGCGCCGACCGAGCGCATCCCGTTCGATCCGGCGGTCACCCTGGCGACCCTGCCGAACGGACTGCGGTACTACATCCGCCGGAACGGCCGGCCGGAGAAGCGCGTGATGCTGCAGCTGGCCGTCAAGGCGGGGTCGGTGGACGAGGCCGACGACCAGCAGGGACTCGCGCACTTCCTGGAGCACATGGCGTTCAACGGCACGAAGCGGTTCAAGGCAGGTGAGCTGATTGCCGCGCTCGAATCGACGGGCTCGCGGTTGGGGCCGCACGTGAACGCGTACACCTCCTTCGACGAAACCGTCTACATGTTCCAGTTGCCGACCGATCGCGAGGGGGTGGTCGAGAAGGGCATGCAGGCGCTCGCGGATTTCGCCGGCGGCATGACGCTGGATCCGAAGGAGATCGACAAGGAACGCGGCGTGGTGATCGAAGAATGGCGCGGCGGCCTTGGCGTGGGCGCGCGGCTTCGCGATCAGCAGATTCCGATCCTCTATCACCTGTCGAAGTACGCCGAGCGCCTGCCGATCGGGAAGCCCGAGGTGCTCAAGAGCTTCACGCCGGCGCAGCTCGAGTCCTTCTACACGAAATGGTACCGGCCGGATCGCATGGCCGTCGTGGTCGTCGGCGACATCGAGCCCGAGCAGATGGCATCGCTCATCGCGGGTGAGTTCGGCGCGCTGCCCAGGCCGACGACGCCTGCGCCGGAGCGGAAGTACGACGTGCCGCTTCCGCCGGAGATGCTCGTGAAGGTGGCGACGGATCCCGAGGCGACGCAGTCGTCGGTCTCCATCATCCGCAAGCGCCCGAGCGAACGGAGCGAGACGGTTGCCGACTACCGGGCCTCGCTCGTCCGCAGCCTGGTTTCGCAGATGCTCAACGAGCGTTTCGACGAGATCGCGCGAAAACCGGAGGCCCCCTTCCTGGGCGCCGGCGCGTTCGACAGCAGTCTGTCCCCGAGCGTCACCACGTTCACGCTCGGCGCCGGCGTGCAGGACGGCAAGATCGAGGCGGGCCTGGCGGCGCTCCAGATCGAGTCCAACCGTGTCAAGCAGCACGGGTTCGGCGCGGCGGAGCTCGATCGCGCGAGAAAGTGGATGGTCGCCAGCTACGACCGCGCCTACAACGAGCGCGACAAGAGCGAGAGCGGCGCGTACGTTCGGGAATACGTGAGTCACTTCCTGCTCGGCGAGCCCAGCCCGGGCATCGAGTACGAGTTTCGTCTCGCACAGCAGGTCGTGCCGGCCATCACCGCGGCCGAGGTCGCCGATGCCGCGCGGGTCCTGTTCGCCGATACCAGCCGCGCGGTGATCGCGGTGTCGCCGCAGAAGCCCGGGCTCGCAATCCCGATGGAGACGGACCTCCGTGCCGCCCTGAAAGCGGCGGACAGCGTTGCCGTGCTGCCGTGGAGCGATACGACCATCGCAAGCGAGCTGATGGCCAAGGTCCCCGATCCGGGCGAGGTGGTTGGCCGACGGGAGATCCCCGAGCTCGGTGTGACCATCGTCCGCTTTCGCAATGGCCTCGAAGCCTGGCTGAAGCCGACGGACTTCAAGAACGACCAGGTGCTGTTCTCGCTGACGGCGCCAGGCGGCAGCTCGCTGACCGGGCCCGACAAGTTCGTCGAGGCGCAGCTGGCGACGGCGTTCGCGTCGCTCTCGGGCGCCGGTGGGCATCGCGCGGTCGACCTCGAGAAGCTGCTGGCGGGCAAGCTCGCCTTTGCGAGCGCGGCGATCGGCCTCTCCTCGCACGGTATTTCGGGCTCGAGCTCGCCCGCGCACCTCGAGACCGCGCTGCAGCTGCTCAACCTGAGGTTTACGGCGCCAGGCGACGACTCGGAGGCATTCGCACTGCTGAAGCGCCAGCTCGAGGCCGCGTTGATCAACCGCGACAGGAACCCGGGCGTTGCCTTCAGCGACAAGATCGCCGCCGTGAATACGATGGGCCACTACTCGTCGACACCGCTGACCGCCGATCGAATCGCGACGCTCGATCGCGCGGCCATGGTCGAAATCTACAAGGCGCGCTTTTCGAACGCGGCCGACTTCACATTCTTCATGGTGGGAGCATTCACGGTGGATCAGGCGGTCCCCCTGGTTGCGCGTTACGTGGGCTCGCTTCCGTCCGCCCTGGTCCGCACCAGCACATACAAGGATGTCGGCCTCGCCTTCCCCGCCTCCGTCCAGCGCGCCACCGTCGTCAAGGGCCGGGAACCGAAGGCGCAGACCGCCTTGAGCTATTTCGCCGACCCGCCGCTCGACGAGAACGAGCAGAGCCGTGTCGAGGCGGCCACAGAGGTGCTGGAGATCGCGTTGCGCGACATCCTCCGGGAAGAGCTGGGCGAGACGTACGGCGTGTCGGTCGGGCGATCGCAGCCGCTGCCGCAGCGCGGTTCCGCGTGGATCTCGATCGGCTTCACGGCGTCGCCCGACAACGTCGATCGGCTGATCGGGCGCGTTCAGCAGGAGATCGAGCGCCTTCAGAAGGAGGGGCCGTCGGACGATTTGGCCACCAGGGCCCGGGAGAGCGCGCGCCGCGCGCACGAAATCGAGCTCAGGGAGAACGGCTACTGGCTCGGCCGGCTGCAGTCCGCGGTGCTGCTGCAGCGCGATCCGCTCCTGATCCTGCGTCGCTTCGAGCGTATCGATGCGATCACCCCCGCGAACCTGCACGAGATCTTCAGGAGATATTTTCCGAAGGATCGCTACACCGTCGTCACGTTGTTGCCAGAGAAGCTCTGACGGGCATGATTCGGCAGCCGCTCCGCGCGCATCCTCACCTGCTCGAGGTCAGCGCCTGGCCCTGGCTGGAGCGCCTCTCGCGGCTGCACGGGGGCCACACGACCCTTGCCGACGTGCCGGGAGTCGAGTGGAACAGGCTGGCCGATCCGGGCTTCGACCTCATCTACCTGATGGGGGTCTGGCGGCGCAGCAGCATCGGCCGCGATATCGCCCGCAGGCATCCGGAGCTCCAGCGCGAGTACAGCGCGGCCCTTCCTGACTGGTCCGCCGAGGACGTGGCCGGATCGCCGTACTCGATCGCCGACTACGTACCTGACGAGCGGATGGGCGGCTGGCAGGGCCTCGGCGCGGCTCGGCGAGCGTTGAACGCCCGTGGCGTCCGGCTGATGCTGGATTTCGTTCCCAACCACACGGGCTTCGATCATCCGTGGGTCCTGCAGCATCCGGATCGATACGTGACCGGCACGGCCGACGATCACCGGACGCGGCCCGGCGAGTTTCGTCACGTCGGCGATCGTTTCATCGCGTGCGGTCGCGATTCCTTCTTTCCGCCGTGGACCGACAGCGCGCAGCTGAACTACTTCAACCCCGACACGCGGAGGGCGATGGTGGGCGTGCTGAAGGAGCTCTCCGCTCGCTGCGACGGCGTTCGCTGCGACATGGCCATGCTGCCGCTGAACGACGTGTTCGAGCAGGTCTGGCGTCCCACCCTGCGCCACAACTGGCCGCGGCCCCAGGAAGAATTCTGGCCCCAGGCGGTTCGCCAGGCCCCGGCGCTCGTCTATCTCGCCGAGGTGTACTGGGACCTCGAATCGACGCTGCAGCGGCAGGGCTTTCATTTCACGTATGACAAGCGGCTGCTCGATCGCCTCCGCGCCGGAAGTGCGCATGGCGTGCGGCTGCACCTGACGGCGGAGGCTTCGTATCAGGATCGCCTGGCGCGCTTTCTCGAGAATCACGACGAGCCGCGGAGCGCGGCGGTCTTCCTCGATCGTCTGCCCGCGGCGGCGGTGCTCGTCGCCACGCAGCTCGGGCTTCGGTTCTACTTCGACGGACAGCTGACCGGGGCGCGTCTACGAGCGCCCGTCCAGCTCGGTCGCTGGCCCGATGAGCGGCTGGACGAGGGCGTGCGGCACCTGTATGGCCGCCTGTTGCGAGAGACGGACGGTCCGCTCTTTCACACAGGGACCTGGAGGATGGTTGACGTGTCGAGCGCCGGCGACGACAGCTACCACCACCTGGTGGCCTGCAGTTGGCGTCTCGAGGATCGACTCGCGGTCGTGGTGGTCAATCTGGGACACGCGACCGCGGAGGGGCGTCTCGCGATTGCGGCCGACGCGCCCCTTTCGACGCCGATCGAGTTCAGGGATGTGCTCAGCGATGTCACCTATCATTGCACGCACGAGTCTCTACGGACGTCGGGCCTCCATGTCACGCTGCCGGCGGGACAGGGGCAACTGCTGCAGCCCACGAGCCTCGCGAGCTCGCAACGCTGATCTTTGAATGCGCATGCGCCGGGCAGCTGCGAGGCGAACACGGGCGCGAGCGGCACGGCGCCGGGTGACTCGGCCCGAGCCACTTCATAAGAGATCCAACATGGCGCTACACTATTCCAAAAGGCTGTGGTGCTGACGTTTGAGGACGATGACGCCCATCTCGACGACCACGACGATCACGATGGTCTGTTGGCCGGCTTTCGTCGTGATCCTCGTGAACTTCGCGATCGTCGTTTGTCGACGTAGCGTGTTGCCGTCACGTCGACGCAACTGACGTTCGGTTCAGCGCGGCTGACGAGCGACCGCATCCGCCCGGGGCTGTGGAGGCAGACCCGCAACACCGACGTCGAGTGGAGACCTTGCAGAAGAAGCGATTGCGACGGACCGCGCGGCGCACCGCCGGTGAACCAGTGCGGTAGGCGGACGAGAGAGATGTCCCCCACGCCACCCGATTGGCCGTTCGATCAAGCCCCCAACGTCGCGGCGATTTCGGACGCGGCCGTGGTCCACGGGAATGCGCCGATCCTGCGGGTCGTGCATTACTCCGACGATCACTCGTGGGCATTCCTGTCGGGCGGCCAGGTCGACGTCGCGCAGGGCAAAGTCATTGGTATGGGTACAGCGCTCCGAAAGGATCCAACCCTTCGCGACATCGCCAATCTCGCCCCCGGCTGGACGGCGTCGCGAGACCGCGTCGGCGGTGCGTGGCGATGTCAGGCCGATCCAGACGTCTAGCGAGGCTGCGCCTCAAATAGTCAGTGAGGGACGCGGATGAACGACACGGGTGGCACCCGTCAGTACAGAATCGTCGCGGCGAGACCGCGCGACCTGCCTGCGATAGGCGCCATAGAGCTCGCCGCCGCCAGGCTTCTGGCAGGGTACGCCCCCGATACGGTTCTCAACGAGATGACGAGCGAGCAGGAACTGCGCGATGCCCAGCGCCACGGCCGTCTCTGGGTTGCCCTCGCAGGCGATATTCCCGTGGGGTTTGCGCTCGTCGAGATCCTCGAGCCCAACGCCGCCCACCTCGAGGAGATCGACGTTCACCCCGATCACGGCCGTCGAGGTCTTGGCAGGCGGCTCATGGCCGAGGTGTGTAGCTGGGCCGTCGAGCGCAAGTGTCCAGCCCTGACGCTGACCACCTTTCGCGACGTCCCATGGAACATGCCTTTCTATGCGGGGCTCGGTTTCGAGGAGATTCCGCCAGGCGCACTCACCCCTGCGCTGAGAGCTGTTCTTCAGGATGAGGCTCGTCGCGGTCTCGATCCTGCGCGCAGGGTCGCCATGCGATGGTGCGCGCCGGTGAGCTGTGTTCCACACGTCGCAGCAGACAGCGGTTCAGTGTAACTGCGGCTGGGGCCGAACTGCCCGACGCTCGGTCATCGCGATCTGGTCGACTTTCGGCGAATCGGAACGTTGGAGGAGGTGACGGTCGATGTTTGCTCCGGCCTCGATTGATCTGAGAGGCGGGTTCGTGATTTCCGCCTCACTCGACACGGCCTTCGAGCTCTTCTCGCCCGAGGGTGAGAGGCTGTGGGTCCCTGGCTGGAACCCGGAGCTCCTGCATCCAGCGGGAGTGGCGTGGGCGCGCGGCCTGATCTTCAGGACGCAGGAGGAGCTGGGCGAGGCTGTCTGGGTCGTGACCGGGCTCGATCGAGAGCGCCATGAAGTCGAGTACTGCCGCGTCGAGCCGCGTCGATACGTGGCGAGGGTGCGAGTGCACTGCAGAGCCCTGGGCGCCGCCCAGACGGAGGCCGGTGTCGGCTACACATTCGTGGGCCTCTCCGAGCCCGGCAACCGGGAAATCGCCGGCATGTCCGAAACGGCGTTCGACGAGAAGATGAAGCGCTGGGAGAAATGGATTGGCGCCTACCTGGCGGAGGCCGGGCCGATCGATCGCTGAGCGATGGATCTTCTGTCAACCAGCAATCAAACGGAGTGCCAGATGACCGGGAAAACATTCCGGACCACCCTCGTGCGAGAGGGGGCGATGTGTGCCATCCCGCTGACCTTCGATCCCAAGGCCGTATTCGGCAAGGTGCGCGCACCAGTCAAGGTGACTCTCAATGGCTACACGTACCGAAGCACCATCGCGGCAATGGGAGGCCCGCCCTGCATTCCACTGCGGAAGGACCACCGGGAGGCGGCAGGATTAGTGGGGGGCGAGACGCTCGAAATCCGGCTCGAGCTCGATACCGAAGCGCGGGTGGTCAAGCCTCCTGCCGACCTCGTGAAGGCGCTGAAGGGGAGACCGCCCGCCTGGGATCGATGGCGGGAGCTGAGCTACACCCACCAGCGGGAGCACGTAGAGTCCATTGAAGGAGCAAAAACTCCCCAAACGCGTGCGCACCGCCTGGAGCGTTCAGCGGAGGCGATCCGGTCGATGCCGAAACGACGGCGATAGCGGCTGGCCGGGCATCTCGATGGGGAGCGCCCGGCCGACGGTCAGGACGAGGTCACGGCTTCCTGGGTTCGGCGTCCGGTACGACGAGCTCGTTCACCACGCCGAACGTGCCCGGCACTTCCCGCGCGCGGAACCCGGCGACTGTCTTGTCCGAATCGCGGTCAACGGTTCCCACGAGGAGCGTCCGGCCGTTGCGGACCACGATGTGAATCGGGTAGGTGCCGAACGGCTGCATGCCTGGAAAGCGCGTCAGCAGGAATCGCCGATGGTGCCAGATCGGCGCTCCCCCTCCCGGGGCATAGCGCGACAGGAACGCGTCGTTGTAAATCCTGTAGAACGTTGCCCACCGAATCCGATCATCGCCCGGTGATGGCGGCAGTCGGACAATCTCGTTCGACACTTCATCCACGCCTGAAACGCGCCTGACCGCGTTGACCGCATCCTTCTCGAGGCCGAGCGCGTAGGCGAAGCCCGAGAGCGTCACAACACCTTCGTCGTATCGAAAGGCGAGGAAGTCGAAGACGCCGTAGGAGGGGAGCCGCAGGAGCGACTTCCGGATGGCGTCGATGGTTCGCTGGGCGTCAGAAGATGACGGCGCTGTTGCTGCGAGCGGGATGGACAGGAACCCGCAAAGGAGGACGGCTATACTCTGTCGAAGCATGATCCTTCTTCCTTCCCGCAGGCCACTTGCCTGCTACCTGGTACTACGGTGGCGGCCGCGTGGGTGGCGGCGCTCGGGAGTGAGCAATCCGTAAGGAATTGGTTAGGAGACGGAAGACGATGGGGAAGCGGTTCGATTCAGGGGCTGCGCGCGCCAGCGAAGCTCAGCGTGGAGACGTGCGCGACTCGATCCTGCACGCCTGCGACCACTTCTGATCGCCGAAGCCGGCGCCGAGCGTAGACCGAGAGCGAAGGAGGGATGCCATGGCCGCAGTGAAAGTAGTGGTTCTTTATCCTGTCCCCACTGACGTGAACTCGTTCGAGCAGGCGTACGCTCGGGACCATTCCCCGATGGTTACACCAGAGAACTTCAAGGGCCTCCGGAAGTTCAACGCCTCCAAGGTGGTCGGAACGGCCGACGGCTCCCCAGCACCCTTCCATCGGATCGCCGAGCTCCATTTCCCATCGATGGAGGCGCTCACAGCGGCAGCTTCGTCCGCGTCGGGCCAACGCGTCGTTGCCCATGCCATGTCGATTTCCAGCGGCGGAACACCGACATTTCTCGTTGCGGCCGAAACAACGACGAACTTCGAGTGACGCGCAACTGGCTGAATCAGGACCGATGCGGGCACCCGCCGGAAACTATGGACATTCGACCGGATCGGCATAGAATGCGGTCCACAGGGAGGCATTCCATGCAGGTATACCGGCGAACCAGGGCGGCGGCTGCGTGTTTCGGGTTCTCGATTGCCTGTGTCGTGCCCGTGGTGGCTCAGACACCGGTGCCGGTGTCGGCTTCGAGCGCGACCAGCGCCAAGACCTGGCTCGAGCAGCGCGCCGAGATCGAGGGGTACCTTGCGAAGGCTGAGGTCCTGAAACTTTCGGACATCGGCACCGGCGTCACCAACCCGAAGCGAGCCGAGCTGGCCCCGGGCGGTCTGGTGAGCGCGATGGCATGGAAGTCAATCCGCCCGGGAATCTACAGTGGATTCTGGGAGAGCTACAAGTCCGAGATTGCCGCGTACGAGCTGGACAAGATGCTCGAACTCAACATGATCCCTCCGACGGTCGAGCGCCGCGTCAAAAACGATCTCGGGGCCGCGGTCATGTGGGTTGCGCCCGCGAAGAGCTTCAAGGAGCTTGGCGGTCCACCCAGTGCCCCGCCGGAGCACCTGCAGTCGTGGAACCGGCAACTCATCCGCGCGAAGATGTTCGACAATCTCATTTTCAACAAGGATCCCAACCTGGGGAACTGGCTGGTCGACCCAGAGTGGAACCTGATCCTCATCGATCACACCCGGGCGTTCACGGGTGGCAAGGACATCGTGCACAAGATGACGCGAATCGATGCCGAGCTGTGGGACCGGATGAAGGCGCTCACCGAGGACAGTCTGAAGGCATCGCTTGGCAAGTGGATGGGAGGCGGCGAGCTTCGCGCGATCCTTCAGCGGCGGGACAAGATGCAGCAAATCATCGACAAGATGGTCGCGGAAATGGGGGCTGCGACGGTGTTCGTTCGGTAGCGCTCTCTTCACGTGCGACGTGCTGCGTGCCAGGTGCTACGTGCCACTTGTCACGTGCGGCGTGCGACGTGCTCGTACTACGTGCGAGGTGCTACGTGCGGCTTGTCGCGTGCGACGTGCACGGCCGACCGACCACGGACTACGGACCACGACCTCCAGACCGCGACGAGGATGTCGGCCCTCCTTGTTGCTCCTTTACTCCGCCCGGAGGGCCCGCACCGGATCGATCCTGGCGGCGGTGAGGGCGGGCAGCAGGTTCGCAGCCAGGGCGACGAGCAGGAGCAGGCCGGCGGCCAGGCTGTAGGCGATCGGGTCGAAGCCGCTGACCCCGTAGAGGAGCGACTCGAGAACGCGGCCCACGCCGGCGGCGGCCAGGGTACCGAGGCCGATGCCCACGAGCGCCAGGCGGCTGCCTTCGGCCAGGATCATGCGAAGGACCTGGCCGCGTTCCGCACCGAGCGCGATTCGGATGCCGACTTCCCGCGTTCTCCGGCTCACCGCGTGAGCGATCACTCCGTAAAGCCCGACCGCGGCCAGCAGCAGCGCCAGCGCCCCGAACGCCCCCAGGACCATGGCGCCGATGCGGGTGGGCGCGATGGTCGCGTTGGCCACCTGCTCCGCCGGCGCGTCCTCCGTGAACAGGATTTCAGGATCGAGCCTCCAGACGGCCTCGCGCAGCATCGGCAGTGCGCCGGCGGCGGGCGTCGCGGTGCGCACGATGAGATCCACGGATCGTGACGGCCTGGCAGGGAGGTGCAGGTAAGGCCGGGGCTGCTCACCGACGGACCGGACCTTGTGATCCCGGGCGACGCCGACGACCTCGAAGGGCTCCGATTCGAATCCTTGCGTGTAGAGCAACCGTCCGACCGCAGATCCCTCCGGCCAATACTGACGCGCCATGGTCTGGTTCACGACCGCTACCCGCCGCTGCTGGCGCACGTCGTCTTCGGTAATCGCCCGGCCGTGAACAATCGGCACGCCGACAGTCGTGAAGTAGTCGGCGCCTACGGTGACGACGTCGGTCAGGGTGCCTTCGTCGGTCGGCTGGTGATGCCCCGGCACGTGGATCCCTTCGAGGTTGATGTCGGGCGCGAGCGGCAGGCGCGAGGCGATCGAGGCTGCCGTGACTCCGGGCAGGCCACGAACCGTGTCGAGGGCCCGGTCGCGCAAGGCGGTGGCCCGCTCGATGTCGTAGCCGTTCATCTGGAGATTGAAGGAGAGCGACGACACCGGTGTCGGGTCGAAGCCGAGCTCCGTATGCCGTGCCGCGAGCAGGCCACGGGTGAGCAGGGCGCCGGCGACCAGAAGAACGAGCGAGAGCGCGAGCTGCGAGACCACGAGGACGTTACGGAGCGTGAGCCGGCGCCGGCCGCTCCCCTCGGCCGACTCCTTGAGCGCGGGTACGAGCGCCGGTTTCGATGACGAGAGGGCAGGCGCCAGGCCAAAGAGAATCGCGGTGGCGGCGGACGCGGCCATCGCAAACGCCAGCACTTGTCCGTCAACCGAGAAGTCGAAGCTGACCGGAACGGGGAGCACGTCCGAGCTGAATCCCGAGAGCGCGCGCCCGGACCACCAGGCGATCAGGATTCCGGAGGCCCCGCCGAGGACGGCGAGCACGAGCCCCTCGCTGAGCAGCTGACACACCAGGCGGGCGCGGCTCGCCCCGAGCGCCGCGCGCACGGCGAGCTCCCGACGCCGTGCGGTGCCGCGAGCGAGCAGCATGTTCGCCACGTTGGCGCACGCCACGAGCAGCACGAGCGCCACGGCGGCCATCAACCCGGCGCTGGCGGCTCGGATGTAGGTGTCCAGCATCGGGTGAAAACGAATGCTCGAGGCGGGCACGACGCTCGCAGACGCCTTCTCGTTGGTGATCGGATACGCGGAGCGGAGGCGCGCGAAGAGCGCGTCCATCTGCGCCCGCGCCTGCTCGACCGTGCGTCCCTCGGCGAGCCGTCCCTTGACGAACAGCCAGCGCGTGCCGCGGCGCTCGACACGGCTGGCCCCCGGATCCTTGTCGGTCGTCGTCTGCACGCCGGAGAACACGAGGCGATCGACCATGACGATGGGCACCCAGAACTCGGCCGGGATGCCGGGTATCGTACCGGTGAACTCGCGCGGGGCAACGCCGACGACCGTGTAGTTGACGCCGGAGATCTTGACGGCGCTTCCGACGATGTCCGGGCGGCTTCCGAAACGCTGCTGCCAGAGGCCGTGGCCGAGGACCGCGACCGAAGAGGGCCCGGGCGCGAGGTTCTCGTCCTCCCTGAAGCTTCGTCCGATCGACAGGGGAATGCCGAGCACGTCGAAGTAGTTCGGGGTCACCGCCTCGCCGGTCACCAACGTGGCCCGTTCGCCCGCCGCGAGAATGCCGCGGACGTAGCCGCTGGCGCTGACGCCCGACAGGGCATCGACGCTCGAGCGAACGTCGAGATAGTCCGGATACGAGTTCGTGAGCTGAGGGAAGTCTTCGCTGAGGCCCGTGTAGATCTCCACGAGCCGATCCGGCTCTGCGACGAGACCGCCGCGGAACAGCACGGCGCTCACGACCGAAAAGAGCGTGGTGTTGAGGCCGATTCCCAGAGCCAGAGAAGCAACCGCGGCCGCGGTGAACCCGGGCTGGCGGGCGAGTTGCCTGACCCCGTGCTTCATGTCGCGAAACAGTGCTGTGAACATCGTCGTGGCGTGCGTCCCAAGGTCAGGCGGCGAGGACCCCTGCGGGAAATACGCTGATTAGGCGGCTTTTGTTCGCGCGGGCAGGTATTACTCAATTCGATCATCCGTACAGTACCATTCGCGTGGATGCTCGAACACAATCTGCTGGCCGACCTCGTCCTTACCTATGCTGTGGCGCTGTTCCTTGTCGTCACGCTCGCTCGCCTCCGCGTTCCGTCCATCGTCGCGATGATGCTGGCCGGCGTGGTCGCTGGCCCGTGGGGCATCCGCATCATCGACACGCCTGAAGAGGTCGAGATGCTCGCCGAAATCGGGATCGTCCTCCTTCTGTTCACGGTCGGGTTGGACTTTTCGCTGGCGGCGATGAAGCAGATCTGGCGGACGATCCTCGCCGCCGGATCGCTGCAGATTGTCGGGACGGCCGGCCTGGTCGCCGCCCTGCTGGTTTTGGCCGGCAGGATACCCATACCGGTGGCCATCTTCATCGGCCTGTTCGTGGCCCTGTCGAGCACGGCGATCGTGCTCAAAGGACTGGCCGAACGGAACGAACTATCCTCGCCGCACGGGCGGCTCACTGTCGGCATCCTCCTGCTGCAGGATCTCGCCATCGTGGTGCTGCTGCTTCTCGTTCCGATCCTGTCCGGCAAGACGACGCTCTCGGCGGTCCCGATGGCGCTCGGGAAGGCATTGCTGGCGATTGCTGCCGTGGCCGGCGGGAGCCGCCTCGTGCTGCCGAGGCTGCTTCGGTTCGTGACCGCGAGCCGCAGGCGGGAGGCCTTTCCGCTCGCGATCCTCGTGGCGAGCGTCGGCACCGCGTGGCTGAGCTCCCTTCTGGGGTTGTCGATGGCGGTCGGTGCGTTTCTCGCCGGCCTGATGCTTGCCGAGAGCGAGTTCAGCCACCAGGCGTATGCCGAGGTCCGGCCGATCCGTGACGTGCTGTCGGGGCTGTTCTTCATCTCGCTCGGCATGTTGATCGAATTGCCCGTCGTGCTCGCGCACCTCCCGCTGATCATCGGCGTCGCCGGAGCCATCATCGTGGGGAAGGCGGCAGCTGCGAGCGGCGCGCTGGTGGCGTCCATGAGCCCGTTGCGCGTTGCCATCATGACGGGAATCGGGCTCGCTCAGGTCGGTGAGTTCTCGTTCATTCTCGGGCGGGCCGGGGTCGACTCCGGCCTCCTGCCCTCGGCCATGTGGCAAACGATGCTCGGTGCGAGCGTGGCGACGATGATAGCCACGCCGTCGCTGCTGGCGATGGCACCGTCAGTCGCCTCGCTTTTCCGTACAGGTGAGAGCGTGCGCACGTCGGTCGTGACGGGTATCCCCGCGCTGTCGGGTCATGTGATCGTGCTCGGTTTCGGAGTGGGCGGCCGGCTCGTCGCGCGGTCCCTGCGCGACCTCGGAGTGCCGTATATCATTCTGGAGTTGAACGGCGCGACGGTGCGGCGTGCCAGGGCCGAGGGCGAGCGCATCTTCTATGGCGACGCGACCAGCCCCGAGAGTCTCCACGCGGCACGATTGGAGCACGCCATTGCAATTGTCAGCCTTCTGAGCGATCCGGATGCCGCCGAGCGCATGGTCAAAACCGCGAGGCAGATCTCGCCCGCGATTCCGATCGTTGTTCGCACCCGCTATCGCCTGGAGGCCGAGCGGCTGCAGGCGCTCGGAGCGACGGTGGCCGTGGCCGAAGAACTCGAAGCCTCGCTCGAGGTCGTCGCGCAGATGCTCGCGCGTCTGCACGTGGCCGGCAACGTGATCGAAACGCTGCTGGATGTGTTCCGGCGTGAATCCGTGTCGCTTCGTCCGGTTCGCGCTCCCCGGCCGATGCTGCAATCCCTGCCCGAGGCCATCCAGCAGATGCCGGTGGCCACGCATCGTGTGGGGAACAGCCAGTGGGGCGTGGGGAAGAGCATTGGCGAGCTCAATCTGCGGGCGCACTCCGGCGCGTCGATACTCGCCATCCAGCGGAGCGACACCTATCTGACCGCGCTCTCGCCGGCCGATCGGATCGAAGCCAACGACGTGTTGTACCTCGTCGGGGACGAGAGCGACGTGATGCTCGCGCGGCAGCGGCTCATGGAGGGATAGATGCAGGTTCGCTTTTGCGGGGTGCGCGGGTCGGTCCCCTGGGCCACTCCGACGGCAATCGGTCACGGCTGTAACACGCCGTGCCTTCAGGTTACCGACGAGCGCACGGGCGCGCTCCTCATCCTCGATGCCGGTTCCGGCATCGTCGGAGCGGCCCTGCAGGGGCCGCCGCGCGAGATTCCGCTGCTGCTGACGCACTACCACTGGGATCATCTGCAGGGCCTGCCGTTCTTCTCTGCGCTGTACGAATCGGGCTGGGAACCCACGATCTATGCCCCCGCGCTCGCGACGCACGATCCGGGATGGCTGGGCACGATCTTTCGCTCGCCCTTTTTCCCGGTGCCCTACGATCAATTGCCGAACCGCCCGGCCGTCAGGGTGATCGACAGTGGACAGCTCCGCATCGGTCCGTTCGAAATCGCGTCGATGATGCTGAACCACCCGGGCGGCGCGTATGCGTACCGTCTGCGCGGCGATGTGGGCGACCTGGTGTTCGCGACGGATCACGAGTTCGGCGAGCCCGAGTACGATGAAGCGCTGGGCGAGTTCGTCAAGGATGCTGCGGCGCTGGTACTCGACGCGCATTTCACGCCTGAGGAGATGCCGCGCCATCGAGGGTGGGGCCACAGCGACTGGCGCACCGGTGCGCAGTTTGCCGCCGCCCACAACGTGGGGGGCCTCTACCTGTTCCACCACAAGCCCGGCCGGACCGACCAGGAGCTGGTCCGGATCCGGACGGACGCCCGCCGCATTTTCGAGGCCACGGAGACCGCCAGCGAGGGGGATGCGTTGCAGCTCTAGCTTTCCGGTCCCTGGTCCCTCGGTCGCTGGTCCTCGGTCCCTGGTCCTCGTCCCTGGTCCTCGGTCCCTGGTCCTCGGTCGGCACGAGTCCCGAGTCCCTGGTCCTCGGTCGGCACGAGTCCCGAGTCCCGAGTCCCGAATCCCGAGTCCCGAGTCCCGAGCCCCGAGTCCCTCGTCCTCCGTCCCTGGGTCCACGGGCTACGGACTGCGGATGTAGTAACATTTTCAGTTGCCGAAGAGTTGAGGTATTCATGAAGATGCGTTCCGTATGGGCGACGGCGGGTGCGCTCGTCAGTGCGATTGCGACGGTTGTGGGTTCTGGAGGGCGCATGCCGCAAACGACCGAGCTGAAAGTGGGCGATGCGGCGCCGCCGTTCGAGCTGCGGGGCTCGGATGGCAAGGTGCACCGGCTCGCGGACTACAAGGGCAAGACGGTGGTCCTCGCCTGGTTCCCCAAGGCGTTCACCGGTGGTTGAACGGCCGAGTGCAAGTCGCTCCGTGAGAGCGGCGATTCGATCAGAGCATTCGACGTGGCCTACTTCGCCGTCAGCGTCGACGACCCCGATACCAACAAGAAGTTCGCCGAGGAGCTCCAGGCGGACTACCCGATCCTGAGCGATCCCGAGAAGAAGGTCGCGGCGGCGTACGGTGTGCTGAGCGCCTCGGGATTCGCCGCTCGCACGACCTTCTACATCGGTCCGGACGGCAAAATCCTCGACATCGACCGGAAGATCAGCGTGCGCACGGCAGGCGCGGATATCGCGACGCGGCTCGGGGAGCTGGGGGTCGCGAAGAAACAGTGACGCTCAGTCGATCCACAGGACGGGCCTGATCGGACCGGGCCCGGCATCCCCTGCGTAAGACACGCGTTCGAGAAACAGACCGGCCGCGGGCGCGGTCAGCGCGGCGGGTGTGATCCCCGGCGCCCGTCCCGGATCATCCTTCAGGAGCCGGGCGGCGCCCACGGATTCGAGCTCGCCGCGCCCGACGGCTGCGAGCACCCCGACCAGACGTCTGACCATCTTCCAGAGAAAGTGGGAGCCCTGGACGCGAACGAGGACCAGCGCTCCGCATTCGACCAGCTCCAGATGATCCACGAGAACCCGCGTGGACTTCTCGGAGGGGTCGTCGTCGGTGAACGCCGCGAAATCCTTCAGGCCGACGAACGCCGACGCCGCCTCGCGCATCGCATCGAGATCCAGCGGCTCACGGATCCACCACACGAACGGCTTGGCAAACGCGGTTCGCCGCCGCGAGATTTGGTACAGGTACGTACGCGCGACCGCGTCGTGCCGCGCGTGGAACCTGTGGGGCACCTTGTCGACGGCGCGGACATGGATGTCCGCCGGCAGCTCGTCGTTGATCTGCCGGCGCAGGATTTCCGGCGCGAGCGTCGTATAGAGCTCCAGGTGGGCGACCTGGGCGAGCGCGTGCACGCCCGCGTCGGTGCGGCCGGCCCCGTACAACTCGAAGTCCTTGCGCCGGCCGACCTCGCGAATCGCGCGGTCGAGCTCTCCCTGCACTGTCCGTGCGTTCTTCTGAATCTGCCACCCGCTGTAGCGCGTGCCGGCATACTCGATCAGGAGCTTGAACCTGGGCATGGCTGCACTGTCGGGGTCTCGCGCCCGCTCAGGATCCCGTATCCATGCGCGTGCGGTAGTGCGCGAGAATGTCGTCGATGGTAATCACGCCCACGAGGCGCCCCGGTTCGGCGCGGTGCACCACAGGCAGAAGTGGCGCATCGCCCAGCCGCCGCAGCGCCGTGTCGAGGGAGTGATCGGGATGCACCACGGGCAGCGGCGTCGTGAGGCCGAGCACGCTCCCGGCGGCCAGATCCCCTTTGCCCTCGTGCACGAACAGCTGCAGCATTTCAGCGCTGGCCACGCGCCAGGCGCCGTCTCGTGCGTGGATGAGCACCTGTCTCCCCTCCGCCTGGCTGGCGCGATCGAGCGCGTCGGCCACGCGCTCCTCGGCGTCGAGCGCGACCGGTGGCGCTCGCATGGCGTCCTCCACCCTGCGCACCATGGACTCGCGCTGCTGTTCCATCGAGGGCAGGCTCACGCCGTCCTGCGCGGCCAGTACGTCGAAGATGGCTTCGCGCTGGTACTTCCGCGAAATGAGGTACGCGATCGTGTTCGAGATCATGACCGGCAGCACGATCGAATAATTGCCGCTCACCTCGACGATCATGAACACGGACGTGATCGGCGCGCGAAGGATGCCCGCAAACAGCGTGCCCATCCCGATGAGCGCGTACACGCCGGTTGACCCCTCGAACCACGGGAACGCCCCCCGGGCCGCGCCGCACACTGCCCCGCCCAGCATGGCGCCGATGAACAACGTCGGCGCGAACAGTCCCCCGGGGGTCCCGAATCCGAACGAGGTGACGGTCGTGAGAATCTTCAGGAGGCCCAGCAGTGCGAGCACCGGCCACAAATACTGATCGTGCATGGCCTCGTCGATGTGCTCGTAGCCCGCGCCGGTTACCTGAGGCCACCAGATTGCGACGATCCCGATGAGGAGGCCGGCCACAGCCGGCTGCACGAAGCGGGTCCATCTAGGAAGGCTCCGCATTCGCGGTCTCAGCCCGACCGCGAGCTTCACGAACGCGAGCGCCGCCAGACCCCCGACTATTCCCAGCACGGCGTAGATCGCGAGCTCGCCCGTTTGCTCGAAGTGATACGCCGGGACGCGGAACAGCGGCTGATCGCCGAGGAAAATGTGCTGCACGACCACGCTGGACACCGCGGCCAGCACGATGGCGCCGAGCGCAACGGCGCTCCACGTTCCGAGGACTTCCTCGAAGACGAACAGGACCGCTGTTATAGGCGAGTTGAAGGCAGCCGCGAGACCGGCGGCGGCCCCGAGCGGTGCAATCAGCCGGAGCCGCTCGCGTGACAGGCCGGCACTCCGCCCGCAGGCCGACGCGATACCCGCGCCAATCTGGAGGGACGGATCCTCGGGCCCGAGCGACTGACCGCTGCCGATGGCGAGCCCGCTCGTCAGGAACTTACCGATCACGGTGCGGAACGGAATGTAGCCATCGTAGATGTAAACCGCCGCCTTCGTCTGATTGACGCCGCTGCCGCGGACGACGGGGAAGATGAGCTCGACGAGCAGTCCGATGACCAGGCCTGCCAGCGGCATGACGATCAGCAGCCGGGCCGGAGAGGGCGCGAGCGGGGTCCCGAGCAACCACAGGCGGCCCCACTCGATCGCCACGCGAAAACAGACAACCGCAAGCCCGGAGAATGCGCCGATGATCAGCGCGAGCACCAAGAACAACTGGGGCTCGGTCACGAATCGGGCTCGCAGGCCTCTCAGGGTGCACCTCCCGTCCGCGCCCGGGCGATCAACAGCAGGGCGCGATCGGGTCCCTGGGGCTCCCCGCACTCGGCCGCCGTGATCTGCTCGACCCTGAAGACGATCTCCATCGCGGTATCCAGCAGGTCGGGATCACGGTTGGCTGGTGCCAGTAACCCTTGCAGTTTGGCGAGCTCTTCCCCCAGCTGCGGAAACCGGGGATCGCTGCGATCGGGTGCGCAGCCATGCAGGCGCGTCGACGCGATGTCGAGCGCCTCGCGTGCCCTCGCAAGCCTGGCACGCATGGTGAGCCCGCGCTGATACGGATCGAGTGCAACGATGGATCGTGCCAGCGCCAGCGTGGATGCGACCGGCTCCCCGGTAGCGCCGGCAGCCTCTGCCTTGGACAGGAAGCTCTCGGCCGTCCGGTAATCGCCCTGCTCGAAGGCAGCGCGCCCCGCGCCGGCAAGGGATGCCGCATTTCGGTTGTCCTCCGGCAGCAACCGCTCGTATATCCGTTGAGCGCGGCTGGCGAGCCCCGCCTCCAGCATGAGCGCTGCGACGCTTCGCTGCTCGTCTGGATGAGGCGGCAGGTCACCTTCGAGCACCACGAGCTCTGCCTGAGCCTGGAGTCGATCGCCGCTCTGGACGAGGTATCGTGCCAGCTCGACCCGGATGGCTCGTCGTTGCACTTCTGCCGAATCGGTCCAGGCGCCCTCGATAGCGGCATGGTAATAGCGGTACGCCTCGGTTTTGTTCCCGCTCCCGGCGGCGAGACGCGCCAGCGCGAGGTTCACCGGCCCGCTGCCGGGCTGTGCGTCGCGCAGCGTCAGCAGATACGCGCGCGCTTCGGTCGGCCGGCCGTCCTCGGCGAGCGCCTGCGCGAGACGCAAGCGGAACGCACGGTCCTCGCCCGAGAACGTGAGGGCCGTGCGGAACGCGACGATGGCCTCCGCGGGCTTGTCGTCCTCGAGCGCCCGTTCGCCGCGCGCGAACCACTCGGCCGCGAGATGGCGCTGTTCGGCCTTGTAGGCCTGAGTGACCGCCGCCGTCAAGCCGAACGCCGGAAGCAGCGCCACCGCCATCCACACCAGCATGTGCGGCTTCGCCTCGGTGGGAGCTGTGGAGCTAGGGGCGGATTGGGGCACGGATATGGATCATCGGGGGATAATGCCGGGCACGTGTCGGACGTACACCCACTGAGGTGTAGCTTAGCGCAGAGCGACAGGCCGTTGCAGCGGTTGCCGGAAACACGACTCGTGTCATAGCATCCACGGCATGAGCACAACCGCCTCCATGGCGCCCGTCACCGCCGCGCAGCTTCCCGCACCAGTCGGTCCCTACTCGCCCGGCATGGCCGTCGGCGACCTGGTATTCGTCTCCGGCCAGGCGGGACGGGATCCGCGAACTGGCACTGTCGCGCTGGATGTCGAGGCGCAGACCGAACAGGCGCTTCGTAATATCGAGACAGTCCTGCAGGCGGCCGGGTCGAGTCTCGCGCACGTCGTGCGCTGTGGCGTGTTCCTGGTGGACATGCGGGAGTTTCCGAAGATGAACGAGGTCTACGCGCGGGTCTTCGGAGCGCACCGGCCCGCGCGGACCACGGTCGAGGTCTCGGGGTTGCCGGGCGCAGGCCTGCGGGTCGAGATCGATGCTGTCGCCCTCGTGCCGCGGGTCTGAGCAGAGATGACCGGTGAACAGGGCGCCGCCCCCTCGTCGCCGGCCATCCCCGTGATCGACGAGGGCACGCTCCGTCGGGCCGTCTCGCCCGAGCGCGCCGTTTCGGTGATGCGCGAGGCGTTCGAGGCCGACGGTGAAGGCCGCACGCGAGTGCCACCGGTGATCAACCTCGATCTCCCCGCCGTCCACGGCGAATTCCACGTCAAGACCGCGTACGTCGAGGGCCTGCCCTATGTCGCCGTGAAGGTTGCCTCGGGTTTCTACGACAACCCCGGGCGCGGGCTGCCGAGTGGGTCGGGCCTCATGGCCCTGTTCGACGCCTCGACCGGGTTTCCTGCCGCGCTGCTCCTCGACAACGGCTTCCTGACCGACATCCGCACGGCTGCTGCCGGGGCGCTCGCAGCCGATCTACTCGCGCGACGCCGTATCGACACAGTCGGCGTCATCGGATCGGGCGTGCAGGCGCGCGAGCAGGTGCGCTGTCTTGCGATCGTGCGGTCGTTTTCGCGGGTGATGGCGTGGAGCCCGACGAGGGTCAACCTGGATCGCTACGTCGCAGATATGGCGGCCGCCGGCTTCCATGTCGACGCGGCGCCCGGCGCCGAAGACGTCTGCCGTTCCGCGGACGTGTTGATTACCGCAACCCCCGCACGCGGTCCCATCGTCGAGGCAGACTGGCTGCGCGAAGGCGTTCACGTGACGGCGCTGGGATCGGATTCGCCGGGCAAGCAGGAGCTCAGCCCCGGATGCCTTGCCAAGGCTGATCTGGTCGTGGTGGATCGCCTGGATCAGTGCGCGGCATTCGGGGAGCTGAGGCACGCGCTCGATGCCGGGCTGGTGACTCGCGGCGATGTGCACGCCGAGCTCGGAGAGATCGCGGCGGGCCGCAAGCCGGGCCGCACCGCCGATCGCCAGATTACGATCGCGGACCTCACGGGGGTGGGCTTCCAAGACACAGCGATTGCGAGCGCGGTGTTCGGTTTACTCCGATAGATCGCTTTACGGTTTGGCGGGCGGCAGCCTCGCCGCCGCTGTTTTGACGCTCAGCCCGTCTCCTTCGCGCTCGATCCACGCAAGCACCAGTTCCTGTTCGTGCAGCGCGAGACGTGGGTACCCGCTCGTGCGATTGCCATCTATGCCAGCCGCTGTCACCGGCACAGATCGCGCACCCGAGGCCTCTACGCGCCGCAGCCGGAACAGCGGTTTCTCGCTTCCGGATTCGATGTAGCTGGCCACCGCGGACCCATCGGGCAACAGCTCGATATCGACCCGGCCCAGCGTTCCCCCATCGTCGAGGCGGACCGGCGCGCCGAACGTCCTGCCGGCGTCGTTCGAGAAGGCGACGAATGCCTGTCCCTGGTCGTCCTTGATGGTGAACCAGGCGATCGCGACGGTGCGGTCGCGCGCGCTCAGCACCGGGCCGTTCACGGGGCATGCTGCGATGCGCCAGTTGTCGTCGTGGACCGCCACACCGTTGGTCCACTTGCCGTTCTCGAGGCGCGAGACGTAGATGTCGCGCACTTCATCCGTGCCCCTGTTGCGATAGGCGACGATCACGCCAGCTGATGTAACTGCGGCCGTCGTGGGACAGCACTCGCAGACACGCCCATCGACCAGCAGCTCGGCCGACTGGATTCGATCCGTTCCGAACGCAGCAGAACGGAGTGACATCTCGCCGCCGCCATGCCCGCTGTGGCCGTCTTTCATGGACCGGCCGTCGAGCCAGACGAGCCCAAGACCCGCGCCAGGCATCTGGAACAGCGAAGCAAAGCCATGCTCGGTTTGAGTCCCGTCGTGGTGCGGCGTTGTCGACGGCGTCCAGGTTCGCCCGTCGTCGGGCGAGAACGAGAGGCGGACGTCATACGCGTAGGTGCCAGATCCGCTTTTCTGCAGCCAGTGCGCCGCGAGCGTGCCATTGTCCAGCCGCATGACCGACGGCACGTCCGCCCAGTTGACGAACCAGTTGTCGCCTGATGCGACGGTGAGCGGCCGGGACCATCCCGCTGCCGTGCGCTCGGCAAACTTCAATGTCGCCTTCGGCCCGGCACGCTCGACCCAGCTGAGTATGACGCCTCGCGTCGAAACCCTCAGCTGCGGCTGGCCGCTGTTGGCCGCGGCGGGAGAGGGGAGTGGCCTGACATCCAGTGTCCAGTCAGAAGGCGGCGTAGATCCGAAAGGCGCGACGCCGACGAGGAACAGCCCGAGGATGAACCGGAGAGTCATATGAGGAGAATACTCTGTCTGCGAGCGCCGCCTTTGCCGGACTTCGCCGGGCACGGGCAAAGTCGGTCGCCCGTTGACCTTCCAATGATGGTAAGGTTAAGACTGAAGGGGTGTACGAAAGGAGCGACTTGTGTCCAGGCAGCTCGGGACCCTGGAGCTGGCCGAAGCTCGGCAGGCCGGGTTCTACAACATCGGCGAAGCGGCCGGCGCGTCGGGCGTGTCGGCCAAGATGATCCGCCATTACGAGACGATGGGGCTGCTGGCGCCAGCGCGGCGAACGCAGGCCGGTTACCGCATCTATGACGACGGGGACGTGCATACGCTGCGGTTCGTCCGCCGATCGCGCGACCTGGGCTTTTCGGTCGCCGACATCGCGCGGCTGCTCGGGTTGTGGCGGGACCGCCGCCGGGCGAGCTCCGACGTACGCCGGATCGCGGAGCAGCACATCGGCTCGCTCGACCGCAAGATCGAAGAGCTGCAGGCCATGCGGCGCACGTTGGAACGGCTCGTGGAACACTGCCACGGGGATCACAGGCCGGATTGCCCCATTCTCGACGACTTGAGTCAGTCCGCAGCCGTCAGTCGTCGGTCAGTCGGTAGTTGGAGTCGGCCGGCAGTCGGTAATCGAGGCCACACTCGCCGGTCGTGACTGGCACCGGCCGTGCGGTGTGCAACCTGGAGCATGGAAGATCGGACGGCGGAGGGTGAAGGTCGGACGGCGGCAGCGCAGTATGAGCGGTAATGAAATGAAGGGCCTGACATGAAAACACTGGAGATGGCAATCGATCCGGTCTGCGGCATGACCGTCGATACGGCAACGGCGGCGGCGACGTGGGACTACAAGGGTGAGCGGTATTACTTCTGCCATCCGTCCTGCGCGCAGCGGTTCAAGTCCGACCCCGCGTCGTTCCTTCACCCTGAACCTGCACCGCAAGCGCCTGTCGTGCCAAAGGGAACCCAGTACATCTGCCCGATGGATCCGGAGGTCCGCCAGGATCGTCCCGGCGCCTGCCCGAAGTGCGGCATGGCGCTCGAGCCTGATCTCTCGACTGCCCCCCCGACGCGCGTCGAATACACGTGCCCCATGCATCCGGAGATCGTTCGCGACGACCCGGGGGCATGTCCGGTCTGCGGGATGGCGCTCGAGCCCCGTACCGTGACCGTGGAGGAACTGCCGAACCCAGAGCTGATCGACATGACGCGGCGGCTCTGGATCTCCGCGCTGCTCGGGCTTCCGGTCTTCCTGCTCGCGATGGGCGACATGGTGCTTGGTATGGGGCTCGGCGGACGCCTCGACGTGCAGGTTACGAACTGGGTCGGGCTCGTGTGCGCTACGCCGGTGGTTCTCTGGGGAGGCTGGCCGTTCTTCGAGCGTGGGTGGGCGTCGATCGAGAACCGTCACGCGAACATGTTCACGCTGATTGCCCTCGGCGTGGGCGCCGCGTACCTGTTCAGCGTGGCCGGCACCCTCGTGCCGAACGCGTTTCCGGAAGGGTTTCGTCTCCACGGCGTGGTCGAAACGTATTTCGACACTGCTGTCGTGATCACCGTCCTCGTCCTCCTCGGTCAGGTGCTCGAGCTGAGGGCACGTGGACGGACCAGCGCCGCTATCAGGCAGTTGCTCGGTATGGCCCCCCGGACGGCGCGCGTGATCCGGAACGGGACGGAAACCGACGTACCGATTGGCGACGTGCGCGTGGGCGACCTGCTGCGCGTTCGCCCGGGCGAGAAGATCCCGGTCGATGGTGTCGTGGTGGACGGCCGGAGCTCGGTCGATGAGTCGATGGTCAGCGGCGAGCCGATACCCGTCGAGAAGGACAGCGGGAGCCGGCTGACCGGCGCGACCATCAACGGCACGGGAAGCCTGACCATGCGAGCCGAACGCGTCGGCAGCGACACGCTGCTCGCGCAGATCGTGCGCATGGTCAGCGACGCGCAGCGGTCGCGCGCCCCGATTCAACGGCTCGCGGATGTGATCGCCTCCTACTTCGTGCCGTCCGTCGTCCTGGTTGCGATGCTCGCCTTCATCGCCTGGGCGACGTGGGGCCCTGAGCCCCGGCTGGCGATGGCGTTGCTGGCCGCCGTCGCCGTCCTGATCATCGCGTGCCCGTGCGCGCTGGGGCTGGCAACGCCGATGGCCATCATGGTCGGTACCGGGCGGGGAGCGCGCGCCGGCGTCCTGATCAAGAACGCCGAGGCGCTGGAGCGTCTCGAAAAGGTGGACACGCTCGTCTTCGACAAGACGGGCACGCTGACCGAGGGGAAACCCCGACTCGCGCAAGTGACCGCCGTTGCTCCGTTCAGCGAGGCCGACGTGCTCCGCTTCGCTGCGGGCCTCGAGCAGGCCAGCGAGCATCCGCTTGCGGCGGCGATCGTGGCGGGGGCCCGACAGCGCGGGTTGGAGCCGCCAACGGTTTCCGGGTTCGACTCGGTGACCGGACGCGGTGTCATCGGAACAGTCGAGGGACGGCATCTGTTGCTGGGCAACGAGGGATTGCTGGACCAACGGGGCATCGACGTGTCGTCCGTGTCGAGCGCCGACGCGTTGCGCAATCAGGGCCAGACGGTCATGCTCCTCGCCGTCGATGGACGCCTGGCCGGCACGATCTCGGTTGCCGATCCGATCAAGGCATCAACCGAAGAAGCCGTCGGGCTCCTGCACGCGGAGGGATTGCGGCTGGTGATGCTGACCGGTGACAGCAAGGTCACTGCCAGCGCGGTAGCATCGAAGCTGGAGATCGACGAGGTGGTGGCCGAGGTGCTGCCCGACCAAAAGCGGGACGTCATCCGCCGCCTGCAGTCAGAGGGCCGGATCGTGGCGATGGCAGGCGACGGGATCAACGATGCGCCGGCACTCGCCGAAGCCGCCGTCGGGATTGCCATGGGTACCGGGACCGACGTGGCGATCGAAAGCGCCGGGATCACGCTCGTCAGCGGCGATCTGCGGGCGATCGTGCGCGCCCGGCGCCTGAGCCGCGCCACCATGCGCAACATCCGCCAGAACCTCTTCCTGGCATTCGTCTACAACGCGATCGGCGTTCCGGTGGCTGCCGGCGTCCTCTATCCGTTTCTCGGACTGCTGATCAGCCCGATCTGGGCGAGCGCCGCCATGACCTTCAGCTCGGTGTCCGTCATTGGGAATGCGCTGAGGTTGAGGCGCGTGGCACTGTGACACGTACGACGTGCTATGTGCTGTGTGCGACGTGCTGCTTGTCACGTGCGACGTGCGACATCCGACGAGCACGTTGGACGTCGCACGAGCACGTTGGACGTCGCACGTGACAAGTCGCACGTTGAACGTCGCACGTAGCACGTCGCACGTGACAAGGGCCAGCCTCATTCCTGCCTCAAGACGACCAGCGGATCGACGCGGGTGGCGCTCCGGGCGGGGATCAGGCAGGCGACAACGGCGACCAGTACGATGATCAGCGTGACGCCGGCCAGCGTGAGTGGATCGTTCGGCTCCACGTTGAAGAGCAGGGAGCCGAGCGTGCGGTTGACGAGAAACGATCCCGCAATGCCGGCCGCCACGCCGATCCCCGTCAGCAGGAGGCCGTGCCGCAGGATCATTCCGAGCACGGCGGATCTGTCCGCG
This sequence comes from Vicinamibacterales bacterium, assembly GCA_035711845.1. Lineage (GTDB taxonomy): Bacteria > Acidobacteriota > Vicinamibacteria > Vicinamibacterales > 2-12-FULL-66-21 > DASTBU01. The sequence continues at coordinate 45,736 of DASTBU010000156.1, forward strand.
CCGAGCGCCATCCGGATCCCGATCTCCTGACGACGCTCCGCGACCGCGTACGACAGGATTCCGTAGGTGCCGATGGCCGCCAGCAGCAGCGCCAGCCCGGCGAACACGGTCAGCAGCAGCGCCAGGAACTGTGGCCGCGCGACGCTCGCCTCGAACACATCGTCCATCGTCCGCATCCGCACGATGGGCAGCGATGTATCGATCTCGCGAACCGCCGCGCGAAGCTGGGGCGCCAGCGCTTCGTAGGGCAGCGACGAGCGAACCGCGATGTTCATGTTGGAGGGCGCGAAACCGAAGAGCCGGGGCGCCTGGTCGGCGAGGAAGAACACCTCGGTTCCGGCGGGTTCGTCGACGCCGCCCTGCTTCAGGTCCTTGAGCACACCCACGATTCGGGCAAACGGGAGTGGCTGTGACGACTGGGGCCGGATGCCGCGGCCAATGGGGTCCGTGTCGGGATAGAACTTTTTGGCCAGCGCCTCGTTGATGAGTGCCACCGGTCCGCCCGTGACGTCGCCCGGCTCGAACCCACGGCCGGCGAGCACCGGGATCTTCATCGTCTCCACATAGTTCACAGACACGGTGTTGTAGTAGTCCACGTTGTGGATTGGCCCGCCTTCGACCTTCGGAACGCCCTCGAAGTCCGTGTCGTTCGCGTTGACCGGGCGTGACGGCGGCAGCCCCGTCATGGTGGCGACGTTCTGCACTCCAGGTATCTGCTGGATCCGATCGAGGAGCCGGGCGAACACATCGACCCGGAGCTGCGGTGCGGGGTACGAAGCGTTGGGCAGCACGAGCCCGAACGTGCTGAGCCGCGATCGATCGAAGCCCGGATCGACTTGCATCAGGTTCCAGAAGCTGCGAACGAGCAGCCCCGCGCCGACGACGAGCATCATGGCGAGCGCGACCTCCGCCATCACCAGGACGTTGCGCACGCGCGTGCGCGCGGCGCCGGCGCTCGTGCGTGCGCCCCCCTCCTTCAGCGCGTTGCCGACAGACTGCTCGCGCAGGTGGGCCAGCGGAGCCAGACCGAACGCCATTCCGGTGGCGATCGCCACGCCGAGCGTGAAGAGCATCACGCGCCAGTCGAGCGAGATCTCGGTGGCGCGCGGAATGCTCTCCGGGTAGGCGGTCAGCAACGCCGTCAGCCCGAACACGGCCAGCGCGGCACCAACGATGGCCCCCATCACCGCGATCACGACTCCTTCGGTCAGGAACTGCCTCAGCAGGCGGCCCCGTCCCGCCCCGAGCGCCGCGCGGACCGCGAACTCGCGATGGCGCGAATCGGCCCGTGCGAGCAGCAGGTTCGCCAGATTCGCGCAGGCGATGAGGAGCACGAACGCGACCGCGCCCTGAAGGACCCACAGCGCCGTTTTCACGTTGCCGACAACGTCACCCTGGAGATCGTCGATGCGAATCCGGTGCAGCTTCGTGTTCGGGACGTGCTCGGCCCTGGCCATGTCCTTCCAGCTGCCGAGCATGCGCTCCAGATCCACACGTGCCTGGGCCAGCGTGACGCCGGGCTTCAACCGCCCAATCAGGTACAGGAAATGGCCGCCGCGGCTGCCAGGCGCCTGCGGATCGATCGTCAGCGGCAGCCACAGCTCCACACGCTGGTCGTGCACGTCGAACCCAGCAGGCATCACCCCCACGATCCGCGTCGTCACGCCATCGATTGTGGTCGTCGTTCCGAGGATGGCGGGATTCCCGCCGAAGCTCCGCTTCCACAACTCGTGGGACAGGACCGCCACGTCCTCGGCCTTCGGAAGCGTGTCCTCGCGCGTGAATGTCCGTCCGAGCAATGGGTTCACCCCGAGCACCGGGATCAGCTCGTGTGTCACGAGCGCTGTGACCGGCCGGCTGGGCTGGTCCGTTCCGAGGTTGGCAGCCCTTACCGTGTACGCCCCCACCCCCTCGAAGCTCTGGTTCCAGTCGCGGAACTCGATGAACTCCGGCGCCGAGACCCAGAACTGGTCGAAGCCGAGGGAGGGAAACTGGCTGGTGATGAACATCAGCCGCTGGGACTCTGGATAGGGCAGCGGTCGCAGGACAACCCCGTTGACGACGCTGAAGATGGCGCTGTTGGCGCCGATGCCGAGCGCGAGCGTGAGGATGGTGAGCGCCGCGAACCCGGGGCTCTTCCGGAGCTTGCGCAGCGCGTACCGGACGTCCTGTCTGAATGAGATCATGCCCGCGTTTGACGAGTAATTCGACAGAAAGGTTTAGTACCGGCAGGAAGTCGACCATTTCAGCCTTCTTCAGCCTCCCCTCAGGACTCCTCACGGCCGGCCGGCCTAATCTGCATCCTGGACACGCGCGGAGGCTCCCCGGCCTGTACGCAAAGGAGGAGTCATGTGGGCACGTCTTTCGGCGGCGGTCCTGATCCTGACCGTTCTGGTGGGTGCGCCGGCCATGGCGGCTGCGCAGGAGCCCCCGATCACCACCTACGAGTTGAAGCTGCGTGACGGATCCCGTCTATACGGCACCATCGAGGTCGTGGACGAGCAGACGATCTCGTTTCGCACCATCACCGGAACCCTGCTCACGCCGGCACGGGCCGACATCGTGTCGCTCGAGCCGGTCACGGGCATCGTTCGCGGCGGCGAGTTCCTGGCCGACGATCCGAACCGGACGCGACTCTTCTTCGGACCGACCGGACGCGCGCTGCCGAAGGGGCAGGTCTATTTCGGCACGTTCCAGATCATCATGCCGTGGGTGCAGGTCGGCGTGACCGATCGATTCTCGATCGGAGGCGGCACACCGCTCGTGTTCGGGCTCGACGAGTCCGAACGGCCCTTCTGGATCACGCCGAGGATTCAGCTGTTCGATCGCGACGCCTTCCACGCGGGCGCAGGCGCCATTCACATTCTGGGTTTCGATGGCGAGTCAGCGGGCATCGTCTACGGGGTGACGACCACCGGCACCGCTTCGTCGTCGTTGACCGTCGGCGCCGGGATGGCATACAACACGGACGACGGCCGCGCGGCTGTCGTGATGATTGGAGGCGACCATCGGATCCGGCGGAACCTGAAGCTGATTACCGAGAACTATGTGTGGAAGGGTGGCGGTGGGATCCTCTCCGGCGGCGTGCGATTCATCGGCGATCGGCTGTCGGCCGATGTCGGTCTGGCCGTCCCGCTGAACGTGGGGGCGTTGGTCGCGTTCCCGATAGTGAATTTCGTGTATGTATTCTGACGGAGCTTCCAGCTTCCAGCTTCGAGCTTCCAGCTTCGAGCTTCCAGCTTCGAGCTTCCAGTTGCAGTTTCCAGCTCG
>DASTBU010000157.1:0-130292 GCA_035711845.1 Vicinamibacterales bacterium
AGTCGGTGGCCACGAGGATCGAGCGCAGCTCGAGGCGCGGTCCGCTCGCGTCGCTGGTGAGTTCTTCCGTGACGAGCGGGGGGATGGCAAGGACCGGCGTGTGGGTGCGCCGCAGGACGCGCTCGGCGGTCGACCCGAGCAGCAGCTTGCGCAGACCGCCGAGCCCCTGGGTGCCCATCGTAATCAGATCAGCCTGGTTGGCCGCGTCCAGAATGGCGTTGGACGGATCGCCCACACGGACGTCGAAGGCGATCCCAGGCGCCCAGGCAGCGCCGTCGGGGACGACGGCCTTGACGAACTCCCGAAGCGCCGGCTCGGTTTCCGACTGCAGAAGGTCCAGTTTCAGCCGCACTCGCGCCGCTTCCGCCAGCAGGGGGTCGACCGCCGTGAGAACGGTCAGGCGGCAGTGATATCTGGATGCGAAGGCCACTCCCCAGCTCAGCGCGCGACGGGAGTGGTCCGAGAAGTCCACCGGGCAGAGAACGGAGCGCAGTTTCGGCATGTCGATGTACGCCTATGCTAATCCGAAGTGCCGCAAGCCCGCCTTCCGGCGCACGTCCCCGAACCGATACCGGTAGCGGTATACATCTTGTATACAACGCGCTATACGCGGTCGCGGCAAGCAAAAACGCAGCGTTTTCGAGCGTTTTCGCATCCCCTATCCAATGATCGGAATCCTCCGATCCGGATGGATGGACCGCAGCCGTGTGGTGGCGCACCCGGGAGGCCTGCCACGAGGGTGCGCAGGAATGGTTGGAGGGAAAAGTCATGAAAGTGCGTTTTACAGGCATGGCTCTCGCGGCCCTGCTGTCGTTTGTACCGTCCGTCTGGGCCCAGCAAGGCACCAGCGAGATACGCGGACGAGTCATCGACTCGCAAGACGCGGTCCTGCCGGGTGTGACGGTCGTGGTGCGCAACCAGGACACCGGGATGTTCCGCGAGACCGTCAGCAATCCTGACGGCACCTATTTCGTGAGCGGCATCGTCCCTGGCATGTACGAAATCACCGCCGAGCTCCAGGGGTTCAGGAAGTACAGCCGGCGCGACGTGCGGCTCGAGGTGGGGAAGACCACGACGCTCGACGTGCCGCTCCAGGTCGGCCAGCTGGAAGAGGTCGTCACCGTCTCGGCCGAATCGCCGATCGTCGATGTCACCTCGAAGGAGGTGGGCGGCAGCGTCTCGTCGCGCGAGCTGGTCGAGCTGCCTTCTGTCAACCGCAACTTCGTCGGCTTCGTCGGCCTGCTGCCAGGCGTCATTCCGTCGATCAGCACGGAGTCGTTTGGCAGCGACTCGATCACGGTCAACGGCCAGGACCCGCGCAACAACAACTACATGCTCGACGGCGCCAACAATAACGACGACGTCATCGGGCAGAGGGCGGGGACGCAGGCACGGACGCCGATCGAGGCGGTGCAGGAGTTCCAGGTCATCACGAACCAGTTCGATGCGGAGTTCGGCCGGACCAACGGCGCGATCATCAACGCGGTCACCAAGCAGGGGACCAACGCGTTCAGGGGCAGCGCCTTCGTGTTCGCGCAGGACGCGAGCATGACGGCGAAGGACTTCTTCGCCAAGAAGAACAACGACGAGAAGCCGGACACCTCGCAGTGGCAGTGGGGCGGAACCCTCGGCGGACCGATCATGCGCGACAAGGCCCACTTCTTCGCCAGCCTCGAGCGCGTGACGATCGACGAGGGCATCACCGTCAACATTCCCGCGAGGCCCGAGTTCAACACCACGACCACCGAGGCGACGCGCGTCTGGAACACGGTCGCGCGCTTCGATCATCAGGTGAGCGCGAACAACACGTGGGGCGTCCGGTGGCTGCGCGAATACTCGCCGCAGTTCAATCAGATCATCGGCGACGTGACGCTGGCCGCCTCGCGCGAGGAGGAAGATACCGATCAGACCGTGGTCGGCACGTGGAACACGGTCCTCGGCAACACCCGCGTGAACACGGTCCGGGTCGGGTGGACGCAGGAAGACGTCTCGTTCGCCAACCCGTGCTTCAACGGCAACGGGCGCATCCAGGCGAACTGCCTGCCGACGCTGAACTTCGCCTCGTTCACTGACCAGCAGAGCGACGTTGCACAGGCGCGTGTGAACGATGCGTTCCAGATCGAGGACACGCTGTCGTGGTTCCTGCCGGGGATGAAGGGCGACCACGACATCAAGGTCGGCGTGCAATACCAGTACTCGCAATCGGAGAACGACAATCAGGGGAACCTGAACGGCACCTTCAACTTTGGTTTGAGCGACGCGCCGTTCGATCCGAACAATCCCAGCACCTACCCCGAGCGGTTTTCCATCCGCGTTCCGGGCGCATCGGCCAGCTTCAACAAGTCGAAGTACTTTGCCGCCTTCGCCCAGGACAAGTGGAAGCTGAACAACAAGCTGACGCTGAGCCTGGGGCTTCGCTACGACCTGGAAACCATCCCGATCGACGAGGTGGACAACCCGCTGTTCGCCGATCCGGGTGACTACCCGACGGACAACAACAACTTCCAGCCGCGAATCGGAGTGGCGTATGACGTGGATGGCGAGAGCGTGGTCCGCGGCGGTTACGGCCGCTTCTACGACAAGACCCACTTCGAGCTGATTGGCGGGATTTACACGGCCAGGGTGTTTTCCGACTCGTTCAACAGGAACTTCCCGCTGAACGACTTCGACCCGGGTCCACGTAATGGCACGTTCCCGACCGATCCGTTCCTGGTCAACGGCCCGGTGATTACCGACGAGATGCGCGCGGCGATCGCGTCGCAGTTCCCTCCCGGCGACACCATCCGCAATACTGGCGCCGTCAGCTGGGACAACCCGGATCGGCGGATGCCCTACACCGATCAGATCACGCTCGGCTACGAGCGGCAGCTGCGCCGCGACGTGTCGGTGAGCGTCGACTACGTCCACGGCTTCAGCCGCGACCTGCTCATCTCGCGCCAGCTGAACCCGAACCAGCGCGAGACGCCAGTGGTTGCGCAGTCGCCGCTCCGGCGGCAGGGCAGCGCCGTGCTCAGCCAGGCGCTCGCCGATCTGCGCGCGATCTACGGCGACAGCTTCGCCAACTTCTCCGGGAGCGTCACCATCCCCGAGAACGCGGCGGAACTGGACTACGACGCCGTGTTGCTCGCGCTCGAGAAGCGCTTCAGCAACAACTACGGCGTCCGGGTGTCGTACACCTACTCCAACTCGCGCGGGAACACGACGGGCGCGGGCGTTCCGGTCAGCAACTTCCAGGTGCTCGACGATCTGAACCTGGACCTGAACGAAGGGCCGAGCGCCCAGAACGTGCCGCACAACTTCGTGGTGAGCGGCACGCTCGTCGTGCCGCGAACGGGCGGACTCACGGTGAGTGGGGTGGCGCGCGCGCTGAGCGGCTCGCCATTCAGCCTGTTCAACGGCACGATCGACCCCGATCGAAACGGGATCATCGCTGAACCGCTGGCTGCCGGCACCTACAGCGGGACGGGCGAGGACGCCTACACCGTGGAGGACTACAAGAGCGAGCGCAACGGGGCGTATGGTCCAGGCTTCTTCAAGCTGGATCTGCGCGTCGGCTACAACGTCCGGCTCATGGGTCGTCGTCTGGACCTCTTCGCGGAGATCTTCAACGTGACCGATCGGGTCAACTTCGCGAATCCGTCAGGCAATCAGGCGGTTCCAGCCAGCTTCCTGATCCTGTCGGGATATTCGACGAGCACGACGCCGCGTACCGTGCAGCTCGGTGCACGCTTCGCGTTCTGACCTCCTGGCCTCCAAAGCAACCTGCTGGGGCTGCCGCCACGAGGCTGCAGCCCCAGGCTCTCCGGGCCGTCGCGCGCGGATCACGCCAACAGAGTGTCAGGGGAGTGGCCCTGCCTTAGGTCTGCCTCTGTTTACTCGAGGGCGAAGCACGTCGTCGGCCCGTGCATCCAGCAGGACGGTTCTGGTTCGTGCGGGTCGCGTCGCAGACGTTTCAGGAGAGGAAACGGGTTGCGCATGAGCGCCTGACCGACCCGCTGGCTGAGGTGCTCGTCGCGGATGTTCTCGGCCGAGTAAATAGCCACGAAGCCGAGCGCGCGGGCTTCCAGGCCTTCGGGCGACCGCGTGATCAGGATGGTGAGCCCCTTGCCGATGGTTGCTCCGATGGCGGGCAGCGGGGCGGTGAGCGGGAGCACGAGTCGGCCGCCAGGGGCCAGCGCGTCCAGCCAGACGTCCAGCGGATGCGTCACGCCCGCGTTCACGAGAATGGCGTCGAATGCCCGCGCCAGCGGCGCTGCTCCATTGCCATGCACGACCTCCACCCATGACATCGGCGCGAGGTTTTCTTCCGCCTGCCTCGCGAGCGTTTCGTCCACTTCAACGGCCATCACGTGGCCGGACCGTCCAACTGTCTCGGCCATCACGGCGGAGTAATAGCCCAGGCCGGCACCGATGTGCAGGACGTCGTCCCCCGGTTCCAGCGCCAGCGCATCGATCAATGCGGCAACCACGCTGGGTGCCCCATTGAACAGCTGCCTGCCGATATCGATGGCGATAGAGCAGTTGTGGTACACGTGGCGCGGATCCGCATCGGGCGTGATACGCGCGCCCCCTGTGTCCCCTTCGCCGCGTACGAGCCAGGGGCCGGGCGGCAGGAAGGCTTCCCGCCGAACGGTTGCCAGCGCCTCGCAGAGCGCACGCGTCCGCAGATGTGCTACCGCCTCGATTTCTTCGGCGAAGAACCGCCGGCGCGATGCGGGAGCGGTCATGGCCAGCGCCGGCGCCTGCGCTGCGCCCGCCTTTCCTTCATGCGGCGCACGACCGTTGCCACGTCGGGCCCGAGCGCCGCCGCGTGCGGAGGACGTTCCCAGACATACGAGCGCTTCCCGGATTGATGCGCGATGAAGCGCAGTTCCCCGGACTCGTTCAGCCGCTTGAGCACGGTGTGGATCGCCGAAAGGGGACTCGAGTACGGGGACAGGTCGAAACCAATCGCCCCCAGCCGATTCCGGACATCCAGCGGAGTCATCGGCACGCCCGCTCCGCGAAGCACCACGCGGCAGGCATCCGTCAGGCCCCAGGGGACCGTGGGCGTCAGGCCGCAGAGGCGCGTCAGCGTGCCGATCGTCTGCGCGAGCGCCGCCAGACGGCCATCGATCTCCTGCCGCTGCCCAGCCAGCGCCTCGTACTCCTTGATTGCCGCCTCGAGCGTGCGGCTATACTGCTCCGAGGACACACACGAGAGTATACATGATGTGTAAAATGGAGTTGCCAGTCGCCAGCTTCCAGCTGCCAGCTTCGAGTTGCCAGCTTTCAGCTTCCAGCTTCCCACTTCCAACTTCCAACTTCCAACTTCCAACTTCCAGCTGATTCCCTCCTCCGCCGAAGCCCGCAGTGAAGAATGAGGGCGAAGGCGAGGACACTGGAAGCTGGCAACTGGAACTGGTAACTGGAAGCTGGAGCCTGGAAGCTGGGTCGCGCCGAATCCCGCTGCGAAGAAATAGGGGCGAAGGCGGAGCCTGTAGTGGCAAAATAGGTATTCCAAGGAACGTATGGCGAATGGCCCGAGGCGGCATCGTTGGGGCGCGAGTGTCATGGCGGCCGCGGCGCTGAGCCTGGCGATCGTAGCTGGGCTGTTCGGGCAATCCTCTCCACCGCTTCCCCCGGTCCAACCTCCTGCTCAACAGCAGCCGCCGACGATTCGATCCGGCGCCGATCTGGTCCGGGTTGATGCGACGGTCATCGACAATCGCGGCCGGCCCGTTCCGACGCTGTCCGCCGACGACTTCGAGGTTCGGGAGGACGGTGTTCCCCAGGACATCCGGTCGTTCAAGTTCGTGGCCGTGACCGGTCATCCCGACGAAGGCGACGAGAACTCACTGCCCATCCGTTCGCCGGCCCACGCCGCCGCCGAGGCGGCGCGCGACGATGTGAGGGTGTTCCTGATTTTCTGGGACGAGTATCACATCAACCGGATGGCGAGCGCGCTGCACGCCCGCGAATACCTGTCGCGATTCGTCAAGACCGCCTTCGGCCCGACCGATCTCGTGGCCATCATGGATCCGCTCACGCCTACTGATGCCATCCGCTTCACGCGCGACCGTCATGCCCTGTCCGAGACCGTCCGGACGCTCCGGGGACGTCTCGGCGAGTACATCCCGCCCCGAAGCGTGGTGGAGGAGGCGCACCTCCAGAGCCGCGAGGGGGTCGAGCGCCTTCGTTCGCACGTCACCCTGACGGCGCTCAAGGCGGCCGCCGTCGAGCTTGGGAGCCTGCGGCAGGGGCGCAAGTCCATCATCCTCATCAGCGAGGGGATGCGCGGTCTTCCTCGCGACGAGCACATGGGGATGATGAGCGATCTCATCCGCGCCGCCAACGACAGCAACACGGGCATCTACACGTTCAACCCGCGGGGCCTGACCATGTCGCGGTCGCCTGCCTTCGAGATGCTGCAGGCGCTGGCCACCAACACCGGCGCCGAGTGGTCCTCTTCCAACGATCTCGACCGCGCACTGCAGCGGGTTGTTGCCCAGTCGAGCGCGTACTATCTGCTCGGGTACTCGCCGGCCCAGCGGGCGTTCGACGGCAAGTTCCACAAGATCGAGGTCAAGGTGAAGCGCTCGAGCCTCGACGTCAGGGCGCGTGCCGGCTACTGGGCGCCCACCATCGCGGACATGAAGCGCGCCGAGCGGGAGAGCGCCTCGACATTGCCCCCGGCCGTCGCCGCAGCGCTCGCGCAGCTCACCCCCGATGCGGCCCGCCGCAGCGTCGATCTCTGGATTGGGACGAGCCTGGACGCGGCCGGGCAGCCGCAGGTGAGCCTCTCGTGGGCGCCCCGCGAGGGGGGCGATTCGGCGGAGGCCAGCGACGTGGCAAGCGCGTCGGTCGTCGCGACGAGCGAGGCCGGTCCCGCGTTCGACGGCGACGTCGATCGCGAGGGGCTGACGTTCAACGCCCCCCCAGGCCCGCTGCGGATCGCGTTCTCGGCACGCGACGGGGCCGGCGACGTTCTGGATCGGCACGACCGGACGATCGATGTCCCGGATCCGGCGCGCACCGGACTGTGGATCAGCTCGCCCCAGGTCATTCGAACGAGCAACGCGCTCGAACTGCGGAAGGTCAAGGCCGACCCGTCGCCCACGCCGGCGCCGGGGCGCGAGTTCTCACGCGCCGATCGACTCCTCATCCGCTTCACCGTCCACGGCGCGAATGCCGGGCCCGCCGAGGTCACGGCGCGCCTGCTCAACAACCGCGCTGCACCCCTGACGCCGCTCAACGTCGCCCGGACCGGGGCCAACTGCGAGATCGATCTCCCTCTGATCTCCATTGCGCGCGGCGAGTTCCTGATCGGCATCGAAGCCCGCCACGCGAACGAGCGCGCACAGGTCTACATACCGTTGCGGATAGCGCGGTAACACTCAGTCCGTCGGTGTCACCCGGCGGCCGGTCGAGGCGGCTCCGTGCCCAGCGCCGCCCACCAGGGCGATCGCCAGCATGTCCGATGACGTGATGACGGATGTCTCTCGAAGAGCTTCATCGTGTCCGTCGTGCGATCCCGTCAGGGGTGACTGTCGTGGGGCGAGGGCGAGTGGGCGAGGGGCGACGGCACCATCGCGAGCAGTTGACACCTGACGAAACGATCGCGAGAATCGCTCTCATCGCCGTCGCTCGTCGAGGCCGTCGGCGATGCGCCCAACTCCATGACACGTCGTCACTCGCTGCTGCTCGTCGGCGTGCTGCTCACCCTGAGCGTGGCCGGGCTCACTCCTCAGCCGGACGCGCGCGCAGGCGGTGCGCGCCTGCCGGATCGACTCAGCGACCGCCAGTTCTGGAACCTGATCAACGAGCTATCGGAGCCCGACGGCATGTTCCGCTCCGACAACCTGCTGTCCAACGAGATTTACCTTCAGTACGTCATCCCGGAGCTGGTCAGCACCGCCCGTCCGAAGCAGGCGTACCTCGGGGTGGGTCCCGAGCAGAATTTCACGTACATCGCCGCGCTCCGGCCGAGGATGGTCTTCATCGTGGACGTCAGACGCGGGAACCTGCACCTGCACCTGCTCTACAAGGCCCTGTTCGAGCTGTCAGACAACCGCGTGGAGTTCGTGAGCCGCCTGTTCTCGAAGGAAACGCCGCCGGGGCTCGGCTCGAAGTCCACGGCCAGGGAGATCTTCGCCGCCTTCGCGAAGCTCGACACGAGCGACACGCTCTACCAGCGGAACCTGCTCGACATCGAGCAGCATCTGCTGAAGAAGCGGAAGCTCCCGCTCAGCGCCGTGGACCTGAAGGGGATCGAGTACGTCTATCACGCCTTCTATTGGTACGGTCCCATCATTCAGTACTGGTCGTCGACCGGTGCCCGCGGGTTTCGCGATGCGCCGACCTATGTGGACCTGATGATTGCCGATGACGGGCAGGGGCAGAATCGCAGCTTCCTCGCGACCGAGGAGAGCTTCACGGTCGTGAAGGAGTTGCACGCGAAAAACCTGTTCGTGCCCGTCGTGGGAAACTTTGCAGGGCCCAAAGCGCTTCGAGCCGTCGGGCAGTTCCTGCGCGAGCGGGACGCGATGGTGGCCGCCTTTTACCTCTCGAACGTCGAGCAGTATCTCAACCGCGAGGGCCGCTGGTATGAGTTCTGTGGAAACGTGGCAACGCTGCCGCTGGATCGCACGAGCACCTTCATCCGGTCGATCAGAAACGGCTCGTATGGCCGCGGCGTGGGCCTCGATTCCGTGCTGGGCAACATCGCCCGCGAAGTACGAGCGTGCAACGCCCAGTAGCCCTCAACGGCGGCGCATCCGCTCGAGCACCTCGCCCAGCTTCTTGATCTCCTCCCCGTAGAGCGCCCAGTTGCCCTCGCGCTGCGCCTTCAGGGCCCGCTCGTAGTGCGCACGCGCCTGTTCGGCAAGCGTGGCTGTTTCGGTGTCCACCGGAGGCTGCTCTTTGCCCTCGGGCGCGGCCTCCGCTTCTACGTCGACAGCCGCGGTCCTCCGCTCGGGCTCACGCCCCTCTGTCGGGAAGAGCCGGCGCAAGGCTTCGTCGAGCGTTTCTTCCATGACGATCTGGTTCTGGTGCGCCACGATCACGCGCTTCAGCTCCGGAATGCGGCCTCCGGCCGCCCGCAGGTACAGCGGACGGATGTAGAGCAGCGACTCCTCGATCGGAATCACGAGCAGCGTGCCCTGAATGACCTCCGATCCCTGCTGGTTCCAGAGCGTGATCTGCGGTGCGATGACCTGATCCTGGCTGATGCGCGCCGCCACCTGCCGCGGTCCGAAGATGACGGTCTGCTTCGGGAATTGAAACACGACGAGCCGGCCGTAGTGGTCTCCGTCGCTGCGAGCGACCATCCACGCCGCAAGGTTGTCTTTCTGCCGCGGCGTGAAGGGGAGCATCTGGATGTACTCGGGGCCGGATTCGCCCGGCAGCTTCATGATCGTGTAGTACGGCTCCATCCTGACCGCCTGCCCGCCGACGTCGAACGCCGGGATCTCCCATTGATCCTCGCGGTTGTAGAAGACCGCCGGGTTGGTCATGTGGAACGTCGCGAACATCGCCGCCTGCATCGAGAAGATGAGCTGCGGGTACCGCAGCCGCGATCTCAGATCATCAGGCATCTCCGAGAGCGGCTTGAAAAGCGTCGGAAAGACGCGCCCGATCGTCGCGGCGATCGGGTCGTTGGGGTCCAGCACGTGAAAGCGCGTGGTGCCGTGATACGCGTCGATCGTCGCCTTGACCGCATTTCTGATGTAATTCACCCCGTCGATCGAGGTCGCGTAGGGATACCGCGAGCTCGTCGTGTAGGCATCCTGGACCCAGAGCAGCCGTCCGTCCGAGATCGCGAGGTAGGGATCGGGGTCGTAGGCCAGGAATGGCGCGATCTTCATCACGCGGTCCCGGATGCGCCGGTGGAGCATGACGCGGCTTTCGGAGGTCAGCGTCGGCGAGAAGAACGTGTCCGTGCTCCGGAACCGGATCGCGAACAGGAGCCGACGCCAGAATCCCGCGACGGACACACCGCCGTCGCCCTCGTAGGTCGCGAACACGTTGTCGTCGCCGCGCGGGTAGTCGAACTCTTCCGTGCCGGTCTTCACGAAGACGTGGTCGTTCGATAGTTCGCCGTAATAGACCGCAGGCTGCGTGACCTCGAGGTCCCCGCTCGACGTCGGGGGAAGGTCCCGGATGAAGAGCACCGGCAGGCCTTCCGGGGTCACCTCGTTGACCGGTCCGAGGGTCAGGCCGTAGCCGTGGGTGAAGGTCAAGTGCTCGTTGATCCACGTGCGGCTCGGAAGGCTCGCGGAGTTCAGCTCGCGCGCCGACAGCATGATCTGCCGGTACTTGCCGTCGATCGTGTAGCGATCGTTGTCCACCGCCACGAAATCGTAGTACGTCCGGATTTCCTGGATCTGTCCGAACGTGTCGAGCAGCGGTTGATCGTTCCAGAGGGGCACGTTCTCGATTGTTGCGGCGTTGCGGTCCAGGTCCGCACGCGTGAGCCGCGCCTCGCCCGACAGGCCGCGCTCCTCGACCTGGTCGATCCCGAACGCCGCACGTGTCCCGTTGATGTTGTGGACGATGAAGGGCGTCTCCTGCACCTGCTCGTTCGGGGCGACGATGAACCGCTGGATGATCCCGGAATAGATGGTCCCGCCGACCGCCACGACGACATAGAGCGCGACGGCCGCCGCGAGCGGCCACAGCCGCGCGGCAAAAGCCTGGTAGACGGCCAGCGCCGCACCGATCACACCCGCCGCCACGAGGAACCGCAGCGCGGGCATCCGGGCATTGACGTCCACGTAGGTCGCGCCGGCGAGGACGCCGGACGGGGCGGTCAGGAGCTGCGGGATCCGGAGCCAGGCGCCGAAGGCCATCGCAAGCAGCAGCGCCGCCGCGAGCAGCGCAAGATGCTGTCGCGCCGACCGGCTGGCGAAGAAGCCGTTCACGGGGTCGAAGGCGAGGTTACCCGCCGCGAGATGCGCCGCAAGAACGCCGGCCGTCGCCAGCGCGACCGTGAGGAAGGCCAGGCCCTGGAGGTGTTCCAGCAGGGGCAGCGAAAACACATAGAACGCGATGTCGCGCTGCAGCACCGGATCGACGCGGCCGAACTGGACGGCGTTGAGGTAGTAGAGCCACGTGTCCCAGTGCGAAGCGGAGTAGAGACCGATGAGGAGCGACGCCACACCGGCGCCGACAAGCGCCAGCGTCCGGATTCTCGACGTGTCGACCGAGATCACTCTCGGACCCTCCGGTGTGCTGATGGTGAAGTCGCGCCGGCGCAGCGTGCGCAGCGCCAGCCGGAGGTTCAGCCAGAGGAACGCGAGCGCCGCGAGGCCGGTCAGCGTCCCCGTGAGGGCGCGCGCCGACAGCGTCCGCAGGAACACCTGCTCGTAGCCCACTTCCCGGTACCACAACCAATCGGTATAGAACTCCGCCAGTGCTGGAATCGCGGTCCCGAGGAGCAGGATCAGGAGCAGCAGGGGCACACCGGTCATGCGGAGGCGCATGGGGGGAATGTTACCTCACGTGCTGCGTGCTACGTGCGGTGTGCTCCGTGCTCAGCGACACGTGCGACGTGCGACGTGCTCGTGCTACGTGCCACGTGCGCCTCGATTACGGGGGCCAGCGATGGGCTGGACCGTCGGGCTGGCTTTACTGGTCGGTGGAGGTGATTGGCGTGACGATCAGCTTGCGGTACCACACACGGTTGTGATCGCCTTGAACCATGATGGGGCCTGGGCTCGTTTCGTTCGCGTCCAGTGCTCCACCGGTGATGGCCTGGATTTCGGCGTTGTCGTGCACGTTCTGGCCGTTCAGCGCGGCGGTCACACGGTTGCCGACCAGGACGATATCGGCGGTCTGCCACTCGGCCGGCGGCTTGCTGGCGTTGACCAGCGGGGCGGTCCAGCCATAAATGGCCATGTGGCCGGTCTTTGCGGGCGGCTTGCCGTGGTCGTCCACCACCTGCAGTTCGTAGCGGCCGCGGAGATAGAGGCCGCTGTTGCTGCCAGCCTCGAGCTTGTACTCGGCCTGCAGGCGAAAGTTGCTGAAACGCTGCTTCGACACGAGGTTGTTGGCGCCCGGGCTGTTCGTCATCGCGCCGCCTTCGATCGACCATCCTGAAGGCCGCGCCTTGTCCTGCACGGTGAAGGCGTCGAGCGACCCCCCGGCGAAGAGAGCCACGGGCTCCCCGTAGGTGTGCGCGGCACTGGCGTTGGCCTCGGGCCATGTGGGGGGAGGCACGCCGATGACCTTGACGGCTATCCCGCGGTCGTTGATGGTTCCGAGCAGACGATCGCCATCGCGTCTGAGGCGATGCCCCGGCCAGTGCTCACCACGTGAGTCCCGTATCTCGAAGACGAGGTGACCATCCTCGATGCGCGCCTCACGGATCGGCAGGGGGCTTCCCGTTCGATAGAGGAACATCCCGGAAATCCGCTCGCCGCCCTCGTTCACTTCCAGCCAGTACACCCGGTCGGCATGTTCGCCGGTGCCGGTGAGATTCCAGCGGCCGGCAAAGCTCTGCTGCACCGGGTTCGGGGCGATCGCCGCGAGCAGTACAACGGAGGCAATGGGGAGCAGGAAACGCATGATGAATCCTTTCTCGTCCGGTGGATGTTAGTGCCGGTGGTTGATTTCGTTCAAGGGTGATGGACGTGTCCCGCAAACGCCGTTTCGAACTAGAATCCTCCCACCGACCAACCCGGGGGGCACGCCATTGCAAATCATCCACAGCCGCACCATTTACGACGTCTGCATCGTCGGTTCCGGCGCCGGGGGCGGGATGGCCGCGAAGGTGCTGACCGAAGCCGGCGCGAACGTCGTGATGCTCGAGGCCGGACCGATGTGGGATGCGGTGAAGGACACGAAGATGTTCGCGTGGCCCTACGATACGCCGCGGCGCGGCGCGGCGACCCCGGAGCGCCATTTCGGCGAGTTCGATGCCGCGCTCGGCGGATGGAGCCTCGAGGGCGAGCCCTACACGACCGCGCCTGGCAACACCTTCGACTGGTTCCGATCGCGCATGCTCGGCGGGCGCACGAACCACTGGGGCCGCATCTCCCTGCGGTTCGGGCCGGATGATTTCCGCCGCAGGAGCCTCGACGGCCTCGGCGACGATTGGCCGATCACCTACGACGATCTGAAGCCCTACTACGATCGGGTCGATTCGCTGATCGGCATCTTCGGCAGCCTCGAGAACCTCCCCAACGATCCCGACGGGGTCTTCCTGCCGCCACCCAAGCCACGCTGCTACGAGCTGCTGATCAAACAGGCAGCCGACAAGCTGGGCGTCACGTGTATCCCGAGCCGGCTGTCGATCCTCACGAAGCCGCTCAACGGCCGGCCCGCATGCCATTACTGCGGCCAGTGCAATCGCGGGTGCGCCACGCACTCGAACTTTTCGTCGCCGTCCGTGCTGATTCCGCCGGCGCTCGCCACCAAACGCCTGGAGATCCGGGCCAACGCGATGGCGCGCGAGGTGACGGTGGACGACAGCGGCCTGGCCACCGGCGTTGCGTACATCGACAAGACCACGCGGCGCGAGAACCACGTGCGGGCACGAATCGTCGTACTCGCTGCCAGCGCGTGCGAATCCGCACGCATCCTGCTGAACTCCAAGTCATCGACGCTTCCGCATGGCGTGGGGAACTCGTCCGGCATGGTGGGTACGCACCTGCCGGACACGACCGGCGTCGGCGTCACGGGCTTCATCCCGGCGCTGATGAGCAATCCTCCCCACAACGAGGATGGCGTGGGCGGGATGCACATCTTCATGCCGTGGTGGCTCGACAACAGGAAGCTGGATTTTCCCAGGGGCTACCACATCGAGCCCGGCGGCGGCCGACGGATGCCGAACTTCGGGTTCATGGGTGGGATTCACAATTACACGGGCATCGCGGGCTCTGGCAGGCCGCCCGCCGGTCCCGGGTACGGCAAGCCGCTGAAGGACGACTATCGGCGGTTCTACGGTGCGACGGTCGGCTTCTCGGGCCGCGGCGAGATGATCCCCAACGCGGACAGCTACTGCGAGCTGGATCCGACGGTGGTCGACACGTGGGGCATCCCGGTCCTGCGCTTCCACTTCAAGTGGAGCGACTACGAGATCAACCAGGCGAGGCACATGCAGCAGACCTTCCGCGCCATCATCGAGGCGATGGGCGGAACGCCGACCTCCGCGATGCCCTCACGAGAGCAGGGTTACGGTATCGCGCCGGGCGGCCGAATCATCCACGAGGTGGGCGTGACGCGCATGGGGAACCATCCCTCCTCATCGGTCGTCAATTCGAATTGCCAGGCGCACGACTGCCGCAACGTCTTCGTGGCCGACGGCGGGCCGTTCGTCTCGCAGCCCGACAAGAACTGCACCTGGACGATCCTCGCGCTCGCGATGCGGACGAGCGAGTTCATCGTGGAGCAGAGAAAAAAGGGGGCTCTCTGACACTTGTCACGTGCGACGTGCTACGTGGGAGGTGCGAGGTGCTGCCTGTCACGTGCGACGTGCGACGTGCTCGTGCGACGTGCGACGTGCTCGTGCGACGTGCTCGGGCGACGTGCGACGTGCGAGCGACGGACTACGGACCGCGGGATGTTTCGTGTCTCTGAGTGTGGTCTTCGAGGGTGAGCCATGGATAGCATGAATCGGCGTGCCGTGTTGAAGCTGCTGACGTCGGCGCCAATGGCGGCGGGGTTTGCGCTCACCGATGCAGAAGCGCGTCAGGCGCACGCGCACGCGCAGGCGGCCCGGGAGGCGGCGCGGACCAGCGGGACGGCATTCAAGCCGCAGTTTTTCACCGAGCACGAGTATCAAACGGTGCGGATACTGAGCGACCAGATCATCCCGAAGGACGAGCGCTCGGGAGGCGCCATCGACGCCGGGGTCCCCGAGTTCATGGACTTCATCCTGATCGACCAGCCGTCTCGCCAGGTGGCCATGCGGGGCGGGCTCGCGTGGCTCGATCGGGAGTCGCAGCAGCGTTTCGACAAGACGTTCGTGGCGGCCGCCGACGCCGAGCGCCGGCAGATCCTGGACGAGGTGTCCACCTCCGAGGAGATCGATCCAGCCCTGTCCCACGGCCAGGCGTTTTTCCGGAGCTTCCGCGACCTGACCTCCAGCGGCTTCTGGACGAGCAAGATAGGAATCGAGGATCTCGGCTACGTAGGCAACACGTTCGTGGCCGAGTGGAACGGCTGCCCCCCCGAAGTGTTGAAGAAGCTGGGACTGTCCGCCGACTAGCGAAAGCTGCGCAGGCACACCGCCCAGTGCGGATGCGCCGGCCGGTCTTTGGTTGCGGCGCAGCCGCACCGTGATCATCGTGCGACGCCGTCGGCTCGTTCGACCCCGGGAGCCGGCGACTGCCGGTTCCGCCGCGCAGCCATCCATGTAGAATGACCGGATCCAACGGTGGAGCCGACTTCGATGAGAACAGCAGCCCTGTGTGCGATTTCTGCCTGCATTCTGGCCACCTCCGCGCGCCCCTCCGCCCAGAACCAGCCCGCGGCGGCACTGCAGCGTCCCCCGAACGTGGAGCGCACGTTCTCGACGCCGGATACGTACGTTCCGGACGTGACCACGCTCGTCGCGGCGACCAGCGAACTGCGTGACACGGTCGATCGATTCGCGGCCGACCGCCAGGCGATTCAGCGCTTCTACAACGTTCCCGGATCCCGGGAGCGGCGCGAGAAGCTCCGTGGGTTCTACGCCTCGTGGCTCAAAGCGCTCCCGGCGATCGAGTTCGGCCGTCTGTCCCGCGAAGGACAGGTCGACTACGTGCTGCTCCGCAATTACATCGAGTACCAGACGATGCTGCTCGACCGCGAGGAGCGGACCCAGAAGGAGATCGCGCCGCTCGTGCCGTTTGGGGACGCGATCGTGGCCCTGCAGGAAGACCGCCAGAAGCTCGACTTCATCGGGGCGGCCGACGCTGCCGCGGCCGTCGCGAAAATTGGCGGAGCGCTCGGGCAGCAGCGCGCGAGCGTCGAGGGGGCCATCGCCGCAGGCGGCATCAAGGTCACACCGCTGACCGCGGTGCGCGCCGCACAGCAGGTCGAGGCGCTTCGCGGCGCGCTCGACCAATGGTTCCGGTTCTACAACGGCTACGATCCGGCGTTCACCGCGAAGGTACCGGAAGCCTATCGCGCGCTCAACCAGGGGCTGACCGAGTACTCCCGACTGTTGCGGGAGAAGATCGCCGGCGTGCCGGCGCTTCCGGCCGGCGGCGGCGGACGCGGCGAGGGCGGCGGACGTGGCGAGGGTGGCGGACGCGGCGAGGGCGGCGGACGCGGGGCCGGTGCGGCGGCGGCTCCCGAAGGCGACGTGATCGTGGGCGATCCGATCGGCCGGGACGGACTCCTCGAAGACCTGGCGGGAGAGATGATTCCCTATACGCCCGAGGAGCTGATCGAAATCGGCAACCGCGAGT
This sequence comes from Vicinamibacterales bacterium, assembly GCA_035711845.1. Lineage (GTDB taxonomy): Bacteria > Acidobacteriota > Vicinamibacteria > Vicinamibacterales > 2-12-FULL-66-21 > DASTBU01. The sequence continues at coordinate 16,377 of DASTBU010000157.1, forward strand.
ACGCGTGGTGCGAGGCCGAGATGAAGAAAGCGGCCCGCGAGATGGGCTTCGGCGACAACTGGATGGCCGCGCTCGAGCAGGTCAAGAACCAGTACGTGCCGATGGGCCAGCAGCCCGCGCTGATTCGCAACCTCGCGCTCGAGGCCGAGCACTACCTGAAGCAGCACGATCTCGTCACGATTCCGCCGCTCGCGTCCGACCTCTGGCGCATGGGCATGATGTCGCCCGAACGCCAGCGTGTGAACCCCTTCTTCACGGGCGGCGAGACCATCAGCGTGTCGTACCCGACCGACACGATGTCGGAGGCGGACTCGATGATGAGCATGCGCGGCAACGGCATCCACGTCTCGCGCGCGACGGTTCAGCACGAGCTGATTCCGGGGCACCACCTGAAGATGTTCATGTCGGATCGGTACAACACGCACCGGAACCTGTTCAGCACGCCGTTCATGGGCGAGGGCTGGGCGCTCTACTGGGAGCTGCTGCTGTGGGACCACGGCTTTCCGCGGTCTCCTGAAGATCGCGTGGGGATGCTGTGGTGGCGGATGCACCGGGCGGCCCGCATCATCTTCTCGCTCAACTTCCACCTCGGCCGGTGGACGCCCGACCAGTGCATCGACTTCCTCGTGGACCGCGTGGGCCACGAGCGGTTCACGGCCACCGGTGAGGTCCGCCGATCGTTCGCGGGCAATTACTCACCGCTCTATCAGGTCGCCTACATGATGGGCGGCCTCCAGATCCGGTCTCTCTACAAGGAGCTGGTCGCTACCAAGACGCTGACCCCCAGGCAGTTCCACGACACGATCCTGAAGGCGAACTCGATGTCCATCGAGATGCTTCGGGCGCTGTTGACCAACCAGCCGCTCACGCGCGCGCACCACGCGCAGTGGAAGTTCTACGGCGATGTGCCCGCGGCGGGGAATAGCCCCGCCCGATGACGTTGGCTGACATGCGGGGCGCGAGGATCTTCCTCGCGTCCTTCCTCGTTCTCTTCCTCGAGATCGCGCTGATACGCTGGATGCCGGCCTACGTCCGGCTGCTCGCCTACTTCTCGAATTTCATCCTGCTCGCGAGCTTCCTCGGTATCGGCGTCGGATGCCTTCTGGCTCCCGCACGGGTGCGGCTGTTCCTCTGGTTCCCGCTGCTGCAGGCGTTGGTCATCGCCGCCGTGTATTTCTTCAGGCTCGAGGTGGGCGTCGGCGCATCGGGCAGCATCTACTTCACCAGCGGCACCGACGCGCCCGTCGTCTCTGTCGAGAGCACGATGTTGCTGCCGATCCTGTTCGTAGTGGTGGCCGCGCTCTTCACCACGCTGGCGCAGCGCATGGGCCGTGAGATGTCCACCTTGCCTCCGTTGCGCGGCTACACCGTCAATCTGGTCGGGAGCGTGGCGGGCGTGGCCGCCTTCGGTGTGATGTCGTGGCTGCAGCTGTCCCCGACGTGGTGGTTTGGCGTGGCCTTCGGCGCCGCGCTGCCGCTTCTCGCGACGCCAGACCCGGCGCCCGGCGCCGCCAGCCGGCTCGGCGCGCTCGGGCTGACGGCGAACGTGGCGCTGCTGGCGATGGCCCTGGTCCTCGTGCATCTGATGGCGCGCAGCGCCATGTGGTCTCCGTACTACAAGGTCACGGTGGGCCAGGATGGGCCCGACACCGTGGTGGAAGTGAACAACATCTTCCACCAGTCCATGGCGCCAGTCGATCAGAAAGAGTACTTCTACCAGTGGCCGTACATGGTGTTCGGCGACAGCTTCGACGACGTCCTGATTCTCGGCGCCGGCTCCGGCACCGACGTCGCCGCGGCGCTGAAACACGGCGCGAAGCACGTGGACGCGGTGGAAATCGATCCCGTCATCATCGAGCTGGGCCGCCGTCACCATCCCGATCGTCCCTATTCGGATCCGCGCGTGACGGTGATCAACGACGACGCGCGGCATTTCCTGCGGACGAGCACGAAGACGTACGATCTGGTCGTCTTTGCGCTGATCGACTCGCTCACGATGCAGTCCAGCTTCTCCGGCGTGAGGCTGGAGAGCTATATGTTCACCGTGGAGTCGTTCACTGCCGTCCGGGATCACCTGGCGCCAGACGGGCTGCTCGTCGTCTACAACTACTTCCGGGAACGCTGGCTGGTCGATCGCCTGGCGAACACCGCGGCGGCTGCATTCGAGCATGAGCCGCGCGTACACGTCCACGAGGCGCGCGCCTACCTCGGCGTGCTCATGGCAGGACCGCGGCTGGACCGGCTCGAGACCGATCCCGAAATCCCCGATCGGGTGACGGCGTTCGGGCAGTCGCACGCGCCCAGCCCGGGACGCTGGTACGAACGGAATGCGTCGATCGAGCCGGCGTCGGACGACTGGCCGTTCCTGTACCTGAGGGACCGTCACCTTCCCCGGCACTACGTCTGGGCGCTCGTGCTGATCCTCTCGCTCTCACTCGCTGTCGTCATGGCCATCGTGCGAGGGGAGTCGGGAACCTGGTCCTGGCAGTTCTTCCTGCTCGGCGCGGGCTTCATGATGCTCGAGACCAAGTCGATCATTCAGTTCGCACTGTTGTGGGGTTCGACGTGGGTGGTGGCATCGCTGGCGATACTGGCGGTGCTTGGTATGGCGCTCGTGTCCAACCTCATCGTCTCGAAGGTCGAGATCACGATGCCGTGGCTGGTCGGCGCCGCGCTGACCTTCCTGCTGGCGATCAACTACCTGGTCCCGGTGGGACGGATCGGATTCGACAGCCGCGCGGCCGAGTCGGTGTTCTATGCTGTCCTGATGTTCAGCCCGATCCTGTGCGCCGGCCTGCTGTTCGGTTCGGCGATCAAGCGTTCGGGTTCGGTCGCGCGCGACTACGGCACGAACCTGCTGGGCGCGATGGTGGGAGGCGTCGGCGAGTACCTGTCCCTCGTGACCGGGTTCCAGTGGCTGCTGCTGGTGATTGCCTTGTGTTATTTTGGCGCGCTCGTGGCGCGGCAATCCGAGTCGGCGGCCCCGGCGAGGGCACGATAACGAGCGAGGATGGACGATGAGAGACTTGCGAATGATTCTGGCAGGCGTGCTGGCGACGACTGTCTGCATGATCGGTGTCGCCAGCGCACAGCAGAAGGCGCCAGCGAGCGCCAAGCCGACGGCGGCCCAGCAGAAGGCGCTCGAGAACTACCAGACGATCTGCCAACCCTGTCACGGGGCGAAGGGGAACTCTCCCATGCCCACGATGAGCCTCGTGGACCGGGACTGGAAGCAGGGCACGAGCACGGCCGAAATTGCCAAGACAATTGCCGAAGGCATCCCCGGCACGGCGATGCTGCCGAACAAGGACAAGCTCAGCAAAGAGGAGATACTGGAGCTTGCGAAGCTCGTGCGCACGTTCGATCCGAAGCTGAAACCCGAGAAGGGCAAATGATCGCGCGATCGCGCGATCGGGTGATCGGGTGATGGGCGAGATCAACGTTGCGCTGATCGGGTACGCGTTCATGGGCCGTGCGCACAGCAATGCGTACCGGCAGGTGTCGCCGTTCTTCAGGCCGCGGCTGCGGCCGCGGATGAAGGTGCTGTGCGGGCGGACGACAGCGAACGTCGAGAAGGCGGCGCGCGACCTCGGCTGGGAGGAGGCGGCGACGGACTGGAAGACGGTCGTGACGCGGCCCGACATTCACCTCGTCGACATCAGCACCCCCGGAGACTCGCACGCGGAGATCGCCATCGCGGCCGCGCGGGCCGGGAAGGCCGTACTCTGCGAGAAGCCGCTCGCCAACAGCGTGCGCGACGCGGAGCGGATGCTCGCCGCCGCCCAGAAGTCGGGCGTCGTTCACATGGTCTGCCACAACTACCGCCGCGCGCCTGCGGTGATGCTGGCGAGGCAGCTGATATCAGACGGTCAGCTCGGCGAGATCCGCCACTACCGCGGGACCTACCTTCAGGACTGGATCACCAATCCGACGTTTCCGCTGGTATGGCGCCTGGATCGGCACAAGGCCGGGTCGGGAGCGCTCGGGGACCTCGCGGCGCATTCCATCGATCTGGCCCGGTTCCTCGTCGGCGAGATCACCGAGGTGGCAGGACACCAGGAGACCTTCATCAAGCAAAGGCCGCTTCCGGGCAACCCGCGGCGCACGGGCCGCGTGACCGTTGACGATGCGTCCACGGCGCTCGTGCGGTTTGCCAATGGCGCGATGGGCACGATCGAGGCGACGCGCCTGGCGCTGGGGAGAAAGAACTTCAACCGCTTCGAGATCAACGGCAGCCGCGGCAGCCTGGCCTTCAATCTGGAGCGGATGAACGAGCTGGAGGTCTACCTCGAATCAGGTCAGCGGGCGGTTCGAGGCTTCCACCGCGTGCTCGTCACAGAGCCGGACCATCCCTACGTCAAGGCCTGGTGGCCCCCGGGCCACATCATCGGATACGAGCACACGTTCGTGCACACCGTGTACGACCTGCTCGAAGCGATCGCCGACGAGCGGGTTCCCGAGCCGAGCTTCGTAGATGGCGTCCGCAACCAGCGGGTCCTCGACGCGATCGAGAAGGCGGCCAGGAGGAAGCGCTGGGTATCAGTTCGCAGGGATTGAGGCGCGTTGCGCATGCCTGTGCGACCAACGGGCCCGCGGCTGTCACGATGGACACGATGAACGCGAAGAACACGATGGCTTTTTGAATAGGTCTCATCGTGTTCATCGAATCTTCGTGTTGACCGTCGGTTCGTTGCACAAGTTGTCCGCGCGCGTTTTGCAGCTCACATTGCACCAGGAACTCGACATGAAACTTGGCGTCTTCACCGTGCTCTTCGCCGACAAACCGTTCGAGCAAACCCTGGACTACGTCGTCGAGCTCGGTCTCGACGCGGTCGAGATCGGCACGGGCGGGTATCCCGGCAACGCGCACTGCCATCCCGCGCAGCTGTTGCGGAGCGAGCGCAGGCTGACCGCCTTTCGCGAGGCCATCCGTCGGCGAGGCCTCGTCATCAGTGCGCTCAGCTGCCACGGCAATCCGATACATCCCCAAGCGCGGCGGGCACGCGAGGACCACCAGGTGTTCCTGCAGACGGTGGAGCTGGCGCGGAGGCTCGATGTGGGCTCCGTGATTACCTTCAGCGGCTGTCCCGGCGGAGATCCGAGGGCGACACAGCCGAACTGGATCGTGTCGCCCTGGCCGCCGGAGTTCTCCGAGATGCTGGAGTGGCAGTGGAAGGAGCGGGTCAAGCCGTACTGGAAGGAGACCGCGCGGCTCTGCCACTCGGCCGGCGTCCGTGTGGCGATCGAGATGCACCCGAACTTCGTCGCGTATAACCCGGAAACGATGATGCGGCTGCATGACGTGGCGCCGAAGGTCATCGGCTGCAACTTCGATCCCAGCCACATGTTCTGGCAGGGCATCGACGTCGCGTCCGCGATCCGGACACTCGGCGACGCCATTCTCCACGTACACGCCAAGGACTGCCGGATCGACAAGGCCAACGTCATGCGCAACGGCGTGCTGGACGCCAAGAAGTACACGCGCGAGCTGGAGCGCTCCTGGATCTTCCGTACTGTCGGCTATGGCAACGACCTTCTCGTCTGGAAGGACATCGTCAGCAACCTTCGCCTGGTGGGTTACGACCACGTACTCAGCATCGAGCACGAGGACAGCGTCATGTCAGGGGCCGAGGGGTTCAAGAAAGCGGTCGAGTTCCTCAAAGGCGTCGTGATCAGGGAGGCGGCGGGGAAGGCTTATTGGGCGTAGGCCTCTTGGTCCCAGGGTCCCAGGGTCCCTGGTCCCTCGGTCCCTGGTCCTTCGTCCCTGGTCCCGGTCCCTGGTCCTTCGTCCCTGGTCCTCGGTCGATTAGTGCGGTGCAGTCTGGGTTGGCTTGAACAGGGCGACGAACGCCACCATGATCGCGGCGGCGGCGGCGGCGGGGACCAGCCAGATGCCTTGCCAGTCGTGCGTGCCGTCGGGCCGGAGATAGGCGTCCACGACCTGCCCGGAGACGTAGGCGCCGATGAAGTAGCCGAGGCCGTTCGTCACGAAGTTCAGCAGCCCCTGTGCGGCCGCTCGGATCTTCTCGCCTGCCTGCTGGTCCGTGTAGATCTGGCCACTCACGAAAAAGAAGTCGTAGCAGATCCCGTGGAGGACGATGCCGATGTAGATCAGCCACATCCCGGATCCGGCGTCGCCGTAAGCGAAGGCCACGTAGCGCAGGGCCCAGGCAAGCATGCCGATCGACATGATCCACTTGATCCCCGCGCGCAGGAGGAACATCGGCAGCAGGAGCATGAACAGGATCTCGCTCATCTGCCCGAAGGTCTGGATGAACGCGGGTTCCGGGGCGCCGATTTCGTTCAAGAACGGGTTGGTGAACGCGTAGTAGAACTGCAGGGGGATGCAGAGCAGGAACGATCCGGCGACGAAGACGAGGAACGCGCGGCTCTTGAAGAGGTGGAGCGCGTCGAGGCCCAGTGCATCACGCACCGAGAAGGGAGCGCCCGCGGCCTTGGGCGGCGTGTGTGGGAGCGCCAGCGAGACGACGCCCATGACCACCGACGCCGTCGCCGCCAACTGCATCGGTGTCGCCAGCGCGTCGGCGCGCAGGACCTTACCGACGATGATGCCCGCGACGATCCAGCCGATCGTGCCAAGGACACGGATCACCGGGAAGTCGCGAGCGGGGTTCTGCACGTGGTGAAACGCGACGGAATTGGTCAGCGACAGCGTTGGCATGTAGCAGAGAGCGTAGCCGATGAGGAGCGGGTAGAAGGTCGCCCACTCGCTCTGCCTCGAGACCATCCACATCAGCGCGGCCCCGCCGAAATGCAGGAGCGCCAGGAGCTTTTCCGACGCGAAGAAGCGATCGGCCACGATACCCATGAAGAACGGGGAGACCAGTGCGGCAATCGCCGTCGCGCCGTAGGCCAGCCCGATCTGCGATCCAGAGAACCCGAGCGTCTGTCCGAGGTAGGTGCCCATGGTGACGAACCAGGATCCCCAGATGAAGTACTGAAGAAACATCATCAAGGACAGACGCACGCGCACGCTCATGGGACCTCACAGGAATGCTGCGGTGGCGATGCGGTATTACAGCACAAAAAAGAAAGGCTGAAGGTTGAAGGCTGAAGGCTGAAGGCTGAAGTCGGCCGAACCGCGGGGTGCGATGCGATCCTTGAAGTAGAATGTGCCCCGCCAGCCTCTTCGCGGCACGCGACGGGGCGGTCCTCCGGGAGTGGTGAATCATGAGCAAGTCGAATTCGGAACGGCAGCGGCCGGCTGAAGAGCCGTCGGGCGTGTCACGGCGCGATTTCGTGACGACGGCCGCGGCCGCCGGCGCCGGGCTCGTCATCGTGCCGCGCACGGTGCTGGGCCGCGGCTTCCAGGCGCCCAGCGATACGGTGAACATTGCGACCATCGGGATCGGCGGAATGGGCGCGAACAACACGCGTGCGGTGATGAGCCAGAACATCGTGGCAGTCTGCGACGTGGACGAGGCCCTGCTGGGTCGCGCGCTCTCACGGTTCGAGTCCGCATTGAACCCGCCGCCGGCTACGCCCCCCTCGCAAGCGTCAAGTCGGCCGGTGAGGGAGCCCCGCCCGCCGACGGCCGCACAACTGGCCGCCAACGAGAAGTTCCCCAAGCAGAACGAGATGGAGAACTTGCAGAAGTTCGTCGACCGCCAGCTGCCGAAGCTTCAGCGGTACCGCGACTATCGCGAGATGCTCGAGAAGCAGAAGGATATCGACGCAGTGATCGTGGCGACGCCGGATCACATGCACGCGGTGATTGCCCTGGCTGCGATGGATCTGGGCAAGCACGTGTACGTGCAGAAGCCGCTCTGCTGGTCCGTACACGAGTCGCGGCGTCTAGCCGAAAAGGCGACAGCGAGCAAAGTCGTCACGCAGATGGGCAACCAGGGGCACTCGCGAGACGAGGCGCGGGTCGGGTACGAATACCTCGTCGGTGGCGCCATCGGCGAGGTCCATGAAATTCACGTCTGGACCAATCGGCCGCTCGGCTACTGGCCGCAGGGCGTCCCGCGTCCCGCGCCATTGCCGTTGGACGCCCAGCAACCGCTGCGCTGGAACGGCTCCGGCATCAATGCGCGCCTGGCGAACGCCATGGCGGGCGCGTACCCCGTGCCCGATCAGCTCTCCTGGGACCTGTTCATCGGCGTCGCGCCGCTGGTCGAGTATCACCCGATTTACCACCCGTTCAACTGGCGAGGCTGGGTGGAGTGGGGACAGGGCGCTCTCGGCGACATGGGGGCTCACCTGCTCGACCATCCGTTCTGGGCGCTGAAGCTCGGGCTGCCGACGACGATCGAGACGCTCTCCACCCCGTTCAACCGTGTGTGTTACCCGCACGCGACGACGACCTACTATCAGTTCCCCGCAAGGGGCAGCATGCCGCCGGTCCGGCTGACCTGGTACGACGGCGGGCTTACGCCCCCGAAGCCGGAGGAGATCGGCGACGAGCCACTGAACGGCGAAGGCGGGATCCTCTACATCGGCAGCAAGGGCAAGATGCTTCAGGATACCTACGGGCTCAATCCGCGGCTGCTGCCGCAGTCTCTGAATGACTCCGCCGGCGACCCCAAACCGATCCTGCCGCGCGTCCCCTCTGAGGCCCACGAAATGAACTGGGTCGACGCCATCAAGGGCCGGCAGGAGATCTCATGCGCCTTCGAGTACGCGTCGTCGCTCACGGAGGTGATGCTGCTCGGGATCGCATCGCTGCGCGCCGGTGGACGGATTCACTACGACGCAACCAGCATGCGCATCACCAACACGCCGCGAACGGACGAAGATCCGAATCAGTATTTGCGGAGGGAATACAGGAGAGGCTGGGAGATCGGGTGAACGCGCGATCGCTCGATCGCGCGATCACCGAATCTATTGGGCTATCCTGATCACCCCAAACGCCTGCGGTTCGCCAATCGGCGTCACGATGTCGCCGGACAGCCGGCCGAGCGTGGCGCGGTAGCGGCCGGGCTCGACGAGTGCGCCCTGCGCGCCTCGACCGAAACCGCGCCCGCCGCCCTGGCCTCGCTGGCCGCCACGCCCCGCCGCGCCCTGCTCCTGATCGCCCTGCGCCGGAGGTTCGCGCCGCAGGTCCCACGCGGCGCGGCGCAGGCCCGGCGCGCCGTCCAGATCGATCCGCCGAACCGGCCGGCCCTCGTTGTCCGTGATCGACAGCACGAGCTTCTGGTCGGATGCGAGCGCCTGACCTACGTGATAGGTGAACACGGCGCCAAAGGGTGGGTTCGGCGCGCTCCAGAGGCCTGACAACGGCAGCTGACCAGCCGATCCGGCAGGCGTGAGCCCGATCGGGTTGAACAGATAGACATCGCGCAGCGGGAAAATCCGCGCCTCCTCCGCAAGGGCCTCCGGGGAGATCTCGCGGAGCGCGCTGTAGTCGTCCAGCACGTAGAACCCGCGCCCGAACGTCGCGAGCACGAGATCGTTCTCGCGCTTCTGTACGACGATGTCCCGCACTTGCGCCATGGGCATCCCGCCCTTCAGCATCGCCCAGTGCGCGCCTCCGTCGAAGCTCGCAAAGAGGCCGAACTCCGTCCCGGCGAACAGGAGATTGCCCTTGATGTGATCCTGGACGACCGACCAGACGTCGTGCTTTGGAGGCAGGTTGCCGGTGATGTTCGTCCAAATCCGGCCCCTGTCGGTGCTCTTGACGATGTAGGGCTTGTAGTCGCCGCGCTGCCAGTTGTTCAGCGCTGCGAAGATCGTGTCGGCCTCGCGCGGTGAGGGGAACACGTCGGTCACGTAGGTGTACTTCGGCACACCGGGGAAGTCATCGATCTTCCGCCAGTTCTTCCCGCCGTCTTCGGTGACTTGGATGAGCCCGTCGTCGGTCCCGGCGTAGATGAGGCCCTCCACGAGAGGCGACTCCTCGATGGTGACGACGTTGCTGAGCGCGGTCGTGGACGTATTGAGCGCGATCGAATCGCGCGGCCAGATCTTGCCCAGGATCGGGATGTTGTACGCATCGAGGTTGCGCGACAGGTCGGGACTGATGCGCGTCCAGGTGTCGCCCCGGTCGTCCGTCCGGTAGACGTACTGGCTCGCCCAGTAGAGGCGCCGCGGGTTGTGCGGGCTGATGATGTAGGGCGCATCCCAGTTCACGCGATCCGCGCCCGGCGCCTGGCTCCCTGGTCCACCCTGCCGGCCTCCGCCCTGCTCCGGTTGCTGCGGGGATGCGCCGGATCCGGGCGGCGGAAGCCGCGGGCGAATCGACCGCGACACGCCTGCGCGCAGCTCGACGCGCGAGACGTTGCCGTTCTGCGACGAGGCGTAGACGATGTTCGGATCCTCGGGGTCGTTGCGCGTCTGGAAGCCGTCGCCACCAAGGACGATGTGCCAATCGCTTGTTCGAACACCGAGCCGGCTCATGTTCCGCGACGGTCCGCACATCGAGAAGTTGTCCTGCGTGCCGCCGCAGATGTTGTAGAACGGCGTCGCGTTGTCAACCGACACGCGGTAGTACTGCGTGATTGGCAGCGTGGCGAAGAAACGCCACGACTTGCCGGCGTCGTACGTCTCGTACAGCCCGCCGTCGTTGCCGAGCAGGATGTGGTTCGAATCGACCGGATCGAACGCGAGCGCATGGTGATCGACGTGGACGCCGGTGCTTTCGATGTTCGTCCGATGCCAGGTCTTCCCGCCGTCGGTACTGCGCTCGAGGTTCACGTTGACAGACCAGATCGTGTCAGGCCGGTGCGGATCGACGAAGATCTCGTGATAATACTGAGCGCCGCCACCGCGATAGCAGTCGTCGGCCGGGGAACCACCGCGACCGCCGCCCTGGCGCCCTCCACCCTGCGGCTGATCGCCGGGCGCGGCCTGTTCGTCGCTCGCGGGTGCAGCAGCAGTCTGCGGCGGCGTCGGCGACGCTGCGCCGAGCGGAGCGCATGGCGCTGGAAGCGAGGCGGGCGCTGCGCCGCGGCCGAAGCCGCGTCCACCAGCCCCAGCCTCCATCCGTCCAATGCGCATCCACGAGTTCCCACCGTCGTCCGATCGGAAAAAGCCCGACTCCGGCCGCTTGGCGTCGACGAGCGCGAAGACCGTCGACGGGTTCTTCCGCGCATCGATGGCGAGCCCCGCACGCCCCATGTCTCCCTGCGGCAAGCCCCTGGTCAGCTTCGTCCAGGTTCTGCCGGCGTTCGTGGACTTGTAGATCCCTCCTTCCGGGCCGCCGCCAATCATCTGGCCGACCGCCCGGCGCCTCTGGTAGGCCGATGCGTAAACGAGATCCGGATTGCGCGGATCGAGAACGACGTCGCTGATGCCCGTATCGGGGCTGATCGTGAGGACCGCGTTCCACGTTGCGCCGCCATTCGTGGTTTTGTAGAGGCCCCGGTCGCCGCCGGCGCTGAAGAGCGGGCCCTGCGATGCGACGTAGACGACGTTGCTGCTACGGGGATCGATCGCGATGGCGCCGATGTGCTCCGACGCGGGGAGGCCGACCTGCGTCCAGGTTTTTCCGGCATTGGTGGACTTGTAGACGCCGTCTCCGAAGTGGGAGCTGCGCTGGCTGTTGTTCTCGCCCGTCCCGAGCCACACGATGTTCGAATCCCTCGGATCCACCGCGACGCAGCACAACGTGAAGGTGTAATCGTCGAAGATCGGCTCGAACGTGATGCCGCGGTTCACCGTTTTCCAGAGCCCGCCGAACGCCGAGGCCACGTACCAGACGCTCGGGTTCTTCGGATCGATCTCGATGTCCACGATCCGGCCCGTCGTGAGCGTCGGCCCGATCGTGCGCAGCTCGATACCCTTCAACACGTCGGCCGTGAGGCGATCCGAGGCGGTTTGCCGGGCGCCGAGCGCGCTGCTCACCATGGCCGCAGCCACAGCGACGAGGAACAACCTTCGCACCATGTCGTCTCTCCGCGAGAATCTGCTGGTCGGAAGGCCGCCATTCTGTCACTCGGCAGGCGCGAGGCGCAACTCATGGCAAAGGGCGAGACGCGGGGCGAGGATCAGCACGGAGGCACGGGGGCGCTGAGGCCACGGGGTTGCTCTTGGGGGGTCGCTGCTCGTCGCGCACGGGCCGCCTGGATTTCGCGACCTGCCGCTCCGGTGCTCGAGAGTACCCGGTTTCTCCGTGCCCCCGTGTCCCCGTGCTCGTCCTTTGCATCACCCGGCTATCGGGAGATGATGAGCTGCTGACGGGTCACATCTGGCCGACGGCTGAGGCGGCGAGCGGCATTTTGCGAACGGTCACTTCAGTCTTCGCCATCGGGTACATGCGTTGCACTCAACGTCATCCATGAAGCCTCGCAACTGGTTTCCCACGCTAGTCCTCGTCCTCTTTGTAGGATTGCCTGTCCCCTCCTTCGCACAGGGCGGCTACTTCGGTCGGAACAAAGTGCAGTACCGGACTTTCGATTTCCGTGTACTGAAGACGGACCACTTCGATATCTACTACTACCCCGAGGAAGAAGCAGCCGCCCGCACGGCCAGCCGGATGGCCGAGCGCTGGTACGCGCGCCTCTCGGAGTTGCTCGACCACGACCTTCAGGGCCGGCAGCCCTTGATCCTCTACGCCAGCGGGCCGCACTTTCGCCAGACGAATGCCATCCAAGGTGAGCTGGGGGAGGGCACGGGTGGCGTCACGGAGGCCTACAAACGGCGGATCATCCTGCCGTTTGCGGGTCCGCTCGAATTGACCGACCACGTCCTCGGCCACGAGCTGGTGCACGCGTTTCAGTACGACATCACTGGCACGAACGTCAGCTCGAACGTGGCCGGGGCACTGGCGCTGCCGCTGTGGTTCATCGAGGGGATGGCCGAGTACCTCTCCATCGGACCTGTCGATCCGCATACGACGATGTGGATCCGGGAAGCGGCCCGGCAGGAGAGGCTGCCCGATATCGACGATCTCGATAACCCGCGCTATTTCCCGTATCGCTACGGCCACGCGGTGTGGGCCTACATCGCGGGCCGGTATGGCGATCGCGCCGTCGGCGCGATGTTGAGAGCGGCGGCCGGTCGCGGCACGGGCTACCAGACCGCCATCGAATCGGTGCTGCAGACCGATACCAAGACGCTCTCCAAGGAGTGGCATGCCGCGGCGTTCGAAGCCTACCGCCCTGTCGCGGAGGTCACACGCATGCCGGGCTCGTTCGCGCGCCCGCTCGTGACCAGGGAAAAGCAGGGCGGCGGAACGAACGTGAGCCCCGAGTTGAGCCCCGACGGCACGCGCATGATCTTCTTTTCGGAGCGCGATCTGTTTTCGATCGATCTCTATCTGGCCGATGCGCGAACCGGCGAGATCATCCGGAAGATCACCGACACCTCCACGAGTCCTCATTTGGAAAGCCTGCAGTTCATCACCTCGGCCGGCACCTGGGATCCGAAGGGAACCCGCTTCATGTTCCCGGGCATCACCAGCGGCGAGCCGATCCTGACAATCGTCGACGTGGATACGGGCCGCAAGGAGCGCGAAATCCGTGTCAGCGAAGTACACGAGATCGTGAACCCCGCATGGTCGCCAGACGGTCGGCAGGTGGCGTTCTCCGGGCTGATTGGCGGGTTCACCGATCTGTTCGTGTACGACCTGGAGAGCTCCACGCTGCGGCGGCTCACGAACGATTCTTTTGCGGAAATGGATCCCGACTGGTCGCCCGACGGGAAGTCGATCGCGTTCAGCACCGACAGATTCACCACCAACCTGGAGGTGCTCGAGACGGGACCCTTCCGGATCGCCGTGATCGACGTCGCCTCCGGCGCCATTCGCGAGGTCGGTGGGTTTGCGAACGCCAAGAACATCAGCCCTCAGTGGACCGCTGATGGCCGCGCTCTCTACTTCCTCTCCGATCGCCAGGGGATCAGCAACATCTATCGAATGGCCCTCGAGGGAGGCCGCACAACGCAGATCACGAACCTCGTGACCGGCGCCAGCGGGATCACCGAGCTGAGCCCCGCACTGTCGTTCAAGCAGGGCCGTCTCGTGTTCAGCGCCTACGAGGAGGACGGCTACAACATCTACGCGCTCGATTCCGAAGAACAGCTGGCGGGCGCGCAGCCGGTGGACCTGCCGCTGAATGCGGCCGTCCTCGCGCCGAGGAGAACGGCCGAAGGGCCCGTGAGTGCAGCCCTGCAGAACCCGACGGCAGGCCTGCCGCCGGCCGCGGCCGAGCCGCAGGAACAGGAATACTCGTCAGGGCTCACGCTCGACTTCGTCGGCCAGCCGACCTTCGGCGTCGGCGTCGATCCGTTCGGCACCTACGCGGCCGGCGGCGTTGCGTTTCTTTTCAGCGACATGCTGGGCAACCATGTCCTCGGCACCTCGGCGTCGGTCACGAGCCGCTTCGACGAGTTCGGTGGAACGCTGTTCTACTTGAACCGAAAGAACCGCTGGAACTGGGGAGCGTCCGTCGATCTGATCCCGTATGTCGCCCGCGGCTTCCAGGCAGGCGTGGTCGACGTCGATGGCCAGCCCGTCTATCTCGAGCGCGAACTCAGGGTACTCCAGCGTGATCTGTCCGCCTCAGGGATGGCGTTCTACCCGTTCAACCGCTCGCACCGGATCGAGTTCTCCGGCGGGTATCGCCGCATCACGTTCAGCCAGGACCTCACGTCGCGCTTCTACTCCCTGACAACCGGCCAGCAGATCGGGCAGGAAGAGGAGGAGCTGGGTTCGTTCGACCCCCTGAACTTCGGTCAGGCGAGTGCCGCGCTCGTGTACGACACGTCGCTCTTCGGGTTGACGAGTCCCATCCGTGGAAGCCGGTATCGTCTCGAGTACGCACAGAGCGCGGGGTCGCTGACTTACTCGGGCGTGCTCGCCGACATGCGAACGTATCTGATGCCGTTCCGGCCCTACACGATCGCGCTGCGGGGGATGTACTTCGGCCGGTTCGGGCGCGATGCGGAGGATGGTCGTCTGCCGGCGCTGTACCTCGGTTATCCCGGGCTGGTCCGCGGCTACGATTCGGGGTCCTTCGAATCGGGAGAATGCGGCAACCAGCCCGACGGCTCCTGCCCGGTCTTCGATCGCCTAATCGGAAGCCGGGTGGCCGTTGCCAACGCGGAGCTCAGGTTCCCGCTGTGGAGCGCGTTCGGCGGCGATCAGTTCTACGGACCCGTTCCGGTCGAGCTCGCGGTGTTCTCCGACGCCGGCGTCGCGTGGGGCCGCAGCGAGCGCGCCGGCTTTGCGCAAGGCGACAACAAGCCGGTCGTGAGCGTGGGCGCCGCCGCCCGGATCAACCTTTTCGGGTTTGCCGTCGCGGAGATCAACTACGTCCGTCCACTCGATCGTCCCCGGCGCGGGTGGCTCTGGCAGTTCAACTTCATACCGGGCTTCTAGACGAGCGGAGCGGGGCTGGGGGGCCCTGGTGCCCCCGCGTCCCCGGTGCTGATCACCGTGTCGCAGCAGCCGGATTGCGCCAGCCCTTTTGGGCTTGACGCCGCAGCGACATCGCTCAATCATCCGGCATGACCGCACCCAACCCGTATGCAGACGATCTTGGCCAGCGCGATCCGTTGACCGCACTGGCCGATACCCCCGAGCGCATCCGGCGGCTGCTCGCGTCGTGGACCACCGAGCAGTTCGAACTGAGCTACGCCCCGGGCAAGTGGAGCGCGCGCCGGATCCTCATCCACCTGGCACAGTCGGAGCTGGCACTGACGACCCGCGCCAGATTCGCCCTGACGGAGGCGTCGTATCGGGCGCAGGCGTTCTCGCAGGACGACTGGCTGACGCTCGACGACGGAGCGGATGGGCGGACGGCGCTCGACGCCTACACGACGATGCGGCGGCTGAACCTCGCGATGTGGCGGAAGCTGACGCCTGACCAGCTCGGCCGGCGGTTCTCGCATCCGGAGTACGGCGAGCTGACCGTGGCCTGGATCATGGCGCAGATGGCGGGCCATGACCTTCATCACCTCAAGCAGCTCGAGGGCATCCCGCGCTAGCTGCTAGACCTTGCGTTCCGCCGCCCGGCTGATGTATAGAACTCTACATATATAGGGTTCAAGCAAGGGAGCCGACGCGTGTCTTTCAGGGTCAACCTCACCTACCCCACCGCGCTCGTGCTGCAGGCCCTGGCGCGCGGGTTTCATCACGGCTTCGACATCATGGATGCGACCGGGCTCCCGAGCGGCACGGTCTATCCGATCCTGCGTCGGCTGGACCGCGAGGGGCTCCTGCAGTCCACCTGGGAGAAGCACGCCACCGCGCAGCGGGCGCAGCGTCCGCCGCGCCGGTACTACGCGATCACCGAGCCGGGCGAAACGCTCCTGGCCGAGGCGGTCGAGCGGTACCGGGTGCTCGATCTGGCCGTCCGGCGCGCGCCGCGGCGTCTGAAGCCGTCCCGGGTGTGAGCCATGTTCTCGGCCCGCGATCCGCTCGTGCTCCGCCTCTGCCTCCTGGCGCTTCGCCTGTTCAGCGCGATCGTGCCGCGGGTATGGCGGGCCGACTGGCGCGCCGAGTGGGAGGCGGAGGTGCGCTGCCGCTGGGACCGGCTCGAGGCCGATCGGCATCTCGACTGGAGGACTCGCATGGATCTGTTGCGCCGCGCGTCAGGAGCCTTCCCCGATGCCGCCTGGCTGCGCCGGCAGTTCACGACCGACGCCGAAGCGGTGCAGGATCTCCGGCACGGCACGCGCATGCTGCGTAAGTCGCCGATCTTCGCGGTGTCGGCAACCCTCATCCTCGCGCTCGGCATCGGCGGGGCGGTCTCCATCGTCACGCTGCTCGACACGCTGCTGTTCCGCGCGCTGCCGTACCGCGACGCCGATCGCGTCGTGACGATCTGGACGCAGCGCACCGCGCGGACCGGCGCGCGCGAGGACGTCGCGCCTGCGGACTTTCTGGACTGGCGGGAACGGAGCCAGGGGTTTTCCTCGATGGCGGCCGCGGTGCCGTACTCGCGGGACTACACCGGCGGGGAGCAGCCTGACGTGCTCTTCGGCGCGCAAGTGACCGAGGGCTTCTGGGAGGCCATCGGGGTCGAGCCGATCATGGGGAGAACGTTCCGCCCCGAGGAGCACGTGACCGGCGCGGGCCGCGCGGTGATCATCAGTCACGGTCTGTGGCAGCAGCGCTTCGGAGCGGCGCCGGACATCGTGGGCCGCAGCATCAGCCTCGACGGCGAGCCCTGGACCGTCGTCGGCGTGCTGCCGCGCTCGTTTGCGCCGCAGCTGCTCCCGCGGCCGGGCGATCTGGCCGTGTGGACCCCGAAGATCGTTCAGGACCACGAACGGCGGACCCGGGACAGCGCCTGGTGGAACGTCGTGGCACGGCTGGCGCCAGGCGTGACGATTGCGCAGGCGCAGAGCGAGCTCGATGCGATCTCGGCCGCGCTCGGGCGCGAGCATCCCCGAACCAATGCGGCCAGCCGGGCGCTCGTCGTCTCGATGCGCGACCACCTGATGGGAGACGTGCGGCTGCCGCTCTTCGTGATGCTCGGGGCCGTGGTGCTCGTACTCGCCATCGGCTGCGCGAATGTCGCGAGCCTGCTGCTGGCGCGCGGCATGGATCGCGAACGGGAGCTGTCGATCCGCGCGGCCCTCGGGGCGGGGCGGCTCAGGCTGGTGCGCCAGCTGCTCGTCGAA
The DNA here is from genome assembly GCA_035711845.1 of Vicinamibacterales bacterium. Classification (GTDB taxonomy): domain Bacteria; phylum Acidobacteriota; class Vicinamibacteria; order Vicinamibacterales; family 2-12-FULL-66-21; genus DASTBU01. The sequence goes on from DASTBU010000157.1 coordinate 33,906, forward strand.
AGCCTCCTGCTGTCGACGGTGGCCGCGGTTGCCGGCGTCGCGATCGCCCATTGGGCAGTGGGCATCATCGTGGCACTCGCGCCGTCGGCGGTCCTGCGCCTGCACGAAGCAACGGTCGACGGCAGAATCCTGCTGTTCGCGGCTGGCCTGGCGACGCTCACGACCGTGGCCTTCGGGCTCCTGCCGGCGCTGCAGTTGTCCAGGCCCGGACGGAGCGTCGTTCGAGAGCGACACGCGACCGGGTCTCGCCGAGCCCTGCGTCAGGTGCTGGTCGTGGCGGAAGTGGCGCTGGCCCTGGTGCTCCTCACCGGGGCCGGACTCCTCATCCGCAGTTTCGCGCGGCTGATGTCGGTCGATCCCGGTTTCACCGCGAGCGATGTCGTCACCGTCCAGGTGTTCGCCTACAGTCCGGATATGACGGTCGACCGCCTGCGCGGTTTCTTCGACTCAACCCTGGAACGGCTGGCAGCTCTGCCCGGCGTGCATGCGGCGGGCGCGGTCTCGGCCATGCCGTTCGCGGTCGCGAACATCGACATCAGAAGCCCGCTCGAGATCATCGGACGTCTCGAGCCCGCCGAAGGCGATCGCCGTGGCGTCTACGTGACGATCGCGAGTCCAGGCTTCTTTCCGGCCATGCGAATCCCGCTCCGCGAAGGGCGGTTCATCGAGGACTCGGATCACGACCGGGCGCCCACCGTCGCCGTGATAAGCGATGCGCTCAGGCGGAGGGACTGGCCGTCGGAGAGCCCACTGGGGCGGCGCGTACGAATTGACTGGCTCGGGCAGCCTGTCGAGGCCGACATCGTGGGGGTGGTCAGCGAGCTGCGCCACGACGGTCTCGATCGGGCGCCCCGCCCGGAAGTCTTTTTGCCGCTGGCGCAGTTGCCCTTCGGCTCGATGACGTTCGTGGTGCGGGGCGACGGCGATCCCGCCGCGCTCATCGAGGCGGGGAAGCGGGAGGTGTGGGCCGTCAACCCGATGCAGTCCATCTACCAGGCGTCCAGCCTCGAGTCGATGGTCGGCGCGTCGCTCGGCCGCCAGCGTTTCAGCGTGCTCGTGATGTCGGCGTTCGCGTTCGTGGCGCTGCTCCTCTGCGCGACCGGCATCTACGGGATCATCAGCTTCACGACGGCAGCGCGCACGCGCGAGATCGGCGTGCGGATGGCGCTCGGGGCGGATCGCTCGGCCATCGAGCGGCTGGTGCTGCGCGAGGGCGGTCTCCTGATCGGGACCGGGCTGTTGCTGGGGCTTGCCGGCGCGGCCGGCGCGGGGCGAGTGCTGCAGTCGCTGCTGTTCGAAGTCAGGCCAGGCGATCCCCTGACGGTTGCGGCAGTCTGCACGCTGCTGGCGGCGGTCGGCTTCGCGGCGTGCTATCTGCCGGCCCGCCGCGCCACGCGGGTCGATCCCCTGATCGCGCTCCGGCCGGAGTAGAACCTAATATCTCCAGCTCGTGAGGTCCGCGCCCGGCGGGGCCGTCTTCAGCATCCGCTCGACGGCCTTCGGGATGAACATCTGGTGATACCGGAGCCTCGACAACGCATTGGAACGGGTGTGATCGCCGTTCCAGCAGTGCTCGGCGCGATCGCCGTAATCGACTTCACCCTCGTAGGGAGGGTTCCTCGTGGACTGGAGGAACTCCTCCGTGAGGTAGACCGCGTTGTTCAGATAGTAGTTGTCCATGTCGCCGACGTAGATGTGGAGCTTGCCCTGGAGCTTCTTCCCGAGCCCGTTCTCCCAATTCGCGGCGCAGGATGAAGGAGAGGTCGTAGTTCTCGCGCCAGTGCACGGCGACCCTGCGGTCGATCTCGCCGGTGCGCTTGTCCCAGATGCGTTGCGGGTATCCGTCGGGGCCGACCGGCGAGTAGACGGCCTCCCAGATGTCCCATTGCTGTCCCGAGCGGGTCTTCGTGCCGAGCACGAGCTCGAGCCGGTTCGTCTCCTCGAGCGTCACGTCCACGTGGCCGAGGTAGTTCCGCCGCCCCGGACGCGGCGTGCGCTTCCACGTGTCGTCCAGGTAGTACGCGTTCTTGTCCTTGTAAAGGTCTACGACCGTGAACGCCCGGAAGTCGATCGGATCGGGGCAGGCGATGTAGGCGCCGTTGAAGTCGTCGGGGTAGAAGATCTGCGCCCCCATGGCTTCCCATCCGCCGGTTGACCCGCCGTACATGAAGCGCGACCACCCCTCGCCGATCGCGCGGTACTTCTTCTCGATGTAGGGCAGGAGCTCCTTGACGATCGCGTCGCCGTACGGACCCAGGTTCTGCGAGTTGACCGCGTAGGAGTCGTCGTAGAACGGGTTGGCGTGCTGGATCTCGATGACGATCGCGCGCGGGAAGCCCGGGCCCGTCCACTCCTTGTAGAAGTCGTGCGCGTGCTCCTGCTGGATACGGTTGTAGCCCTCGAGCCTGAAGCGGGCGGAGAAGTCTGGCTTCAGGTTCGGATCCGGCGGCTCTTCGCGAAATCCTTCGAAGGTATACGGGAAGTGTCCGTGATTGATGAAGAGCGGATACCGTGCGCCGGGGTGCGTCTCCCAACCCTCAGGCAGAAGCACGTTGGCTCCGAGATGCATCGGGCGGCCCCAGAATTTCGTCAGCAGCTGGCTCTGGATGCGTTCGTGCCGGACGTATTTCGTATCCTTCGGCGGCGGTATCGGCGCAATGGTCTGATCGAGCGTCAGCTCGATGGTCCCAGCTCGTGGGCCCACGGATACTTTCCGCGGCGTCGAGTACAGGTTGCCGGGCGCCCGGGCCCACTGCTGCCCCTCGCCGCGATCCATTGGCATCTTGACCGTGTGGCCATCGCCGCGGCGGAACGTCTCGTACTTGTGCAGCAGGGCCTGCACCGTGTAGGTGCCGGCGGGAATGTCTGTGATGCTGTCGAGCGGGAAGCCCGGGACCGAAGCGTCTACGATGGCGGCCGTCCCCGGTTTCCAGCCTTCGACGTCGATGCCGAAGACCGGCTGCCCGGACGGTCCGTCGCTCACCTGGAATCGCGGTTCCTCACCGTCCACGCGAGAGACGATGACGAGGAGCCGGCCGTCGAGCGCGGCGGAGCCGGGCGCTGCCGGGAGCGTGACGCTGAAGCGGACCGGGCCACGCTGTGCGGGTTGCGGTCGAGCCATCCCGAACGAGACTGCCAGGGTGCACGCGAGCAGAAAAGCGACAGGATGGCGGGACATGCGGCGCAGTGTAACACTGCGGACCCATTCGCATCACGAGCAGGCATCACGGGGACCGCACGATCAAGAGGATCACGACGAATCGTGTGAAGTCGCTGTGTCGAACGTCGTGGTCCACGCGCGGCGTGCGCCGATCAGCTGACGCGCGGCGCCACCACCGGATCAACAGTTGCAGCCCGACGCGCAGGCACGAAGCAGGCGATCGCCGCACCCGCCACGAGCACCTGGTCCGTAGCCTGTGACGGGGTTGGACGCGCACAAATGCGTGACCGTCGCGTGTCAAGCGGCCGGGCTGGCGGATCTCTTGCGCGCAGGCTCGCGTCCTACGCCGTATGGGCCTTCCCTCCACCGAATCCCTGACCAACGGCGACCTCCTCGACGCCTATTCGCGCGCCGTCGTCCAAGCGGTCGAGCGCGTGTCGCCTTCTGTCGTGAGCATCGACGTCCGCCATCGCGGTGAGAAGGCTGGCCGCAGACCGCGAACCCAGGCGGGCAGCGGCTCGGGGTTCGTGTTCGCCTCGGATGGGCTGATCCTGACCAACAGCCATGTGGTCGAGGGCGCCAGCGAGATCGACGTCACCCTGCCCGACGGCCGCGAGCGCCGGGCGGACGTCATCGGGCAGGATCCGGACACGGACGTTGCCGTGATCCGCATCAGCGCGCCTGACCTCACCGCCGTCACGTTCGGCGATTCCACGCTCCTCCGCCCCGGGCAGCTGGTCATCGCGATCGGCAACCCGTACGGTTTTCAACACTCGGTCTCGGCGGGTGTGGTGAGCGCGCTCGGCCGGTCGCTCCGTGCGCGGAACGGCCGACTCATCGATCACGTGATCCAGACCGACGCCGCGCTCAACCCGGGCAACTCCGGCGGTCCCCTCGTGACGAGCTCCGGCCGCGTCATTGGCGTCAACACCGCGATCATCGCCGGCGGCCAGGGGCTCAGCTTCTCTGTGCCAATCAACACGGCGATGGCGGTGCTTCCTGCACTTCTCCGCGACGGTCGAGTGCGACGTGGTTACCTGGGAATCGGTGGACAGGACGTGCCGCTGCTGCGGCGCGTGACGCGTTTTCACCGACTCTCACAGGCGGGCGGCGTGCTCGTCGTGTCGCTCGAGCCGAACGGTCCGGCACACTCTGCCGGCATCCGCGAAGGGGATATCCTCGTGGGCCTCGACGCCCAACAGATCTCGAGCATCGACGACCTGCACCGCGTCCTGACGGAAGGCCGAATCGGTACCGTCGGAACACTCAGCTTTCTGCGCGGAGTGGAACGTATGGCGGTCACGGTCGGGATAGGGGATAGGAGGTGACGCGTTTGTCACGTACGACGTGCCACGTGCGATGTGCGACGTGCTACTTGTCACGTGCGACGTGCGACGTGCGGGAGCGGCTGGCGGTTCGTGACGGACGGAGGAGATGCGTCCTGAGCGCCCGGAAAGCCTGGCCGCGGTGGCTGACGGTTGATTTGCGGTCCAGATCGAGCTCCGCGAGCGTGCAGCGGAACGGCGGGTAATAGAAAATCGGGTCGTAGCCGAAACCATTGTCGCCGCAGGGCTGGCGTGCGATGCGGCCTTCCACGACACCCTGCGCCTCGAACTCCACGCGCCCGTTGCTGGCGAGCGCGACGTGGCACACGAATCGAGCCGGGCTCGTCTCGAGACCCTGCTCGTCCAGGAGGTCGTAGATCTTCTTGAACTTCACCCCGTAGTCGGTACCGTGCCAGCGCGCCGAATGGACTCCCGGGGCTTTGTCGAGGGCGTCGATCTCCAGCCCCGAGTCATCGGCAACGCTGGGGAGCCCCGTGGCCGACGCGTAGTACAGCGCCTTCATCCGGGCGTTTTCGGCGAAAGTGTCGCCGGTCTCCTCGGGTTCGGGAAGGTTGGGAAACCGGGTGAGCGGCACGAGGTCCACACGTGCGCCCCTCAGGATGTCCGCAATTTCGGTCAGCTTCCCCGGATTCGTCGTGGCGACCAGCAGCTGCATGTCGTCGCGCGGTCAGCCTTTGAGGTCGCCGACGACCGTGCGTTGCAGGGCCACGAGCTCGCGGATGCCGCCGTCGGCGAGCTCCATCAGATCGTCCAGCGCCTGGCGCTCGAACGGTGGGCCTTCGGCGGTTCCCTGCACCTCTATGAAGCGCCCGTCCCCGGTCTTCACGATGTTCATGTCGACGTCGGCTTTCGAATCCTCGTCGTAGGCGAGATCGAGCATGGGTGTGCCGCCGACCACGCCGACGCTCGTGGCGGCAACGAAGTCCTGCACTGGGATCCCCTTGATATAGCCGAGGTCGCGCATCCGCTGGAGCGCGAGAACGAGCGCCACGAACCCGCCGGTGATGGAGGCCGTGCGCGTGCCGCCATCCGCCTGAAGGACGTCGCAATCGATCCAGATGGTCCGCTCGCCAATCTCGTTCAGCCTGGTCACCGATCTGAGCGATCGGCCGATCAGGCGCTGAATCTCCTGAGTGCGCCCGCCGACCTTGCCCGCCGTCGCTTCCCGCTGGGTCCGCGTCGACGTCGCGCGCGGCAGCATGCCGTATTCCGCGGTCACCCAGCCCTTGCCGGTGTTGCGGAGAAACGGAGGCACGCGGTCCTCCACGCTGGCCGTGCAGACCACACGTGTCCTGCCAACCTCGATCAGCACCGAGCCTTCGGCGTGCATGAGGAATCCAGGCGAGATCTTCGCCGGCCGCATGCGCGCCGGGGCGCGTCCGTCGCTGCGTGTCATGTCCCGTCCTTTTCGCTGTCCGTTCTAATCCACTGCAGGCTCTTCTGCAGCGGATGCCGAAGGTCCACATGGCCGGCGAGCGTGTCGACTTCCTTGCCCTCGACGAGAATCTGCACGCGTGTAATCGCGGGCAGGTTCACCGTCAGCGCGTCCACGATCGCGTACACGGTGAACAACTCGTCGAGCGTGCCTCCCGTGTGCTTCGCGCGCGCATCGTTGCTCAGGTCGACGAATGCATCGCCGCGCTCCGTCACATACAGCGCGCGGAGCGTGGTGCCCTCGGGGATGGCCGAGGCGAGCGGTGCGGGCGCTCGGCCGAGCTGGGCTTCCAGAATATGCCGCGCCTGCTCGAGCACCCCACCACCATAGGCGACTTCCTGCTGCATGCCGACGAGCGCGGTTCCATCTTCGGCGATGAAATACAGAGTGGCCGTGATCTTGCGCTCCGCGCCGGCAGGAGCATCGGGCGCGGTAGCGCCGGGGGCGTCCTGCTGCGGCTTCGGGCGCCCGGAGACGAACGCGATCAGAAGGATCGTCACGGCGCCCAGCACAGCGGCACTCGCCGCGACAACCTGACGTCGAGACATCAGCGCGGCGCTCCGGATCCGCCCGGACGTCCCGCACCGGCCGCTGTACCCGTGACCGGCTGCCACGCCCGCGCATCACGGAACCGGACGACGCCGTTCACGAGCGCCCGCACGATAGCTGTTTGAAACCTGTCGGTGGCGAGCTGCCGTTCCTGTTCAGGGTTTGTGATGAACCCCACCTCGACCAGCACCGCGGGCATGTTCGCGCCGACCAGCACGCGAAACGGCGCCTGTTGGATCGCGCGAGGGCTCATGGGCACCTGCTCCCGGAGCGACGACTCGACCGCCTGCGCCAGGCTGGCCGATTGCGCGATGTAGCGGGCCTGGGCCATTTCCCAGAGGATGACCTCGATATCGCGCGATCCGCCGCCGAAGACCGGGACCGCCTCGCTCTCGCCCCGCGCGACGCGCTCGGCCTGGTCGCCGTACTCCTCGAGGCTCAGGTAGAAGACTTCGGCGCCGGACACCGCTGGCCGTACCGATGCATTGGCGTGCAGGCTGATGAAGAGGTCGGCCTTGTTGTTGTTCGCAACGGCCGCTCGCTCGTCGAGGCCGACCGTCTGGTCCGCGTCACGCGTCAGTATCACGCGAACGCCGAGCCGTGCTTCGAGCGCGGCCTTGAGGCGACGCGCGATCGCCAGCGTGACGTCCTTCTCGAGCGTGCCGTCCGGGCCGTTCGCGCCCTGTTCCTCACCCCCATGTCCCGCATCGATGACGACCGTCCGCAGGCTGCCAGCAGGTGCCAGATCGAGGAGCGGAGGCGTCTCGGGCGCCGGCACCGCAGGCGCCTCGGGTGTGGCAGGAACACCGCTCGTCGTCAACGCAATCACATCGATGACGATGCGGCCCGCGCCGCGGTCAGCAGGATGATCGGACGTTCTGAAGGACCCGAAGCGCGGTCCGAGATCCACGGCGAGCGCAGCCGGGCCATCGCCGGGTCTGACCGCCTGAATCAGCTCCGGCGCGGACGAGGACGGCAGCGTGGCGTCGAGCGCGTCAGCCTCGAAGCGGACCAGCAGCCGCGAGCCGTCCTGGGTGACGGTGTGCGGTGTGGCCGGCGCGACGTCGAGCGTCAGCCGCGCGAGCGGGCCCTGCGGCTCGATCGACCCGGCTACACGCGGGACCCGGACATCACCGACGAGTATCAAACGCGAAGGCTTGCGCAGCTCGAGGCGCTGGCCGAGCGAGGGCCCGAGCGCACGCGTCACGAAGTCCACGGGGACGAACCATGTCTGTCCGTCTCGCACGGGCGCCGCGGGCAGCGAAATCAAGCGGCCGCCGACCGACGCCAGCGGCTGGCCGGGCGTGAGCACGATGCTCTGGGTCTTCGTCGCGACCGTGAGCCCGCCTGCGAGCGCATCTTCCCTCACGGTCAGATCGAAGTGGCGCGCCAGCTCGTCGAGGGCGAACATCTCCTGGCCCCCCACGATGCGCGTCGCCACCGGGCGCCGGCCGTCCCGGGAGAGGAGCGTATAAGGCGCACCCGGCACCGGCGCTTGTGCGCCAGAGGCGAGGACGCCTGTCGCGACAGCCAGCATCACTGCGGCCGCAGCGAGGGTGGACCGCCGCAAATACCTGCGAGACAAGATGTTCAATGATAGCAAGGAAGCGCCACGGGTGCGTCGGGCCTCTCAGCTGTTTGGATCCGGGCAATGGGAGGGATCAATGACCTCAGCAAGGGACGCGGCGACACGGGGACGCACAGGGGAACGGTCGGGCCGCGCGACCGTCGCTCTCTCCGCGGCCTCCGCGCCCCCGTGTCCCCGTGCTGACCGTCCAAGGACGGAGGACGAGCTACCGGCTTTACAGCGTCAGTTCACAACCGGGGCTTCGCGACGACGACCATGAACCAGCGCTGGCCGCCGTGCTCGGACGCGACCGGTTCGAAGCCGGCTTCCTTCATCTCGCGCGAGACCGCCTCGGCGCTGACCCCGTGCATGCCGTCGTTGTCGCGATCGGGTGCGCTCGTGGCCTCTTTGCCGGGCGGCGAGAAGTCCACGATAGCCAGGCGTCCGCCCGCCTTGAGCGCGGTCGAGATCGACGCGTTCATGGCAGCCGGATCGGCGAAGTGATGATAGACGTTGCGCACGAACAGCCCGTCGCAAGCGGCATCAGGGAAGTTGGTCTTGACGGGATCGCCCTCGACGACGGTGATGTGCGCCAGACCGCTGTCGGCCACTCTTTCTTTCAGCGTCTTCACACGGTCGTCGCCCAGTTCGCTCGTGTAGACCCGGCCGCCTGTGCCGACCAGGCGCGCGGCCGCAATGCTCAACTCGCCGCTGCCGGCGCCAATCTCGCACACCGTCTGGCCTTCGCGAACGTCCAGGGCCTCGAAGATCTTCTCGGTAGCGATCGTCGATCCCGATCGCTGCGCCGAGGCGACCACGGTGACGAGCAGGGTGACGAACAGCGGAAAACAGGCTCGGCGACACAAGGTCGTGGACGTCATCGCGTAAGCTTAGACGCAAGAGGGGGCCTTTGGGTCTGGAAACCCAGGACTGAAGTGTGAAGGCGACAGCGTGAAGCCGGAAGGCGGGCGGCGTACGGCGGACGGCGATCGGTGGCAGACAGCTGTCGCCTTCGCGCCGGCCAGCGTCGGCAACATGGCCGTCGGCTTCGACGTTCTCGGCTGCAGCGTTTCGACGATCGGCGACAAGGTCCGGGCGAGGCGCATCACTGAGCGCGTGGTGCGAATAGCTGGTATCGATGGTGTCGCGCCCGGAGTTCCGGCGGATCCCGGGCGCAACACGGCCGGCGTGGCGATCGCCGCCCTCATGGACGCGGCGCGGCCGGACCACGGATTCGAGATCCTGATCGAAAAGGGCATCCCGCTCGGTTCCGGTCTTGGCGGCTCCGCCTCCTCGGCGGTCGCGGCCGTCGTCGCTGCCAACGCGCTGCTCGTCGAACCGGTGGCGATGCTGAGGTTGTTGAAATGCGCGCTGAAGGGCGAGGCGGTCGCCAGCGGCAGCCCGCACGCCGACAACGTGGCGCCGTCGCTGTACGGGGGGCTGGTCCTGACGGTCGGCATAGAGGATCCGATTGTCACGCGCATACCGGTCCCCGCCGTGGTGCGCTGCGTGCTGGTGCATCCCCGGATCGAGCTGACCACGCGGAGCGCGCGCCGGCTGCTCAATCCGAGCGTCCCGCTTTCCGACGTGATCTGGCAGCAGGCGAACCTCGCGGGCTTTCTGACCGGCTGCTTCACAGGGGACCTTCGGCTCATCGGGGCTTCGTTGGAGGACGTCGTGATCGAGCCGCAGCGCAAGGCCCTCATTCCGGGGTTCGACAGAACCAAGGCGGCGGCAATCGACGAGGGGGCCCTGGGGTGCTCGATTTCAGGGGCGGGACCCACAGTGTTCGCGTGGTGCGAAGAGCCGAGGGCGGTGGCGGTGTGCGACGCGATGGTAGACGCTTTCCGATCGGAAGGCCTCACCAGCGACAGCTGGATCGCGCCCGTGGACGAGGCGGGGGCACGGGTTCTCGAACGCTCATGAGGTTCGTCAGCACGCGCCGTAGCGACATTGCGGCAAGCCTGAGCACCGCAATCGAAGACGGCATCGCTGCCGAGGGCGGACTCTATGTGCCCGGGCATCTGCCAGCGATGCCGGCCGATGCGTTCCCCGACGCGGATGCGCTTCAACTGATTGCGACACATCTGCTGCGCCCGTTCGCGTCGGGGGATCGTCTCGAGCCTCACCTCGAGGCGATCTGCAGGGAGGCATTCAACTTTCCTGCACCGCTCGCGGCGCTGGCCGGGACGCCCGGGCCCGCGAGCGTGCTCGAGCTCTTTCACGGCCCGACGTGCGCGTTCAAGGATTTCGGCGCGCGGTTCCTCGCAGGTTGCCTGGGGCAGCTTCACCAGGGCGGCCGCAAGGTCACCATCCTGGTCGCCACGTCCGGCGACACAGGCGGGGCAGTTGCTGCGGCATTCCATAACGTCCCCTGGGCAGACGTGGTGCTGCTCTATCCCAAGGGGCTGGTTTCGCCGCGGCAGGCACAGCAGCTGGCGTGCTGGCGCGGCAACGTGCGGACGTTTGCGGTGCTGGGCACGTTCGATGACTGCCAGCGGATGGTCAAGGAAGCCTTTCTGGATCCTGCGCTGGCGCGCACGCACCAGCTCTCGTCGGCCAACAGCATCAACATCGGCCGGCTCCTGCCGCAGCTGGCCTATTTCGCGTCGGCGAGCCTTCAGATCTGGCGGCGTGAGGCGCGGAGGCCGAACTTCATCATCCCCGCCGGCAACCTCGGGAACGCAACCGCGTGCGTCCTTGCTCGCGAGATGGGACTACCTATCGGCGATATCGTGCTCGCCACCAACGAGAATCGCACGATCGTGGACTACCTCGAGTCCGGCACCTGGGAGCCCAGGCCTTCGGTTGCCACGCTCGCGTCGGCAATGGACGTGGGCAATCCGTCCAACATGGAGCGGCTGCGGTGGCTGTGGCCGGATCCGGTCGAACTTCGGCGATGGATCAGCGCGTACGTGGTGTCGGACGAGGAGATTCGATCGATCATCGCTACGGATGCGCGGTCGATCGGCCGCGTGTGGTGTCCGCACACGGCGACCGCCGCGCACGTGTACAGGCAAGTGGGGTCACGGCGACGGGACGAGCATTGGGTGATTGTCGCGACGGCGCACCCGGCGAAGTTCAGCGACATCGTCGAGCCGCTGACAGGTGAAGCCGTTCCAGTTCCCGCGGCGCTCGAGAAGCTGCTCGCGTTGCCGCGCCGGGAACAGGATCTGCCACCAGCCCTCGAGGCGCTTCGCGGCCAGCTTCAGAGGCCGCCCTAGGCGGAGCGGCGGCCCGAGCGCGCAGCGAGGTGGGGAAGGTGAAAGGGGCCCCACCGAGCGAAGTAATAAATGGAGGCGCCGGGATTTGCACCCGGGTCCGAAAATACATCCCCGCAGGAATCTACGATGCGTATCCGCCTCTGAAATCTCGCTCCCGGCGTGAAGAAGCGGCGAAGAACCGCCGGAAGCCAGCCCCGGAAAATCTCGTCACCGACGTCCGGAACAACGCATCGGCAACCAGCCTGCTGAAATGACATCCAGTCCCGGCCCGCAGGCTGACCGGGGTAGACGCTCACAGGGGTTTAGGCTGCGAGAGCGAGCTGCGTGTCCGCAGTTATGGTTGTTTCCATTGGATTAACGAGGTGAATGGTCCTCGGCACGCATCCTGCGAAACCGTATCTCCGTCGAATCTAGGTCGCCCCCATACGGTGCATGCCCTGGCGCATGCACGAGTTCGACGACAATGCCATGCCCGGGTTCGGGCGCAGCACCACAGCCAGACCCTTCATTGTACGTCCATCGTTCTGGGCCGTCAAATCTCTGGCGCGCTTGGAGTTGCGGGGAACTGGAAGGCTTGACTTGCCCGGCGGGCCTCCGGATAATCGGCCCAGGATGCCCGACGACCATCTTCGCAGTGCAATCGACTCCATCCGCGCGCAGATCCAGGCCGAGCTGGAAACGCAGCTTGGAACCCTCGAGCGCCAGCACGCCGATGCTCTTGAATCCGCGCGGAAGCGCGAGCGTGCCGACGCCGACCAGCGTTGGACGGAAGAGCTCAACCGGTTGGATGCCGACTGGGAGCTCCGCCTGAAGTCGGCCCTGGACGAGGCCGCCGCCGACGCCGATCGGCGGGTTCAGACCGAGTCGGACCGCGTGTTTCGGGAGATGGACAGCCGTGTGCATCAATCGCTCCTCGAGGCCAGGGCGCAAGCCGCATCCTCCCTCGAGCAGGTCAGGGCCGAGCTCGAGCAGGCGCGCAGAACCGAGGCCGAGCAGGCGCGCAAGGAACTCGAGCAGACGCGCGCTGACCTCGATCAGGCGCGCGCAGACCTCGATCAGGCGCGCAGGACCGAGCTGGAGCAGCGCAAGGAATCGGAACAGGCGTTGGTGGCCGAGCGTTCCAGGCATGCCGCGGAGCAGGCGGCGCACGCCGAGCGGATCGGCCAGCTGGAGGAGGCCATCCAGGCAGCGCAGGGGCGAGCCCAGGAGCTCCAGACCGAACTGACTGTCGCACGCGCGCAGCACGAACAGGCACTCGCCGCGGTGCGGGAATCCTTCGAAGCCGAGTCGGGGCGCGTCCGCGGCCTTTCCTCCGAGCTGACCGCGGCGCGCGAAGCACTGGAGCAGACGCGGCTCGCCTTCGATACTGAGAGAAGCGCCGCGCGTTTGGCGCTCGACGAGGAGCGTGCAGCCGCCCGGTCGGCAGCGGAGGCTCAGGCCGTCCGTCAGCGCGAAGCAGCTGAGGCGCGTGCGTCGGAGCGGCAGTCGCAGCTTGCGGTCACCGAGCGGCTGTTGAGGTCGGTGCACGCGATCGGCGGCGCGAATTCTCTCACGGAGGTCCTGACCGAGCTCGTGAAGTGCGCGGCGGCCGAAGCATCCCGCGCGGCTGTGCTGATCCCGCGCGAGGGCGTCCTGCAGGGGCTGGCCGCGGTCGGCTTTGGTGGGGTTCCGGCAGCCGACAGGGCGGACGGCGTGCTCGAGACAGCCATTCGCGAGAAGCAGAGGATGGCGATCACGCCTGGAGCCGCGCCCGCATTTGCCGCCTTACCCGGCGACCGGGCCGGCCTGGCCGTCCCGATCCTCGTCGGAGGCCAGGCTGTCGCACTGCTGTATGCCGACAACGGCCTCGCCGAGTCGCCCGAGGTCCCGGCGTCCTGGCCCGAAGTCGTCGAGATCCTGTGTTCGCAGGCCTCCGCCGTGCTGTCGCAGCTGACCGCGATGCGGACAACCCAGGCGATGCGATTGATGAAGCCCGCCGGGCAGCGCGGGCGGGAGCCACAGAACCACGAGCCGCTCGGAGAAGGTGAACTCGGAGAAGGAGAAGAGGACCAGGCAGCCCGGAGGTACGCACGGCTCCTGGTGTCCGAGATCAAGTTGTACAACGAGTCTGCGGTGCGGATTGGACGAGAGAAGCGCGACCTGCTGATTCGGCTGCGGCCCGAGGTCGACCGTGCTCGGCGACTGTACGAGGAGCGCGTGCCGGCCACCGTGGCTGCGCGCGCGCGGTATTTCGAACAGGAGCTGCGGCAGACACTCGCGGGCGGCGACGCGGCGCTGCTCGGCGATCCGGCGGTGACTCCGTGAGCAGAGTGCCGGTCGTGGCCGTCGCTGCGATCCTGCTCCTCCTCCTGCCCTGGGAAGCGTCCCAGTCGGCCAGCCAGCTGGGGCCCACGACTCATGCATCGGTTGGCGGCGCCCTCGAAGATCTCTGGCTGGTGCCGTCGGAAGCCGAGCGCCACCCGCGCAAGACCCTTGTCTACAAACCACTGGAGGAGGGCGTCGACGCCCTCGGCGCCGGCGACTACGCGAAGGCGCTCAGCCTTGTGACCCGCCGTGCGCTCGCCGGCACCGAACTGGCGTCCTACGCGGAGTACTACACGGGCCTCGCACAGATGAAGCTCGCACGCGCCGAAGATGCGCGATCCACGTTCGAATCGATCCGCGCGCGCAAGCCGCGCGGGTATCTGTCCGTTGCCGCTGCCCTTGGCCAGGGCGAGGCGGCCGAAGCGCTCGGCGATTTCGGCGGAGCGCTCGAGATCTACACATCACTTGCGGCCGACACGAACATCGTCAATGAAGACGTGCTCGCACGCGTTGGCCGCGCGTCGCTCGCCGCGGGCGACCGCACCAGGGCGGCGCGGGCATTCGGCCGGATCTATTACGAGTACCCGCTCTCTGACGCGGCCACCGAGGCAGCGACCCAGCTCCAGGCCATGCAGGACGTCGCTGTCCGCGGCGGCGTCGAGGTGGAACTGGGCCGCGCCGCGCGGCTCTTCGGGGCCGGCCGCTACACCGACGCCCTGACGGCTTACACAGCGCTGGGCAGCCAGGTTACCGGCGACGATCGCGAGCTGGTCGAACTGCGCATCGCCGAGAGCGATTACTTCCTCGGCCGGCACGCGGCGGCGATCAGCGCTCTGACGCCCTGGTTGAGCCGCGGCGCCAGGCAGGCCGAGGCCCGCTTCTTCCACCTGAGCGCGCTGCGCGGCCTTCGGCGCCACGACGAGTCCATCGCCCAAACGCGTGCGCTCGTGAACGAGTTCCCGGACAGCTCGTGGTCCGAAGAGGCGCTGAACAATCTCGGCACCTACTACATCCTCGAGAACGAAGACGGGCTGGCGGCGCAGACATTTCGCGAGCTGTTCGAAAAGTTCCCCACGGGGACGCGTGCCGAGCGCGCGGCGTGGAAGCATGGATGGTGGTCGTACAAGAACGGCGAGCACGCGGAAACCATTCGCGTGTTCGAATCCGCGGCAAAGACCTATCCGCGCTCCAACTATCGTCCCTCGTTCCTCTATTGGGCCGGCCGCGCGCACGCCCGGCTCGGCGCGGCGCAACAGGCGCAGTCGCGCTTGCGTCTCGTGCTCACCGATTACGGCAACTCCTACTACGGCCGGCTCGCACTGCAGAGACTGCCGAAGAACGTCAGAACGTCAGGACAGGCGCCCATCGTGTCGGCCGGACACGCGACGCCCGCCGACACGACCGAGCGGCCGCCCACGACCCGCACGATTCAATCTCTGCTCGCCGCAGGGCTGTACGACGACGCGATCAACGAGTTGCGGTTCGCGCAACGGGCGTGGGGCACGTCGCCCGCCCTCGAAGCGACCATCGCGTGGGCATACAACCGCAACGGCGAGCTGCGCCGCGCCATCACCCTGATGCGTCGCGCGTACCCCCAGCACCTCACGGGCGGCGGCGCCGAGTTGCCAACCGAGATACTCGAGGTCATCTTCCCGCTGACCTACTGGGATTTGATTCGCAAGTACTCGGCGGCGCACGACCTGGATCCCTATCTCATTGCGGCGCTGATTGGCCAGGAATCGACGTTCGATCCGAAGATCCGCTCGGCGGCCAATGCGTGGGGCCTGATGCAGATCGTTCCCGCCACCGGCCGTCGTCTGTCACGCTCGCTGGGAATCCGCAGGTTCCACACGGCGATGCTGACCAACCCGACGACGAACGTCCGCCTGGGCACGCTGTACTTCTCGCGCCTCGTCCAGCAGTTCGGCGGGACCCACTATGCGCTGGCCAGCTACAACGCGGGCGAGAACAGGGTCGTGCGCTGGAAGGCGGAGCGGCCGGGCGTCGATGAGGACGAGTTCATCGACGACATCCCGTTCCCCGAGACGCAGAACTACGTCAAGCGCATCCTGGGAACCGCCGAAGACTATCGCGCGCTCTACGGCAAGGGCGGCGGGGGCCGGCCGATACCGGTCACGCCGCCCGCAGGTCGGTAGCGGTTCAGCGTCAGTGCATGGCTAGTCCCCTGGCCAGAGGCCCTCGAGGCTCCGCCTCGCCAGGACGCGCACGTAAGGGAGGCGCGAACTCCGGCGGCTCGACGCCATTGCACTGCACACCCGGAACCTTTTATCGACGTGGGTGTGCGGCTAAATCGATCTCGAACGGCTCTGCCGGGTACTGTCCTGCGATGATGTCGGGGAGATATTCCGGCAGCCGAACGGGGTGGATGATCTCGCCGCTGTTGGTGATCCGATCGAGCGAAAACCACGCCACCTGCCTGACGACCTTTTTCTCGTTGCCGACCAGGTGCTCGAGCGAGATCTCGGTCTCGCACGTTCGGGCGACGAGAAATTCCTGTCTTATGTGCGTCGGCCTGTCGTCCAGGATCAAGTCGAGCTCCCCGAACCACACGTGAGGCCCGAGCTCCACATCCGCCCGTGTCAGGCCCGTCTCCTCGAAGATCTCGCGTGCGGCGGCCTCGCGGATCGACTCGTTCGCTTCGATGGCTCCACCAATCAGCGTCCAGAAGTGGCCCCCGTACTTCTCGCCGACCGATCTGATCGTGGGGTCGTCCATACACATCAGCAGCAGCTCGTTCGCATGGTTCAGGAGCACGACCTTGACGGCCGCCCTCACCGGATACGGCACGGATTCAGCCCTGCCGTCGGCAGACGTACGATTCATGGCCACGGAGCGAAGACATCAAGATTAGACGTGAAGCGGCCACTCTTTCAAAAACGCACGACTCCCCCGAAATAGAGACCCCGCATCTGCAGGTCGCCCTCGTCTTCGTCGATCTTGTAGAAGACGTCGAAGGACCGGTAGCCGATCTGCGCGCCGGCATGGTCGGTGAAGTTGACTGTGCCGTACAGGTCGAAGTCGTAAAAGTTTCCACGGTAGTCGTCGTCGATCCCGCCGGGCAGCTTGAACGCGCTGAACTCGCCGGTGATGGAGACGTTCGGCATGACGTAGCCTCGGCCGATCAGGCCGATGGCCGGGATCGGCGCGCGCGCGCGGACGAACTCGGTGTCGAGCACGTTGGAGAGGGTGGCTTCGACGTGCGTGTACTTCGCCTCGAGCAGCAGGCCGACGAACCCGCGGTCCAGGTAAACGAAGTCCCACTCGTAGCCGAAGCGATACGCCTTCCAGATCAACTGGCTCGCGACCGGCAGGGAGACCGGAAATCTGATGCCGTTGAACACGACGTCGCGAGCGATGGTGCCTTCCGCCTCGTACTTCATCGGGGTGTATTCGAACCGGAACTTGTGCTTCGTCCCGGGTCTGAGCACGACCCGCATCTGGGTGTGCTGCTTCTTCTCGTGTCCAAGGTCGTTCACGAAATCGATCGGGTCCCCCACGAGGCCGAACTGCTCGCTGGAGATCAGGATGTCGGGCGTGGGGTTCCAGAGATAGCCGCCGATCTCCACACGGTAGGTTTCTCCGGTCGCGCGG
Source organism: Vicinamibacterales bacterium (assembly GCA_035711845.1). Classification (GTDB taxonomy): domain Bacteria; phylum Acidobacteriota; class Vicinamibacteria; order Vicinamibacterales; family 2-12-FULL-66-21; genus DASTBU01. The sequence continues at coordinate 51,103 of DASTBU010000157.1, forward strand.
TCCGACGATCCGCGGAAGCCGTACTGGGCCTGGGCCGTGGCGGCGGTGAGCACCGCGGAACAGAACACGACCGATGCTGCAACACGTGTGCGCATGGAAATTCCTGCCCCGGATCGGTTGCTGGGATAGAACCCCGGCGGGGGACGCCGGATGCCTGCTGGGAAAGGCGGACTCAGCATAGCACGAGTGAATCTGTTTGCAGCGAGCGCGGGGCGTCGGTATACTTCCCGTATACATGGAGCGCGCACAAGGCTCGGAGGCCCCGCAGGTCGAGCGGGCGTATCAGAACATCAAGGCCGGCATCGTGGAAGGGCGGTATCCGCCCGGAGCGCCGCTGTCGGAAGTCATGCTCGCCCGCGAGCACGGCATGAGCCGGACACCCGTGCGCGAAGGTCTCGCGCGGCTCTGGCAGGAGCGGTATCTGGATCGGGTCGTGGGCCACGGCTATTTCGTGGCGCGAGTGACCGTGAAATCCATCCACGACACGTTCGAAGTCCGGCGGGTCCTCGAGGGAGCGGCCGCCGCACGTGCCGCCGAGCTTGCGACTGATGCGGAGATCGCGCAGCTCCGCATCCTCGCGGCCCTGCCGCCTACCGCGGCAGGCGGCGATCGCAAGAGCCGCACCGAGGCCCCGCAAGCCTATCGTGATGCGGAAGCCGCGAACGTGCGGTTCCACCTCGCGGTGGCGTCGGCGGCGCGGAATTCGCTGGCTCAGGAGCTGATCGAACGGTGCCTGGCGCAGGTCGATCGCTTCATGTCCCTCGGCGTGCACTTCGGGCCGTTCCAGGAGCGGGCCACGGAAGCTCACCTCGCCATCGTGGACGCCATTGCGGAGCGCGATGCCGGCCGCGCGCGCGCGCGCATGGAAGAGCATCTCGACTGCGGCGCCGAGCTCATGAAGGACGCGCTGTTGCGGGGCCAGCTCGCCGCCGCAGGAATCCAGTGAATGCTGAATGCTGAATGCTGAATGCTGAATGGTGAATGGTGAATGGCGCTCGGCGGCTGGCCGCCGGCGCGCATTGCATTCAGCACTCAGCATTCAGCATTCAGCATTGCGAGGGGTTTGGAGGAGGGGGCTTCGGCGGCGACGCCTGGCCCTCTCCCGGCTTCGGTCAGGCCGGTACAGCGGGGCGCTATACTGATCGCAGATGTCCTTCGCGTTCCGGCAACTCCTTCCTTACGTCTACCGTTATCGCCGTCAAGTCTGGATCGGGCTCGTCTGCGTCGTGGTGACCACGGCCATACAGCTCCTGTCTCCGTGGATCCTCAAGCACGCCATCGATGACTTGAACGCGGGCGTCACGCGGCAGAAGCTTGCGGTCTATGCGGCCCTCCTGCTCGGGGTCGCCAGCCTCGGCGGGTTGTTCCGCTTCCTCATGCGACGGATTCTCATCGGGGCTTCGCGCGACATCGAGTACGACGTCCGCAACGCCTTCTTCTCGCGGCTTCAGCAGCTTCCGCTCGGGTACTATCAGGCTCATCGCACGGGCGACCTGATGTCCCGGGCAACCAACGATCTCAATGCCGTACGCATGATGATCGGGCCCGCCGTGATGTACTCCGCCAACACCATCCTGGTGTTCGTGGTCGCGATCATCCTGATGCTGTCGATCGACGCGCGCCTGACGCTCCTGGCGCTGCTGCCGCTGCCGCTGGTCTCGGTCAGCGTCAGGTATTTTGGACGCGCCATCCACACGCGCTTCGAGGCCATCCAGGCGCAGCTCTCCGACCTCAGCGCGGTCGTCCAGGAAGCTCTCGCAGGCGTGCGCGTGGTGCAGGCCTATGTGCAGGAACGCCACGAAGTCGAGCGATTCAGGAGCGCCAACGCCGAGTACGTGCGCCGCAACCGGCGGCTGATTGTCCTTCAGGGCCTGTTCTTTCCGAGCATGACGCTCTTTCTCGGCTTCGGCTCGTTGCTGGTCCTGTGGCTCGGCAGCCGCGAGGTCATTCGCGGCCGCATTACGCTTGGCGAGTTCGTCGCCTTCAACGCGTACCTGGTGATGCTCAGCTGGCCGATGATTGCGTTCGGGTGGGTCACCAACATCCTGCAGCGCGGGATGGCTTCCTGGAATCGCATGCTGGAGATCATCAACGCCGCGCCCGAGATCAGCGATGCCGGGGTCACCGAGGCGGGGAGGCAGGCGCGGCTGGCGGGCCGCATCGAGCTGCGACGCCTCTCCTTCACGTTCCCGTCGTCGGACCGGCCGGCCCTGCACGACCTCTCGCTGACGATCGAGGCGGGGGCGACAGCCGCGTTCGTCGGTCCCACCGGCTCGGGCAAGTCGGCGCTGGTCAGCCTGCTGCCGCGACTGTACGAGCCTCCGATCGGGACCGTGTTCCTCGACGGTGTGGACGTGCGCGAGATCCCGCTCGTCCGGCTTCGCCAGGCGATTGCGGTCGTGCCCCAGGAGCCGTTCCTGTTTTCGGACACGATTGCCGAGAACATCGCCTTCGGTGTGGAGCACCCAGACGCCGCGCGCATGCACGAAGCCGCGGCGGTCGCGCGGCTCGACAAGGACGTCGAAGCGTTTCCGCGCGGGTACGAAACCCTCGTGGGCGAGCGCGGGATTACGCTTTCCGGCGGCCAGAAGCAGCGCACCGCTCTCGCGCGCGCGCTCATGACGGACCCGCGCATCCTGATCCTGGACGACGCGCTGTCGGCGGTGGACACCTACACGGAGGAAGAGATTCTCGGGCGCCTGCGGGGGGTCATGCGCCAGCGGACCTCGATCATCGTCGCCCACCGCATCTCGACCGTGCGCGATGCCGATCGCATCTTCGTCCTGGATGGCGGCCGGATCGTGGAGCGCGGCACCCACGACGAGCTGGTCGGGAAGGGCGGCCTGTACGCGCGCATGTATCGGAAACAGCTCCTCGAGGAGGAGCTGCAGGCGAGCTGAACACAGGTAGGAGCTTCCAGCTCCCAGCTTCCAGTTCCAGCTTCCAGCTCTCAGCTGGTAGTCGATGGCTGGTAGCTGGTCACTGGAAGCTGGAAGCCGGAAGCTGGAAGCCGGAAGCTGGAAGCCGGAAGCTGGAAGCCGGAAGCTGGAAGCTGGAAGCTGGAAGCTGGAAGCTGGAAACTCTTTTCATGCACGAAGAGGAAGTCCTCGGCAAGGCGTACGACGCGCGGCTGATGCGGCGGCTTCTCGGCTACCTGCGCCCCTACAAGCTGCAGGTAGCCATCGCGCTCGTCGCGATCATCGCCGCTTCGGTCCTTCAGCTCGCGCAGCCGTGGCTGATGAAGGTGGCGATCGACCGCTACATCGCCACCGGCGATCTCGAAGGGCTCGACCGCATCGCGCTGGCGTTTCTCGCCATTCTGCTCGGCTCCTTCGCGCTGGAGTACGTCCAGACCTGGATCCTCCAGATGACCGGCCAGCGCATCATGTTCGACATGCGGATGCAGATCTACGAGCACCTGCACCGCCTCGATCTGAAGTTCTTCGACAAGAACCCGGTTGGCCGGCTGATGACACGGGTCACGAGCGACGTGGACGTGTTGAACGACATGTTCACGGCCGGCGTGGTCTCCGTGTTCGGGGACGTGTTCACGCTGGCGGGCATCATGATCGTGCTCGTCACGATGGACTGGCGCCTCGCCCTGATCACCTTTTCGGTCCTGCCGCTGATCGTGCTCGTGACGCAGTGGTTCCGGCGGAACGTGCGGGAGCTCTACAGAGTGGTTCGCGTGCGCGTCGCGCGGATCAACGCGTTCCTGCAGGAGCACATCACGGGCATGTCCACCGTGCAGCTCTTCCGGCGCGAGCCCCGCAGCTTCGCCCGGTTCGACGAGATCAACCGGGCGCACCGGGATGCGAACGTCGAGTCGATCTTCTACTACGCCGTGTTCTATCCGGCGATCGAAATCATCGGCGCGCTCGCCTCGGCGCTGATCATCTGGTTCGGCGGGCTGTGGACCATGCAGGACACGCTGACCGTCGGCTCCTTGGTCGCTTTCCTGCTGTACTCGCAGCGCTTCTTCCGGCCGATCAGCGACATGTCGGAGAAGTTCAACATCCTCCAGGCTGCGATGGCCTCCTCGGAGCGGATCTTCAAGCTGCTCGATACACAGGCGACCGTCCGGGCCTCTCGGCGGGTCGGATCCAACGCCCTCGCGCCGGGGACTTCGGCGGCGGGCGGTTCGGATCGGCCCGGGACTGTCGGCGGGTGGACGGCGGAGGGCGGGAGGCGGACCGGTCACATCCACTTCGATCACGTGTGGTTCGCGTACAACGACGAGGATTACGTCCTCAAGGACGTGACGTTCGAGGTGCGCCCAGGGGAGCGGGTCGGAATTGTCGGCGCCACCGGGGCAGGAAAGTCGACGATCATCAATTTGCTGCTGCGGTTCTACGACGTCAACCGCGGGCGGATCACGATCGATGGGACCGACATCCGCGGGATGCCGCTCGAGGACCTCCGCCGCCTGTTCAGCCTCGTGCTCCAGGATGTCCACCTCTTCTCGGGGACGATTGCCGACAACATCCGGCTCGGCAACTCCGACATAACGGACGAACAGGTGCGCGCCGCCGCCGCCGCCGTGCACGCCGATGGTTTCATCGAGCGCCTGGCCGGCGGCTACGCCAGCCCCGTCGCCGAGCGCGGGGCCACGCTGTCGGTGGGCCAGAAGCAGCTGCTGTCGTTCGCCCGTGCCCTGGCCTTCGATCCGCGGATCCTCGTGCTCGACGAGGCGACGTCCAGCGTCGACACGGAAACCGAGCTCCTGATCCGCGACGCGCTGCACGTGCTGATGGCCGGCCGCACCACCATCGCCATCGCTCACAGGCTGTCGACGATTCAGGACATGGATCAGATCCTGGTGCTGCACAAGGGTGAACTGCGGGAATCGGGGTCGCACCAGCAGCTGCTCGCCCGGCGGGGTCTCTATTTCAAGCTGTATCAGCTGCAATACAAGGATCAGGAGCGCATCGAAGTGCCGGAGACGGCCACGAGCTGATCGCTCGAACCACGGCCCTCAGGACCCGGCGGCAAAACTGGCGATGGCCAATTCGGCCAGCTCTCGGTTACCTGGGGATCTGGACCGGGGCCGGCGTGATGATGTTGCGCGAAGGGAGCGGGCCGTCTGTCTGCTCCCGCTGCCGGAAGAGACGATCGACCTGCTTGGGTGAGCTCGCCTGCGGGTCCCATCCGAGCCGCAGCACCGTCAGGTCGATCTTGCGCCGGCCGAACGCGAGCGCTTCGTGACAGCTCCACATGTAGATGTCGATCTCGCGGCCCTGCACCTTGGGGCCCGTATCCAGCACCGTGTAGATTCCGGCGTACTTCTCGAGCACCCTTTCCACCCTGATGACGGAGCCGACCGGCAGCAGGTCGGGATCGGCGGCCGCGATGCCCGTGCGGACGTTGACACCCGACGCGGTGGTGGTGCCCTTGCAGTATGCGGTGGCCGCGAACCGCAGTCTCGCCCCCGCCGCCGGCACCGCGGTGTCTTCGCGCAGGTCGGCCTGCCTGGCGGCGAACTTCGAGTCGAGCGCCGTCACCTCGTACAGCAGCGCGAAGGAGACAGCAGCCAGCGCTGTCGCGACGATCTTGCGACCGGTCGATCGCGAGAGAAGCATCTGGATTGTGTGCTGGGGTAGGACCACTATATCGGCTGGTCGAGGTCTTGGTCAAAGCGAACACTACGCGAAAACTCCCGATACCACCGGGGTGATGGTCGCGTAAGTATCTGAAATACAGCAGGTTAGTCGTGATGATGGTGGGCGGCGTGCCGTCGATGAGCCAGAATCATGGCGAGCGAGACCCGGTAGGCCACCGCGGAGAGCGCCGTGGCCCCGAGCGTCGATCCCAGCGTGTAGGCCCAGGCGAGCGGCGCGAGCGTGCGCGCCACCTCCAGGAAGCCATCCACTGAGACCTTCGAGACGGCCTGGCTCAGGTCCTGAAGCAGACGGGGTGGGACATCGACGCGCAGAATCGTGGCCCCCACGATCGTGGCGAGCGTGTAGTACGGAGGGAGGATCCACGGCAGGTTCGAGTAGATGCCCAGGACGACAGCGACCCGGTTCAAGTTCAGCATGAAGGCGAGCGCTACACCCAGGATTGTGTGCAATCCCAGAAAGGGGGAGAACCCGAAAAAGACACCGAGCGCGTAGGCCGCGGCAGTCCGACGAGGCGTGTCGTGCGTGTGGAGGAGCTGTTCCAGCCAGCGGCGCGCGGCGGGGAAGCGGTCCATGCCGATCAGAAGTGCGCGAACCCGTGTGGGAGCGCCGCCTCCGTCCCGTTCTGGATGACCACGAGCGAGCGGTCGGCCGTGAGCTCGCCGATGTGGGTCAGGCTGAGCCCCTGAGCAAGCCGGCCGGCGGCGCGGAACCGTCCCTTGAATCGCGCAGGCACCGCGAACAGCAACTCGTAGTCGTCACCTCCTGCGAGGGCGCTCTCCACGGGGTCCTTCCCCGCGCCGCTGAAGATCTCCCTGGCGCCCTGGTCAATGGGCAGCCGATCGGCCTCGATCCTGGCGCCGGTACCGCTCGCCTCGGCAACCTGCCGGATCGCATCAGCCAACCCGTCGCTGAGGTCCATGCAGGCGTTCGCCGCCCGCGTCCGGCCGATCACCGCGCCCAATCGGACGCGCGGCTCCGGTCTTCGGTGCCTCTGAACGCACTCGAGCACCGCACCGTCCGGTTCCGCGACCTCACCCGCTCCGGCGTGCCGCTGCAACCACCAGAGTCCGGCAGACGACGCGCCGATCGTCCCGCTCACATACAACCTGTCGCCGGGCCGCCCTCCGGCGCGTGTCAAAATCTTCCGCGGCCGTGCCGAGCCCGTGACCGTGACATCCACCACCAGCGGGCCGGGCGATCGGGAGATGTTGCCGCCCGCGACGGCCACTCGGGAGCGCCCGGCGAGCGTCAGGAAGCCTTCCAGGAGGCCGTCGAATGCTTCCAGGCTGCAGGAAGCTGGGATCATCAGCGAGAGCAGCGCAAAGCGCGGCGTTCCACCCATCGACGCAACATCGCTGAGGTTGATCGCAAGCGCCTTGTGTCCGACGTCGGTGGGGGTGGAGAAGCTGAAGTCGAAATGTACGCCCTCGACCAGCGCATCGGTCGTGAGGATGTCGAATGCCCCCCTCTCGGGCCGCACCACGGCCGCGTCGTCGCCAGGCCCGACGAGGAGGTCGGACGGCGGTGAGGGAAGCATCCGGCGGATGCGTTCGATGAGGCCGCGCTCGCCCAGGTCGGAGGCGGGCGTCGCACCCGTACCCCTACCGGGCGTACTCAACGGCCCGCGTCTCGCGAATAACGGTCACCTTGATCTGGCCGGGATACTCCAATTCGTTCTCGATGCGCCGTGCGATGTCCCGGGAGAGCCACACGGTTTCCTCATCCGACACGCGGTCGCTTTCGACGACGATGCGGATCTCGCGGCCGGCCTGGAGCGCGAACGCCTTGGAGACGCCCTGGAACGAATCGGCGATGCCCTCGAGCTTCTCGAGCCGCTTGACGTAGGACTCGAGGATGTCGCGGCGGGCCCCGGGGCGGGCAGCAGAGATCGCGTCAGCCGCCTGCACGATCATGGCCTCGAGCGACGGCCAGTCGATGTCCATGTGGTGGGCTGCGACGGCCTGGAGCACCGGCTCGCTCTCGCCGTGCTTCCGCAGGTACTCGAGTCCCAGCTCGAGGTGCGTGCCCTGGAGATCCCGATCGATGGCTTTGCCGATGTCGTGAAGGAACGCGGCGCGCGCGGCGACGTGGCCGTTGAGGCCGAGCTCCTTCGCCATGATGCCAGCCAGGAATGCGACTTCCCGCGAATGGTTCAGCACATTCTGCCCGTAGCTGGTCCTGAACTTCAGACGGCCCATCAGCCGCAGCACCTCCGGATGCAGGTCGTAGAGCCCGAGCTCGAAGGCGGCCGCTTCTCCTTCGCGGCGCACCGTGTCTTCCATCTCGCCCTTGACCTTCTCGACCACCTCCTCGATCCGGGCGGGATGGACGCGTCCGTCGGCGAGCAGCCGCTCGATCGCCTGCCGGGCGACCTCGCGTCGGAACGGATCGAAGCTGGAGAGAATGATGGCACCCGGGGTGTCGTCGACGATGAGCTCGACGCCGGTGGCAGTTTCGAGGGCGCGGATGTTCCGGCCTTCCCGCCCGATGATCCGCCCCTTCATGTCGTCGCTGGGCAGATCGACGACCGACACCGTCGTCTCGATCGCATGCTCGGCGGCGCTGCGCTGGATGGCGTCCGCGATGATGTGCTGCGCGCGGACGGCGGCGGTCTCGCGGGCCTCGGTCTCCAGCCGCTTGACGAGGTTGGCTGCTTCGCGCCGGGCATCGGCCTCGATCTGCTTGAGCAGCAGCTCGCGGGCCTCGTCGGCGGTCAACGACGCGATCCGCTGGAGCTCGCGGTGGCGATCGGCGAGCAGCTGTTCGGTGCGAGCCCGGGCGGCGGCGGTCGCCTCCTCCTGCTGCGCGAGCGCCCGTTCCCGCGCGCGCAGGTCCTGCTCCAGTCGATCGCTTCCCGCGAGCCGGTCGGCCAGTGCGCGGGTCTTGTCGGCGAGCATCTGTTCCAGCCCGAGGATCTCCTGTCGCCGCTCGCGGAGCTGGCGATCGGCGTCGGCTGCGAGCTCGTGCGCCTTCTCGCGCGCCGACAGCGCCGCCTCCTTGCGGATCGTCTCGCTGTCGCGTTCAGCCTGCTTGACGATTCGATCGGCTTCGGCGACCGCGCGCCCGATGGTTTCTTCGCTGATGCGCCGTCGCGAGCCGAGCCACCAGGCGAGCAACCCTCCGCCGATGACCGCCGTGACGAGCGCGTTGATGATCAGGTAGGCCGGCAGACCCATGCGTCACCGTCCCAGGCCGTTGCCGTGGCGCCGCCGGCACACACAGATGCGCCGCGAGCGCGCGAGCAACCGCCGTATGTGGATCCCGCGCGACGTGCCGAGCACCGGTCTTGGATCGCGCGCCGCCGGCCCGGGGAGGGCGGCGGGACGCGCGCCAGGGCCTACGGTGATCTCGCGCGTTTCGGGCGGGAGGTCAGCTTCGTGTTAGAGCCCGGCCGACCCGATCGTTGGGGATTCGGACCGGACCGCTGGGTATTTCAGGAGGAAAGGGCCCCGCTTTGCCGTGTGGGGAGGTCGGATGAACCTGCGTAGAGCAGGTGGAACCGCTGCACAAGCTGCGCTTCAGGCTTCCTCTCACAGAGGCGTGCACACCACGCAGCGTCGCGATTCTCTTAGGTGAAACGTTGGCTCAAACGAGCCTCCGAGCCATCACGGGCAAAGCAGGGAACTCGAACTCCCGCTCTGGATTGTACTTCACCAGCCCGCCCGCAGTCGAGCGCTAACGGGTTATTTTGCGGCGGTTTCGGCCTCGGCGTCCCCGAGCACGAGATCCAGCATCCGTTCGAGCTCTTTCGCCCGGTGCGCGACGCGGTCGTGGACTTCGTCGCGGGATCGGAAGTACTCGTCCGCGATGTTGATGGCCGCGAGCACCGCGACTTTCAGCGTATCTCCAGCCGTGCACTCGCGTGCCGCGAGACCCATCTTGCCGTCGACATAGGCCGCCAATTCGGCGACATACGCGGCGTCGAGCCCGCTGCGGATGGGATACCGCTGTCCGTGGATCTCGACGTGGACGACGCGGCTCGGTGTATCCATGATGTGTGAGAGGGAAGCTCGTCAGCCGTCATGCCTCGGCGTTCGTGCGTCGACCTTCAGCCTTCAGCCTTCAACCTTACAAATTGAGGCTTTCGATCTGCTGGAGCATCTCTCCGACCCTCGAGCGGATCAGGTCGCGCTCTTCGCGCAGTGCGGTCAGCTCGGCGCCCGCCCCCTCTGCGTCCGCGATACGGCCCCGCGCGGCGTCGAGCTCGCGCATGAGGCGGGCGTTTTCGTCCGCCAGGCGCGCGCCGTCGGCGCGAAGCCGTTCGACGACACCCACCAGCAACTTCAGTTTTTCTTCAAGTCTGTCGATTGCTTCGAGGTCCAGTGAACGGGTTGCGACAGCTTTGGCCACGATATCTCCTGACGCTGATAATCCTGAACTCGGCGATGTCTTCTCATCGCCTCTCCGCATTGTGCTTCGAGCGAAGGGCGTCGACGATGGCGCTCGTCGCCTGATCGGCCTCCTGATCCGTGAGCGTGCGTTCTGGCGCGCGGAACGTGAGGCGAAGCGAAAGACTGACGCGGCCCTCCGGTACCCCCTTGCCGCGATACCGATCGAACTCGACAGTCGAGACGAGGGTATCAGGTGCCGCCGAACGGATAGTGCCACGAACGGCGGCAGCAGGCAAGGTTTCGTCGACGAGGATCGAGATGTCGCGCGCAATCGACGGGAAACGGGGCAGCGACTCGACTCGCAAGTCGTCGGTTCGGGCGAGAGCCGCGATCGCATCGAGGTCGAGCTCGGCAACGAACAGCTCTTCACCCGATGGAAACCCGCGCGCCTCGGCTAGGGCGGGCAGCAGCCGGCCGACTACGCCGAGGACCCGTTCGCCGTCTGCCGTCTGGACTGCAGCCGACCGTTCCGGCGAGAGGTACGGCCGGACGACGGGCAGGGTGGCCGCCTGGATCCCGAACGCGTCGAGGAGTTGTTCCACCACGCCCTTCGCGTCGAAGAAATCGACCGCCCGGACCGGAGCAGACCAGTGGGCGCCGTCCGCCGCACCGCACCACGCCAATCCAACGGCGCGGTTCTCGCCCGACGAGATGAACCGGCTGCCGGTCTCGAACAGCCGGATGTCCCGGCGTTCGCGCCGGCGGTTGTGCGCGCAGGAATCCACGAGGCCGACCAGGATCGAGGGCCGGAGCACCGCGAACTTCTCCGACAGCGGGTTGGCGAGCGCCGGCGGCTCGGCCCCCGGCTCGCAGAACGGGCCCGCCGCCTGGCGTTCCACGAAGGCAAACGTCATCGATTCCGAGAATCCGGCCGCCGTCAGGATCCGGCGCACCAACCTCTCCCGCGCGATGCGCGGATCGGGCGCCGCTTGCGCGGCCGTGAGCGGGGGAAACGTCACGGGCAGCCGGTCGTACCCGTAGTGCCGGCCGACTTCCTCGATGAGATCCGCTTCCCGCTGCACGTCCACCCGGAAACTGGGGACGAGGACCACCCAGCCTGCCTCCGCCCCGGAGCTTCCCGATCTGCCGAGGGCCGGCCCCTCGGCTGCCACTTCGAAACCTAGCGGCTCGAGAATCGGGGCGATCTGCGCCGACGGGATCTCCTGCCCGAGCACACGGGCAATGCGTGACGCGCGGAGGGGAATGCGGGCTGGCGTCCGTGGCGCCGGGTAGCGGTCTATCAGGGTTCCCCGGGGTGTCGCGGCGCCGAGCTGGTGGAGAAGGGCGGCGGCGCGCGCGATGCCCACAGGCGGCGCATTGACGTCCGCGCCGCGCTCGAAGCGGATGGAGGCCTCTGTCCTGAGCCCGAGCCGCTTGCTCGTGCGGCGGACCGACGGCGGATGGAAGTACGCGCTCTCGAGAGCGATCAGGCGCGTCGTGCTGCCTATCTCGGAGTCGTGCCCGCCCATCACGCCGCCGATCGCGCTGGCGCGCTCTGCATCGGCGATGGCGAGCATCTCCGTGTCCAGCTCGCGCTCGACGCCATCGAGTGTCCGCAGCCGTTCGCCAGGCCTGGCGCGCCGGATCACGAGCGCCTTGCCGGCGAGCCGTTCGAGGTCGAATGCGTGCATCGGCTGCCCAAGCTCGAGCATCACGTAGTTGGTCACGTCCACCACGTTGTTGATCGGCCGGACCCCGGCGGCGGTGAGCCTGTCCCGCAGCCACTGTGGCGAGGCCCCGACCGCAACCTCGAACACCTGCGCGCAATACCGCGGACAGAGATCGGAATCTTCAATGCTGACCTCCAGCGCCTCCGGAGGGCCGGCAGGCGGCATCGCCATGTCAGGCATCTGCAGCGGGAGGTTCCAGATCGCCGAGGCTTCGCGGGCGATGCCGAGATGGCTCAGGCAGTCGGGCCGGTTGGCGGTGATCTCGAAGTCGATGACCGCGTTGGGCCCCGCCTCGACGGAGGCCACCTCGAAGCCGCGCAGGCTGATGGCTTCCGCGATCTGCTCGGGCGTGCCCGGCACCCGCACCAACTCACACAGCCATGGATGGACGATCCTCACAGCGGGAATTGCTCCAGGAAGCGCAGGTCGTTCTCGTAGAACAGGCGGATGTCCTCGACGCCCCACTTGAGCAGTGCAACCCGCTCGATGCCCATGCCGAACGCCCAGCCGGTATAGCGCTCCGGGTCGTAGCCGACGGCCTCGAAGACGGCAGGATGCACCATGCCACTGCCCAGGATCTCGAGCCATCCCGTGCGCTTGCACATCTGACACCCCGCGCCCGCGCAGCCCGCACAGCTGATGTCCACCTCCGCGCTCGGCTCGGTGTAGGGGAAGAAGCTCGGACGAAACCGCAGCTGCCGGTCGGCGCCGAACAGCTCGCGCAGGAAGGCGAAGAGCGTGCCCTTCAGATCGGCGAGCGAGACGCCCTCGCCAACCACGAGCCCTTCGACCTGCGTGAACATGGGCGTGTGGGTGAGGTCGAACTGGTCGCGTCGGTAGACGCGCCCCGGCGCGATCAGGCGCACGGGCGGCGGGAACTGCTCCATGTAGCGGATCTGCATCCCCGACGTGTGCGTGCGCAGCAGCGTCGCGGGTGAGCCGACGGCGGACCGGACCGGAGCCGCGAGGTACAGCGTGTCCTGCATGTCCCGCGCGGGGTGCTCCGGCGGCATGTTGAGCGCTTCGAAGTTGTGGTAGTCGTCCTCGAGCTCGGGGCCTTCCAGGACCAGGAACCCCATGCGCGTGAAGATCTCTTCCACCTGCTCGCGCAGGATGGTGAGCGGATGTCGATGCCCGAGCGCGGGCCGCCGGCCCGGCAGCGTCACGTCGACCGGGCCCGCCGGCGGCCGCCCCTGTGCTGTGTCGGCCAGGCGCGCGGAGAGGCGTGCCTCGATCTCCAGCTTCAGCTCGTTGGCGAGCTGGCCGAGGCGGGGTCGATCGTCGGCGGGTACCGAGCCGAGCGACTTGAGGAGCGCCGACACGAGGCCACCCTTGCGCGAGAGGTACCGATCGCGGACGCTCCGCACATCGGCGGCGCCGCTGGCCGCCGCCAGGTCCCGATCGAACCTGGCGCGGAGCTCCTGGATATGGCTGGCGGGGTCGGTCATAGGACAGCTATCAGCTGAGAGCTGAGAGCTGAATTACGCCTGCTTCGCGTCGGAGGCCACTTTGGCCAGGCGCGCGAAGGCAGCCGGACTCGAGACGGCGAGGTCGGCGAGGCTCTTGCGGTCGATCGGATTGCCGGCGGCCTTCAGGCCGGCTATCAGCTGGCCGTAGGTCAGCCCGTTCTCGCGCGCCGCCGCATTGATCCGCATCACCCACAGCCGCCGGAAATCGCGCTTCTTCCGTCGTCGTCCGACAAACGCGTACTTGAGCGCAGTGTCGACCGACTCCTTGGCCGAGCGATACAGCTTGCTCTTGGTCTGATAAAACCCCTTCGCGCGCGACAACAGCTTCTTACGCTTCGCCCGCCGGACATTGCCTCTCTTGACTCTCGGCATGACTCTCTATCCTCAACTTACGATGACGCGGCCCTCGCCGCCCTGCGCACCGGGACCAGGGACCGACGACCAGGGACGAAGGACCAGGGACCGACGACCAGGGACGAAGGACCAGGGACCGACGACCAGGGACGATGGACCAGGGACCGACGACCAGGGACGATGGACCAGGGACGATGGACCAGGGACGATGGACCAGGGACCCAGGGACCAGGGACCGATTAGTGCGGAATCATCTTCCGCAGCTTCGCCTGATCGGCCGCCGCGACGACGGTCGTTCCGCGCAGCGACCGTTTCCTGCTGCGAGTCTTGCTCGTGAGGATGTGCTGCTTGAACGCCTTGCTGCGCACGAACTTGCCGGTGCCGGTCTTCTTGAAGCGCTTGGCGGCGCCCCTGTGGGTCTTCAGTTTGGGCATAACGGTATCTCGATCCCCTTCAGCATTCAGCACTCAGCACTCAGCATTCAGCACTCAGCATTCAGCATTCCCTATGTTTCGCTTGCCGGTTCGGTGGCGCGTTCGGTCTCGCGCTTGGGGGGCACGCGCTTGGCCCCGGCCCGTTGCGACAGAATCGTGTGCATCTGATTGCCTTCCTGGCGCGGCGCGGTCTCGGCAATCGCCACGTCGCCCAGGTCTTCAATCAGCCGCTCGAGGATGCGCCGCCCGATCTCGGGATGCGCCATCTCGCGGCCGCGGAAGAAGATCGTCGCTTTGACCTTGTCGCCTTCGGCCAGGAAACGTTCGATGTGCTTCTTCTTGAACTGGTAGTCGTGCTCGTCGACCTTCGGGCGGAACTTGATCTCCTTGACCTCGATAATCTTCTGGTGCTTCTTGGCCTGCCGGGCGCGCTTCTGCTCCTGGTACTGATAGCGCCCGAAATCCATGATTCGGCAGACCGGCGGCGTGGCGGTTGCCGCGATCTCCACGAGGTCGAGGCCCTTCTGGCGCGCGATGGCGAGTGCCTGCTGCGGCGGCATGATGCCCAGCTGCTGCCCGGTGTCGTCGATGACGCGCACCTCGCGAACCCTGATCCGTTCGTTCACCCGGGTGCGGTCGTCCCGACGCGGGCCTCGGTCGAATGCGATAACTACCTCCTAATCAGTTGCCAGTTGACAGATGCCAGTTTCCCGCTTCCCTTTACGCGGCGGCGGTTCCCTGGCGCTTCTGCGACTTCTCCCGAATCTCGAGCAGGGCGGCTTCCGCGAACTCCTCGATTCTCTGCGATCCGAGGTCGCCGTCCGCGCGGTGCCTCACCGAGACGGTCGACTCAGCTGCTTCGCGGTCCCCGACGACCAGCATGTAGGGGACCTTCTGCAGCTGTGCCCCGCGGATCTTATAACCAATCTTCTCCTGGCGCTCGTCAACCTCGACGCGGAGGCCGGCGGCTTCGAGCTGCCGGCCGACGGCGCGGGCATAGTCGAGGTGCCGATCGGCAATCGGCAGCACCACCACCTGCAGGGGTGCGAGCCACAGCGGGAACGCGCCCGCGTGGTGCTCGATCAGCAGCGCGATGAACCGCTCGAAGCTGCCGTAGATCGCCCGGTGGATGACGACCGGGCGATGCTCCGCGTTGTCGGCGCCGACGTACTTGAGGTCGAAGCGCTGCGGCATCTGGTAGTCGAGCTGAATCGTCGCGCACTGCCAGTTGCGGCCGATCGCGTCGGTGACGTCGAAGTCGATCTTCGGTCCGTAGAAGGCCCCGTCGCCTTCGTTGAGGGTGTAGGGCTCGCCGACGGCGTCCAGCGCGCGCTTGAGTTCGCGCTCGGCGTGGTTCCACGACTCGATGTCACCCAGAAACTCCGCCGGCCGCGTGGCGAGCCTCATCTCGGGCGTGAGGCCGAAATCGCGGTAGACCCGCTGCACCAGTCGCAACACGCGCTCCACTTCCTCGCCGATCTGCGACTCCATCACGAAGCAGTGCCCGTCGTCCTGCGAGAACTGGCGCACGCGCGTGAGGCCCGACAGCACCCCCGAGGCCTCGTTGCGGTGGAGGGGCGTCTGCTCGTGATACCGGATGGGCAGATCCTTGTAGCTTCGGATCTCGCTGCCGTAAATCAGGAAATGCCCCGGGCAGTTCATGGCCTTGAGGCCCATCTGCTCCTCTTCGGACTCGACGAGGAACATGTTCTCCTTGTAGTGGAACCAGTGCCCGGACGTTTCCCAGAGCGCCTTGTTGAAGATGATCGGCGCTTTGACCTCGACGTAGCCTGCCGGGAGCAGCACGCCGCGCATGTAGTCGGCGAGCGTGTTCCAGAGCACCGTGCCCTTGGCCAACCAGAAGGTCGCACCGGGGGCCCAGGGATGGAACATGAAGAGGCCGAGTTCCTTTCCGAGCTTCCGGTGGTCCCGCCGCTTCGCTTCCTCGATGCGCTGGAGGTGCGCCTTCAGCTCGGCGTCGCTGAAGAAGGCTGTCCCGTAAATGCGCTGCATCGGCTGATTGCGGGCATCCCCCTTCCAGTACGCGTTGGAGGTGCTGAGCAGCTTGAACGCCTTCAGCCTGCCGGTGGACGGCACGTGCGGGCCGATGCAGAAATCCACGAACGTATCGCGGTCCTTGATCGTGTAGCAGGAGACGTCGGCCTGCCCTTCGGTCTTCTCGTCGATGAGCTGCACCTTCAGCGGCTCGCCCTTCGCGCCGAAGAACCCGCGCGCCTCCTCGCGCGGCCACATCTGCCGCTCGTACGGCAGATCCTGGCTGGCGAGTTCCTTCATCTTCTTCTCGATCGCCTCCAGGTCTTCCGGGACGAAGGGGCGATTGACGATGAAATCGTAAAAGAAGCCTTCGTCGGTGGCCGGCCCGATTCCGCACTGGGCGCCGGGAAAGAGCTGCGTCACGGCCGCCGCCATCAGGTGCGCCGTGCTGTGCCGGTACAACGCGAGCGCCTCGGGGCTGTCCTTCGTCACGATCCGGACCTTCGAATCGCGCTGGAGCGGGTAGCTGAGATCGACGAGGCGGTCGTCCACCACCGCGGCGAGCGCCGCGCTGGCCAGCCGGGGAGAGATCTCGGCCGCTACCTGGCTGGCGGTGGTGCCTGCGGGCACGAGACGGCTGGAACCGTCAGGCAACGTGACGGAAATCTGACTCATGAAAAAAACTGGGGTTGCTCTGGCAACCTTCGGGTGGCTTGCCAATCCGCCTTCGCTCCGCGCTACGGCGGACAAGCCCGACTTGGCTTGCCAACCGAAGCTCGCCGCACGGTTCCAGCGAGCGAAGGTTGGTAGGCACGGGCAGACTCGAACTGCCGACCTCCTGCGTGTCAAGCAGGCGCTCTAACCAACTGAGCTACGCGCCTATGTCTTGAAAACACTGGCCTTACCGGAACGATCAGTGTAACAGAGGGGAAGAAGACGAGTCAACGCACGCAATGCCGTTGGGGGAACGGCGCACCGTGCCAACCCGAAGGACCCAGACTCCCAAGGAGCCGACGCGCTGACGGCTCGCTTGGGAGTGGAGAGTTGGGACTGTGACCGGATGGCTGGAAGCAGCAGGATCAGTTGACGGCCGTCTTGAGCGCCTTGCCGGCGCTGAAGCGGACGACCCGGCGCTTCGGAACCTTGATGGCGGCGCCCGTCTGCGGATTACGCGCGGTGCGGGCCTTGCGCTGCGACGTCTTGAACGTGCCGAACCCGACGAACGTGATCGGCTGGCCCTTCTTCAACGACTTCGTGATGCCCTCGAAGAACGAGTCGACGGCGGCTGCGGCGCTGGTCTTGGTGATGCCGGTGTCCTGCGAGATCTTCGCGATAAGTTCCTGCTTGTTCATGACGCCTCCGGGAGGTTGAAGGGCGCGAAGCCTTATGGAGCAAGGTTTCGCACGGAATTTCTATTGTGTGGGTTATACGCTGGAGCTAGCGGAGAGTCAACGGAAAGTTGGAAGGCTGAAGGACGAAGGACGAAGTTTCCACTTCCACTTCAGACTTCCAACTTCAGCCTTCAGCCATCAGCCTCTCTTCGTCGCCTGCGCGATGGCGGCCTCGAGGAGTGCATCCTTTTCCGGAGCGGGCGCTCCGAACTCTCGCGCGGGCTCGTCGACTTCGACGTCGGGCGCGATGCCGGTCCCCTGGATCGGATCGCCGTTGGGGCGGAGATACCGCGCGTAGGTCAGCCACAACCCGCGGCCTTCGGGCAGCTTCACCAGCTTCTGGATCCCCGCGCGGCCAAGCGTACGCTCGCCAACGACGGTCGCGCGCGCGTTGCCGTGGAGCGCCGACACGAACAGTTCGGCGGCTCCCGATGTGCCCAGACTGGCGACCAGCGTGACTGGAAGATCGATGGCGCCGTCGCCCCGGTTCGCGGTGATGGGTTCGCGCGGCCCCTTGTCGCGCCCTGCCTTGACCGCCAGCGTTCCGGACTTGACGAAGAGCCGCGCGGCCTGAAGCCCGGTCTCGTACGTGCCCTCGGCGGTCCCGCGCAGATCAATCAGCAGCACCTGCGATCCCTTCGACTTCAAATCGGCGACATGCCGCCGGAGCTCCTCGACCGCGCCGTTGCGGAGACTGATGACCCGAAGGTACCCGATGCCACCATCCATCGTCCGGCTCGACACGAGTGGTCCGGCCGACTTCTCTCGCGTGAGCACGACTTCGCGAGGCTCGGCGGCGTTGCCGCGGATCACCGTGAGCGCCACACGAGTGCCCGGCTTGCCGCGCAACAGCCTGATGCCCTCGACGACGGACATGTCACGCGTCGGCTTGCCGTCAATCGCGCGCACGTAGTCGAGCGTCTGCAAGCCGGCCCGCGCAGCCGGCGATCCGTCGCGGGCGGCGATCACCCTGAGGTAGTACTGGCGGGTGAGTTCGATTCCGACCTCGCCCTCCTCGAGCGGCTCGCCGGATTCGATCGCCTTGACCATCGGCGCGGCGAGGTACGAACTGTCCGGATCCAGTCCTTCTGTGAGCCCTCTGAGCGCGCCTTCCATCGCCCGGTCCGGTTCGACCTCGGTGACGTAGTTGTCCATGATGAGCCGAACGACGTCCTGGAACACACGCAGGTGCTGGAAACTCTCGTCGCCACTCGAGGCCGAGCTGTTGCCGAGGAGCCCGCCGACGAGGACGAAGGCCAGGATCGGCGTGGAGATGAGCAGCACGGAAAGGCGCGTCTTGAGGCTCATGGATTCCCTTTCTGGAGCCATTGTAAGGGATCGACCGGGCGCCCGTCGATGCGTAACTCGAAGTACAGGGCGGGGTTGCCGCTGGGGTTGCGGCCCGAGACCCCGACTGCAGTCCCCGCCTCGACCCGCTGCCCCCGGGCGACCTGCGCTTTGTCGAGATATCCGTACAGCGAAAAGGCGCCGCCGCCGTGCTCCACGATGACGAGCGTACCGTAGCCGGTGAACAGGTCGGCGAACGCCACGGTACCTTCGTGCACGGCCGCCACCCTCTGCCCGGGCGTCGTCGCGATCTCTATACCGTTCCGGACGATGGCCGTGCCGAAACGGCTGTGTGGTTCACGCCCGAAGCGGCCCGTCAGCGGTCCCCTGGCTGGCCACGGCAACGCACCCCGGAACGCGCCGAGCGGGAGATTGACTGCGCCTGCGTTGCCGCCGCCCGCTTCGGCAAAGGAAGCCTGAAGCCGCTGCCGGGCACCCTCCAGCTCGCTCACCATCTGGGCGTTGAGATCGCGTCTGGCATCGATCGAGTCGATGAGCGCGTTGTGTGCATCGAGGGCGCGCGTTGCCGCGGCGCGCGCCCGGCGCGCTTCCCCCTGGAGTTTCGTGAGGCTCGCGGCCTGCGCCTGCAGCCGGGCCCGTTCTTTCTGGAGCGCGTCGAGCGTCCGCTGGTGGGCCTGCACCCGCTCGCGGTCGATCGCGTTGAGCGCGGCCGCGTGGCGATACGTGCGCCCGAGCGAACGAAGATCGTCGACATCGAAGAGGAGGCGCCAGTAACCGGCCCGGCCCAGCTTGTACAGCTGCTGGAGGCGGGCCTCCACGTCGGGGCGCTGTGCCTCGGCTGTCTGACGGAGGGACTCGGCGCGCGCAGAAGATTCCTTGAGCTTCGTCTGGGTGTCCGCCAGCTCGTGATCGATCTTGGCGACCTCGGCGGCTCGGGCCTGTCGCTCGGCGTCGAGCGTCTTCAACTCGAGGAGCAGGGTGCTCTGGCGCGCCGCGAGGGCTTCGGCTTCGCGGAGGAGTGCCTGGATGCGATCGCCCGCGCGCTGCGCGGTTCGGGACGGATCCTGCGGCGGGGGAGCCTGCGCGGCAAGCGCCGCACGGCACGCCAGCGCGACGGCCAAGAGCAGGCATCGAACACGAAGGCTTGGCATCGGTGTCAGAGGGCCCCAGGATGGTGGCTCGAGCTGTCCTCGCGATGGGCCCCGGCGCGATTATAGCGTGGAGCCGCCGCTATGCACCGTCGTATCAGCCTTTTCCGGGCCGTGGGGACGGGGTTGTCCCCGCGTATCGAAAGAGGGGCGGATTCTTTCGTGGGCGTGCTATTCTGGAGGCGTTCCCAGCAAGCGGCTGCCGGCCGGAAGTGTGTCCGGCGAGAGCTGTAAGCCCCGGCTCTCCCGACGTTCAGCCGAAAGAAGTGCCATGAAGACACTGGGTCGGATTCTGATTGCCGCGATTGCTTCAACGGTGGGTGTGCCCGCGACGCTGGGCGCGCAGGCACCGGTGGAAAAGTCGGGCCAGACATTCCGCAGTTCGGCCGATCTGGTCAGCATCCAGACATCCGTTCGCGACAAGCGGGGGCGCCCGATGACCGGTCTCACGCCAAAGGATTTCGAGGTCCGTGACAACGGCGAGCTGAGGCCGGTGCTTTCGCTGCGCGCGGACCGGCGGTCCCCGGTGAGCATCGCCGTCCTCGTGGATACGAGCGGCAGCATGCGTGTGGGATCGAAGATGTCCATGGCACGCCAGGCACTCGACACCCTTCTTCGTCAGCTGCGCGACGGCGAGGACGAGATCGCGCTGTTCACGTTCGACACCGCGCTGCACGAGCGACAGTCGTTCACGACACGGCTCGCGGACCTCAGCGACGAGCTGGACGAATTCGGATCGTTTGGCGCGACCTCACTCTACGACGCCACCGCCGCCACGGCGCGCAAGCTGGCCTCCCGGTCCGCGGGCCACAAGGCCATCATCATCCTCACCGACGGGATCGACACGAGCAGCACGCTCACCGCTCCGGAGGTATCAGGCCTGGCAAGCTCGATCGACGTCCCGGTGTACATCGTCGCCACCGTTCCGCCGCTCGATCAGGCCGCGATGACCGTGGACGACGACAGCTCCCGGCCCTCGGCGAGTGCGGATCTGCGACACCTGGCGGAATGGACCGGCGGCCGTCTCGCCTTCGCGAGCACCCCGCTCGACACGATCGTGGTCACGGCGAGCGTGCTCGACGAGCTTCGGCAGCAATACGTCCTGGCGATTCAGGCCGCGGCGGTCGCGGAGTGGCGGCGGCTCGAGGTCAAGGTCAAGCACCCGGCGGCGACCGTCAAGGCGCGCAGCGGCTATTTTGGAGGATGAACAAGAAAGGCTGAAGGTGGAACGCTGAAGGCTGAAGGTGCCTTCCACCTTCAGCCTTCCACCTTCAGCCTTCCATCTTCAGCCTTCCAATGTGACTCTTCTCACCCAGATGTTTCGATACCGGACCGGGTTTCCGTGATCCTGCAGTTCGAGGGGACGTTCGGGTTCGTGCGGCTCGTACTTGGGGACCTCACGGTAGACAGTACGTCCCAAGACTTCCCTGCGGTTGTGGACGATGACGCCGTTCCAGAACACGGTCTGGTAGGCGGGCTGACGAGCTTTCCGTTCTTGAAGCGCGGCGCCTGGAACACGATGTCGTAGGTCTGCCATTCACCGGGTTTGCGGGCGGCGTTCGAGAGCGGCGGCCATTGTCCGTAGAGCGCCGCAGCCTGTCCATCCGCGTATGTCGCGTTGTCGTGGCTGTCGAGCACCTGAACCTCGTAAAGGCCCATCAGGAACACGCCGCTGTTGCCTCGTCCCTGTCCTTCGCCCTGGACCGGCACTGGCGCCGCCCACTCGATGTGCAGCTGCAGGTCGCCGTAGCTTTCCCGGGTCGCGAGGGGTCCGGTGCCAGACGCCGTTTCGAAGTGTCCATTCCGCACCGGCCATTTCGCTTCGAGGCGCTCTCCCTTCGGCCCGTGCTGCACCCATCTGGACAAGTCGGCTCCGTCGAACAGCACGATCGCGTCAGACGGCGGCGCGCCGGGGCTCGAGCCGGGTGTCACGACGGGCGGGTACGGACGTGCCGGATCGTGGACGTGCCAGGGCAGGCCCGGAAGCATGGGCGTGTCCGTGAAGCCTGGGCCTGTCGGGCGTTGAGCCTGGTGCGCGGACGACGATCTCCGAGCTTCGATGGCGACGAGCGCGGCGCAGAGCGCGAGCGTGAAGAGCAGGACGATCGAGACCATCCGGTGCCGCATTCGATGTCTCCTCGAGAACGCTGGCCGGATTATATGCGGCCCCGCAAGTCGGTCGTGGCCGCACCACGTGCTACGCTGGGACAGATGCGGGTGCTGGGGATCGACTATGGCCAGCGGCGGATCGGATTGGCGCTGTCGGACCGAACGAGGCTGCTCGCGAGGCCGTGGAAGACAATCGCACGGCAGGGTAGCCCGGCGCGCGCCGCTGATGCCCTGGCCGCGGAGATACTCCGGCTGCAGGCCGAAGACGACGGGCTCGACACCGTCGTGCTCGGCCTTCCTCGTCGTCTGAACGGATCGCCGACCGATCAGACCGCGGAAGTCGAGAAGCTCGCCGCCGCGTTGAGACACCGCACGCCACTTCCCGTGGTCCTTCAGGACGAGCGCCTGAGCAGCCGAGAGGCCGAGAGCCTCCTGGCCCGCCGCATCAAGGACTGGCGCAAGCGCAAGCCGCTGCTCGACGCCGTCGCAGCCGCCGTCATTCTCCAGGATTATCTCGATGCCCGTGTGAAGCCGGTCGGCGGGGCCAGAGAGGACGATCTGGCGTGAAGCGCATCCTTCTCGCGGGCCTGCTGCTCCTGATCCTTGGCGTGGCCGCCGCCGGCGCCTGGTTGTATCTGTCGGTCGAGAGGCCCTTCAAAGGCTACGAGGGCAACGAGACGTTCGTGGAGATTCAGGCCGGGAGCGGGCCCATTACGATGGGCCGCGCGCTGACCGAGGCGGGCGTCGTTCCAAGTGTCACGGCTTTCCGGACGGCAGTCTGGGTCCGGGGTGCGGGCCGGCGGCTGCAGGCCGGCGAGTACCGCTTCGAACGCCCGATGACCCCTCTCGAAGTGGTGGACAAGATCGCGCGAGGCGACGTCTATCTCCAGCCGGTGACGTTCCGCGAGGGGCTGACGATCCGACAGATGGCGCAGATTTTTCAGGAGCGCCGGTTCGGCACCGCGCAGGAGTTCATCACTGCCGCGTCGAGGGCAGACCGCATCCGCAGCATCGATCCGTCCGCGCGCGACCTCGAGGGGTATCTCTTTCCAGACACGTATACCCTTCCGCGGCGGGCGACGGCCGAACAGCTCGTCGAGCGGATGGTCGCACGTTTCGAGGCGGCCCTGTCGCCGGAGGTGCGCGAGCAGGCCGCCGCGCGTGGGCTGACCGTGCGCCAGCTCGTCACGCTGGCATCCCTGGTGGAAAAGGAGACGGCCAGACGCGAAGAGCGGCCGCTGGTCTCGGCCGTCTACTCGAACCGGCTGAGGATCGGCATGGGCCTCCAGTGCGATCCGACGGTGATTTACGCGCTGGAGCGCGCCGGCCGGTTCGATGGCAATCTCACGCGGGACGACCTGCGCTTCGATTCGCCGTACAACACCTATCGCTACGCCGGCCTGCCTCCTGGTCCTATTGCGGCGCCCGGCAAGGCATCGCTTGAAGCCGCCGCGAACCCGGCCGACGTCCCTTACATCTATTTCGTCAGCCGCAACGACGGGTCGCACGCCTTCGCCAGTACTCTGGAAGAGCACAACCGAAACGTGCACCAGTGGCAGGTGCTCTACCACCGGGAAAAGCGACTGCGGCAGCAGTAGCCGTCGCGTCCCGTCCCCTGCCTATCTCTCGCCCCATTTGAGCTTCTGTCGGAGTACATCGAAATACGTGCGGCGTGACGAGCGGACGACGCGTAGCGATCGCTCGGCCCGCACGATTTCCACGGCGTCGTCGGCCCGGAGCGGGTGCCCGGTCTGGCCGTCGTAGGTGACGACCACTTCGTCGTGAGCGTTGTCCATCAACGGCTCCACGCGGACGGTCGAGGAGGCCGGGATGATGACCGGCCGATTCGTGAGTGTATGCGGCGCGATCGGTGTCAACAGCACGGCGTCCAGTGAGGGATGGACGATGGGCCCGCCGGCCGCGAGGTTGTATGCGGTGGATCCGGTGGGGCTGGCCACGATGAGGCCGTCGGCCCGCACGCGCATCACGGGCTGCTCCCCGACGGTGACGGCCAGCTCGATGATCCGCGAGAGCGCGCCCTTGGTGATCACGACGTCGTTCAGCACGATGCGTTCCGTGAAAATCGCCTCGTCGCGGAGGGTCCGCGCATGCAGCATCATCCGCCGGTCCATGTCGGCCGTTCCGTCGAGGACGTGATCGAGCGACTCGTAGAGCTCGGGCAGCGTGATCTCGGTCAGGAAGCCCAGGCTGCCGAAGTTCACGCCAAGAATGGGGACGTCCACCCCCGCCTGCGCGATTCGATTCGCCATCCCGATGAGCGTGCCGTCGCCCCCGAGCACGACGATCAGGTCGCAGCTCGCTGGCAGCGCGTCGCGCGTGCTCGTAGGCCGTTCGGGCGGCAGACCGGACAGCGCCGCCGTCTCGGTCTCGAAAACCGGCGCGACGCCGCGGGCCTCGAGCCAGCCCGCCAGTTCCGCCAGCACGCCGGCGGCCGCGTCGAGATTGTGTTTAGCGACCAGTCCGACACTCGAGATCGTGGACATCGTTGCGCGTCTCGTTCGGTCAGGGGTGCGGGGCGTTGCGAAGATGCAGCAGGAACTCCTGGTTGCCTTCCATGCCGGCAATCGGTGAGGCGACCAGGGCCACGCGCTTCAATCCTAGCGTATCTGCGGCCGACGTGATTTCCGCGATCACCCGCGCGTGGACCTGCGGATCGCGCACGATGCCGCCCTTGCCGACCTCGGCCCTGCCAGCCTCGAACTGGGGCTTGACGAGCGCGATCACATCGCCCGGATCCTTCAACAGCGGAGGAACTCCGGGGAGGATATAGCGAAGCGAGATGAAGGAGACATCGATCGTGATGATGTCGAACGAGCGCAAATCCTGCGGCAGCTGATCGGCTGCCAGCATCCGCGCGTTCACGCGCTCCAGCACGACGACGCGCGGGTGGGTCCGAAGCCGCCAGTCGAGTTGTCCATAGCCGACGTCGAGCGCGAGCACACGCGTTGCGCCGCGCTGGAGCAGGACGTCGGTGAAGCCGCCGGTCGAGGCCCCGATGTCCAGCGCCGTCCGGCCCGACACCTCGATTTCGAAGGCGTCGAGGGCCGCGGCCAGCTTCAGGCCTCCGCGCGACACGTACGGGTGATCGGGCAGGGCGAGCGTGACGTCGGCGTCCGGCCGCACGAGCGTGCCCGCCTTCGTCGCTGGCTGTCCCTCGATGCGCACCTGCCCCGCGATCACGAGCGCCCGGGCGCGCTCGCGGGAAGCCGCCAGGCCGCGTTCGACCAGGAGCACGTCGAGACGAAGGCGGGGGCGTGTCAATGCGTTCGGGAGACCACCCACCGGGCTATCGCGGGCAGATGCCCGGCGAGTCCGCCCGAGGCGAGCGATCTGAGCGCACGGTCGATGCACTCGCCGGCGAGGCGTTTCGACTCGGCAAGGCCGTAGAGCGATGGATAGGTCGGTTTGCCGGCCGCGGCGTCCTTGCCAGCGGTCTTGCCGAGCTGGGACGACACCCCTTCGACATCGAGGATGTCGTCGACGATCTGGAATGCGAGGCCGAGGTTCCGCGCATAGGCTGTGACGGCGTCGACTTGCCGCGGCGTCGCGCCGGCCATGAGCGCTCCGGCCTGAGCCGCGCCCGTGATGAGCGCCGCCGTTTTGCGCGCGTGCATGGCGCGCAGCCGTTCCGCGTCGAGCGGTGCTGCGCCGGGCGAGGCGGCCAGCAGGTCGATCGCCTGGCCTCCGACCATACCTGCGGCGCCGGCCGCCTCGGCGATGGCGCCGAGCGCGGCGAGCCTTCGAACAGCCAGTTCACGGGCGTCCACCGATGGGCATTCGGCGGGCTCGCGCGCGAGGAGCACGACGGCCTCGGTCAGCAGCGCATCGCCCGCGAGGATGGCCATCGCTTCCCCGAACACGACGTGAGACGTCGGCCGCCCGCGACGAAGCGTGTCGTTGTCCATGGCAGGCAGATCGTCGTGCACGAGCGAGTAGGTGTGAATCAGCTCCACGGCGCAGGCAGCCGGTATCGCGAGCGGCAGTGCCGACTCGGACGTTGCGCCGGCCGCTTCGACCGTTGCTTCCGCGGCGGCCAGCACCAGCATCGATCGCAGCCGTTTGCCCCCTGCCATGACGCTGTAGCGCATCGCCTCGGCCAGCACCCCCGGCGTTGTTCCCGACGCCGGCAGAAAACGCTGGAGAGCCGTATCGACCAGCTCGCGCCGCGCGGCGAGCCACGTGTCCAGATCGATCGAGACCACGCTCACTTCGTCCCGCCGCTGTCGCTGTCCAGGCCAAGGCCGGCGGGGGCCGGCCGAACCTCGCCGCGCTCGTTGAGGATCTCGATGCGGCGCTCGGCCGCCTCCAGTCGCGCGTGGCAGAAGCGCGAGAGCTGGACGCCCCGCTCGTACAGCTCGAGTGATTTCTCGAGCGGAAGGTCACCCTCTTCGAGCGTTCGAGCGATCCTGTCCAGCTCGGCGATCGCCGATTCGAAATCCTTGATCGTTGGATCCATTCATCTCACCTTACTGATGGCCGTCTCCAGCCGACTCCTTCACCCGGCAGAACAGCTCGCCGACCTGGACCCGCACCCGCACATCGTCGCCGGGCGCCACGGCGGAGGCGTCGCGGATGATTCTGGTCCGATCGGCGTTCCAGCACACAGCATAGCCGCGGCCCAGGACGGCGAGCGGGCTGAGGCTGTCAATCCGCGCCGACAGCGTGGCCAGCTGCGCGCGCGCGCCGTCCTGACGGCGGCGCGCCGCCGCGACCAGGCGCGTGGCGGCTGCCTCGAGCCGTGCGCGGACGGCCGCCAGCCGCCGCCTGATGTCATGCGATTCCAGCCGGGTCTGCAGTGCGCGGTGCTGGCGTTCGCGGCGGCCGAGCGCCGACTGCATCACGGAGCGCAACTGATGCGAGAGCTCCGCCACATGGCGCCCTCGCATCGCGAGCCTCGCCTCGAACGCGCCCAGCCCCCGCCGCCGCTCGAGCAGGTGCAGGTCCGAACGACGGGCTTGCAGGCCATGGAGCATCGACGCGCGAAGGCGCTCCCGGAGCCGGTCGATACGGGCGCAGAACTCGTCCTTTGCGGCAATGACCATTTCGGCCGCGGCGGAAGGCGTAGGAGCGCGAACGTCCGCCACGAAGTCGGCGATGGTGAAATCGACCTCGTGGCCGACCGCGCTCACCACCGGCACCGGGCACGACGCGATGGCCCGCGCCACCGGCTCCTCGTTGAAGCTCCACAAATCTTCCGCCGAGCCGCCTCCGCGACCGACGATCACGACGTCGACGCCTTTCACCCGGCCGATGGAGCGAAGGGCATCCGCGATTTCCGCCGCTGCTCCCTCGCCCTGGACCCGTGCAGGACGGATCACGAGATGCGCGCTCGCGTGCCGGCGCCTCAGCACTTTGATGATGTCGCGAAGCGCGGCGCCTTCGAGCGACGTGACGATTCCGATTCGGGCGGGCAGTGCCGGCAGGGGGCGCTTGCGCTCGGCGGCGAACAGGCCCTCGGCCTGCAGCTTCTTCTTGAGCTGCTCGAAGGCAACCTGCAGGGCGCCCAGCCCGCGTGGCTGCAGGTGCTCGCAGACGAGTTGATATTCGCCCTTCGGGTCGTACACCCCGAGCCGCCCGCGGGCGATGACATGCTGCCCGTCCTCGACCTTGAACTCGAGATAGCGCACCGCGGAACGGAACATCACGGCTTTGATCTGAGCGCCGCCGTCTTTCAGCGTCAGGTAGAGATGTCCCGTGTTCCACAGGCGACAGTTCGAGACCTCGCCCTCGACCCAGACGTCTCCGAAGCTCGATTCGAGAAGACCGCGGATGGACGCGGTCAGTTCGGAGACGGAGTAGACCCGACGGTCGGGCGTCGCCGGGCGGCGCCGTTCGTCCTCGAACGGCTGCGAGAAGAGATCGGACATTGCGATCAGATGCGGGTCGCTTCGACCACGCCCGCGGCGAGCGTGTCGACCTCCGCGGCGGCGAGGTTGATGCGTTCGATCGCCACCGCACGCCCCGTGGCCGGATCGGCCGTGACGAGCACGGCGTTCAACCGCGCCATGCCCCCTGCGGCCTCGAACTTGGCCGGCATTGCGGTGAGAAACCGTCCCAGCGCGGCGTCCACGGTGACGCCGATGATCGAATCGTACGGGCCGGTCATGCCCGCGTCGGTCAGATACGCGGTCCCTTTCGGGAGAATTCGCTCGTCGGCCGTCTGCACGTGCGTGTGCGTGCCGATGACCGCCGTGACGCGCCCATCCAGGTGCCAGCCCATGGCAGCCTTTTCGGAAGTTGCCTCAGCGTGGAAGTCGACGAGGATCACGCGCGTCTTCGCCCGCAGCGCATCGGCCTCCCGGATGGCGATCGCGAACGGATCGTCGAGCGGCGTCATGAACACCCGGCCCATCAGGTTGATCACGCCCACAGGCTCGCCGCTTCGCGTCCGCGCGAGGTAGCTGCCGCGGCCCGGGACGCCCGCCGGGTAGTTGGCGGGGCGGAGGAGGCGCGTCTGGCCGGGCATGTAGTCGAGGACCTCTTTTTTGTCCCAGACGTGATTGCCGGTCGTCATCACGTCGACGCCGTAGCCGAGGATGGTCTCGCCGATGTCGCCGGTAATGCCGAACCCCGCGGCCGCATTCTCCACATTGGCAATCACGAGATCGATGGCGCGGGCGGCGACGAGCGGGGGAATCGCGCGCCGTGCGAGCTCGCGGCCGGACTTACCAAAAATGTCTCCAATGAACAGGATGTTCATGAGCCGCGTCATTCCACGATGGGGACGCGAATCTCGCGCCCCCGCCGTTCTTCGATGCGCGGAATGACCACGTGCAGTTCCCCCGAGACGAGCGTCGCGCGGGCGCGCCCGGCATCGATCGCGCCCGACAGCCTGAAGAACCGGGCGAAGCCCCCGAAGGCGCGCTCGGCCAGATGGAAGGCGGCCTCGCGGTGCTCGCAGCCACTCGGCAGCTTTTGCCCCGCCACCACGACGATGCCCCGGGCGCAGACGATTCGAATGGAGTCGGCTGGCACCCCCGGCAGGTCGGCCAGGATTTCCACGGCAGCCGAGGTTTCGAAGACGTCCATGGGGGGGGCGAATTCGGCCGGTCCGCCGGGTGTGAATCCCTCCGTCTGGAGCCATTCGAGGACGCGGCGGAGGTCGTCGCCGATGTCGCTGTGCTGGAGCATGATGCCGACCATTGACTCGCTATTCTACCAGCCCGGCGGGGCGGCTGGAGTTGGGTGTGTGTGCGCATGTCCGTCGAGGCGTAAGTGGACACGCAACGCGCGCAAATATGAGTGCTATGCACTGATATTATATGCTTGACATAAGCTAATATCGTTATTATATTTGCGCGTATGCAGTTTCCAGCCTGCGGCTGGAGCATTCAAGGAGGTCGAGAGCCATGGCTGTAGTTCGTTGGGATCCGGTTCGGGAACTCGCGGGGATGGAGGTCGAGCGGCTGAACCGCATGTTCTCGGATTTCTACAACGAGCGCTTCGGCGGAAGCCTGGTGCCGCCCGTCGACATCTATCAGGACGAGAACCACGAGGTGGTGATCAAGGCGGAGCTTCCGGACATCAAGCGCGAGGACATCCAGGTCACGTTCGACAACAACGTGCTGACGCTCAGCGGCGAGCGCACGCTGGATGCGGAGATCCGGCGTGAGCGTTGCCAGCGCCTCGAACGGCAGTACGGACGCTTCAGCCGATCGTTCACGCTGCCGGCGACGGTGGAGGCGTCCCGTATCCGCGCCTCGTACAGGGATGGCGTGCTGACGGTTCGCATCCCGCAGCGGGAAGAGGCGATGCCCAAGCAGATCGCCATCGCGGGCGAGTAGGCGAGGCAGCTGGCAGGGAACTGGAGGCAAACTGTGATGGCCACGAATCCGTTCGACGTCATGCGCGAGCTGGCGTCCATGCAGGACCGCATGAACCGCATCTGGGGCAACGTCTACGACCGCGGGCAGGAGGATGTCACCAGCCGCGGCGCGTGGCTGCCTCCCGTCGATATCTACGAGAACGAGGCCCGGGAAATCGTGCTCAAGGCTGAAGTGCCGGGCCTCCGCCGCGAGGATATCGATTTGACGGTGGACAACAACACGCTGACGATCAAGGGCGAACGGCGCCGCGACGACTCGGTCCGCGAGGACCGCTATCACCGGGTCGAACGCGCCTACGGCGCCTTCTCGCGCTCGTTCACACTGCCGAACACGGTCGACGGCGGCCGGGTGCGCGCCGAGTACCGTGACGGCGTCCTGACGATCGTGATGCCGCCGCGCGAAGAAGCCCGCCCGCGGCAGATCCAGGTGGAAGTCAACGACTGACTTCAGCTACTCTGTGAGGATGGCGCAGAACGCTGGTTCGGACAATCGTGACGCGCAGAATCAGGATGGCGATCCGTCGGAGGCGCCGCCGCCCATCACGAGCCGTTTCCTCTTCGTCGACGTCGCGGCGCAACGCGCCAAGCAGCTGCGCCGCGGCGCGCGGCCCCGGCTCGAGCGGTCCTCCGCCTCTCCCCACAAGCTCGAACGCGTAGCCATGGAGGAAGTCCGTTCCGGTCTGATCGAGTACGAACTCCCGACCGGATACGAAGGCGCCGGCCGGGGAGCCCAGGCCTGATGGAGGCGCTCACGGATCTGCTGCCAGCGGCGCTCGGGACCCTCCAGGGGCTCCTCGTCAGCTCCGCCGTGCTGCTCGCCATGTTCATCGGATTCTGCGTGCTCCTCAACCTGCCCAAGCTGCGGCGGAGCGGCAGGCATTCCAGAACCGTGCGCAGCCTGGACGAAGCGCTCGGCACCCAACAGACCTACCTGCCGCCCGATGCGCCACGCGGGCGCACCGATCAGCTCAGCACCCCGGAACTTCTCGAGTCTCAGGCACGTAAATCAGCGTGAGCGGCGTGTCGCCGCACCTGCTGGAGCCGCCCCATGATTGAACTGGCCGCCCTGGCGCTGATTGTCGCAGCGCTGGTCGCTGTCGTCGCGGCTGTCTCGGCCGCCGTGTTCATCCTGAAACTTGTTTTCTGGATCGTGTTCCTGCCGCTGCGGTTGATCGGCTGGATCCTCTTTCTGCCGCTGCTCCTGCTCAAGCTGCTCCTCGGGGGGCTGTTCCTGCTCGTCGCCGCGCCGATCATCGCGATCGTCGCCGTGGTGGGTGCAATCGCCGCGATGCTCGTGATCGCGGTTCCGCTGCTGCCGCTGCTGGCGCTCGCGGGTCTCGCCTGGGTCCTCTATCAGCTGATTCGAACGCCTGCCACCGCGGCCTGACGGCGGGCTGCGCGAGCCGTCCGGCGCTCGCGTCCGTCCAGTTCGGGATCCGATCGGCGACGGGCAATTCACGATCTGCGCGTTCGGCCTGCGTGGTACCATCCGCGGCATGCCGATCCGCACTCCAGGTCGTTGCGTGCGCGCGTCCGCGGCCCTGTTCTGTCTCTTTCTGTCCATCCTCGCACTCGCCGGGAACCGGACCGTCGAATCCACGCAAGCGCCGCGCCCCTATCGCATCCTCCTGACCAACGACGATGGCGTGCGTGCGCCAGGACTGCTGGCGGTCGCAGAAGCGCTTCGGGGAACGGCGGAGCTGACGATTGCGGCCCCCGCGGAAAACCAGAGCGGCAAGGGGCACTCGATCACCACCAGCGATCCGATCTTCATCGACAGTGTCACCCTGCCAGGCGGCATCGCCGCCTTCTCCCTGGTCACCACTCCGGCGAGCTGCGTGAAGGTAGCCCTCGGCTCCCTGATGCCGGAGAAGCCGGACCTGGTGGTGTCGGGAATCAACCGCGGCTACAACCTCGGCATGGTCACCTACGTGTCCGGCACCGTCGGCGCCGCGAGGGAGGCCGCGCTGAGGGGCATTCCGGCCGTGGCAGCGTCGTTGGCGGTGGAGGAGACCAACTACAAGGCAGCCGCCGAGCTCGTGCGGCAGGTCGTCGAGATGGTTCGGAAGCAGGGGCTCGAGCCGGGCAGCTTTCTGAACGTGAATGTGCCCGCGGGAACGGCGGGAGCGATCAAGGGCATTCAGCTCACGCGACAGAGCCGGCAGATGGGGGTGGAGCGCTTCGAGGAACAGTCATCCCCGCGCGGCCGGCGGTTCTTCTGGAGCGTCTGGAACGAGCCGACGGCCGACGAGGAAGGAACCGATGTCTGGGCCGTCGAGCACGGCCACGCCGCCGTGACGCCGCTGCGCGTAGGGGAGTTCGACCCTCGGACGTACGAGGCGTGGCGCGCGAAGGTCACGGCGAAATAGCGTGCCGTTCCATCGCTCAGCACGCAGGCTCGAGCCGCGAGTACCGCGCCATTCGCTCGTAGGCATCCGCCGCCCGCAGTACCGTCGCCTCGTCCAGCGCGCGACCGATGAGTTGAAGCCCGATCGGCAGCGTCTCCGCGCTCAAGCCGCAGGGAACGGTGATCGAGGGCAGCCCCGCGAGGCTCGCGCCCACGGTGAAGACATCCGCCAGGTACATCTGCAGTGGATCCGCCACGCGCTCGCCCAGCGGGAAGGCCGGCGTCGGTGAGGTCGGCATCGCAATCACGTCGGCCTGCGTGAGCGCGTCCTCGTAGTCCCGTCGAATCAGCGTGCGCACCTGCTGAGCTTTGACGTAGTACGCGTCGTAGTAGCCGGCGCTCAGCATGTATGTGCCGAGCATGATGCGGCGTTTCACCTCGGCGCCAAACCCCTCGTCGCGCGTGCGCTCGTACATGCGCGCCAGGCTCTCGGATCGTTCGGCCCTGAACCCGTAGCGGACACCATCGTAGCGAGCGAGGTTCGAGCTGGCCTCGGCGGTCCCCACCATGTAATACACGGCGACCGCGTGCTGATTGTGGGGCAGCGTGATCTCCACGAGCGACGCGCCTTCGCGCTCGAGCATCTCGAGGGCATTGTCGAAGGCGGCGGTCACCTGCGGATCGACGCCGTCTGCCAGCAGGGATCGTGGCACGCCGATTCGCAGCCCCCGGATATCTCCCGTCAGCGCCGCGGCGAAATCGGGCACCTCGGCGAGCGTGCACGTGGCGTCCCGCGGATCGGCGCCGGCGATGGCCTGCAACGTCGCGGCCGTATCGGCGACGTTGGTGGCGATCGGCCCAATCTGATCGAGCGAGGACGCGAAAGCGATCAGCCCGTAGCGCGAGACCCGGCCGTAGGTCGGCTTGAGTCCGACCACCCCGCAGAGAGCCGCCGGCTGGCGGACCGACCCGCCGGTATCCGATCCGAGGGCGAGGGGGACCATCCGGGCGGCAACCGCCGCTGCCGATCCCCCGCTCGATCCGCCCGGCGTCCTGTCGAGCGACCACGGATTGCGCGTGGGGCCGAATGCGGAGTTCTCCGTGGAGGATCCCATCGCGAACTCGTCGCAGTTGGTCTTGCCCACCGGCACCGCCCCGGCGGCGACGAGCCGCTCGAGCACGGTGGCGTCGTACGGCGGTTCGTAGTGCTCGAGGAGGCGGGAGCCGGCCGTCGTGCGGACGCCGGCGGTGCAGATGTTGTCCTTGATCGCGACGGGCACGCCGAGCAGCGGGAGGCGGTCCCAGTCGGAACGCCGGCGATCGAGGTCGGCGGCACGCTCGAGCGCGGCCGACGCCTCCAGGGTGAGGAAGGCGTGAAGATCGCCGTCGCGCTGCTCGATTCGCGCGAGCGTCTCGCGGCAAATCTCGACGGCTGAGGTGTGTCCCCCGCGAATGGCCTCGGTAATCTCGCGGATGTTGGTGGGCACACTCATCAGCCGAGGACTCGTGGTACCTTGAAGAGCCCCGTACTTGTGTCCGCATCGGGCGCCGCGGCCAGGGCCGCGTCGCGGGCAAGACATTCGTGCACGACGTCGGCCCGCAGCGGAGTCGACGCGCCCGTCGGGTGCGATGTCGGTACGATCCCGCGGGTCTCCACCTCCTGCACCTGTCGGGCATAGGCGAGAAACTCGGACAGCTGCCGGGCAAAGAGCGGCTGCTCGTCGGCCGTCAGGTCGATTCGCGCGAGTTCGGCGACACGTGCCAGATCATCGGACGTGAAGTCGTGAGCCACCCGGCGATCCTAGCAGAAGATTCCCGACTGGCTCTTCGGAGCCGCTTCCGCGACAATGGTCCGTACGACGGGCCGCTACCCAGGTGGCAGCCCGAGGAACCAGCAATGACTGTTCGGCCAGCGGCGGTGGCAGGGACGTGGTACCCGGGGCTCGCCCAGGCATTGACGCGCGACGTGGACGGGTACTTGAATGCCGTCGCGGAAACCTCGATTGGCCGGGTGACCGCGCTCATCGCCCCGCACGCCGGAATCATGTTCTCGGGACCGGTGGCGGCTTTCGCCTACAAGGCGGCCGCCCGCTCGCGCTACGACGACGTCGTGCTCGTGGGACCGTCGCACTTCGTCGGCTTCGAAGGTGTGGCGCTCTACCCCGAGGGCGCGTTCGACTCGCCGCTCGGTCGCGCGCCCATCAACAGCGTCCTGGCGTCGCGGGTCGCGGCCTCACCGGTGGTCCGCTCCATGCCATCGGCTCACGGTCGGGAGCACTCGCTCGAAATGCAGCTTCCCTTTCTCCGTCGCCTCCTCTCCGAGGCCAGCATCGTCCCGCTGCTGATGGGGTATCAGACGCGTGAGACGATCCTGGCTCTGGCAGCGGCCCTATCGGAGGCACTGCGCGGAACTGCCTCGCTCCTGGTTGCGAGCAGCGATCTCTCCCATTATTTCGACGCTCGCACCGCGGCGTCGCTCGATGCCCGTGTCCTGGAGCGCGTGGCCGCTTTCGATCCCGAAGGCCTGCTGGACGACTTCGAGCGCTACCCGGAGCACGAGCGCGGGCGATATGTTGCGTGCGGCGGCGGACCCATGATTGCCGTGATGATGGCCGCCCGCGCCCTGGGCGCCGTCGACGCACGCGTGCTGAAGTACGCGCACTCCGGCGAGGTCTCCGGCGACTACGACGGGGTCGTCGGATACATGGCGGCGGTCATGGGGGTATTTGGAGGGGAGCGGGCGGGGACTTGACGGGATCTCTTGGCTCCCTTGGTCCCTTGGTCCCTTGGTCCCTGGTTCTGGGTCCCTGGTCCGGGTCCCCGGTCCTTGGGTCCCTTGGTCCTTGGTCCCCGGTCCGGGTCGCTCCTGGTCCCTGGTCTCAAGCTTCTGAGAGACAGACCCATAATCGAGGGACCTGACTGAGGGACCCGGGACCGAGGGACAAAGACCCAGTGACGAGGGACCCAGGGACCTCGACTGAGGGACCCAGGACCGAGGGACTTGGACCGAGGGACAAAGGACCCAGGGACCCAGGGACCAGGGACCCCAAGGGCAGGGACCGATGTTGACCCAGTATCAGCGGCAGATTCTGCTGACCGTCGCCAGGAAATCCGTGATCCACCAGGTGCACGGCCGGGAGTTCGAGCTGATCGAGCGCTGCGAGCTGCCTCTGGCATCCGGGGTCTTCGTCACGCTCAAGAGCCGCGGCGAGTTGCGCGGGTGCCTCGGGACGCTCGACTGTTGCGCGGGGCTCATCAACGAGGTCGCGCGCTGTGCGGCCGATGCGGCCACCCAGGATTCACGCTTCCCGCCGGTCACGGTGACGGAGCTGGCGGAGGTCGCCATCGAGATCTCCGTCCTCGGTCCGTTCGAGCCGATCGATCCTGCCAGCGACGGCGCGTTCCTGATCGGGACGCACGGGTTGATGATCGAGAGGGGACGGCGGCGCGGACTGCTGCTGCCGCAGGTGGCGGTGGAGTGGGAGTGGACCGCCGAGCAGTTTCTTCGACAGACGTGCTTCAAGGCCGGGTTGTCGGCCGATGCCTGGCGGTCCGGCGCGACCGTCTATCGGTTCCATGCCGAGGTGTTCGGCGACTGACCCATGGCGCGCCTCGGTGCTCATCTCTCAATCGCTGGCGGCCTGCCGCGGGCCGTGGATCGCGCGGCAGCCGCGGGTTGCGAGGCGCTGCAGATTTTCACGAAGTCCGTCGGCCAGTGGCGGGCGCGGCCGCTGCCGCCCGATGAAGTCGCGCTCTTTCGAGCCAGGGTCCGCCAGCAGGGCCTCCATCCCGTCGTCGCCCACAACAGCTACCTGATCAACCTGGCCGCCGCGAACCCCATGCTGCGCGAGCAATCGGTCGCTGCGCTGGCCGTGGAACTGGATCGCGCGGAGGCGCTTGGCCTCGACGGCCTGGTCATGCATCCCGGCTCCTACACGACCGGCACGGAAGAACAGGGGCTCGAACTGATTGCCGATGGCCTGGCCCGCCTGCTCGCCCAGCGCCCGCGCGGCCGCACGAGGGTGCTCCTCGAGCACACGGCAGGCCAGGGCACGAATCTCGGGCACCGCTTCGAGCACCTCGCGCACATCATCGACCGTCTGCGCGGGACGCGCCGCGTCGGAGTATGCCTCGACACCTGCCATCTCCTGACAGCCGGGTACGATATCTGTTCCGCGCGGGGCTACGAGGACACGTTTCGTGAGTTCGACCGGATCGTGGGGCTCGATCGCCTCCGGGTGTTTCACCTGAACGACTCGAAGAAACCGTGCGGCAGCCGTGTCGATCGTCACGAGCACATCGGCAAGGGCTGCCTGGGCCTCGAGCCGTTTCGACGACTGCTCAACGATCGCCGCTTCCGGCAGCTTCCGATGCTCCTCGAGACGCCGAAGCTCGATACGCCCGAGAGCAGGCGCCGCTGCGACGTCGATCCCTGGGACGCCAGGAACCTGCGTATCCTCCGGAAGTTGAGAGGTAGTGTTGGACGATGAAACAGAACCTGCGTCGCGTGCCTGCCGCCATCATCATGTTCGGCGCGCTCCTGGTGCCGCATCCGGCTGACGCCTGGGGCTTCGAAGTACACAGGTTCATCACCTCCCGCGCCATCGGCGCGCTGCCTGGTGAGATTCGCCCGTTCTTCGAGGAGTTCAGGGCCGAGATTGTCGAGCACTCCATCGACCCCGACCTGTGGCGCACGGCTGGCTTCGTGGAAGAACCCCCGAGGCATTTCGTCGACATGGATGCGTACGGGCCGTACCCCTTCAGCGCGCTGCCGCGGAATCTCGAGGAAGCGGTCAACCGGTACGGTCGTGACTTCGTGGAGAGGAACGGCACCCTGCCCTGGAGGACCCAGGAAATTTTCGACAAGCTCGTGGAGGCGTTCGCCCAGACAGGCCCGTACTCACGCGAGAACATCAAGTTCTTCTCGGCGGTGCTCAGCCACTACGTCGCCGACGGCCATGTGCCGCTCCACGCGGCGCTCAACTACGACGGCCAGTTGACCGGGCAGTGGGGCATCCACTCGCGGTTCGAGACCGAGCTGTTCGCGCGCTACCAGCGACGGTTGAAGCTCGCGCCGGCGCGTGTGGCTGCCGTGGCCGACGCGCGCGACTTCATGTTCGAGACGTTGACGGCGAGCTTCCCGCTGGCGCAGTCGGTTCTGCAGGCCGACAGGGACGCCGTCGCGGGGCGCGAGATGTACGACGACGGATACTTCGGGATGTTCTTCGATCGGACGCGATCGATCCTGGAGCGGCGGCTGTCGGACTCAATCACGTACGTTGCGTCGATGATCGTGAGCGCCTGGGACAAGGCCGGGCGTCCGGCGGTGCCGGTCGAGGTGCCCGCCGCGCCCCGAAAAGTCCGTCGTCAATAGCTCGGTCCACCGCGGCCCGGTCCATCCGGCTTCTGCGCGAAGCGGTCTCCGAACCGGCGATCGAGCATGCCCTCGATCGGATGCAGGAGGAGCAGCACTCCCAGCGTGATGCCGGTCGCGATGAACGCCAGGTGATACTCGCCTCCGCCGGCGGCGACTCCGACCGCGGCGTTCACCCAGATTGTCGCGGCGGTGGTCAGTCCATGGATGCCGCCGTCGGTCCGCATGATGGCGCCCGCGCCCAGAAAGCCCACCCCCGTCACGATCTGCGCGGCCACACGGCCCGGATCCGCTCCAGCGCTGTCCGCCAGCTCGTACGACATGAGGGTGAAGAGCGCGGAGCCGATGGCGATCAGGATGTTGGTCCTGAGGCCCGCGCTCTTCTGGCGCAGTTCGCGTTCAACGCCCAGCAGACCACCGAGCAGCGCCGCCAGAAGCAGCCGTTGTACGAGCTCGGCGTCCGACAGAGGCGGAGTCACTGGTACCTCGCTTGCAAGTACACTTCAACCGTAGCCTGACGGAGGAGGTGACGCATGCTCTGGACGATCGTTGTCATCCTACTGGTGCTCTGGCTGCTCGGTTTCGCGATGAATCTCGCGGGCGGACTGATCCACATCCTGCTGGTGATCGCCCTGGTTGTCATCGTGATGCGGCTGTTGACGGGCCGCCGGGTCTGAGTCCGGGCGCTATTTGTCCGCGGGCACCACCCACAGGCGCGTCCTGTCGCGCGGCACCTCGATGCCGCTGTGCCGCACGCTTCGTTCGCCACGCCGGACCAGCACGTCGTAGGTTCCGGCGGGTACCACGAAGAGGATGTATCCCTGACCCTGAATTGCCCGGGCTGCCTCCTTGCTGCCCGTCTGGAGGGCGACCTCGGGCGTCCCGCCGGGGGTGCCCCGCACCTGCAGCGCGCCGAATCCGGCCTGGAAATTCAGCACCTCCAGATGGCGGCCACCCTCGTCCGGATACGGCATCACCACCAGTCGATTCGCCCACTGGATGTTGACCACGCTGCCGTCGCGCTCTTCGATCGCCTGCACGTCGTAGATGCCTTCAGGGACCTCCAGCTCGACACCGGCCTGTCCACCGGCAATGACGGCCACGGGCTTGCCCCGATCTCCCGCGCGATGAACGGTGACTCGTGTCGTCGAGGAGACCTCCGCCTGACCATTGAAGACGCGCAGCTCCAGCACGAGCCCGCTTCCAGCCTGCGGACCACCGAGCACGAGTGCCACCAGCGCAAGGAAGGGATGGACGCCTGACATGCGGGAATCTTAACAGAGCAGCGGCGCCGATCTGCGCTCGAGTGCTGGGCTTTTTCAGGACGGCCGATGGGGTCCTGGGCAAGAGAGTCGGGTTACCGGGCCGGGATTGCGGCGCGCTCGAAGAAGGACACGAGATGCTCGAGACGAAGCCTGGACGCCACGTCGTGCACGCGGAGCACCCGTGCGTCCGGTTCGAGCGCTATAGCGCGCCTGAGCTCCGTCAGGGGAGGGCTGGTGACAAAGCGCCAGGTGATGCAATCGAGACCTTGCCGCGCGCCCCGAAGCGAGAAATAGTGGCCGACGAGCCGAAACGCGAAGAAGTAGGCGATGAGATTCGGGCCAGGCACGAGCATGAACACGCCAGAGACGGCAAAGGCGAGCGCGTCGATGATCAGCCAGCGCCGGTGTTTCTCGTAATCCCGCGCCAGGCTCGAGCGCAGATCCTCGGCCGCCTTCGATTCGGTCATATCGTCCGGGTGGTGCAGGCAGGCCTCTACCTGGCGGCGAAGGTGCCAGAGCAGGCGCTGCTCGGCGATGCTCTCCGCAACCCATCGCATGGTCCGGGCCTTGACCTGTCCTGCCCAGCCAGCCGCCGGCTTCGCGTGCTGTGACTCACGGCGGTCCCGTTCCGCCTCCGCGAGCATCTCCTTGAAGCGGTCCCGCCAGAGCTTGAAGAATCCGGTGACGCGGTTCTTCATCCGCCTGAGGAATCCCGGGGTAGCGATTTCCTGCGGTTCCTGCGCGGTGTCGAACGCTTCTTCTTCCTCGAACGTGTCTGGCACTTCGCAATAGAGCTCGTGGCGTTCGGCGCCGAGCGGAACGAGGTACACGTCCATATATCTCATGTCTACGATAGCACCCGGCGTGCCGTTCGCGTCGCGTCGCCAGGCACCACCGGATAGCGCGTTCGAGTCCGCTCGCGGTCCCGTCCTGCTTCCCCGGGGCCGTCGAAGCCGTGCGCGAGATTCACGATACCGTATACTGCCGTCGTTGAAGCTCAAGGACATCGCTGAACGGATCGAGTGCCGCCTCGACGGCGACGGCGAAATCGAGATTCGCGGCGTGGCGGGCATCGAGGACGCGGGCCCCGGCGACCTCACCTTCTTCACCAACCCGCGTTACCTCCCCGAGCTGCGACGCACGCGTGCCTCAGCGGTCATCCTGGGTGACGCCGCAGAAACGGCGCCGTGCGCGATGCTCCGAAGCCGCCTGCCGTATCTCGCCTTTGCGCTCGCCGTGGAGTTGTTCGGTGACACCTGGCGGCCCGAGCCCGGCGTCCACCGGCTCGCAATGGTCGGAGAGAACGTGCTGCTGGGTGAGGGCGTGTCCGTCGGACCCTTTGCCGTGGTCGGTGACGGGAGCCGGATAGGCGCGCGGACGATGGTCCACTCGCACGTGGCAATCGGACGCGGGGTCGAGATCGGCGACGACTGCGTGCTCCAGCCGCGCGTGTCCATTCGCGACCGGGTGCGCGTGGGCAGCCGCGTGATCGTGCAGGACGGCGCCGTCATCGGCAGCGATGGCTTCGGCTTCGCGCGACGGCCCGACGGATCGCATCACAAGATTCCGCAGATCGGTTCGGTGGTGGTGGAAGACGACGTCGAGATCGGTGCGAATACAACCATCGATCGGCCGGCGGTCGGGGAAACACGCATAGGAGCGGGCACCAAGATCGACAACCTGGTGCAGATCGCCCACGGCGTCGCGATCGGCCGCAACGTGCTGCTGGCCGCGCAGGTCGGTATCGCAGGAAGCTCGACGCTGGAGGATTCCGTCACGCTGGCGGGACAGGTGGGCGTCGCGGGGCACCTGATCATCGGCAAGGGCGCCGTCGCCACCGCCCAGACGGGCATCCCGAACTCGGTGGACCCCGGGGCGTTCGTGTCGGGCTATCCGGCCATCCCCAATCGCGACTGGCTCAAGTCGTCGGCGGTGTTCCGCAAGCTGCCCCAACTGCGGAAGCTCGTCACGGACCTACAGAAGCGCATCGAGGAGCTCGAATCGCGGTTGAAAGACTAGTCGCCGTGGTTCACCCCACCCCTTCGTCCTTCGGCCTTCCCTTCAGCCTTTCCTCTAACCCTGTGCGATAATTGGATTTCCATGCATGCCAATTCGCCTGGTCCCAATCGCCGCTTCGCAACCATCTCGCGCGCGCTGATCGGTGGCGCCGTGGCGCTGGCGGGCCTGCTCGCCCTCGACCCGATGGCGACAGCCGCCGTACGTCCGCCGAAGCTCAACTACACGATGGCGACGCTGCCGAATGGTCTGCAGGTCGTCTTCCTCGAGGACCACTCGACGCCGATCGTCCACGCGGAGATCTGGTACCACGTCGGCTCCAAGAACGAGAAGAAGGGGCGTACCGGTTTCGCGCACCTCTTCGAGCACATGATGTTCAAGGGATCGAAGAACGTGGAGCCGGAGGGGCATCCATCCTGGATCTCGAGCGTGGGCGGCCAGAGCAACGCCTTCACGACCGAGGATGCGACGGTCTTCTGGCAGACGTTCCCGGCGCAGTACCTTCCGCTCGTTCTCTGGCTCGAGGCCGATCGCATGGCCTCGCTCCGCATCGACGAGAAGGTGTTCCAGACCGAGCGGGAGGTGGTGAAGGAAGAGCGGCGGATGCGGGTCGAGAACCAGCCCTACGGCCGGCTGAACGAGATCATCTACGACCAGGCCTTCACGGTCCATCCCTACAAGCACCCGACGATCGGGAGCATGGAGGATCTGGAGGCCGCGTCAATCGAGGATGTCCGCGATTTCTTCCGCACCTACTACGTCCCCAACAACGCGACGCTCGTGCTGGTGGGCGATTTCGACATCAAGGAGACGGAGGGGCTGGTCGCGAAGTATTTGGGGCGCCTGCCGAAGTCGGATAAGCCGGTCCCGCGCGATATCCCGAAAGAGCCGCCGCAGACCAAGGAACGCCGCGTGCGCCTGGAGGAGAACTGGCCGCTCCCGGCCGTGGTCGTCGCGCACCACATCACGTTTGACGGGCATCCGGATTCCTATCCGCTCCACATCGCCTCGAAGGTGCTGTCCGACGGCCAGAGCTCCCGCATTTATCGCCGCCTGGTCTACGAAAAGCAGCTGGCCCTGGCGGCGTTCGGCGGAGGCAACATCATCGAGCATCCGAACCTGTTCTTCGCGGTAGCCATCGTGCAGCCAGGCAAGTCGCCCGAGGAAACCATCACTGCGCTGATCGCCGAGCTGGATCGCCTGAAGAACGAGCCCATCAGCGCGGCGGAACTGCAACAGGCCAAGAACCAGTTCGCGCGCGACTACATCCTGGGACGCGAATCGAACAAGGACAAGGCCCAGACGCTGGGGCATGCCGTGGTGATCCACGACGACATCACCACCGCGGACGGGGAGTTCGACATCTTCATGAGGATGACGGCCGAAGACGTGCAACGCGTGGCGCAGACCTACTTCAAGCCCGAAAACAGGCTCGTGCTCACCATCATGCCGAAGGGCTCCGGGTCGGGGGAGGAGCGCTCCCGATGACTCGCCGTCGCCCCGTTCGCGTTGCCGTGCTCTCCTGCGCCATCGGATTGATGGCGGCCGGACCGCTATGGGCCCAGGTGCCCGACTGGCCATCGGAGCGGCCGCCGCGGCCGCTTCCGGCGCGCGAGGTCAAGTTTCCTCCGTATCAGTTCCGCACGCTGGCGAACGGCCTGCAGGTCATCGCTGTGGCGCACGACGAGCAGCCAGCAGTCAGCCTGCGACTGATCCTTCGCGCCGGCGGATCCCAGGATCCCGGCGACAAGCCCGGCGTCGCCATGCTGGCCGCGGCACTGCTCGATCAGGGGACGACGACGCGGAGCGCAGAGCAGATCGCCAGCACCATCGATTCAATCGGCGGCGCAATAGGCACGGGCGCGGGCAGCGATCTGACCTTCATCCAGGCTGTCGTGATGAAGGACAGCCTCGGCCTTGCGCTCGATCTCGTCTCCGATCTCGCGACCAACCCGGCGTTCGCGCCCGAGGAGATCGACCGGCAGAAGCAGCAGATGCTCTCGGGGTTGAAGGTCAGCTACGAAGATCCCGACTACATTGCCGGCGTGGTGTTCGACCGTCTCGTCTACGGCTATCACCCCTATGGCCGGCCGGACTCGGGAACGCCGCAGTCCATTGCCAGCATCACGCGCGACGATCTCGTCACGTTCCACAAGACCTGGTTTGGCGCCAACAACGCGATTCTCGCCATCGTCGGGGACGTCCAGCCCGAGGAGGCGTTCGCCGGCGCCGAGCGCGCGTTCGGCAAGTGGGGCCGCGCGGAGCGGGCCGAGCAGAAGAACGTCGAACCTCCGCCCGCCACCCGCCGCGTCGTGGTGGTCGACCGCCCCGGCGCTGTGCAGACCGAGATAAGAGCGGGGAACATCGCGCTGCCGAGAAAGCACCCGGACTTCCTCGCGCTGGATCTCGCGCTGAAGATCCTCGGCGGCGAAGGCGGCAACCGTCTGCACCGCGTGCTTCGATCCGAACGTGGCTTGACCTACGGCGCGTCAGCCGACGTGCACGCGCTCAAGGAAGCCGGCGATCTGATGGCCGACACCGACACGCGCTCGGAGACCACCGGCGAGGTCCTCCGCCTCATCGTCGACGAGATGTGGCGACTGCAGCGACAGAAGGTCAGCCTGCGAGAGCTCTCCGATGCCCAGGCGTACCTCACCGGCAGCTTTCCGCTGACAATCGAGACGCCGAGCGCCATTGCGCTGCAGATCCTCAATGCCGTGTTTTACGGGCTCGACCTTGCGGAGCTGGAGACGTTCCGCGAACGCGTCAACGCCGTGACCCCGGACGACATCCAGCGCGTGGCGCAGCGTTACCTGCGGCCGGACCGCCTGTCGATCGTGCTCGTGGGCGATGCCTCGGTGTTCGCGAAGCATCTCCCCGGCGCCGGGTTCGACCAGT
The DNA here is from genome assembly GCA_035711845.1 of Vicinamibacterales bacterium. Taxonomy (GTDB): domain Bacteria; phylum Acidobacteriota; class Vicinamibacteria; order Vicinamibacterales; family 2-12-FULL-66-21; genus DASTBU01. The sequence goes on from DASTBU010000157.1 coordinate 94,739, forward strand.
TCGATCGAATCGGTCCGGGCGAGCTGGATCTCGGTTCCGCCGATCTGAAACGCGCGGTGTCGCCGGCGCGTCGTGAGCCGGTCGCGTTTCGCATGCCTGTGCCGGCCGCTGCGCATTCCACTCGGCACGCAGACGGAACGGCGGACGTGCAGTCCGTACAGGAACTCGTGAGCGAGGCGGTCAGGGCAAAAGGCGGTCTCGAGAAATTGCGTTCCGTCAAGACGGTCAAGGCCGTCTCGACGTTCCTGGTCGACGCCCTCAGCGGCCGCGTCGAGCTGCCAACGACGACGTTCATTCGTTATCCGGATGCGTTCAGGGTCGATGCCGTGACGCCTTCGGGCCCGGTGTCCCAGCTGTTCGTCGATGGATCGTACTGGGTGAAGGACGACCGCGGCGCGCGCGAGGCGCCCGCGCCCATCGCGACCGAGATGCGCGGCAGCATTCAGCGCGACGCGATCACACTGCTGCTCGCGCTCGTGGAGCACGCGTCGGCCCTCACGCGGACGTCCTTGACCATCGAAGGCCGGGACATGCCCGCCATCCGGGTCTCGCGTCCGGGCGCGACACCTGTCACGGTAATCTTCGATCCTGCCAGCGCGCTGATAGCGCGCCAGCGCTACACGCTGGAATCGCCGAGCGGTCCCGTCGCGGCCGAAGAAGTGTACTCGGACTATCGCGACGTGGACGGTTTGAAGGTCGCCTTCCGGGCCGTCATCCAGCGCGCAGGCGCTCCACGCGTGGAGCGGGTCGTCCGGAGCTTCGAATACAACGTTCGACTCGATCCGGCGTTGTTCGTCAGGCCGAGCTGAGCTCTTCTCTTCCCCGTGCGCGTGATGATCTCGTGCGGCGAGCCTTCCGGCGACCTGTACGCCGGTGCGCTGGCGCGGGAGATCCTTGCGCTCGATCCGTCCGCCACGATCACCGGGTTCGGCAGCGATCGGCTTCGAGAGGCGGGCGCGGCGCTCGTCGACGACTTCAAGGGGTTGTCGGTCACGGGCATCCTCGAGGTGGCACGCCTCCTGCCCCGTACCTACGCCACCTACCGCCGGCTGGTCGCGCACGCGGCGGCCACGCGACCCGACGTGTTCGTGGCCGTCGACTTTCCCGACTTCAACTTCCGGCTGGCCCGCGCGGTCGGCGCGCACGGCATACCAGTCGTCTATTACATCAGCCCGCAGCTCTGGGCCTGGCGCCCGGGTCGCATGAAGACGATGAAGCGGATCGCCGATCGCGTCCTGGTGATTTTTCCGTTCGAGGAGGAAATCTACCGGGAGGCCGGCGTGCCGGTGCGGTGGGTGGGGCATCCGATGTTCGACGTCACCCGCGAACCGGAGCCGCGTGGCGTGTTTCTCGCCAATCGGGGTCTCGACGCGTCCCGGCCGGTGGTCGCGATGCTGCCCGGGAGCCGGCGCAACGAGCTGCGCGCGATCCTCCCCGACCTCGTCGAAGCGGCGCTCCTGATCAGGGCGAGCGTGCCCGACGCGCAGTTCCTGCTCGCGCGCGCGCCGCATCTCGCAGACGACCTCTTCGCGCCGCTGACGGCAGCCCACGCCCGCGGTCTGGATGTCAAATCGATCGGGGGCCGGGCAGACGACGTGCTGGCGTCGGCGGACGTGGCCCTGGTCGCATCGGGCACGATCACCGTGCAGGCCGCGCTGCACGAGTGCCCGATGGTCGTCGTCTACCGGCTCTCGCCGATCACCTATCGCCTTGGGCGCCCCTTCGTCCAGGTCGACACGTTTGCCATGGCGAATCTCGTCGCGGGACGGCGCGTGGTGCCGGAACTGATCCAGGACGACTTCACGCCTGCCGCCGTGGCTCGCGAGGCGCTTGCGATCCTGAACGGACCGGCCGTGGCCGAACGGATGCGTGGCGATCTGCGTACCATCCGCGCGAAGCTCGGCGGGCCTGGCGCCAGCAGACGCGCCGCACAGGCGGTCATGGATGTGGCGTCACGGAAGCAATCGTGAGGATCGTGAACCATTGGACCTGAGTTAGACTGCTGGCATGGGTCGATTGCTTCCATTCATCATGTGTCTGCTGGCGGCGCCGGTCGTGCGCGCCACGGTACTCGTGCCTGCCGAGTTCCGCGAGATCGTTGCGGGCTCGCACCTCATCGCTCACGCTCGCGTTGTCGATGTGCGGCCGCAATGGGTCGAGGGCCGGCGACAGATCGAGACCATCGTCACCGTCGAGATCCTGTCGTACTACAAGGGAGGGTCCGAACGAACGGTCTCGTTCAAGGTGCCCGGAGGGCAGATAGGGCGTTACCGCAGCGTGATGGTTGGTGCGCCGCAGTTCAGCCCCGGCGAGGAGGCGGTGTTGTTCCTCGACGGAGCGGGCGAGCCAATCCCGCACGTCTTCGGCCTGAACCAGGGCGTGTTTCGTGTCCGCCAGGATCCGACAACCGGACGGCGCATCGTGGTTCCGCCGCCGCTCATGGCCGCCGGGACGGACCGAGGGCCGGAGCGAGTGGTCAGGGGGGCATCGAAACGCCGATCGCTCGAGCTCGACGCATTTGGCGCCCAGGTCCGTACGGCGATGACCGCGCAGGCCGGGGCCGATCGATGACGCGCGCTCAGCGAGTGAGTGCCGTCGTCGCGCTCCTGCTGATCGCGGCCGTGCCGCTCAGCGCCTACTTGAAACTCGGCACCCGCGTCGGCTCGCGCACGGTGACCCTTCGCTGGACCGATTTCCCGGTGAGCTACTTCGTCACCAACAGCTCGGTTGACGGCGTGAGCGCCGAGGAGTTCCGGGACACGATCGGCCGGGCATTCAACACCTGGCACGCTGTCGAGAATACCGAGACCTCGTCGGTGTTCGCCGGCTTCACCACCGCGCCCGCCGGAGAGAACGATGACATGAGCGTGCTCGGCTTTGTCAATCGCCCGGACCAGAGCCGAACGCTCGCGGCGACGAGCTTCCTGATCGACACGAGCGATGGCAGCATTCTCGAATCCGACATCTATTTCAACACGAGCTTCGCCTGGTCCACGGCCGACCCCGGTGTGCCGGGTCGGTTCGATCTGCAATCGATAGCCGTCCACGAGATCGGGCACCTTCTGGGCCTGTCGCATTCAGCGCTCGGCGAAACGGAGCTGATTTCAGGAGGCCGCAGAGTGCTTGCCGCCGAGGCGGTCATGTTCCCGATTGCGTTCTCGTCTGGCAACACGGCTGACAGGGTCCTCAAGAGCGACGACGTGGCGGGGCTGTTGGACATCTACGGGTCGAGCGAATTCACACGGCAGTCGGGCAGCATCAGCGGCCGCGTGACCAAGAACGGCCAGGGTGTCATCGGCGCCCACGTCGTCGCATTCGACCCGCGCACGCGCAAGCTGGTGGGCGGGTTCACGCTCAGTTCGGACGGCGCGTTCGTGATCGCGGGGCTGGATCCGGGCCCGCACGTGCTGCGCGTCGAACCGCTCGACGACGGAGACATCGAGAGCTTTTTCGATTCGTCCTTCGGAGTGGACATCGACTTCAGGGTCAAGTTCTTCGAGCGCGTTGTCGTAGTACCCCGCGGCGGGGGGACACGCAACATCGAAATACGAGTAACGGCGAAGTGAGCCGGATCAGCAGCCAATGCGCGCGCCTGGCGCGGCGCGCGGCAGTTCTTGCGACGCTGTGCTCGACGACAATCCTCGTGCTCCCGGCCGAGGCCCAGCGACGGCCACCGGCTCCTGCAACGCAAACACAGCCGACACCCCGCGCCGGCAGCTGGGAGATCGGCGGTGGCGTGATGTACGTCGGCGGCTACGATCTCGGCGATGCCACCGCGGAATTGACCAGGAACACCACTTCGGGCGCGCTCGGCTTCGATCTGTTCGCCACGGCCTCTCGCGTCGAGAATACGTGGGCCCTGAACGGCAGGTTCGGCTACTACTTGTCGCCCCGTCTGGCGATCGAGGGTGGTGTGCGATACGGGAAGCCCGTCTACAGCGTAGAGCTGAGCGGCGACGCGGAAGACGCACCCGACATCACGGCCGAGGAAGAGCTGGATCAGTACGTGTTCACGGGCTCGGTTCTGTGGCACTTCGGGCCGGCGGCCTCTCCCCGTACGCGCGTAGTGCCGTTCGTGTTCGGCGGGGCCGGATATCTCCGCGAACTGCACGAAGGCCAGGAGCTCGTGGAAACCGGCGTCGAGTATCATGCCGGCGCAGGCGTCAAGTACTGGTTCGGCGGCGCACGCCGGCGTTTTGGACTGCGCGGCGACGCTGGCGTATCGTTCCGGGACGGCGGATTCGATCCCGAGGAAAAGGTCCGCCCGGTCCTGACAGCCGGCGCGTCGGTCGTTTACCTGTTCTGACGCGTGTTGCCGGTGAGACCTTTCGTCTCGGCACCCGAATCGCGCCCGCCGGCTGGACGGGCGAGCCTTCCGCGGTCGGGTCCGCTGGCAAAGTTCCGGCGTGCCGTCACTGCTCCTCGTCGGATCGATCTCGATCGCCACGCCCGGCGTGCGCTCGCTCTCGGGCGGTGCCCCGGTCGGGCAGAAGCTCCTGGTTGCGAATCTCTTCTCCGATTGGCCGGTTCGAGATGCCACTGCGCTCATCAGAGCCGCTGCCCTGCTCGGCGGCCCGCTCCTGTTCGCGGCGCTCCACCGTGTCCGAATCGGAGCTCCAGCGTTTATTTTCAGCCTCGCTCCTGTTCACCGCCTGATTCGGCACACCCGCATCCCGCGTGTCTCGCTTACGCTTCATTGAACCACCTCCGCCCTCGGAAGTGGCAAACGACGTGCCGGTGAGTTAGAGTCCGGCTCGACCATGCCCGACCCTTCAGTGCCAGCCGAGATTCTGTTTCAGGGCGTCGAGCTGAGCCGTGGTGCTCTCGTAGTTCTGCGCGGGATCGACTTAGCGGTCCAGTCGGGAGAGACGCTGGTGCTCGTCGGCCGGAGCGGATCGGGCAAGAGCACCGTTCTCAAGCTGGTGAACAGGATGCTGCTGCCCGGGAAGGGTCGAGTCATTGTCCGCGGAACAGCGACCGACCAGTGGGATGCGATTCAACTCAGGCGGCAGATTGGCTACGTCGTTCAGGAGGTCGGGCTCTTCCCCCACATGACCGTGCAGCGCAACGTGGACCTGGTGCCGCGGCTGCTCGCATGGGAGTCCGAACGAAGCGTGGGCCGCGCGGCAGATGTCCTCCGGCTCGTGGGTCTCGATCCCGCCGTCCACGCGCAGCGATACCCGCACGAATTGTCCGGCGGCCAGCGCCAGCGCGTGGGGGTGGCGCGCGCCCTCGCCGCCGATCCGCCGCTGCTGCTCATGGACGAGCCGTTCGGCGCGCTCGATCCGATCACGCGCAGCGAAATCCAACATGAATTTCGCACCATCCAGAGGCAGCTCGGCAAGACGATCGTGCTCGTCACGCACGACATGGCGGAGGCGTTCCTCCTCGCGACTCGGATTGCCGTGATTGACGACGGCCGGCTGATTGCCGTCGACACGCCGCGCAACATCGCGGGCCACACGCATCCTGCCGTGCGCGCGCTGCTCCAGCCGCTCGTCGAGGTGTCGGCAGCGATCGGAACGGCTGAAGGGTGAAGTGGGAAGGGTGAAGTGGGAAGGCTGAAGTTGGAAGGCTGAAGGCGGAAGGCTTGTCGGACGGCGGAAGAGTGCAGTCAATGAACGTACTCGAGTTCTGGCGGGGACATTCGAGCGAGCTTGCGCTGTTGTTCCGTCAGCACCTGCTGCTCGTGGGGATCTCGACCGCGCTGGCCGTCTGCATCGGGATTCCCGTGGGCATCCTCGCTGCGCGGCGTCCGCGCGTGGGGGCGCCCATCGTGTGGTTCGCCAACATCTCGCAGACAATCCCCAGCCTCGCGATGTTCGGGTTTCTCCTGCCGCTGCCGATCGTGGGCGGACTGGGTGCGCGCGTGGCGATTACGGTGCTCACGCTGTACGCCGTGCTGCCAATCGTGCGGACGACGGTTGCCGGCATCAAGTCGGTGGATCCGGCTTTGACGGAGACCGCCGTCGCGCTCGGGATGACCGGCAGCCAGCGGCTCTGGCAGATCGAGTTGCCGCTGGCGCTGCCCTCGATCGTCGCGGGCATTCGCGTGGCGGCGGTGATCGCCGTCGGCACCGCGACGATTGCCGCCGCCGTGGGCGCCGGCGGGCTGGGCGAATACATCTTCCGCGGCCTGGCGATGGTCGAGCCGACGGTCATTCTGGCCGGCGCGATCCCGGCAGCGTTGCTGGCGCTGACGCTGGACGGCGTGCTCACGCTCGTCGAGCGCGGCGTCCGGCGCCTCCTGACGGGCACGATCTCGAGGACCTTGCGGTTTGCCTCGATTGGTGTGCTCGTGGCCGCAGCGGGCGCGGCGGCCATCGCCCTCGCACTCCCTCGCGAGGACCGGGCAGTGGTCCGCATCGGCTCCAAGAACTTCAGCGAGCAGATCGTGCTTGGAGAGATGCTCGCCCAGACAATCGAAGCGCGCACGGGCATGCCGGTGGAGCGCCGCCTGAACCTGGGGGGCACGTTCATCTGCGATCGGGCACTTCGGGCCGGGGACATCGACATGTACGTGGAGTACACGGGCACGGCGTACGCCGCGATCTTCAAGGAGACGCCGAGCACCGATCCCCAACACGTGCTCGAGACGGTCCGGCGAAGATATGCGGAGGCGGGGATTGCGACCCTCGCTCCCCTCGGCTTCGAGAACACCTTCGCCATCCTGGTGCGAGGCGACGATGCCCGGCGGTTGAAGTTGCGGACGATCAGCGACGCGGCAGCGCATGCCGCGCAGTGGAGCGCAGGTTTCGGGTACGAGTTCCTGCAGCGCGCAGACGGCCTGCCGGGGTTGACCGCCGCATACGGGCTTCGCTTCGCGTCGCCTTCGCGGGCCATGGATCTCTCGCTCATCTATCGCGCGCTGTCCGAGCGCCAGGTGGATTTGATCGCCGGAGATGCGACCAGCGGCCTGATCGAAGCATACGACCTGCAGATGCTGGAGGACGACCGGCGGTATTTCCCACCCTACGATGCCGTCGTGCTGGCGAGGAGCGCGGCGTTGCTGGCGCATCCCGACGTGCAGGCCGCGGTGGCGTCGCTCGGCGGCCGGGTCGCGCTCGACGACATGCGCCGGATGAACCACCAGGTCGACGCCCTCCGACGCGATCCATCCGACGTCGTTCGCGACTTCCTGGAAACCCTGCGCTGATCGGGTCACGCCGGCTCGACGCTTGAACACATGCGCCTCTGTGGAGGATGATCTGAGGATGGCCTCTCAGAATTCCTTCAATACACGCACGCCGCTCACCGTCAACCAGGAAGCGCACGACATCTACAGCCTGCCGGTGCTCGAGAAGGCCGGGTTCAGCGGCATCAGCCGCCTCCCGTATTCGTTGAAAATCCTGCTCGAAAACCTGCTGCGCCGGGAGGACGGTCGCGCGGTGGACGCCGCGGTCATCAAGGCGCTGGCGCAGTGGGACGTCACCTCGAAAGCCCTGCGCGAGATCTCGTTCACTCCGGCGCGTGTCCTTCTCCAGGATTTTACGGGCGTGCCCGCCGTGGTCGACCTGGCGGCGATGCGGGACGGCATCGCGCGCCTCGGCGGCGATCCGCGCAAGGTGAATCCGCTGCAGCCGGTCGAGCTGGTCATCGATCACTCCGTGCAGGTCGATCACTTCGCCGAGCGGAATGCCGCCGACCTCAACGCGGCGCTCGAGTTCACCCGTAACCGCGAGCGCTATGCGTTCCTGCGCTGGGGCCAGGAGGCATTCCAGAACTTTCGCGTGGTGCCCCCCGATACCGGGATCGTCCACCAGGTCAACCTGGAGTACCTCGCGCGGGTCGTCTTCAAGGAGCGGGTGGACGGCCGGCTCGTCGCGTATCCGGATACGCTCGTCGGCACCGACTCGCACACTACCATGGTCAACGGGCTCGGAGTCGTGGGCTGGGGAGTGGGCGGGATCGAGGCCGAGGCCGCCATGCTCGGACAGTCCATCTCGATGCTGATCCCCGAAGTGATCGGGTTCCGTCTCGTCGATCGGCTCCCCGAGGGCGCGACAGCGACCGACCTGGTGCTCACCATCACCGAGCGGCTCCGAAAGCTTGGCGTCGTCGGCAAGTTCGTGGAGTTCTTCGGCCCAGGCCTGGAGTTCCTCACCATCGCCGATCGGGCGACCCTCGGGAACATGTCGCCGGAGTACGGCGCCACCATCGCCATCTGCCCGATAGACGCGATGACGCTCGATTACCTGCGGCTGACCGGGCGGGATCCCGCCAGTGTCCGGCTGGTCGAAGCGTATGCGAAGGAGCAGGGACTCTTCCGAACCGAGGAGTCCCCGGAGCCGGCGTACACCGCAACGACAGAGCTCGACCTCTCGACGGTCGAGCCGAGCATTGCCGGACCAAAGCGGCCCCAGGACCGGGTCCCGCTGCGGCAGGCAAAGGCCAGGTTCGGCCAGGCGCTCGAGTTGATGCTGGCCGAACGCAAGGTGAAACCTGCGTCCACGAAGCCCGGCGAGATGTCGGCGCCGGCGGCCGGGCAGCCACGCGCGGCTGTGGCCACCATGCCTGACTCGGCGCCGGGACTGGACGGTCTCGATCACGGATCGGTGGTGGTGGCGGCGATCACGAGCTGCACGAACACCTCGAACCCGAGCGTCATGATCGGCGCCGGCCTGCTGGCGCGAAACGCCGTGAAGCGCGGGCTGAAGGTCCAGCCGTGGGTGAAGACCAGCCTCGCGCCGGGCTCGCTGATCGTCACCGAGTACTACAAGTCGTCGGGTCTGCTCGAATACCTCGCCGAGCTCGGCTTCAACCTTGTGGGCTACGGGTGCACGACGTGCATCGGGAACAGCGGGCCGCTCCCCGAACCTGTGTCCACGATCGTAAAGGAGCGCAACCTCGTGGTGGCGGCGGTGCTGAGCGGCAATCGGAACTTCGAGGGCCGCATCCAGTCGCAGGTCCGGGCCAACTACCTGGCGTCGCCCCCGCTCGTCGTGGCCTACGCGCTCGCCGGCAGGATGCAGATCGATCTGACGTCGGAGCCGCTCGGCAGGGGGGCCAGCGGCGAGCCGGTGTTCCTCAAGGACATCTGGCCGACGGAGCGGGAGATCCAGGAAACGATGCTTCGCGCCGTCAAATCCGAGATGTTCGTCAACAGCTACGCGCATGTGTTCGACGGCGACGAGCGCTGGCGCGCCCTCCAGGTCCCCACGGGCGAGCGTTTCGAATGGTCCGACGATTCGACCTACATACGCAACCCGCCGTTTTTCGAGAACCTCACGCGCGAACCGGTCGCGCTGTCGGATATTCGAGGCGCGCGGGTGCTGGCCGTGCTCGGCGACAGCGTGACCACGGATCACATCTCGCCAGCGGGTTCGATTCCTCCGGACAGCCCAGCAGGGAAGTATCTGATCGGCCGCGGCGTGCCGCCGAAGGACTTCAACTCGTATGGCGCCAGGCGCGGCAACCACGAGGTGATGATGCGCGGCACGTTCGCAAACATCCGGCTGCGCAATCAGCTCGCCCCGGGCACAGAAGGGGGCTGGACGACGCTGCTGCCGCAGGGCGAGGTCATGTCGATTTACGACGCGTCGATCCGCTACCAGGAGTCCGGCGTGCCGTTGGTCATCATCGCCGGCAAGGAATATGGCTCGGGCTCCTCCAGAGACTGGGCTGCCAAGGGCACGCTGTTGCTCGGCGTCAAGGCAGTGATTGCGGAGAGCTTCGAACGGATCCACCGCAGCAACCTCGTGAACATGGGGGTGCTGCCGGTGCGGTTCGCCGAGGGAGACAACGCGGCATCGCTCGGGCTGACCGGGCGCGAAACGTACGAAATCCAGGGAATCGCTTCGCTCCGCCCGTCAGGCGAGGTCGCCATTCGGGCGACGGACGAAGACGGCACGGAGAAGGTGTTCAAGGCCGTCGTGCGCATCGACACGCCCGAAGAGCTCACCGCGTTCCGCCACGGCGGGATTCTGCCCTACGTGGTGAGGCAGCTGGCGAAGGGCTGACGTCCCATCGCGACGCTGCCTGTAGAATCAGAGGAGCGTGACCACCAAGGACGAGCCGTGCAGCGTAGGCTCGGCGGACGTCAAGCGACAGGCCGCCCTGCTGGGATTCGATCTCTGTGGCGTCGCGCCGGCGTCGGCGCACCCTGAGCTGGGCTTCTTCAACGAGTGGCTCGATCGCGGGTTCGCGGGCGAGATGCACTATCTCCGCCGGAGCGCCGAGCGCCGATCCGGGGTCGGTCAGGTCCTGCCGTCTGCACAATCGGTGGTGGTGCTCGGCACGATCTACAACGTCGATCGTCCGTATTCCACCGAAACGTCGGATACGAGCGTCGCTGCCATCGCGAGGTACGCCTGGGGCGATGATTACCACGCCGTCGTCCAGAAGCGAATGGACGCTCTGGTCGCATGGCTGTGCGAGGCTGCCGGCGAAGCACTCGAGGCGCGCGCGTACGTCGATACAGGGCCGGTGCAGGAACGCGTGTACGCGCATCACGCGGGCCTCGGCTGGATCGGCAAGAACACGTGCCTGATCAATCCCGAGCGAGGGTCCTGGCTCTTCCTGTCAGAGATCATCTCCAACCTGCCGCTCGAGCCCGATGTGCCTGCCCTGGACCAGTGCGGCACCTGCACGTTGTGTCTCGAGGCGTGCCCCACGGGCGCGCTGGTCGAACCGTACGTGCTCGACTCACGCCGCTGCATCTCCTACCTGACGATTGAGCTGAAGGGAACGATCCCGGAGCAGCTGCGCGAACCCATCGGACGCCACGCCTACGGCTGCGATATCTGCCAGGAGGTGTGCCCCTGGAACTTGACGCCGTCTGTTGGTGTGTCGGCCGCCGAGGAATGGATGCCACGCCCGGGACTCGATGGCGCGCGCCTGATCGATCTGTGGAGGAAATCGGACGAGGAGCTCCGGGCGCTGCTCAAGGGGAGCGCCATGAAGCGGGCTGGCACCCGTCGATTTCGGCGCAATCTGGCCGTTGCCATCGCCAACTCCGGCGAGGCCGGGGCCACCGAGGCGCTGGCTGCCCAGGCGGAGCCCACCTGCCGCGATCCGCTCGTGCAGGATCACGTGGGCTGGGCCGTCGGCCGCGCCGAAACGTGAGCGGGGATCGAGGGATCGGTTGAAACGCCCAGCGTCGCCGCGCCGCCCCGGGCCGCTCGAGCCGCGGCCCGGACAGCCCGTCCCGGAGCTGCTTCCCGATCGGCTGAGCCTGGCTGCCGTGCGTGAGGCGGCACGCGCGTGTAAGGCGTGCGATCTGTACAAGCGGGGGACTCAGACCGTCTTCGGCGAGGGACCGCGCCGCGCGCAGATCATGATGGTGGGGGAACAGCCGGGCGACGTCGAGGATGTGGCGGGCCGGCCGTTCGTCGGTCCGGCTGGCCGGCTCCTCGACCGGGCCCTCGAAGAGGCGGGCATCGATCGACAGATCGTCTACGTCACCAACGTGGTGAAGCATTTCAAATGGGAGCCGCGAGGGAAGCGGAGGATCCACGCGAAACCAGATGGGAGCGAGATCAGCGCCTGCCGGCCCTGGCTGGAGACCGAGATCGCGCTCGTCCGGCCGCGGATCCTGGTATGTCTCGGCGCGACCGCCGCCCAGGCGCTTCTCGGGCGCTCCTTCAAGGTCTCGCGGCAGCGCGGCCAGTTCGTGCCGTCGTCGCTCGCGCCGACCGTGACCGCGACCGTCCATCCGTCGTCCATCCTTCGAGCGCCGGATGAACGGAGCCGCCACGACGAGCTTGCCCGTTTCGTGGCGGACCTCCGGAAGATCGCCGAAGAGCTCGCGCGCGGGGAGTCAACATGACCGAACCGTTCCGACCGACGCTGCTGCTGTCGATGCCGCAACTGCAGGATCCGAACTTCGCGCGGACCGTGGTGCTGCTCTGCGATTTCGTTCCCGAGGGCGCCTTCGGGCTCGTGCTGAACCGGCCGACTGAGATGCCCGCCAGCAGCATGGTCAAGCTCGATCCGCCGCTCACCGAGGGCAATGCGCTGCCGCTCTGCATCGGCGGCCCGGTGGAACCGGAACGGGGATGGATCCTGGTGGCCGAGGAGCCGGACGAATCCGAATACCGGACCATCCGCGAGGGCATCTATCTCTCGGCATCGCCACGGCTGCTGCGCCGCGTTCTTGCCGCGAGGCCCGCGCCCAGGGCCCGCGTGCTCGCAGGCTACGCCGGCTGGGGTCCGGGACAGCTTGACGCGGAGCTCGCCCAATCCGCCTGGTTGATGGGTGAGGTCGACACCGACCTCGTCTTCGATGTGGAGCACTCCGTCATGTGGGAAACGGCTATCCGCCGTCTCGGCGCCGACCCTTCGGCGCTTCAGACCAGCCATGGCGTGCACTGATCGGTCGAGCCCGGCCGTTCGGACTGGCCCCCTCCTTGCAGCAATCAGCTTGGAAGAGACAACGACTGCAACGATCTGTATGGAGGGACCGAATGGCGGAAGCGACCAACCCATTGCAAGAACTGCTCGTCGATGAATTGAAGGACCTGTACAGCGCCGAGAACCAGATTCTCAAGGCCCTTCCCAAGATGGCGAAGGCCGCGAGCTCTCCGGAGTTGAAGCGCGCCTTCGAGCGGCACCTCGAGGAGACCCGCCGTCAGGTGGAACGCCTCGACCAGATTGGTGAGGCACTCGACATCCGGCTGACCGGGAAGAAGTGCAAGGGCATGGAGGGACTGATCGAAGAAGGTAAGGAGATCATGTCAGAGGATCTCGACGACAACACCCTCGATGCCGGACTGATTGGCGCCGCTCAGAAGGTCGAGCACTACGAGATTGCCGGGTACGGCACGGCCCGGACGCATGCCGCGATGCTCGGCTATAACAAAGCCGCAAAGCTTCTGCAGCAGACGCTCGACGAAGAGGGAGCGACCGACAAGAAGCTCACCGCGCTCGCCGAGAGCGTGATCAACGTGGAGGCCGTGCAGGCCTGACTATTCGAAGCGGGGCGACGCTTATCGCGTTTGCCCCGCTTGGCTCGGGGCTCGGGACTCGGGGGCTCTTGAACTGCCGCAATCGCCGGAGCGCTGTCGTCGCTACAATCGCGCGCGCGCTCGAGTCTGGGGGATGCTGGCAGTCACTTCAGGATCTCTGCGAAAAAGTCCACGGCCCGCGGGTCCTTCGATTGTGCGAGCCAGAACATGGCCTGCTTCTGGACGTCGCGGTTCTTGCTGGTCCGCGCGACCTGAATCAGGAGCGGGATGCCTTCGTCTTTGGGGAACTGGCTCAAGGCGAAGACCGCCCGTTTCTTCACGTCGGTATCGGGGTCCTGCTCGATTCGCTCGGTGATCGTGGCGGAGGCTTTCTTGCCGGCCTTCTGGCCCAGCCAGAATATGGCTTCACCCCGAATCGTTGCATCAGTGCTGGTGCGGGCCGCCTGGATCAACGCTTCCACGCCCGCATCGTCTCTCAGTTGGCTCAGGGCGAAGACGGCCTTCTTTCGCACTTCTCGCGCCGAATCCTTTTCCAAAACTTCGCGGACGATTCCGGCTGCCCGTGTGTCGCCCTTCTGCGCGATCCAGAACACCGCCTCGCTGCGAATAGCCGGTGACACGTCGCTGCGCGCAAGGCCGGCCAGCATGTCGAACGCACCCGGCTCGCTGCTCTGCGAAACGGCAAAAACGGCGCTCTTTCGAACCTCGGCCGCTGGATCCTCCTGCAGGACACGGCGGAGGGTATCCAGTCCCCGCGCCCCGCGGGCGTTTCCCAGCCAGAACGTGACCTTCTTCCGAACCGCCGTGGGCTGCGTGTGTGCGAGCAGGCGGTCGAATGACGCGTCGGCGGCGGCGTCCCGATGGAGGGCGATCGCGGCAATCGCGCCGTCCGCGACCCGGGTGCCGCGAGCCCGGTCCTGGGCGAGCGACTCCAGCATCGTGATGCTGTCGGCGGGGCGCACGCCGTTCAGCCAGATGACATTTCTTCCTCCCGCATCGAGCGCGCAGTCGGGAGAGAAGATGCGGATGCGTTCGACTTGCCGCTCCGCAACCCGGAGAAGCACAGCCATGTGGTCAGGGCCTTCGAGCTTGATTGGTTGCGCGGGTTGCGACGGCGGGGCGGATGACTGCGAGCTTCGTTCCGTCGCCTCGAGCCTGCATGTCGCGCAACAGTCGCCGCGGCCGCCATTGATATAGACGTCCCCGGACCCGCTGCAGCACATGGTTCGTTCGCCGTCCACGACAGGCACGCTGTAACCTATCCACGTCACGTCGGCCTGCGCTGACACGAGTGTCTTGAAAGACTGCACGAACGAGGCCCCGGCGTCTTGTGTCGCCACGCGGCCATTGGCGATGCGCGGCTGCTGCTGCGCAGCCACCGCCGTGACCGAGATTACCGCGACGGCCAGCAGGGAAACGATGAGGAGATGGCGCTTCGACATCGACTGGCTCCTGTTACTTCAGCAGCTCGAGCATGTAGGCCCGCGCGACCTTATCCGACATCAGCGACAGCTTTTCGACAATCGTCTTCTTCATCGCCGGGTCCTGCTCCTTCCGGGCAAGGGCGACAAGGGACGTCGAATTGCCTTGGATGAAGAGCGCTTCGAGGACGGCCTTCCTGATGGCCGCATCCTTGTCGGTGTTGTAGATGTTCACGAGCGCATCGCCGGTCGCTTTCGAGCCCATGATCCCGAGATTGCGGACCGCGCTGAGGCGCAGCTCCGGGTTCTGCTCCGTGCGGGCGAGCTCGACAAGCCGCGTCGCGTTCCCGCCGATGAACATGGCGCGCAGGATGTGCTTCTTCACGTCGAGACTGGATTCCTTCTGATAGAGCTGCCACAGCGCATCGTCGGCGCCCATCACGCCCAGCTGTTCGACGGCGGTCGAACGAAGCTCCGGATCCGTTTCACTCTGGGCGGCCTTGAGGAGCCGATCCCTCTCGCCGGCGACCATGAAGGCGCGAAGAATGCGCCGCTTGATGTCCACGTCGCCCGACGCCGCGTAAATCTCGGCGAGCGTGGCGCGGCTCTCCGCGCCTCCGTGAACACCCAGATACTGGATCGCGCGCGACTGCAGCTCGGGCGTGGACTGACCCATCGCGAGGTTCTTCAGCACCTCGCGGGCACGGGGGGAATCGCTCAGCGCGAGGACGAACAACGCTCGTGCCTTGACCCGCGGAGACGACGATCCCTGGAGCAGCTCTTCGAGCATCGGGATCGCCTCCTCGGGCGCGCTGTGTTGCAGCGACTGGATGGCGATGAGCTTCATGTCCTCGTCTGCCTGGCTTTGCGGGCTCGCCGACTGCCCGCTGGCGTTGCGGATTTCGAACTCGAGCGCCTTGGCCTGTTTCAGGTAGCGGCTGTTCGGATATCCGTTGTTGAGCTCGGCGATCGTCGCCAGCGCTTCGCTGCGCTGACCCAGCTTGTTGTGCGAGTACGACTTCCAGTAGAGCGCGGCGTCGGCGCGCGGTCCCTTCAACTCGACGACGCTCGTGAACGCGGAGAGCGCCCGTTCGTAACGGCCTTCGTATGTGGCGTCCATCCCTCGGTCGTACAAGTCGATCTCGCGGTCGCGTGCCCGGCGCTTGCGCTCGTCCTCCCGTTCCTGCCGCTCGCGTTCGCGGTCCTGGTCGTCGAGAAACGGCTGCAGGTCCATCGGAAGTGCTCGCCCCGGCAGCGCTGGTGCGACGCCGGCCGGGCCGAAACCTCCCAGGGCCGGGCGGGGCGGGGTTGCGAGCCCGTCGGGAGCCGTCACCGGGATCGGAGGCTGGGCCAGCGCCGGCACAGCGCACGTGATGCCGATCGTGAACGTCACTGCATGCTTGAAGCTCATGGATGTCCTCTATCCGAGCGCGAAGGCCACGGCCGTCGCACCGTCATTCAGCAGGCTGCCCCGGGACAGCCTCAATCAACAGCTACAGGGACGAGCGGCGGCCCGCTCGCTCCTGGACATATCCTCTCTGTCGTTCACGGACCTGTGACGAGAGCACTCGTACCTTGAAGAGGAGTCCCTCGGAGTCGATCCGCCGGCGTACGGCCGCGAACTCCTCGGCGGACAACTCTTCAGGGCTGGCGGCCAGATCCACGAGGACTCGCTCGAGCTCGTCGAGGAAGGCCACGATTGAACCGTCGCCGGTCGTCGCGGCGGTCTGCCTGTAGAGGCGATTTGCCGCGACGAGCTGCTCGGCCCGGGCCCGTTCACCAGCGACGTCGAAGCCGGCATCCGCATCCGCGCTGACGAGCTCGACCAGCATCATCTGCGAGCGCTCGAGGTGATCGCCGAGATCGACCAGGAGGATGCGCTCGCGCACTTCGCCTGGCGAGCCCGCGGTCTGGAGCGGGGCATCCTGCGATTTCGGCAGGAGGCGGCCTGCGAAGAAGGCACCGGTGACCAGCAGCAGGACCGCTCCCGCCCACGCCATTCGCGCAGGGGAGAGCACCACCCACGAGAACCAGCTCGGTCTGGAGCGTGGGAGGTCCTGCTGGAGGCGCGCCCAGACGGTCCGTTCGAAGGATTCGGGAAGCTCCGGCGCCGCTGCGGTTTCGTCGACGACCGCGAGCACGCGCTGAAGACGCGTGAAGGCCGTGTGGCACTCGCTGCACCCCGACAGGTGGCCCGCGGCCAGACGCTCGTCAACGTCGGCCATCTCGCCGTAGTAGTGCAGGACCAACTGGTCTTCGGTCAGGTGCGTATTCATACGGTTCTCGCTGGTTCCTGGGTGATGCCGCCCCGATCGTCGTTGACGACCAGCGGTTCGAGCGCCACCCGCATCTTGCGCACGGCGCGGAAGATGCTGTGCTTGGTCGCGTTGACCTTCAAGCCGAGCGCGCGACTGATCTCGTCGATCGACTGGCCCTCGAAATGCCGCAGCACGAAGGCGGCGCGCTCCATCTGGCTCAGGATGCCCATCGCCGCGGTGACCCGCTCGTGCACCTCGGTGCTCATCATGAGGCGCTCCGGCGTACGTTGACGGGCGCCGTGAGCGTCCGAGGCGGCGCCAAAGTGCTCGAGATCCTCGGCGTCGTGGCCGGTCTCACGATGCGGGCGGGAACGAATCAGGTCGATGGAACAGTTCACGGCAATCCGATGGAGCCAGGTGCCGAAATCCGACCGGGACTCGAAGCGGCCGAGCTGTTTGTACGCCTTGAGAAAGGTTTCCTGCACCACGTCCTCGGCGTCCGACGCGCTGCCGGTCATCCGGTGCGCGAGGCGGAAGACAGCCCGCCCATGGCGCTCGACGAGCACCCGGAATGCTTCGCTATCTCCGTCGCGGGCCATCGCGACGGTGGCGGCGTCCGTTTGCGGCATCCGATTGGTTAGACGGGGGTTGACCCCGATGGTTAGCTGAATTGCGGGGTCGGCGAGTACGACCGCCGGCCCTGTACACTTGTATTACAGGCGAGGGGGTAGGTGGGCAATTCCTACGGGATGTCGTGGCCCCGCAGATCACGGGCATCCCGGACCTGCTCGAGTCTCTCCCGCATCCGCGCAATCTCGGCGTGGAGGGCCTGGATGCACCCCTCCTGGGTTTCGTGGGGAACATCAGCCACCACCCCGCAGAACGGACAGGGGTTCAAGGCGTGTTTCACCGCCATCGGATCGGCCTCGGAAGCTTTCGCAGAGACGCGGTCTCCCGTGCAAGAAGGGCACCAATCAAGCTCCACGCGGTGATCCACTGGGACGGTATGGGCCAATGTTCGTTGCGCGAGTGAGCGGACAGTCGAGCCGACTGTTATATGCTCGTTTGAATGTTCAGCCGGCAGAAGACCGGATCGGTGGTGTGCACGTCGTGCGGATCGCTGGTCGGGGTCAACGACGATCGCTGCTACAACTGTGGGCGCCGCAACCCGGGCCTGTGGGGCTTTGGCCCGATGCTCCGGCGTTTCGGCAACGACCTCGGCTTCGTCACGCTCGTCGTCTACGGTTGTTCGATTCTGTACGTCGCGATGCTGCTGGTCTCCGTGGGGCTGGGCGGCGACATCATGGGCGGCGGCAACCCGTTGGGGATGCTCTCTCCGGTGCCGGAGGTGGCGCTCGCGTTCGGTTCGAGCGGCGCGATTCCGGTGTTTCGCTTCGACATGTGGTGGACGGTGCTGAGCGCCGGCTGGCTCCATGGCAGCGCCCTGCACATCCTGTTCAACATGCTCTGGGTCCGCCAGCTCGGGCCAGCCGTGGCCGACGTCTACGGCGCCGGACGCATGGTCATCATCTACACCATCGCCAGCGTCGTGGGCTTCACCCTGAGCAGCACCGCCGGCTACTTCCTCTGGTGGATGCCCATCCCGTTCCTTCGAGGGGCCATGCAGACGCTCGGCGCCTCCGCGCCCATCTTCGGCCTGCTCGGTGCGCTCGTGTACTACGGACGTCGTGGGGGCAGCAGCATCATCGGGGCGACGGCGCTGCAATACGCGCTCGTGCTCGGAATCTTCGGGTTCATCATGACCGGGGTCGACAACTACGCGCACGCGGGAGGCTTCCTGGGCGGCTATCTTGCTGGTATGTGGCTGGATCCCCTACGGCCCGAGCGCATGGACCACCTGCTGTGGGCGGTCGCCTGCCTGGCGGTCACCGGCGCGGCGATCCTCGCCTCGCTGGTCACGGTCTTCGGCCGGCTCGTCTTCTGAGACAGCCGGCAGCTCTCGAAGCCCCGGCCGACGCCGTACCTATTTCGAATACAGATCGATGATCCGCGCAATGGCGCGCTGGCAGACGCGGCAGAAGCCGACCCGATCCCGGGTGAACATGATGCAGTCGGCTTCCGGTCGGTAGAGTCCCTTCGGCTCGTAGCTCGCACCCTCGAAGGCGCCGACGGTCGCGCCGAACGTCGTTCCCGACAGCAACTTCTCCTCGGATGCCCGCTGTTCGCGGAAGAGGGCATCCATCTCTGCCTCCGGAGCGTTGCGTTTGCGAATCTCTCGACGCCGCTCCTGAATCAGTCGGCTGTGCCTCTCGAACTCGGCCTTCGGCCACGGCGTGGGCAGCGGAGTTCCGGGCATCACGAGATCGCGCCACTTCAGCGTCGCCGGATCGAGCAGGGCGGTGATGTTCGGCTCCCAGGGCTCGGCCTTCTGGACGGCGCCGGTTTCATACGCAACGTCGGACGTGTAGTACTCGTCGGCCAGCGCCGCGAAGTGGTGGCCGAACTCGTGGACGAAGACGTAGTCGGAGAACGCGCTGTCGACCGACGCGGTGGCGTGATCGTTGAAGATACCGCCGCCGCCGTACGTCCGCTCGTTGACGAGAATCTCTATGAACTCATAGGGGATACCTGACGCGGCGTCCCTCAGGGCGCGGTTGTCGAGCGTGAGCACATATCGCTCGGAGTCGAAGATGTTGTACTCGGTCGAGATCGGCGTGCGCCGGAACTCGCCGGCGTTGGGTCGATTGACGCCGCCCTGTGGGGACGGCACGTCGAGCGCCCGGACGTTGAAATCACCTCGACGCCCCTTGAACGGCTCGAGTGCGAAGAGCGCCTCCATCAGCCGCTTCGCGTCCGCGTGGAACTTCGGAAGCTCTGCGCCCGTGTACCCTTCACCGATCACGAGGATGTCCACCTTCTGGTGCGACGGTCCGTTTTCGACCACGCTCCAGAGCGATCCCTCGCGCGGGGCGGGCCGGGCCGCGTTCACGAATCGCGACGCCGGATCGACCTCGACACTCCACAACCCCCCGAACGTGTTGTCGGGCTGCCGCCTCTTGAGCTCGACACGGACCGGGTGGGACGGCCACGGAAAGCGCAGCGACGCGTGGAACGTGCGGTACGTCGCTTTCGCTTCTGCCGTGGTCTCCCACTCGCCGTATATGGACGCGAAGCCGCGGGAGTAGAGAACCGTTCCCGATGAGCGATCGCGGACCTCGAACAGGTATTTCCCGAGGTCGGTTTGGTCCAGGAGCTGCGTCCGGCTGCCGGCCCACGGACCGTCGTTGACGACGCGGTCGAGCGAGACGAGCTCACTCGACTTCGGGCCACCGGTGTGGAAGTAGTCGACACGCATCGTTTGATCGAAGTCGAACGGCGGTGTCGATTGTGCAGCGAAGCCGCCCAACAGAAAGAGGACGACGAACAGCAGCAGCATGCCGTTCAGTATAATTCCGGCCGTGCGAAAACCTGTTGTGCTCATCACCGGCGCCAACGGCGAGATCGGTCACGGTCTCATCGAGCGGCTGGCCTCGAGACCTTCCCATGGGATCGTCACGCTCGACGTGGCGCGCCTGGATTCTGCCATCGCGTCCAGGGTGGACCGCGAGGTCACCGGATCGATTCTGGACCGAAGCGTGCTCGATCGCGTGCTGGCGGAGTTCCAGGTCGAGCTGGTGTTCCACCTGGCGGCGCTCCTCTCGAGCCGCGCGGAGGTCACGCCGGTGACCGCGCACCACGTGAACGTGGAAGGAACGCTGAACCTGCTCGAGTTCGCGCAGCAGGAGGCGGAGTCGCATGGCAAGCCCGTCGTCTTCATGTACCCGTCGTCAATCGCCGCGTACGGCCTGCCGGACCTGGCGACCAAGCACCGGGCCGAGCGGGTCAGGGAGGACGACTGGGCGCATCCGACCACGATGTACGGCTGCAACAAGCTGTACTGCGAGCAGTTGGGTACCTACTACGCGCGGCATTACAAGCAGCTGGCTGCGGAACGATTGAGCGGGAAGGTGGATTTCAGGTGCGTGCGTTTTCCCGGGCTCATCTCGGCCGCGACCGTCCCATCGGGCGGCACCTCCGACTACGCACCGGAGATGATCCACGCGGCGGCGCGCGGGGAGCCCTATGCCTGTTTCGTTCGGCCGGACACGCGGATCCCGTTCATGGCGATGCCCGATGGGGTCGAGGCGCTTCTGCAGCTCTCGGCCGTGCCGCGCGCACAGCTCACGCGAACCGCCTACAACGTGAGCGCATTCAATCCCTCCGCCGAGGAGATTCGCGCCATCGTCCTCGAGACCTTCCCGTCGGCGGAGATCACCTGGGACAACGACGTCAAGCGACAGGGCATCGTCGATTCGTGGCCCGCCGATGTCGATGACAGCGCCGCGCGGCGCGACTGGGGATTCGCGCCGAAGTACGACTTCGAGCAGGCGTTCGCGCAGTACTTGATCCCGCGCATCCTGAGCCGGTACAGCCGGTCATAGATCGATCCACTCCGGCGGCGGGGTGATCCGCGAGGCCGGTGTGGGGCCGGGGTCGGGACGTCCGCTGCCGGTCAGCCGCGAGATGGCGCGGACGGTCATGTCGTGGTCGCAGATCGCCTGACACGACAGCCGCGCGCCGACGACCCCCTTGGCGGCGAGCACCTGCCGTTCCGCCACCGTCATCCTCGCAGGCTCGCCTTCCAGGAACTCGACGCGGCACGTCGTGCAGCGGGCGTTGCCGCCACAGGCGTGCAGCACGTCCACACCGGCATCCTCCTCGATCGCCAGCACCAGGCGCTTTCCAGCTTCGACTTCAACGGTGGGGAACCCCTCGACGGTCAGCTTCGGCATCAGTCGACTCTCCTCGTCCCATCGCCGCAGGCAAGGTGCAGCGACGCGATCGCCGCCCATCATACAACTCAAGAGAGTCGGCTCGGCGCGCGGAAGCCTTGACGAGGGCAACGGCTCGGCACCTTCGACTCGGCCCTGACGCCAACCCGTGTATCCCCGGGCCGAGAACGCCCCGCCGCAGTCGGACGATCGCGACGATCACGACGTGATTTTTCTCGTGTGGTTCGTCGTGATCTTCGTGGTCGTCGTGATCGTCTCGGGCCGGCCCCGATGGCGTGCTGTCAGTCCTGGGCTCGTGGACGGGCACCAAAGGACGGGCCACCAATCTCGGGGAAGCGCCAATTGTTCCAGCACGTGCGTTGTTCTGAAGTAGTCGCTGAGCGGAACTGTGCAACAGGTAAGATGGGGAGAGAGAACGGAGGACGGATGCGCGAAGTGTTGCTGCACGGCGGATCGGACGAGGCCTTCGACAGGTCCGTCACATTTGCGCGGAGGCTGGCTGAATCGTTCGGCGCCCGGCTGCACGTGCTGTACACGGTAAAGGAGCCGCTGTCGGCCGGGTGGACGTCGGAGATGGGCACCGAGCGGATGCCCGAGCTCCACCAGGCCATGGAAACCGAGGCGCGGGAGCGTCTGGCGCGTTTCATATCCATCGAGGACCAGGAGCGCCTCGGGATCCGGATCGCGCTGCGCACGGGGCCGGCCGACGAGGAGATCGTGCGCTACACGGATACGCATCACATCGATCTGGCGATCGTCCACGCGCCGGCCGGCAACGGCGACACGGCGGATCTGGCGCGGGCGCTCCTCGATCGCGCTGGTTGTGCGCTACTCGTCCTTCGGTGAGGGCCGGAGTACGGCATGATCCCGGCCGAGCTCCTCGTCTCGGCGTACACCAGCGGATGGTTCCCGATGGCGGTGGACGGCGCAGAGATTCGATGGTTCTCGCCCGATCCGCGCGGGATCATCCCGCTGGATGCGTTTCACGTACCGGGCCGGCTCGCCCGCGTCGTCCGGCGGGGCGTCTTTCGCGTCGAGGTCGATACCGGCTTCGAGTCGGTCATCCGGGCCTGTGCGGAGGCCGAGCGCGACCGCGACGATCCCGGGACGTGGATCAGCGAGGAGATCGTCCAGAGCTACATCGCGTTGCACCGCCGCGGCCTCGCGCATTCGGTCGAGGCCTGGCATGGCGAGCGGCTGGCCGGCGGCCTCTACGGCGTGGCGATCGGCGGCGCCTTCTTCGGAGAGTCGATGTTCCACCGCGAGACCGACGCGTCGAAGGTGGCGCTCGTCGCCCTGGTGGAGCGCCTTCGGAGCCGCGGCTACCTTCTGCTCGACACGCAGTGGGTCACCGAGCACCTCGAGCAGTTCGGCGCCGTGGAGATAGCGCGGAAGAAATACCTCAAGCGCCTCGAGGCAGCGCTCGCGGTGGACGCGACGTTCGTCTGATGTGAGGGCCAGGAGCATCTGGCGACGGGCACCACGATGGTTGCGATGAAACGACGACTCGATGATGTCGCTCCTTCCTCGAAGAGTTTCATCGTGTTCATCATTTCTCATCGTGTCATCCTGAAGCCGTGGGCGGCGTGAAGGTCCGACTGCAATGGCGTGTTCGCGTCGAAGACGCTGACGGCGGTCAATGCACCGTATACGGCTCGCTCAGGGTGAACGGCGCGATCTTCGCGTCGAACCGTTCGCCGCTGGCGGTCGTCATCTGATAGGTGCCCTCCATGATCCCGAACGGCGTGGGCAGGGGGCATCCGGATGTGTACTCGAACGATTCTCCGGGCGCCAGCGTCGGCTGCTTGCCGACGACCCCCGGGCCGCGGACTTCTTCGACGCGACCCTTGCCATCGGTGATGATCCAGTGCCGCGCGAGCAACTGCACCGCATCGTCGCCCTCGTTGGAGATCGTCACCGTGTACAGGAAGAACCACTGGTTGCTGGCTGGCTGCGATCGCTCGGGTGAGTACTCTGAGGTCACCTGCACGCGCACACCGCGCGTCACCGCTTCCGACGTGAACATCTCAGCATGATGAACGATCCGCGCGCTCTCCGGCAAGCGGAGCCCGGCCTCTGCAGCCGGTGCGTGCACGTCCAGCTGATTACGAACGCGCGAGGGTCCGTCTTCTATCTGTGTCGCCTGTCGTCGATCGATCCCACCTTCCCGAGATACCCGAGGATCCCTGTGCTCCAGTGTTCGGGGTTTGTGCCGAACACGCAGCCTGAGGAGCGCTGACGCCGGACAGGGAACGCGGCCGGTGGAGGGTCGACAACGGACAGCGAAGAGCGATGGCACCGGTTTGCTAGCATTAGAGATCATGCACACGATTGAACCCGCCCGCCTCAAGGAGGGTGTAACGGTCAAGTCGCTGCCGGAAGAGAAGGCTTCGGCCCCGGCGAGGCCGGAGAGCCCGCAACTCATCCAGGGCAGAGCGCTCGTGTTCTGGGATCCGGCCAGCCTGCCAGGCACGAAATACGCAAAGAAGCTCGACGCGATCGACACGGATCAGATCACGCCGGCAGCCGACTGTGTGTCGGAGAGCCTCGACACGCTGGACGAGCGATGGAAGGCGGGGTCGTTCCGCTACCTGATGCCGGATTTCCGGGCTCGTGTGCATCGCGGCGAGAACTTCGTCATCGCCGGCGATCGCTTCGCCATCGGATCATCACGGGAGATGAGCCCTGCGGGGCTGAAAGGGGTAGCGGAAGAAGCCGGAGTGCAGATGGTGGTCGTCTGCGGCAGCAACATGGGCGATATCTTCCGCCGCAACAGTTTCAACCTGGGTCTTCACGTCGTACAGAGCCCAGAGGCGGTTGCGGACGCGAGGGACGGCGACGAACTGACGTTCGATCCCGTGACCCGTCAACTCCGCAACGTCACCCGAGACAAGACCTACGAACCGCTGCCCCTCTCGCCGAAGGAGGAAGAGATCCGGCGAAGCGGGGGAATCTTCGAGGTCGGCCGCCGCGAGTTCCGGAAGGCGGTCCTCACGAGGCCCGTCGTCGATTGGCCCGATTACGAAGCCGTCCAGCGGATGAGCACGACGGAGCAGATCGTCTGGGCTCACCGGGTGGACAAGGAGATCGGGCCGCGGGACTTGAGGCCCGGCGCTACGCTGCGCGTCTACGCGGACCTGCTGCCCGCCTCCGACGGCACGGCGCCGTTCGCCATCCACACGTTCAACCAGATCACCGGCGGCAATCTCGTTTATCCAAGGCAGGCGGCCATCGCCAACGATCACTTCGTCTTCACCGGCGTTGAAGCCGACGACAAACAGACGAACATCGGACGCGAGTTCGCGCGGCTGCACGGAATCGGGAAGCCCTACTACGCCACGCCCGGGGACGGTATTTTCCATTTCTATTTTCCCGAACAGGGTCTCGTGATGCCGGGCCAGTTCATCCCGGGCGCTGATTCACATAGCCGCGCCTACGGCGCCTACGGCGCGGTGGGGATCGGCGTGGGATCGACCACGCTCGGTTTCGGCTGGTCGACGGGGTACATCTACTTCACGCTGGCCAGGCAGCGCCGGGTCGTGTTCCGGGGGCGACTGCAGCCATGGGTCAGCGGGAAGGACATCGTGCTCGAGCTGCTGCGCCGATGGGGCGCGCAACAGTCGCAGGGACTGTCGGTGGAGCTGGTGGATGCGGAGAAGCAGCTGCCGATTGCCTATCGCAACACGATCGCGAACATGATGGCCGAAGCCGAGGCGCTGAACGGTATCTTCGCCCCCGACGAAGTCACCTACGACTGGTACCGGCGCAAGGGCGTGACGGAGCTTCCCTATCCGCCGATACGTCCTGGAGCCGACGCGATCTACGAGATCGACGAAGTCCTCGATTTGGGCCAGGTGCGGCCGATGATCGCGAAGCCGTTCAGCCCCGGTAACGCGTATCCCGCCGACGAGGTCGCGCGCGAGCGCCTCACGTTCGACAAAGCCCTGATCGGGTCGTGCACCAACGGCAGCTACGACGACCTGCTCCAGGCGGCGCTCGTGTTGCGCGCGGCGCGGCGCCAGGGGGCAACGAAGGTCGAGCGCGAGTTCGCCATCTTCCCGGGCTCGGGCGGGGTCAAGCAGCAGATCGAGCGGCCGGACCCGCGACTGGGCGGGGAATCGATCGCCGACGTGTTTCGCTCGGTCGGCGGCGAGATTCGCCAGTCCTGGTGCGGCCCGTGCTTCGGCCAGGGTCCCGATGCGCTCACGCGCGGGCAGCGCGCCATCACGTCGTTCAACCGCAACTGGCAGAACCGCATGGGGCTTGGCGGCGAAGGCTATCTCGCCAGCCCGGCCGTCGTCGCTTCCTCCGCCCTCGTGGGCTACATGGCGCCCCCGGGGGAGCTGGGTCTCGAGTGGGACCCCGAGACGTTCGGCATCTAGCGGGATTCGTGCTCCCCATGAAAAGATACGCGTGCGTGCGCGCTCGCCTCCGATGCGCGCGCTGACGCTTTACACCCTTCGGCCGACACTTCAGAGCTGAGACACACCATGATGGAATCGCTGACCGATCCGCAGGTCTGGATTGCCCTGGTAACGCTGACGTTCCTCGAGATCGTGCTGGGTATCGACAACATCATCTTCATCTCGATCCTCTCGGGCAAGCTGCCGGCGAAGGATCAGCACCGCGCCAGACGGCTGGGGCTCCTGGCCGCGATGTTCATGCGCGTGCTGCTGCTGTTCTCGCTGGCGTGGATCATCAAGTTGACCGAGCCATGGTTCACCATCGTGGGCCAGGAGATCTCCGGCCGCGACACGATTCTGATTCTCGGCGGCCTGTTCCTGATCGGCAAGAGCACCTACGAGATCCACGACAAGCTCGAAGGGGAGGAGGGACATGCGTCGAAGAAGGTCCCCACCACGTTCCTGAGCGTGATCGTCCAGATAATGATGCTGGATCTGGTGTTCTCGCTGGATTCCGTCATCACGGCCGTCGGCATGGCGGATGACTTGTGGGTCATGGTCACCGCCGTCGTCGTGGCGGTCGGAATCATGATGCTGTCGGCTGACGCGATCAGCGACTTCGTGCACAAGCATCCGACCGTCAAGATGCTCGCGCTCAGCTTCCTGCTGCTGATTGGTGTCTCGCTCCTCGCGGAGGGATTCGACCAGCACATCTCGAAGGGATACATCTACTTTGCGATGGGGTTCTCGGTGTTCGTCGAGATGATCAACCTCAGGATGAAGAAGGTGACCACGCCGCTCCATTTGAAGGAGCGGTATACCGAGGAGTAATGGAGGCGTCGTCCGTGGTCCATAGTCCGTCGTTCGTGGACCCGGCCTCGGATGTGCCTCGAGCCGATGTGAAACGCTCGTGCCACCACGGGCGTCATACCTATGGTTCCGGCGCCGGCCGGTTGTGAATAGTCAAAAACATGGATTCTGGGGGGTTTTGCGCATGAAGCGAGTGTTCGTTGCTGTATGTGCCGCGGCCATGTCCGCTCTTGGCGTGGGTATGTCCGCGCAAGTGGTTCCCCCGACTCAGGCGCAGACGCCGCCGGCGGCGCAGGACCAGCCACAGCGCCCCCCGCAGCCACCGCTCGGGCCGAACCAGTGGCGCCTCGACAGCAATCACTCGGCCGCGCACTTCAGCGTTCGGCACCTCATGGTGTCGACGGTTCGCGGCCAGCTCGGCCGGATCAGCGGCACGCTGGAATACGACGGCAAGGACGTCAACACCGTCAAGGCGGATGTCACGATCGACGTGAACGGCATCGACACGCAGAACGAGAACCGCGACAAGCACCTGCGGACCGCGGACTTCTTCGACGTGGCGAACCACCCTTCGATCACGTTCAAGTCGAAGCGGGTCGAGCCCGGCGTCAACGGTCAGTTCAAGCTGATTGGCGACCTCACCATTCGCGGCACCACGAAAGAAGTGGCGCTGGACGTCGAGGGACCGTCGCCAGTCACCAAGGGACCGCGTGGCGTCCTCACCGGCGCAACGGCGACGACCAGGGTCAACCGGCTCGAGTACGGCCTCAAGTGGAACAACATGATCGAGACCGGCCCCGTCGTCAGCGACGAAGTACGCATCACGATCGACATCGAGGCGAATCGTCCCGTCCACCCAGGCACTGCCGTCCAGAACGAGCGAGGCTCGCCTTAGACCCGTCTGGAGGCTCCGCCTCGCTAGTCTCACTGCAGCGTGAACCGTACCGTCACCGTCAGGATCACGTCCTGCGAGCCTGGGGTGAAGCGCCACTGCCGAACAGCGTCGATGCATGACTGCTCGAACATCGGGCTGGAGGACTTCAGGACCTTCACCTCGCTCACGCTTCCATCCTCGAGGATGATGGCGTCGACGACGACTGTCCCCTCCATTCGCGCCGAGCGGGCGATCGGCGGATAGAGTGGCTCCACTTTCTTGATCAGGCCAGGGCCCTGCCCTGGCGACACGCGTACCGGTCCCGTTTGCTGCGCGGGAGCGGCCGAGGGCGGCGCCGTGACTTCGCTCGGTGGAGGCGGTGGCGGTTCCTTGACCGGTTCGGGCTCGTCCGGTGTCGGATCGGGCCTGGCGATCTTCTTCTTCTCGGGTTCGGGCGGTTTCGGTGATGCCTTGGGCGGCGGGGGTGGCGGCTTCAGGAACTGGACCTTCATCTGCTGGTCCGCCGGCGCGTCGACGCGGACCGGATCCGGGCTCCAGTCGGGTATGCGGGCCACGAGTACGGTTGCGTGCAGGGCCACCGCCGCCACGAGCGCACGCGTGATCACCCGGCGTTGTGCCCGGTCCGTCTCGAGCCAGTGCGCGGCCTGATCGAATTCCTGTCCTGCCCGGTCGGCCACGCCGACACGGTTCGGCTCTCCTGCCGAAGCGGAAGGGTCTGGGCGCTCTGTGGACGGTGAGGGTGGATCGGTCATCTACTTCAATCGCTGTAGGCCGTACATCTGTAGCTCGGTGCTCGTCGGGATCACGAGGTTCTGCACGCCGACCTGCCGCAGCTCGTCGAACACGTCGGTCATGGCCTGATACGGGGCATCCAGCGACGTCTGCAGGATTACGGACCTGGTCGGGTTGCGCTGGAGCCTGGGTTCGAGATAGCCGCGAATCTGGTCGAGCGGCATGGGCCGGCTGTCCACCGTCACCGCGCCATCCGCCGCGATCTCGATCAGCGTCGCCGCTTCGGGCTCGGCAGTCAGCGCCGCCTCGTCGTGCTTCGGGAGCGAGAACTGGATTCCCCGGGTCACGCTATAGAACGACGCGACGAGAAAGAAGATGATCAGGAGGAACGCCACGTCGGCCATCGAGGCCGTGGGAATCTCCACCGGCAGCTCACGACGCGTGATCTTCATGACGCCCCTTCGCCCCGGGACAGGAGCGTCACGTTCTCTGCGCCCGCCGACCGAAGCTGTTCGAGCACTTGATCGATCACGCGGTACTTCACCCTCCGGTCGGCCTTGATCAGGAACGGGTGCAGCCGGTTGCTGGCGGTGACGGCCCGGATTTGTTCGGCAAGGCCGCCGATGTCGCCGACCGGCTGCGTGTCCGCTTCGCCGGCCGAAAAGCGGAACACCTCGTCTTCGGTGATCGCGATGATCGCGGCCCCCTTCTGCGCCTGTTCCTGCTGATGCGTCTGCGGCAGCTCCATGGGTGTGCGGTCCAGGCTGTATGCCGTGGTCACCATGAAGAAGATGATCAGCAAGAAGGCGATGTCAGCCATGCTCGCCGTGGGGATGACCGGCGCCAAGCCACGCCGCGAACGTTGCAGGCGCATCTTACCGGGCGCCCGCCGGCGCGGTCTGCAGATCCGGGCTGGACGGGTGCGGTAGATTGAGCGTATGGGCATTGCCGCCGTCCACGAGTGCCTCCAGAACCACGTGAGCCGCCGACTCCATGTTGCGAACCAGGGAATTGATGTTCGTGACGAAGTAGTTGTAGGCCATCTGCACCGGGATGGCGATGGCGAGGCCGGCTGCGGTGGTGATGAGCGCTTCCGAGATCCCCTTGGCGACGGCTGCCGGATTGTTCAGGCCGACGCTGGCGAGCGCCTCGAACGAGTTGATCATGCCCGTGACGGTGCCAAGGAACCCGAGCAGCGGCGCGATCATGGCGACCGTGGCGAGCACCGGCAGGCCGCGTTCGAGTACGGAGAGCTCGTGGGCGGATGCGTCCTGAAGGGCCCGCTCGACTTCGTCCTTCGAGCGGCCGGACCGCAGGAGCGCCGCCTTGACGATCGATGCAACCGGCCCCCCGTGCCGCTCGCATACGGCGATGGCGCCGGGGACGTCGCCCGAGACGAGCGTGCCGCGGAGCTCTTTGAGGAACGCAGGCACACCGCTCGTCGCCTGTCGCAATGCCCACCAGCGCCAGAAGATCACCGTGACGCCGAGGATCGACAGCGCCAGCAAGGGCCACATAATCGGGCCGCCGCGTTCGAAGTACGTCCACATAGGTCCCTTTCAGCCGCGACCCATGTCGCGGCGCGTACGGATGCCTTTCAGCAAACAGGGTGCCACGGGGTCGCAATGCTCCAGCTGCTGTCACTCCTCGAGTCCAGGCGCGCCACCGGCGTGCCGCCGGCCAGCCTCCGCCAAGGCTACGGCGGCCCGCCGGAGCTTGAGCGAAGGCAGGAGCGGAGCGGGGCGTTGGGCCCGCGAGCGACGGCGATCGGGGGTCGGGCCCGCCTTCGCCCGGGCTACGGCGAGGTCTCGCCGCAGCGCTTCGCGCGGAGGCGGACCGGGCGAAGCCCCCAGTCAAGTTAGACACCGCTTGATTGACAACCTCATGCGTGAGCGCCAAGATTCGGAATGGACTTATTGCTCTTCCCACTGATGACCGTCCTGGCCGCCGCGCAACAACCGCCCGCGCCGCCGCCTTCCAATCCCCACCCAACGGTCGTTTCGACGTACGTTCCCGAGCGCGTTTACGATACGGGGCGCAACACCTTCTCTGACCTGGAAGCGATGCTGGCCGATCTCGCTCGCGCGGACGTTGTGCTTGTCGGCGAACAGCACGACGACCCGAACACGCACCGGCTGGAGTCGGCCGTCCTGATGGGACTCCTGCGGCGGAAGGTGGCCATCACCCTGTCGCTGGAGATGTTCGAGCGTGACGTGCAGAGTGTGGTGGACGACTACCTGGCCGGCCGTCTGACGGAGGAGAAGTTCCTCGAGCAGTCCCGGGCGTGGCCTCGCTACGAGACCGACTATCGCCCGCTCGTGGAAGCCTCGAAAGCGCATGGGTGGAAGGTCGTGGCCGCCAACGTCCCGCGGCGCCTCGCCTCCGCGGTCGCCAAGGCCGGGCTGAGCGCGCTCGACGAGCTCCACGAAGGGGAACGGGCGCACATCGCCCGCGCCATCGAGTGCCCCCTCGACAACTACTTCGAGCGGTTCGAGCAGACGATGGATGGGCATCCGGGGGACGACAAGCTGACCCCAGAGGAGCGGCGCGCACGGACCGAACGCTACTACTACTCGCAGTGCCTCAAGGACGAGACGATGGCAGAGTCGATCGTTTCAGCTTTCGCGAGGCGCGAGGGCAGCAGGGGGACAATCGTGCACTTCAACGGCGCTTTTCACAGCGATTTCGGCGCCGGCGCGGCCGAACGAGTCCGCCGCCGGCTGCCCGGCCGACGAGTGGCGGTGGTGAGCATTCTCCCGGTCGAGGATATCGATGCGATCACACCGGAGGGGGAGGAGCTCAAGCGCGCAGAGTATCTGGTGTATACCGTGAAGTGAGCCGCATCGAGCCGGGTGCCTGGTGCCGGGCTGACACTCCCTCAGCGCAACCGTTGAGGCATGTCGGCAATGACGTAAGCCATGACGGCTATCGCGGCTGCCGCACGTGACATGTCCTTCGGGTCGATCTTGTCCACCGTATCGGCTGGCGTGTGGTGGAGCATGAAGTAATCTCCCTTCCCCTCGAGTGACATCGACGGGATCTTGCCGGCCTCGACGCTCGGGCCGATATCGGCGCCCTCGCCGATGGGTCCGATGTCGTCGATCTGTGTCGGACCGAGCAGGCTGGCAATCTCCTCGAGGCGGGCCCTGGCCGTGTCGCTGCCGGTGAAGCCGAGGCTGGTGGGCTGCAGCACGCCGGAGTCGGACTCCAGCATCAGCACGTGGTTCGGAAGCTCGGCCCGGTGGTGTTCGCGATAGGCGAGGCCGCCGCGGAGGCCATTCTCCTCGTTGGTCCAGAGCACGACCCGGACCGTGCGTCGTGGACGCAGCCCGAGCTTCTTCATCAGCCGCAGCGCCTCCCACGTCACGACGCACCCGTCGCCGTCATCCATCGCGCCCGTCCCGACGTCCCAGGAGTCGATGTGCCCGCCGACCACCACAACTTCGTCGGGCAGCTCGCGCCCGCGGATTTCGGCGACGACGTTGAAGGAATCGGCGTCGGGCAGGAATTTCGCCTCCATCTGCAGCCTGATGCGAACCGCCGTGCCGCGGTCCTGCATTCGCTGTAACTGTTCCGCATCCTCCATGGTGACCGCCGCCGCGGGTATCTGAGGGGCGTTGGGCGCATAGCGCAGCGCGCCCGTGTGCGGCGTACGGAGCCCTGGAGGGCCCACCGAGCGAATCAGTACCGCCACCGCCCCCAACGCCGCCGCTCGTGAGGGGCCGCTTCCCCGGTACTGAACGGTCTCGCCATAGGTCGTGAACGGGACATTGAAGAGGACGATGCGTCCCTTGACGCGCGCCGCGGCGGCCTCGAGCTCCTGGAAATCGCGGACGACGAGAAGCTCGGCCTCGAGGCCGTCGGGAGGCGTGCCGATGCTGTTGCCAAGGCCGAGCATCACGAGCGGGTGACGACGGGGCGACACGATCTCGGCGCTCTCCCGTCCACGCACCCAGTGAGGAATCTTGACGGGTTCTGTCCGGACGTTCTCGAGACCGTCCTTCTTCATCTCCTCGACGGCCCACTGGATCGCGTCCTCCAGGTTCCTCGAGCCACTGAGCCGCGGCCCGAACGTGTCAGTGAGGTGTGCCAGCCGTTGCCACGCAAAGCTCGACGACAGCGATTCATCGATCAGCCTGGCCGCCGGCTCGCGATACGGATCCAGCCACGAGGATTGTGCGGCAGGGGACATGGACGCGATGACGGCGATGGTGGCGACCAACGAGGAAACACGGTTCGTCATGACAACTGCTCTCGTGGAGGGCATCCGGATGGCGGCAAGCGGCAGGCCATTTTATCGCGAAGTGTCCGCGCTTCGTGCAGCACGTGGCACGTCGCACGGGACAAGCAGCACGTCGCACACAGCACGTGGCACGTCGTACGTGTCAGAGCGCCACCCTATGCCTCCCGCTGTGGAGGTAGTTCATCGTCTGCACCGTGAGCATGATCGTGAAATCCAAAGTGGCGGCCTCTTCCGGGCCGGCGAGGCGTAAGTTCAGCTCGTTGGACCGGCGAATCATGTTCTCGATGACGCGGTCGATCGTGTACTGGTATTCCCCGGTCGCCTCGGCAACCCTGCGGCGAAGCTCGCGGCGGACGCGCGCGATGAAGCGCGCGGCTTTCATGTTCGCAGCGTGCTCGGGCTTGTCCGAGAACAGCTTCCGCAGGTCACGATCGTAGAAGTGCGGGTAATCGACGCCGTAATGGCGTCGCTTCCGCTCGTAGTGCGCGCGCAGGGTCTTGCGGATGACGCTGAGCGGCTCGACCTTGCGGCGGGTGCGCACGAGCATCGGCTTTCCCGCGAGCTCCCGCATCAGGGAGTCCATGTATTGCAGCTTCTTCAACGCGGGCCAGTCCGCGTAGCGCGCGCGCCAGTCGGAGTGCGGATTGAGCCACACGGCGAACGTCTCCGCAAAATCCTCGTCGGGATGGCTCTGCGCGTACCAGCTGTCGAGGTGCAGGACGAAGCTCTTGCTGTATGGCTTCGGCGTGTAGTAATCGGGGTACTGGATGTAGGACGGCCCGAATATCTGTTGCCGCCGCCGGCGTTGGCGGAGTTTGTACGCGTTGTCGATCGCGTGTCCGGCCTCGTGCCGCAGGATCTTCTTGCACCATTCCGGCTCGCCGCCCTCGACTTCCAGCATCTGTGAGCGTTCGAGCTTTTCGAGCCGCGGGTGCGCCAGGTAAAAAGGGAGGGCGATCCCCGGGACGCCGTCGGGAGAGAACCACTCGGCCGACAGCCAGAAGTGCGGCTGGAAGGCGAGACCTCGCGAGTTGAGCTCCTGCTGGAGCTCGGCAATCCGAGCCTCGAGGGGGCTTCCCTCGATCGTGACGCCGAGCTGACAGATCTTCAGGTCGAGCAGGCGGTCGTCGGGCCAGTGCGACCACTCGTCCGAAGGCACGCTGGCTTCGCGTGGCGTGGCTGCCCGTGGCGGGGCCTCTCCTCTGGCGGTCTCGACAGCAGACATGGCAGCCTTGCAGTGTATTCGGTCTTGGCCGGCTCCGGATAGCCACGGACTTCTATTTACACCCGCCCTGGGCTGTGGTATACCCACAAACCCAGTAGATACAGTAGTTTCCTTTCCGCGACGGGGGCCTGCACCTGCCCGGAGGAGTCCATATGTCCGCTATGTGTCGTCTCGCTTTCGCCGGATGTGTGCTGGCGATGGTCGCGGGGGCCGCGACCTCATCGGCTCAGACGCCTGAACGCTCCGGGCAGGCGGCCGCCGCCCGGCAGCAGCCACCGGCTCAGCAGCA
Source organism: Vicinamibacterales bacterium (assembly GCA_035711845.1). GTDB lineage: Bacteria > Acidobacteriota > Vicinamibacteria > Vicinamibacterales > 2-12-FULL-66-21 > DASTBU01. The sequence continues at coordinate 128,713 of DASTBU010000157.1, forward strand.
GCCGCCACAGAAACCGGCTGAGCCGAAGCCGGAGCAGAAGCCCGAACAGAAGCCGGAGCAGAAGCCCGAAGAAACCCCGAAGTACGAAGAGACCGTCGTGGTCAGTGCGTCCCGCACGGAGGAAAGGCTGATCAACGCGCCGGCCACGATGAGTGTCGTGACGAGCGCGTCGATCGAGCTGGCGCCGACGCAGAATTTCGCTGAGCTGCTGCGGTCGATTCCGGGCGTGAACATCACGCAGATCTCGGCGCGCGACATCAACGTGACGAGCCGCAACGCGACGGGAACGCTCGCCACCGGCCAGCTCGCGCTGCTCGATGGACGCAGCCTGTATCAGGACTTCTTCGGGTTCGTCATGTGGGACTTTCTCCCGGTGAACCTGAACGAGGTGAAGCAGATCGAGGTGATCCGCGGCCCGGCGTCCGCCGTGTGGGGCGCCAACGCGGTCAACGGCGTGGTCAACGTGATTACCAAGTCGCCGCGCGAGATGCAGGGCACGAGCGCCGTGGTCGGTTTCGGCGGTTTCGAGCGCGCAAACGACGAAGGCGCCGGCGCGCTCTGGTATGTCAGCGGCACGCACGCGCAGGCGGTCAACGAGCGGTGGGCATATAAGCTCTCGGCGGGCGCGTACTCGCAGGATCCGCTGTCCCGCCCGGTCGGCCCGATCCCGTGCGATGCCGGCCCCGCGCTGTGCGGGGGGCAGCGCTTCACGTACCCGCCGTTCGCCAACCAGGGGACCACGCAGCCGAAGTTCGACGTCAGGGCCGATCACGACTGGGAGGACGGCCGCAAGCTGACGCTGTCGGGCGGCGTGGCGGGCACGGACGGGATCATGCACACCGGCATCGGCCCCTTCGATATCGACAGCGGCACGGTGATGGCCTACGTGAAGGGGAGCTATTCCAAGGGCGGGTTCCGTGCCGGGTTCTTCACGAACATCCTGAGCGGCGATGCGACCAACCTGCTGACCGCCGATCCGATCACGAAGATCCCGATTGCGTTCAAGTTCCAGACCAACACGTACGACTTCGAAGCGTCGAACGTCCAGGCCATTGCCGGCCGGCACGTTCTGAGCTATGGCGGCAACCTCCGGTTCAATTTCTACGATCTGTCGATCGCGCCGAGCTCCGACGACCGCGCCGAGTTCGGCCTGTACGCGCAGGACGAGATTTTCCTGTCCGACATGTTCCGTTGGGTCGTCGGTGGTCGCGTGGACCGGTTCGACTTCATCGACAACTTCGTGTTCTCCCCGCGCACGACGTTCATGATCAAGCCGCAGGAGAACCAGACCGTGCGCGTCTCGTACAACCGCGCCTACCGCTCGCCGTCGGTCATCAACAACCACCTGAACGTGGTGATCGGGCAGCCGGTCGATCTCCGCCAGGTGGGTGGGCCCGCCAACTATCAGCTGCCGGTGAACGCCGTCGGGAACCCGGAGCTCGAAGAGCAGCTGCTGGACGCGTTCGAGGTGGGGTATTCGGGCGTGGTCGGCCGCACGGTAATCTCGGCCGCGGTGTACAGGAACTGGCTGCAGAACGAGATTAATTTTCTCCTCACGACCCCCTATACGGCCGCGAACC
>DASTBU010000158.1:0-23232 GCA_035711845.1 Vicinamibacterales bacterium
TTGTCGGCGAGGGCGGGATCGAGCGAGAGCACCAGAATCATCTGCAGCCGGTCCATCGCCGACATGAGCGCGCGTGGCGCGTCGCCGAAGCCGGCGAGGCTCTTTGCGGTCGTGAACGGGAAGTACATGCAGGTCTCGAGCAGGAACCCATCCGACTCGGCGAAGTGGTCGCAGTAGTAGCTCTTCGGGTGGCCATGGTAATTCGTGATCGGGCGCGGATGTTGCGCCACCAGGATCAACGCGGGGTGGCAGGTGAAATAACGCCCGAGCGCCTTCAGCTCCCGGTCGAATCACGAACGGAGCAGAATCGCGGGACTGTTAACGGCGCCCGCCGCCATGATGACTGCTTTTGCCCGGATCCGGTAGTCGCCGGGCTCCCATGCCGAAGGATATCCGATCTTTCCGGGCTCGACCCGGGCGTAGAGCGTCCGGTCCTCCACGCGCTCGACCGCGCAGTTGGTGATCACCTCGACCCCGTTCCGCTCCGCCTCGGGCAGCTGCACCCGGTGCGTTCCCATCTTCGCGCCGTTGGGGCATCCCAGGTTGCACAAACCGGCTCCACGGCAGCCGTTCACATTGATGGGAAACTGCTCGACGCGGTACCCCAGCGCGCGACACGCGTCGGCAAAGAGCCGGTTGTTGTCGTTGATGGCCTCCGCCGGCAGCAGGTGGACGTGGTTGTCGGCCATGTATTTCCGGGAGCGGGCCTGCAGATCGTCGTAGTCCAGCCCGGCGACGTTCCACCGCGCGAAGGTGTCCCGGCTGAGTGCGAGTGACGTTCCCGTGTAAACGACCGTCGAGCCACCGTAAGCGCGCCCGAACGCCAGCGTGAGACTGCCATCCTTCGTGAGCACACCTCCGCTCTCGAAGTACAAGCGTTCGGCCATCTCGAGCTCGCGGCCCGTGTACTCGTCTTCCCTCAGCCTCGGCCCGCACTCGAGGACCGCGATGCGCACGTTCTCCCGGCTGAGGGATGAAAGCTCCTTCGCAACGGCGCCGCCGCCCGCGCCCGAGCCCACGATGACAATGTCGTAGTGCTTATCGCGCATCGAGGAGATCGTTGCCCGTCCGGGACGGGCGGTAGGCGATGTCGCTGCCCACATCGGGGCGACCGTAATAGCCCATGTAGATCAGCGTCTTCACGCCCCAGAAACCCTTGCGGAGGCGGGGGAGCGGGGCGTCTTGAAACCAGCGGAGGACAGCGTCCTGCCGATCCGTTGAGAGGCGCTCGAACGGACGCCCGTACCGCGCAACAGGCGCGAGGCGCAGAAGACCGAGGAACATCGCGAGCTGGCGCTGGACGTCCGGCGGGCGCGCCGCGACAGCGTGCTCGATGATCCTGCGGACATCGTCGCGCGCGCGACCATCGACTTCGCGAAGGCCTGGAGCGATACGGGCGCCGAGAAGCAGGAGGAAATCGATGTCCATCGCAGTCGCCAGCCGTCGGGAGGATCCTACCGCAAGGTGCAGGAGAGCTTCGCAAACGTGCCCTGGCGGGAAGCCCGGCCACCTTCGCCGAGGAGGAACAGGACGCCATTGCGGCCGAACGTGATTCCCTCGCCCCGAGGCTCCCGCAGGCTGCGCAGATCGAAACGGAAGGTCTCGTGCCATCGTCCGGTGGTGAGATCGCCCGTGCGATAAAACGCGACGTGCCTGGTCGTCCGCACCGCGACCCATTCACCATCGGGCGAAGCGTCTGCTGCTGTCGGCCGATCGGCGGCGGGAACCTCGCCGGTGCTGCGCGGCTGACCCACGCGCTCCAGCCGCATGACTACGCCCGTGCGAAGTGCCTGGGGAAACCGATAGAGCGCCACCGGTCCGGGGTCGCCCTTGGTGACGATATAAATATCGCCCTTCGTCGTCACGAACAATGATTCCGCATCGTGCGGGCCGTCCGGATACGACGCATGGAACGCTTCGGCAGCTGACGTGGCCGCATCGTCCCTCGATGGCTCCGCCGCGCGATACATGGTGATGTGCTTTCGTCCTCCATCGTTGTCTCCGATGTCGGCAACGTAGAGGCAGGATTGTTGGCCGCACGGACCGACGGCGATGTCCTCCCAGTCGTCCACCGCGGCGCCGGTGATCCGCACGCGTCCTACGGTCGAGCCGTTCTCATCGAGCCTGACGAGCTCCGGCTCCGCGGAGTCGTTGTGCGCCCAGAGTATGCCGGGCTGACGGCGGCTTGCGGCGATTCCGCTGCCTTCGGGCAGGTCCGGGTTGGAAACGAGTTTGCCGGCAGGACGGCACACCGGTCTGTCATAAGGCGCCCGGCGCTGCGCCCGCATGGCGATGCCTGGAAGCGTCTGCTGGACTGCTGAAAGCGTGACGAACAAAAGTGCAGCAGTGGAGAGCGGGCGTTTCATGCGGGTCTGCGCCGCTTGATGCAAGCGCGCAGCCAGCTGATGGTCCAGTGCCGGTCGGCAGGCTCGTCAGCAGGCGGCGGAGGGCGAGATGGCTGGCTTCACTGCTGGAGCCCCCTGGCGCGGCTCCGCGCCTTCTTCGTGGAACTCGCCGAGCGAGATCGGGACGGCCACCCTCAGCAGCAGGGTGAACACGAGGAACCCCACGGCAAAGATGGCCGCCGCGACCCGGAGCTCGGTGATCGTCGGCGAGTACTCGTAAATCTCGCCGAGGGTGTCGGGCGTGAAGCCCGGGATGATGAGCCCCATTCCCTTTTCGATGTAGCACCCGGAATAGGTGGCAAGGCACCCCAGGTTCAGCGCGATCCAGTTCCGTCGGGCGGCGGGCACGATGAAGAGCAGGAACGCCGACACATTGAGCGCCACTGCAATCCAGGCGTACGGCACCAGCGTGCGATGTTCCCCGATGCCCTGGAACCAGTAGCGGGTGTACAAGACGTGCTCGCTGGCCGAGTAGTACTCCTTGAACGCTTCCGCACCGTGCAGGAAGAGGTTCAGGAACATCGCATATGCCATCAGCTCCGCAATCTTCCAGATCGCCTCGTTCTGGATCTCGAACCGCGTGAAACGCCGGAGCAGCTGCAGGACGACCAGCAGGATGGCGGGCCCTGAACAGAAGGCAGACGCCAGGAACTGCGGCGCGAGGATTGAGGAGTTCCAGTAGGGGCGCGCGACGAGCCCGTTGTAGAGAAACGCCGTGACCGTGTGAATCCCGATGGCCATGGGAATCGACACCAGCACGAGCGGAACCACGAGCCGCTTCGAATAGGGTCGGCGGCCGTACGCACGGTAGAGGATGTGCGCCACCACGACGAAGTTCACGGCAAAGTACAGATTCAGCACGACCATGTCCCAGGCCAGGATCGAGCGCGGGAAGTTCAGCCGGCCGAGCGGCGGGATGAGATGCCAGAACCTGTCGGGGCGCCCGATATCCACCATCACGAACAGCAGGCACATGACGATGGCGCTGATGGCCAGCAGCTCCCCGATGATGACGATCTCGCGAATGGGCTTCCAGTCGTAGACGTACGCCGGGATGACCAGCACGACGGCGGCGGCCGCCACGCCGACCAGGAACGTGAAGTTGCCGATGTAGAAGCCCCAGCTGACCTGATCGCGCATCGCGCTCAGCACCAGTCCCGTCCTGAGCTGGTCCGCATAGGCGGACGCGCCCGACAGGATCAGGGTGAGCAGCAGGGCGACCCACCCCCAGTACGCCGCGTTGCCGCGCAGGACGAGCCGGACGCACCTGGCGAGGAACCGCGAGAATTGTCGGATGCCGGCCACAGCCACCTCACGTCGCGTAGAAGTAGAAGAACTTGGGCACCGTGTTGAGCTCCTGCTTCAGCACCATCACGCGCTTGTGCTCCATGATGTAGCGGATCTCGCTATCGGGATCGAGCAGGTTGCCGAACTTGCGCGCGCCGACCGGGCAGACTTCGACGCATGCCGGGTAGCGCCCGGCGCGCACGCGCTGAATGCAGAACGTGCATTTCTCCACGACGCCCTTCGGCCGCGGCCGATTGCCGAGGTAATGTGTGTTCGGCTGCAACTCGTCGGGCGGAATCGAGGGCGTGGCCCAATTGAAACGGCGGGCGCCGTAAGGGCACGCCGCCATGCAGCACCGGCAGCCGATACACCAGTCGTAATCGATGACGACGATGCCGTCCGGTTCGGTCCAGGTGGCGCCCGTGGGACAGACCTTCGTGCACGGCGCGTTGCGGCACTGCTGGCAGGCCACCGGCACGTAGAACTTGCCTTCTTCAGGGACCTGCTCCGGCTGGTAGTACGGGTCCGCGTGGGCGAAGTCGATTCCGCGCTCTTTCTCCATTGCCAGGACCCGTATCCAGTGGACCTGCGGCTCGCGCGACTGGTTGTTCTCTTCGACGCACGCGTACACGCATCGCCGGCACCCGATGCAGCGCGAGAGGTCCAGCGCGTAGCCGAACAGGACACCGGGCGCGGCGCCCGTATCCGAGACTGTCACAGCCTTGCCGTATGTGTTCGAGTACTCGCGCTCCATGTCGTCGAGGGCTTTTCGCAGGCGATCCCGCGGCATCTCGTAGAGGCGCTTCGGGCCGCAGCCGGTGAGCACGAAGCCGGCGGCCGCCGCCGTCGCGGCCGTTGCGAACTTCCGTCGCGTGATGCCTGTTGACTTCGGGGCTGCCGGATCCATCTCGTGCTCCTCAACGTGCGCCGCTGCCGCGAGAGGGGCGCCGTGGCGCCGGCTTCGGCGCCACCGGGGCGAACCGCGGCTGGTGCGGGTTGTGACAGTGGGCGCAGAGCAAGTACTGCTTGTGGCCGTTCCATTCGCCGGTGCGCCGGCCGTGCACCCCCGCGCGCCAGTCGCGCAGCTTTTCGCCATGGCACTGGCCGCAGAGCCGGTACGATTCCTCGAACGGCACGGGCTCGCCGCTCGCCAGGTGCAGCACGTCCCGGTCCTCCGCGCTGTGACAGTCGAGGCACCACCGATGCTCTTCGTCGTGGCGAAGCACGATGTCGGTGTGCATGTCCGAGAGCGCCCGGCGCGTGCGGTTCACCGGCATGTCGGCATGACAGGCGGAACACGGAAAGATGCCCTCGGAGAACGGCGGCGGCGGAACCTCCGGACGCTCCACTGGAGTCTGTGGCGGCCCGGGTGCCTGGCCGGACCTGGCCGAGGCCGAGATCGTGGCCGCGAGCGTCGCGGCCCCGAGCGCGATGAGGGCGCCGCCTGTCACGACGCCGCCCCTTCCGCTCGCATCGCGTGCAGGTGGAGCGACCGCTGCATTTCGCGCAGCCACATGGCCTGGAATACCTGCAGCCGCTGCCCGATGACTGACGCGATGTTCCGCATCACGATCTGGCCGACTGCCGGCCGCGCCGCCAGGTAGTCGAGCAGGGCCGCGCGTGAAAAAGCGAGCACCTCGGCGTCGAGTGGCGCGCGGGCTTCGAGCGTGAACCGGTACGGCGGGACCATCGCGGACCACCCGATCGTTTCGCCAGGACCGCGTTCTTCCACCAGAATGTCCTCGTCGCTGCCTCCCACCTGCATGGGCAGCGTCAGCGACACGCGTCCGTGGGTGATGAGATACAGGCTGTCGGCGGGACTGCCGAGGGGGAACAGCACGGCGCCGGGCGCGAGGCGCATGCGCGAACCGAGCGCGAGCACCTGCGCAGCATCCTCGGGCGAAACGCCGCTCAGCAGATCCGGAAGGAGGTCGGTCGTCATCACAGCACCTCGTCAGTGAACGAGCGGCGACACAGTCCGGCTGTGCAGCGACTCGCGGGTTGGCTGGTGCAGGAAGGCCTCTGCGGCCGCCTGTTCCAGCCTGATGTGCCGTTCGAGCTGCAGCACCAGCACCTCGACAGGGACGGGCGGCACCGGCGCCCGACCATTCGCGAAAAACCGCGCCGGAACCGCAGGCTGCATCTCTTTTCGCGGACGCTGCGCGTCCTGGGGGCGCGTTTCGTCGCGGGTGGCCACCGCAAACAGCGCGGCCGACACCGCGACACCAAGCAGGCTCAACGCAAACGCCATCAGAAACATCTCCACGTCCGCCTCCTTGCTGATCCGATGCCTCCTCGGAGGCACGCGGCGTGCCAGGCCAGTCCGACCGTCTTGCACCTGAAATTGCGCCCCAGGCGCCGGCCATCCGCCGCCGCCTGCCACCCTGTCAGAACGACCCTGCCGTTCTGTCAGTCGTTGACTGCCGCCTTCGAACCTGCCACGATTCGAAACGAACTCCCCGGGACAGGTGCCTATGAAGCTGCGAGTGACCGGAATGACGGCCGGTCTGGCCGCGGGCGTCACCGCGGCCGTCGTCGCAGCCTGTCTCGCGGGCGCCTACCTGTACTCCATCCACCACTTCGACAGCCTGATCGAAACGGCCCGTCAAACAGCCCTGGCTCAGGGCGAGCTGATGCAGGCGGCGCTCGAGCACCAGATGATGGAGAACGACCGCAGCCTCATCGCCCGCATGGTCGAAACCTTTGGCCGCCAGCCTCGCGTGGAGAACGTCGTCGTCCTGGACCGAACGGGGACGGCGCGCTTCTCGAGTGTTCCGCTGTCGGCCGATAACGACCTGACGATCGGCTCGCCGACGTGTCAGGCCTGCCACCGGCTGCCGCCCGAACAGCGCAGCGGAAGCAGCGTGATCGAGACGCGTGGCGGTGCGGTGCTGCGGACGGTCGTGCCCGTGCGCAATCGTGAGGCCTGCCATGGGTGTCATAACCCGGAGCACCGGATCAACGGCGTGCTCATCCTCGACATGGATGCCGGCGGGATCCGCGCGGCGATGAACGAGGATCTGCGCTGGATGGTTGCCGGAACGGCCGCGCTGACCCTCGTGCTGATTGCGCTCGTCGCCCTGGTGGTACGATTTGTCGTTCTGCGACGCCTGCAGCGCTTCGAGACCACGGCGCGGCTGATTGCCGACGGGGATCTCGAACGCCGCGTGCCCGATGGCGGCTCCGACACGATTTCCTGGCTCGCCCACGAGTTCAACACCATGGCCGACTCCGTGACGGGGCTCGTGACCGAGGTGCGCGATCAGCGCGAGCGGCTGGAGACGGTCATCAACAGCATCGACGACGGGATCGTCGTGCTGGACGCGCGGCGGACCGTCATCGCGGCCAACGACGCGTTCCTCCAGCGCACCGTGCGCCAGCGCGGGCAGGTGGTCGGCTGCTGCTGCCGCGAGATTGCGCCTGGCATGTGCGATCCCACGGAGTGCCCGACGCTGTCATGCCTCAGGACCGGCGAGCGGCAGGTCCGGATCACGCAACGGCAGCGCGCCGACGGATCCATCTCCTGGGAAGAGGTGCATGCCTCGCCCATCCGCGGCCCTTCCGGCGCCGTCGTCCAGGTCGTCGAAGTCTGGCGCGACATCTCGGAGCGCCGAGCCGCAGAGGCACGGATGGCCGAGTCGCACCGTCTGGCCTCCCTCGGTGTGCTCGCGTCCGGGTTCTCGCACGAGCTGAACACACCGCTCGGGACGGTGCTTGCGTGTGTGGAGGGCATCCTCCGCGAGGTGCGCGACGAGGGAAACGGGGAAGGCGACCGATCGCATGTGGGCGAGAACGCGGCGATCGCGCGCGAGCAGTTGTTGCGTTGCCGGGGTATCACGCAGCACTTCCTCCGGATGTCGCGCGGCCAGGCCTCGCCAGGCGACGTGGTGGACCTGGCCTCTACAATCGCGGCGGTGACGCGGTTGATTGAGCCGACCGCGCGCGCCCACGGCGTCAGAGTGGACGTGATGCCGTCATCGGGCGCGCATGTTCGAGCCGACGAGGCCGAGCTGCAGCATGCGCTGATGAACCTGCTCCTCAATGCCGTTCAGGCCTGCCCGTCCGGCGGACGCGTCACCGTCGCGCTCGAAGGCGGGGATCCCGTGCGAATTCGCGTCACCGACAACGGGTGCGGGATCGGCCTCGAGCACCAGAAGCGGATCTTCGAGCCGTTCTTCAGCCTTCGTAAAGGAGGGACCGGCCTCGGGCTGTTCCTGTCGCTCAACTTCATCCGCCGCTGGGGTGGGGACCTCACCGTGACGAGCGAACCAGGCGCAGGTTCGACCTTCGAGGTGCGTCTGCCGTTTCATGCGGGCGCCACACGGCAGACCGCCTGATGAAACAGGCTGCCTCCATCCTCCTCGTCGACGACGACGATGCGTTCCGGCGCGTACTCTCGAGAGAGCTGGAACGTCTGGGGTTCGCCGTCGTGTCGGTGGCCACGGGCGGCGAGGCGCTCCGCGTGCTCGCCGAGGCACCACGAGAGATCGTGCTGCTGGACTTGCAGCTTCCGGACATGAGCGGGCTCGACGTGTTGAAAGCCGTTCGCGAGATCAGCCCGGGGAGCGAGGCGATCATGCTCACAGGGCATGGCTCCATCGACACCGCGATTGAGTCCATCCGTCAGGGTGCGTTCGATTACGTGGCGAAGCCGTGCCCCCTCGACGAGCTGGAGATCCGGATCCAGCGGGCACTCGAGCGGAGGGCATTGCACCGGCGTGCCTCACTCCTCGAGCGTGGTCTGACGCCCCCCGATCTGGGCGGCTCGTTCGTCGGCGACAGCGTCGAGTTCCGGCAGCTGGTGCAGTTGATCGACCGCGTGGCGGTGAGCGATTCGACGGTGCTCATCACCGGCGAGACCGGGACCGGCAAGGAAATGGTCGCGAAGCTGCTGCATGCCCGCAGCCCCCGCCGGCAGCGGCCGTTCGTCGTGGTGGAGTGCGCGGCGCTGCAGGAGAGTCTTCTGCAGAGCGAGCTGTTCGGGCACGAGCGCGGCGCCTTTACCGGGGCGGACCGCGCCAAGTCAGGACTGTTCGAGGTGGCCCACAGCGGAACGATCTTTCTCGACGAGATTGGCGAGGTCAGCCAGAGCACCCAGGTCAAGCTGCTGCGGGTGCTCGACGCGTCGACCTTCCGCCGGGTAGGCGGCACGCAGGAAATCCGGGTCGACGTTCGAGTGGTGGCCGCCACGAACCGTGATCTCCCTGCGATGGTGCGGCAAGGGGTGTTTCGCGAGGATCTGTTCTATCGGCTGAGCACGATCAGCGTAAAGGTGCCTGCCTTGCGCGATCGAACCGGCGACGTGGACGTTCTCGCCGTCCATTTCGTGTCGCGGCTGAACGAGCGGTTCGGCGTCCGGAAACGGCTCAGCGAGCGGGCGCTCGAGCAGCTGCGCCGGCATTCATGGCCGGGCAACGTGCGCGAGCTCCTGCACGCCGTCGAAGCGGCCATCGTCGTCTGCGAGGGGAGCGAGATCGGTCCCGAGCACCTGCCGCCAGCGGTTCGCGGGCCCTCCGCGATACCGTCGGGAGCAGGTCCAGCTGTCGCCTCCTATTTTCCTACGCTGGAGGAACTGGAGCGGGGGCACATCGAGCTGGCGCTGCGCACGGCCGGCGGACACCGCGGCCGCGCCGCGACGATGCTCGGCATCAGCGAGCGGAATCTCTACCGGAAGTTGCGGGAATACGAATTGGATGGGGGTGAGGCCTGAGAGAGGGGCGAGGTGCCGGCACCCTGCACCTGCTCTATCCAACGAGGTCCACATATCCGTCGGCGATCGTGTCGTCCGGGTTCGCACCGAAGAGCGCGAGCAGCTCGGCGATCACGGCGGCCTTGTCGCGCGCGTCGCGGCGCGACCACGTCCGCGATTTCACTTCGATGAAGTACCCGGCCGTCGCCGGGCTGAGGAGCCGGTCGAGATGGACGTAGAACTCGACCCCGCGGTACGCGACCAGCCACCGCATTCGCTCCTTTTCGACCACCTGCTCGCCGCGCGGCCGGAAGTACTCGCGATAGAACCGCTGCGAATGCGCCGCGGGGGCGAGATACCGCGAGCGAGACAGCAGGACTGTGCCGAACTGTCCCTCGCGCGTGCGCCCCGTCAGCGTGAGGCGCGAGCGCTCGCCGGTTACCGCGCCCGCCTCGTCCAGGAACTCGTCCTGACGGTAGCGGAGCCGGCCTTGATCCTGGTCTTCGAACGACCAGTACGTATCGTGCTGGCGATAGCGGCTCCCGCGGATCACGGTGAGCTCGTCGCTCCCGATCACGCGATGGACCTGCTCGGCCGACGGCACGCGCGCCTTGACCTGGACCTCGAAGCTCTCCTGCTCGATCGCGCCGCCGACGGCGACCAGCTTCTGCAGCACGCTGACCTCGCGGCTGTCGAGGAACGCGTCGATGCGCCGCGCCCGCGCGCGGGCCTCCCGACGGAGTTCCGTTTCATCGAGCGTCAGCAGCGTGCGGTCCCGCATCAGCCATCGTCCGTTGCACATCACGTCGACGACATCGGTGGACTTGGCCGCGTAGACGATCCGCGCGTACAGGGCATCGGGGTCGCGCTCGAATCGTGGCACCGTGTGCAGGCCAGCCAGGTCGATCGTGATGAGGTCCGCGCGCTTTCCTGGCTCGAGCGATCCGGTGAGCGCTTCCATGTGGAGCGCGGCCGCACCCATGCGCGTGGCCATGGTCAGCGCCTGCCGCGCCGGCAGGGCCGTCGGATCGCCGCCAATCCCCTTTGCCAGCAGCGCCGCCAGGCGCGTCTCCTCGAACATGTCGAGGTCGTTGTTGGAGGCGGCGCCGTCGGTGCCGATGCCCACGGCGAGCCCGAGCTCCAGCATTTTCGTGACCGGCGCGACGCCCGCCGCGAGCTTCAGGTTGCTGGTCGGGTTGTGCGCCACGCCCGCCCCGGCGTTCTTCAGCGCGCGAATCTCGCCCTCGTCCACGTGCACGCAATGAGCGGCCAGCACCTTCGCGCCGAAGAGGCCCTGCTTCTTGGCCCACGGAATCACGGGCATGCCGTGCGCGCGCCGCGAGTCCTCCACCTCGAAGAGCGTTTCCGACAGGTGGGTGTGCAGCGGCACGTCGAACTCGGCCGCCAGCTCCGCGCAGGAACGCAGGATCTCCGGCGTGCACGTGTAGGGCGCGTGCGGCGCGGGCGCGGGCACGATCAGCGGATGGGATCGCCAGCGCTCGATGAACTCGCGGGCGCGCGCGAGTCCGTCTTCGAAGCTGGCGGCGTCCGGGGAGGGGAACCGCAGCACGGTCTGGCCGCACAGCGCCCGCATCCCGGCTTCGGCCGTCGCCTGTGCGGCCGCCTCCTCGAAGTAGTACATGTCCGCGAAGCACGTGATGCCGGATCGGATCATCTCCGCGCAGCCGAGCTGGGTGCCGACGCGCACGAAATCCGCGCTGACGAACTCGCGCTCGACGGGCATCATGTATCCCATCAGCCAGACATCGAGCCGCAGGTCGTCGGCCAGCCCGCGCACCAGCGTCATCGCGGCGTGGGTATGCGCGTTGACGAGCCCCGGCATGACAATCCGGCCGCCGCAGTGGACTCTCTCCGCCGCCTCGTACTCGAGCGCGCCCGGGCCGACCGCCACGATGCTGTCCCCGCTCACCGCGACACCGCCCGGCGCATGGACGGTGAACCGATCGTCCATGGTGAGGATGGTAGCGTTGGTCAGAAGGCGGTCACACCGGGGCACAAGGAGAGGATACGACACTCGTCGGTGCCCGGTGCCAGGCACCCGGCAGCCCGCACGCAGCACCTTCAGGACGCGTCAAACGTGTAACACCACGCCTCGCCTTCGAGCACCGTGTCCCCCTGCTGATTCGTGATGCGGACCTGCAGGTTTGTGACAGGCTTCGTGCCGTGTATCGAGACGATTTCGGCTTCGGCGGTGATCGTGTCGCCGATGAAGACGGGCGCGGTGAATTTCCAGTTCTGGCTGAGGAACACGGTCCCCGGCCCCGGCATGTCCATCGCCACCAACGCATGCAGCAGCCCCGTCGTCAAGCCGCCCTGCACGACGAGCCGTCCGAATTTCGTCCGCGCGGCGAACGCCTCGTCGAAGTGGAGCGGGTTGTAATCCCCGGAGATCTCCGCGAACTTGCGCACATGATCGGCGGTCACCGTGAGGCTGCGTGTCGCACGCTGCCCGGCGTGAATCTTCATGGTTGTTCCCCTACTGCCCGAGCCCCGAGCCCGAGGACCGAGCCCCGAGGACCGAGCCCCGAGGACCCACGGACTAGCCCGTCCCCGCTATGGCGCGTCGGGCGCGAACCGTGACGCCGCGGCGGTGCACGTGAACCTTCAGTTCGCGAAGGTCGGCCTTCCGCTGAATGGGCGGATCGGCGACGCCGACGAGGTAGTAGTTCGCGGTTTCGCGCATGATCTGGTCCGCCGCGCGGGTCAGGTCGTTCGTGTTGAGAAACGCGAAACCGCCGGTCTCGCGCGCGAATCCGCCCTCTCCGCCGCCCACGGGCACCGAGCCGACGCCTGCCGGCTCGATCACGTAGAGGTTCGCGTTTGCGAACGCCATCATGCGCATCGCCGCGGTCCATTCCTGACGCAGCTCGCGCGCGATGTTCGGCGGCGGGATCGGCCGGTCGAGCAGCCAGGACGCACCGATCGCGACGATCGCGCCCCGCCGCTCCGGCGTTTCGGCGAGCTGTCGGGCGATCGTGGTCACTGTATTCAGCACCTGCTCGCCGAGCCGGTCGAACGGCACCACGCCGGTTGGCCCCACGTTGTAGCGGTCGATTGCCCTCAGCAGCCTGGCCCGATCGCCGGTGCTCTCCATCGTGGAGCCGTTGAGCATCACGATCGCCATCTCGTCGTCGGGCCCCATCCTGTTGACGAATCGCCGCGCGGCTTCCTTCGTCCGCGGCACGAGCGGCAGCGGCAGCGTCATGTCGTCCAGGATCAGAACGACGAGGCGGCCCCTGGCCGCCTCGCTTCCGGGTGTGACCGCCACGAGCGTCTCGATCGGCACCTGATACCCGGCAATCCAGACCTCCAGCTCGTCCTGCCTGAGATCCGTGACCGGGCTCTCTTTTTGATCGACAGCCACGACATCGATGTACAGAAGCTTCGCGTCCCGCGCCGGATCCTGACCCTGCGTGCCGAGCGAACCCGCCGCCAGCATCAGTGCCCACGTGATCCATGAGCCTTTCATGCCGGGGATGGTACTACGGTCTACCGGCCGTTGGCCGGGAACTGCCTCGAAAGGCAAGCGGAGCGCACGGCGGATCGTCCGGCGAAGACCCGCGTGGGCGTCCGCGGGTTCATCGAGCGCTGCGTGACCGCCGCCGTTCGGCCATCGGCCGCAACAAGAACTCCAGGGCCGGCGCGAGCCGCTGCGCCCAGTGGTGTTCGTCGTGCTGGCCGCCTTCGGCCTCGACAACGCGAAGTGTCGTGCCCTCGTCGTAACCCTTGCGCTCGAGGATCCTCGCGAGCTGTCGCACGTCGCGCAGCGTGGCGCCGCCCTCCGCGGTTCCTGCGTCCAGATAGATTCGTCCGGGCGGCGTGCCATCCCTCTCCACGTACGCCAGGATGGCGCGATCCGCGAACCAGAGCGAGGGGCTCATCGCCCCGACGAAGCCGAACGTTTCCGGCGCGCGGAAGAATGCATAGAGGCTGATGAGCGCACCCATCGAGGACCCGAAGATGCCGGTGGCCTCCCGCTCGGGTCGTGTACGAAACCGCCGATCGATCAGCGGCTTGACGGTGCGCTCCAGGAAAGCGAGGTACGCGTCGCCCGCCCCCCCGCCTTGTCGGCCGTCGAAGAACGGGCTGTACTCGCGCACGCGCTCGGGGCCCAGGTTCGGCACGCCGATGAAGAGGGCTTCGATCCCGCGTTCGGCCAGCGTGTCGATGGCGCGGTTCAGTTCCCAGGTGCCGGCAAACGCGCGATGCGGGTCCGCCAGGTTCTGGCCGTCCTGCATGTACACGACCGGGTAACGCTGGCGCCGGTTGCGCCCATAGGAGTGCGGCAGGAACACGTCGATGTCCCGCCGCGTGTTCCGCTGCGGCGACCAGACGTTGGAGAGCACCCGCCGGAGCGGCGCATCGGGTCGTGAATGCAGGGTCGGCGACGTCATTCAACTGGACGTTCGGGCGGCGGCGCCGACGCGTGGAAGTCGCTGTAGAAACGGCGGGTATAGTCGTCGAGCAGCTCGCTGACACGCTCGGCGCTCGGCGACGCCACGATCAGGCCGGCATGGTGCGGTTTGCGGATTCTGGTCAGAATCTCGGGATCCGTGTAAGCGCTCGTGTCGGGCGTTTCCTGGCGCGCGAGCGAGAGGACGATTCCGGCGCATCGATTCTGCCGCGGGCGCGCCTCGTAGGTGCCCTCCTCCCCGGCGATTTCCACCTTCGCCCATTCACGCCAGAGATTCAGGCCGCTCGCGGCTTCCGCGACGTCCACGATGAAGGCGCCGCCCACGCGGGCTGACGTCTCGAGAAAAGTCCAGGTTCCGTCCTGCGCCCGGATGAACTCGGTGTGGGACGCGCCGCGGACGAGGCCGAACGCCTCGAGGATCCGGGCGTTGAATTTCTCGAGCGGATCGGTAGCCGGGTCCTCGTTCGAGAGCGTTCTGGTGACGAAGATGCCTCCCTCGTGTGCGACCGCCATCGGCGGCGTGCGATAGCGGCTCGCGATCGCGAACTGCACCGTGCGGTTGAACACGATCGAGTCCACGTGGTACACGTCGCCGGGGACGAACTGCTCGATGAGGTAGTCGGCTGTGGCGTCGCCAAGCTTGTCGATGGCCTGCCAGAGCTCGTCGGCCGAATGGAGCTTCCTGATGCCGAGCGCCGCCGCCTGCGACCGGGGTTTGAGCACCCAGGGCGGAGGCACGCGGTGGGTCCACTCCGTGATCTCGCCAAAGTTCAGCGCGTGGACGAACGCCGGACAGGCCAGCCCCGCGCTCCTGGCCCTTCGGCGCATCGCGAGCTTGTCGCGAAACGCCCTCGCCGTGGTCTCCCCCATGCCCGGTACGAAGAGGTACTCGCGCAGCATGGCCGCCAGCTCGACGTCGAAGTCGTCGAGCGCCACGATCCGGTCGAACCGTTCGGTCCGGCCCAGGAACGCGGCGCCCTTCCGGATGTCCTCGAGCGGCATGTCCCGGCGCACGTAATAGAACGCGTCGATTGCCTCCCGCGGCCAGTCGGCGTTCCGCAGCTTCTCGTCTGTCAGCAGCAGCACGCGGCAGCCTTGCGCCCGGCACTCTCGCAAGAAGTCATCGCCCTTCCTGTAGGTGGCGATGCACAGCATGGTCAACGGCACAGTTTCATAAGAGTACATGAAACAGTCTGTCATCGTCCGCCGTCGGTGACAGTCTCAGTCGGTCGAGCCGAGTCGGCCGTCCGCCATAGAGCGGAGGGCGGACCCGGTCCATGGATCACGGACCACGGTCGTTTAACCGACTGCGATATCTTGATAGATGTGTCTACGCCCTTGATGGAGGTGCGCGACGATCGCCCTGCAGGCGCCGAGCTCTTGAGTCAGGACCGTCTGCAGGCCCAGGCGATCGCGCTGGCCCAATCCCACCGGGTCGTTCCCGCGCCTTCTCGCGGACGGCCCCTGCTGCCACGGCTCGACGAGAGCGCGACCCGCCTGGAGGAGGTCTACCAGTTCCTCTCGGCCGCCGCGCGCGCCGAAGGGCAGGCGGTGGCCTCGGAAGACTGGCTGCGCGACAACTACCACGTCGTCCAGGACCAGGTCCGCGAGATCCGTCAGGACCTGCCGCGGAAGTACTACATCGAGTTGCCCAAGCTCGCCGAAGGGCCGTCCGAGGGGTACCCGAGGGTCTACGTCATTGCCCAGGCGCTGATCGGGCATACCGCGGGTCGGCTCGATCTTCAGACGCTCATCGATTTCGCGGTTGCCTATCAGCGGATCGCGCCGCTGTCGATCGGGGAGGCCTGGGCCATTCCGATCATGCTGCGGCTGGCGCTCCTCGAAGAGCTGCGCCGGCTGGCCGACAACATCGTGTCGGCGCGGCGCAGCCGCGATCAGGCGCGCCGCTGGGGCAGCCTGTTCGCCAACAGTCCTGACGATCCGGCGGGCGTCATCACGCGCCTCCTCACCGAGGAGCGGCAGGCCAACGGCCGGCTGTCGGCTGCCTTCGTCGTCGAACTGCTCCAGTGCCTCCGCGATCAGCCGTCCAGCGCGGCGCCCGCGTGGCACGTGCTGCACGAAGCGCTGGACCGGCAGGGAGACTCGCCGGAAACGATGCTTCGGATGGAGCATCAGCGGGAGGCCGCCGACCAGCTCGCCATCGCCAACGTGATCACGAGCATGCGGCTGATGTCGTCGGTGGACTGGACGCTGTTTTTCGAGCAGGTCAGCGTGGTGGAGCGGGTGCTCCGCGACGACCCGCCCGGCGCCTATGGGCGGATGGACTTTGCCACGCGCGACCGGTACCGGCATTCGGTCGAGGAGCTGGCCAAACGAGCCAGACAGCCAGAGCACGACGTCGCGCTGCGCGCCGTGAATCTCGCGCGCGAGGCTGTCGGGAGCCGGCCGGACAACGATCGGACCCATCACGTCGGTTATTACCTGATTTCGCGCGGCAGGTTCCGCCTCGAGCAGGACTTGCGATACCCGCCGACAGCCCGGGAACGCTGGTCCCGGTTTTTCTTCCGTCATCCGGCACTGGGTTATCTCGGAACGCTGGCCTGTATGACCGTCGTGTCGGTGGCGAGCCTCGTAGCGTACGCCAACCGACGAGGCGGCTCCACGGGCGAGTTGTGGCTCGTGGGTCTGATCGTCCTGCTCCCGGCGGCGGAGCTGGTCATCAGCCTGGTCAACCTGATCCTGACGTCGCAAGTGCCTCCCAGGCCGCTACCCAAGCTGGATCTGCGCGGCGGGATCCCGAAAGAAGACCGCACGTTCGTGGTCGTGCCGGCGATAGTCGATTCGGAGTCCCGGCTCGGGTCGCTGCTCGACGACCTCGAAGTCCGCTTCCTGGCGAACCGGGATACCAACCTGCATTTCGCGCTCTTGACCGATTTCGCCGACGCCGACGAGCGCGAACGTCCCGAGGACCGCGCTCTGCTGGCCGCAGCCAGGCAGCGGGTGGACGAGCTCAACGCGCGGCACGATCCCGATCGCTTCTTCCTGTTCCACCGGGAGCGTCAGTGGAACCCGTGCGAAGGCTGTTGGATGGGGCGCGAGCGCAAGCGCGGCAAGCTCGAGGAATTCAACGATCTGCTGCGCGGCGCGACCGACACCAGCTTCATCGTCCAGCACGGCGATCTGCGAGTGCTCCCGTCGGTGCGCTACGTGATCACGCTCGATTCCGACACGCAGCTGCCGATGGAGGCCGCCCGGCGTCTCGTGGGGACGCTATCGCATCCGCTCAACCGGCCCCGGTTCGATCCGAGCCTCCCGCGGGTCAGCGAGGGTTACGGCGTGCTTCAGCCGCGGGTGTCGGTGAGCGCGGTCAGCGCGATCCGCACGGTGTTCGCCGAGATCTACTCCGGCCACATCGGCCTCGACCCGTACACCACGGCGGTGTCCGACCTCTATCAGGATCTCTTCCACGAGGGGAGCTACGTCGGCAAGGGGATCTACGACGTCGACGCGTTCCGCGCCGCGCTGGCCGGCCGCGTCCCCGAGAACACACTGCTTAGCCACGATCTGTTCGAAGGTTTCTACGCGCGGACCGGCTTGTGTACTGACATCGAGGTGGTTGACGATTATCCGGCGCATTACCTGGCCTTCGCGGCGCGGCAGCACCGGTGGGTGCGCGGCGACTGGCAGATCGTCCGGTGGCTCTGGCGCACCGTTCCTGACGCCACAGGCCGTGTCGTCCGCAACACCCTGCCGGTCATCTCCCGGTGGAAGATTTTCGACAACCTGCGCCGGAGCCTCCTGCCGCCGGCGCTCCTGCTGCTGCTCACAGCAGGGTGGACGGTGCTTCCCGGATCCTCAGGTGTCTGGACGACGCTGGCGCTGCTGGTGCTGGCATTTCCGGCCTACGTGCAGATCGGGCGGACGCTCGGCAGCCGCATCAGAGGCGTGCCCCTCCGTGAACACCTGAAGGCCGAGCGCGACGCGATCGTGACAAGCGTGCGTCAGGCCGCGCTGTCGGTCACGCTGCTGGCTCACCAGGCCGTCGTGATGATCGACGCGATCGCCCGCGTGCTCGTGCGCATGCTGATTACCAGGCGCCGGCTACTCGAGTGGGTGTCCGCCGACAGGTTCAGGGACGTGCCGCTTTCTGTCAGCAGCCTCTTCAGGCGGATGTGGCCCGCGCCTGTCGTGGGAGGAGCGGTTGCGTTGCTCGTCGCGCTCAGCGCTCCACATCGTCTCGTTCCGGCCAGCGCGGTGCTCGCGCTCTGGGTGCTCTCCCCGGTCATCGTCTACACGACCGGTCTTCCCGTTTCCCGACGACGCGTCAGCCTCACCGCGACCCAGCGGGCAGTCTTCCGGCAAACCGCCCGGCGAACGTGGCGGTTCTTCGAGGATCTGATCGGCCCCGACGATCACTGGCTGGCTCCCGACAATTACCAGGAAGATCGGCGCGAGCCGGTCGCGCACCGCACCTCGCCGACCAACATCGGACTGCAGCTGCTGTCCACCGTGTCGGCGCATGACCTCGGGTACCTCTCGATTGCCGGCGTGCTCGATCGCCTCGAGCCCACCTTCGATACCTTGCTGCGCCTTCAGCGGTATCGAGGACATTTCTACAACTGGTACGACACACGGTCGCTCGTGCCGCTGGCCCCGGCGTACATTTCAACTGTTGACAGCGGCAACCTCGCCGCGTGCCTGTTGACAATGCGCGCGGCGCTGCATGAACTGGCGGGAGAGACGCCGATCATCGAGCCGGCGGCGCTCGACGGCGTGCGGGACACCATCGACCTGTTCGAGGAAGAAGCCGTGCGCGCGTTTGGCGGACGGCCAGGTGGCCGTCTGCAGAAGGAGCTGGCCGTCCTGCGCGGCCAGCTGACGGAGCGGCCTCTCACGCTGCCGGATTGGCAGAGGGCGCTGCCCGAGCTCGCGGAAAGCGTGCTGTCGGTTGGCCTGGTGGTCCAGGAGATGGAGGATTCCGCCTCGGGCAGCAAGGCAAAAACCAGCGCGCCGGTCGACCTGGCCGAGGCGATCTACTGGCTGGAGAGAGCCGCCACGGCGGTTGCCGCCCACCAGCGCGAGCTCGATCTCCTCGCGGGCTGGATCTCGCCCGACGTGCGCGCGGAGATCGTGACGCCCGCGCCCGTGCCCACGCTTCCGCAGCTCGTGGGCTGGTGCGAGCGATCGCTGGCGTCGAGTGCGGATCCGCGGGTCAACGCCGCTCGCCGGCATGCCGAAGAGCTCATCGAGCGGGCGGAACGGCTCGCAGAGCTGGCCGACGACTTCGTCGAGGAAATCGAGTTCGGGTTCCTGTTCAATCCCGAACGGCAGCTGTTCTCCATCGGATTCAGCGTCACCGACGGCCGGCTCGACGCCTCGTACTACGACATGCTGGCGTCGGAAGCCCGCCTCGCGAGCTTCGTCGCAATCGCCAACGGCAGCATCCGGCACGATCACTGGTTCAAGCTCGGGCGCCCGCTGACGCCGGCAGGTACCTCCCGCGCGCTGCTGTCGTGGAGCGCGTCCATGTTCGAGTACCTCATGCCTCTGGTCGTCATGCGATCGCACCCGGGCACGCTGCTCGACGAGACATATGACGCTGTCGTCCGCCGGCAAATCCAGTACGGCGCCCAGCGTGGCGTTCCGTGGGGAATCTCGGAATCCGCCTACAACGCGCAGGATCTCGAGGGCAATTATCAATATCGCGCCTTCGGCGTGCCCGGGCTGGGTTTGAAGCGAGGGCTCGGCGAGGACCTCGTCGTCGCGCCGTATGCGGCGCTCCTGGCGGCCCCGATCGCGCCGCCGGAAGTGGTTCGCAACCTGTTGCGGCTGCGAGAGCAAGGCGCGCTCGGCCCGATGGGCTACTACGAGGCGATTGACTACACCTCCGAACGCCTGCCTCCCGACCAGAAGGAGGGGGTCGTCCTGCGGACCTATATGGCGCATCACCAGGGCATGAGCCTGGTGGCGCTCGACAACCTCCTGAACGCGGGCCCGATGCAGGATCGCTTTCACGCGGATCCCCGCGTGCAGGCCGCGGATCTGCTGTTGCAGGAGAAGATCCCCCAACTCGTTCCACTCCGGAACCCACCGGTCGAGACCGCGGCGCACGTTCCCACGGTCCGTCGCACCGGGCCGTTGTCGGTGCGGCGCTACGTGACGCCGCACACCCGGAGTCCGCGGTCGCATCTCCTGTCGAATGGATCGTATGCCGTGATGGTGACCAACGCCGGCGGTGGGTACAGCCGGCGCCAGGACCTTGCCCTCACGCGCTGGCGTGAGGACATCACGCGCGACGCCTGGGGCAGTTTCTGCTACGTGCGCAACCTGGAAACCGGGAGCGTGTGGTCCACGGCGTTCCAGCCCACACAGCGGGAGCCCGACGAGTACGAGGTCGGCTTCGCGATGGACCGGGCGATATGGCGGCGGGTCGACGCCGGGTTCGAAACGAGAACCGAAGTGGTCGTCTCGCCCGAAGATGATGTGGAGATCCGTCGGGTCTCGATCACGAATCACACGCCGGGCGCACGGAGCCTCGACCTGACGAGCTATGCGGAAGTCGTGCTCGCGCCCGGCAGCGCGGATCTCGTGCACCCGGCGTTCAGCAACCTCTTCGTCGAAACGCACGCGATCCCGCAGTACGACGCGCTCATCTGCGCGCGGCGTCCTCGGGCGGGGGGCGAACCCGTCCGCCTGTTCCACGTCCTGAGCGGGCGGGGCAGGATCGGCACCCCGACGGAATACGAAACGGACCGGGCACGGTTCATCGGCCGCGGCCGCACCATTCACGATCCGGCTGCCATGGAGATGGGCGCACCGCTGTCGAATACCACCGGTCCGGTGCTCGATCCGATCCTCAGCCTGCGCCAGTCGATCAGGCTGGCACCGGGCGCCACCGCGCGGCTCTCGTTCACGACCGGCGTGGCCGAGAACGAAGCCTCTGCCAAACAGCTGATCGAGAAGTATCACGACCGTCGAGCGGTCGCCCGGGCCTTCGCCCTCGCCAGTACGCACGCCGAGGTCGAGCTGAGGCATCTCGGCCTGACGCTGGACGACGCGATGCGCTACCAGCGGCTCGGCGGGAGGCTGCTGTATGGAGATCCGCGCCTGCGATCGCAGGAGGCGACGCACGAGAACCGTCGCGGTCAGTCCGATCTGTGGAAGTACGGCATCTCCGGCGATCTGCCCATCGTCCTCGTGCGCATCGCGGAGGAGGCGGGCATCCGGCTCTTCCGGGATTTGCTCAAGGCCCACGAATACCTGCGCCACAAGGGCCTTGCGTTCGACCTGGTCGTCCTCAACGAGCATGCACCCAGCTATCTCCAGGACCTCCAGCAGGCGCTCCAGGCCATGCTCGAGAGCAGCCCGGAACAAGCGCTGGCCGATCGGCCGGGAGGCGTGTTCCTCCGCCGAACGGATCTGATGGCGTCCGAGGACCAGTTGCTGCTCCGTGCGACCGCCCGTGCGGTGATGGACGCGTCGGACGGCGGGCTCGAGCAGCAGCTCGTGAAGCCCGATGTCCCGTTGAGCGCGCAGACGTCACGGGCCACGGCCGCCCCGGCCACGTACCTGGCCGCCGCCGAGGCTGGCACCTGGGCACATTCATCCGCTGGTCTGCTGGCGTTCAACGGGTTCGGTGGATTCTCGAACGACGGGCGCGAATACCTCGTGCATGTGGATCTTGGTGGAGGCGCAGTTCCGCCTGCTCCGTGGATCAACGTGGTCGCGCACGCGACGTTCGGGTTCGTCGCCTCCGAACTGGGCTGCGGATTCACGTGGTCCGAGAACAGTCACGACAACCGCTTGACACCGTGGTCGAACGATCCGGTCGCCGATCCGCCGGGCGAAGCGGTATTTCTCCGCGACGAGGACACCGGTCAGATGTGGTCAGCGACGCCGCTGCCGGCGGGCGAAGGCCTGTCGTACACGGTTCGCCACGGCCGTGGCTATAGCGTGTTCGAGCACGCGAGTCTCGGGATCCAGGCCGCGCTTCGACTGTCGGTGCTGCCGTCGGAACCGGTGAAGACCTTCCAGCTGGCGCTCAAGAACGCGTCGTCCCGGCGGCGGCACCTTTCCGTGACGCTCTATGTCGAATGGACGCTCGGAGAGCATCGCGCCCGGTCCGCGCATCATGTGGTCACGAGCGTGGATCCTGCAACGGGTGCGCTGATGGCCACCAACACGTTTCGCGATGCCTTCGCCACGCGTGTCGCGTTTCTCGATCTCTTTCCCGGCGAGAACCGATCGTGCACGGGCGATCGCATGGAGTTCATCGGCCGCAATGGTCTGCTCCGGAGGCCAGCCGCGCTTGGCCGCGATCGGCTCTCGGACAAGGTTGGTGCCGCGGTGGATCCCTGCGGGGCGATTCGGGTTCACGTCACGCTCGAACCGGGTGAAGAGCGGACCGTCACGGGACTGCTCGGTGAGGCCCCCGATCGAGCCGGCGTGCGCACCGCTGTCGAGCGCTGTCGCAACCAGGAAACGGTGAACGCGGCCGTGGCCGAAACGTCGCGGTTCTGGCACGATCTGCTCGACACCGTGCAGGTGAAGACACCTGACCGCGCGACAGACCTGATGCTCAACGGCTGGCTCTTGTATCAGGCGCTCGCGTGCCGGATCTGGGGACGATCCGCGTTCTATCAGTCGGGTGGTGCATTCGGGTTCCGCGATCAGCTCCAGGACGTGCTGGCGCTCCTGCTGTCGGCGCCGCACCTGGCGCGCGAGCACCTGCTCCGCGCCGCTTCCCGGCAGTTCGTCGAGGGCGACGTCCAGCACTGGTGGCACGAACCGCTCGGTCATGGCGTTCGCACGCGTTTCGCCGACGACAGGTTGTGGCTCGTGTACGCCACGCTCGAATACGTGGCGGCCACGGGCGACCGGGCGGTGCTGGACGAGCAGGCGCCCTTTCTCGAAGGGCGGCTGTTGAATCCCGACGAGCACGAGGCCTACGAGCGCCCCATCCAATCGGCGGAGCAGGGCTCCCTCTACGAGCACTGCGTCCGGGCCATCGCTGTCAGCATGGCAACGGGCTCGCACGGCCTGCCGCTGATGGGCACCGGCGACTGGAACGACGGCATGAACCTCGTGGGCGCCGGCGGGCAGGGAGAAAGCGTGTGGCTGGCCTGGTTCCTGATCGCCATCCTCCGGCCGTTCGCGGACATCGCCGACGCG
This sequence comes from Vicinamibacterales bacterium, assembly GCA_035711845.1. Taxonomy (GTDB): domain Bacteria; phylum Acidobacteriota; class Vicinamibacteria; order Vicinamibacterales; family 2-12-FULL-66-21; genus DASTBU01. The sequence continues at coordinate 22,949 of DASTBU010000158.1, forward strand.
CGCGGCGAGAGCCACCGCGCCGAGGCGTACCGGCGTCACGCCGATGCGCTCGCCGCAGCGGCCGAGAATGCCTGGGACGGTGATTGGTACCGGCGCGCGTACTTCGACGACGGCACGCCGCTGGGATCGACGGGGAACCAGGAATGTCGCATCGACGCGATCGCGCAGTCGTGGGCCGTCCTCTCGGGCGCCGCGGATCCGGACCGGGCAGCCCGGGCGATGGAGTCGGTGGACCGGCAGCTGATCCGGCGCGACGATCGCCTCATGATGCTCCTCACGCCGCC
>DASTBU010000159.1:0-3924 GCA_035711845.1 Vicinamibacterales bacterium
CATCATCCCCTGGCGCAGCGGCACGAGCGCGGATTCCACCTGCAGGAGCTCGCCGTCCTTGGGGTACGCGTTCAGGAGGATGGCGTCCAGCGGCCGCTCGGGCGGTTGGGTCATCCCTATCCTGGCTGCCGCTGCCGCCGCAGCCCGGTGCGCTTCGACCATGTCGCCGGCACACACGGCCGCCGCGTCTCGCTGGCTGTTGAGTGCCACGTTCACTGTCCAGTCGAGTCCGATCTGGCGCACCGCGGCTTCCATTTCGGCTCTGAAACTGTTGCCCTCGAGGCGCGCACCACCTCGAAAGCCCATCAATGCGAATTTGTGCGTTCGTGCGAGCACGTCGAGATCGGCGAGGCCGGGAATGACTATCTTCCCGCCTCCACTGAAACCCGCGAATGGATGCGGAATCACCGCGCCAAGGCCTATTCTGAGCTCGGCCCCAGCGAACTCACGGTTGACACGCACCGGAACGCCGCCCAGCGCTACGCCGGTGTCCACAAGGTCCGCTCGAGGATCGTGTGGTACCGCACGGACGCGCGCGAGGAGTTCGCGGCCGATCTTGGCTTCGAAGTCCTGCTCGTTCGCCCGGCGGTGTGCGCCGCTCGCCACGACGATCGTGATTCGATCGATGGGAACCCCGGCGTTGGTCAGCCGGTCGACGAGCTCCGGCAGCAGGACCGCCGTCTTGAGCGGCCGGGTCCGATCGTCAATCGCAATGCTGGCACTGCGCTTGCCCCTGGCCAGCGTGTCGAGCGGCGGCGCGCCGATCGGGTGATCCAGCGCCCGCGCGATCTCGCTGCGGGAGAGCGACGGCGCATCCGCCATCCGCAACGGCACGCACTCCCACGACGCCGGGATCTCCAGAAGGTGTTCCCCTTCCGATGCCCAGACAGACCACGGCAGACGAACGCCGAGCCCGGGCGCGACGGCCCTTTCAGACCGCGCCATCGCTCCGCCGTCTGTCGATGAATGCGGCAATGGCATCCACCGAGTCGAAGTTCTCCGGCATCATCTCGTCCTCAGCAACCGCAATCCGGTACTGCTTCTCGATGAAGGACACGAGCTCGAGCACGCCCATCGAATCGATGACGCCGGCCTCCAGCAATGATTCGGCATCCGCCACGCCGGAAACATCCCGTCCGAGTTCCGAAGCGATGAACTGCCGCAATTCCTTCTGTGTCGATCGCACTGAGCACCTCTATATCGTCCCAATCCCGACCCGGCGCCACCCCTACACGTCGCGGTCGCCGACGGTCATGTACCATGCCTGCGGCGCCGAGACCTCGGTACGGTCCGGAAACGACTCCGGAACATACGTGATGGCCGTCGAAGATTCCGGCCGCACGAAGAACCCGAATCTGCGCCACGCTGGCAGGTCCGGATGCGTCTCCAGCGCTATCACCGAAATGCTGCGGACATCGCGGCGCCCCATGTCGCGGATGAATCCCGCGAACAGCTGATCGCGCGCGGCATCGTCGGCCGTCAGCCAATCCTTGACGTGAGCGACGCGGTCCTGGACCGCGAATGCCAGATAGCCCGTCAAGGCGCTTCCTCGACGGCTCACGATGAGCTCGTGCGAATCGACGGGCATCCGCTGGAACCGCCATCGCACGTAGGCAGCATCGCGAACCAGGGCCGTGCCGAGCCTGGCGAAGGCCCGCTCGTACAGGTCGTCGAACTCCTGACCGGCATCGGAGGTGAGCAGTTCCAGTTCCTCCCGGCGCCGCACGAACAGCTCGCGACCCATCCACTGCAAACCGACCGACCCCACGGCATCGACGACCCCCCACCCGGTTTCCATGCGCATTCGCCTGGCGTGCCGCACCATGCGACCGAGCGGTGAATGGCCGACCTTCAGGTGGACCGGAAGCATGCGGTCGTTCGGATGCGCGTAGAGGAACGGACGCGCGCCGGCATCGACCGCGTCCCTCGCGGCTCGTCGCAGCTTGAGCGCCACGCCCATCGTGCGATAGCGGGGACGGATCGAAAAGTCGCCGCAGTTCCAGGCCACGACCTGCCGCGCTCGCCCGAGCCTGATTCGACGAGGCGTCACGGCGGTCGATCCGACAATCTCCCCGGAGCCCTCGTCTATCGCCAGCCAGGCCACCGCGCGACCGTCGGGATTGTCGAGGTACAGCCAGCGAAACCGGTCGATCGGCAGCTGCATGCGGAAGTTGTCGTTCAGAGTCCCCATCAGCAGCGGCAACTCCTGATCGAGGTCGGCCTCCCTGATGCAAATGCCCACTTACACACCTCTGGGAGAGATCTCCGAGACCGGATCTCTCCTCAACGCATCCTTGGCGATCTTGCCCGAAAACGTCTTCGGCAGCTCGACATGGAACACGACACGGGTCGGCACCTTGTGCTCCGGGAGCCGCGCTCTGCATGCGGCAATCACCTCGGCACCGTCGATGGCCGAGCCGTCCCTTACCGCTACGTGAGCCACAGGTGCTTCACCCAGCAACGGATGGGACTCTCCAACAACAGCGGCCTCGTGAATCGCCGGATGCTCGTGCAGGACGTCCTCGATCTCCCTGGCCGCGACACGGTGCGCCCCGACCTTGATCATGTCGTGGCGCCTGCCCACGACATGCAGGTACCCGTCCGCATCCGCGAAGCCGAGATCGCCGGTCCGGAACCCGTCCGGTCCAAAGCGCTCGCAGGTCTCTTCCGGGCAATTCCAGTATCCGGGCGAGATGTTCGGCCCGCTCGCCACGATCTCACCGACCTCGCCGACGGTCGCCTCCCGTCCCTCGTCGGTGAGCACCCGAAGCTGCACCCCGGGAATCGCGCGGCCAATCGATCCCAGGTGTCGCCGAACTTCGGACGGGGGCAGATAGGAGAGCCGGGCGGCAGCCTCCGTGGCGCCGTACATCACGAAAAAAGGAACATCCGGCAGAATCTCGAGCCATTTCTGGAGGAGTGCCGGCGGCATCGGACCCCCCGCCTGGGTCACGTACCGCAGCGCCTTCAGACTGGCCCCTGCGAGGTTGGATCGATGGAGCAGGATGGCAAACGTCGATGGAACGCCCGCAAACCCGCTGGCGGCATGTTCCTCCATGGCTCTCAGGACGACATTCGGAAACGCAAATCGATTGTCGAGGACGAGACTCCCGCCGACGGCGACGTGCGTATGCAGCAGCGACAGGCCGTACACGTAATAGAACGGCAGCACGACCATCACTCGATCCGCCGCCGTCAGTTCGAGATACTGCACGATCGATCGGGCGTTCGACACGAAATTCAGGTGCGACAGCATCACACCCCGGGGCTCGCCGGTGCTGCCCGACGTGTAGATGATGGCAGCCAGGTCCTTCTCATCCGAGGGGGCGAGCGGGTCGCTTTCAGAACCGGCGGCCTCGAGCACCCCCGTGAGGCTGGTGACGGCAATCCCCGGAACGCGCCTCGCGCCGCGCTCTTCGAGGACCATGGCCACGCGCATGCCCCGGAACGCCGTCGCTTTCTCGATAGCATCGAACGTCGCGCCGTCCACGATGCACGCTGCCGGCTCGCACCCGTCGAGCGCCGCCTCGAGCCGATCGTTTTTCGCGCCGGGAGGCAGCGGGACGGCCACAGCCCCGGCCTTCAGGATTCCGAAGTAGGCAGCGATGAACGGAATCGAGTTCTCCAGGGCGAGCACGACGCGATCGCCGCGGGCGACGCCGGCATTCAACAACGCATGCCCGACCCGATTCGCGAGCCGCTCGAGCTGGCCATATGTAATCGTGCCCTTCGGCTCGATCACGGCTGTCAGGTCCGGCGTCGACTGCGCATGGGCCGAGAGCCAGTGATGCAGCAGCGTCATCGGCGCTCCTCCGGCTTGAACGCAAAGCGCTCGACCTCCAGCGCGAAGATGAGATCTTCGAGGCCCTCGGCAACCTGCACGCGTTCGAGCGCGAACAGATCGCTCCCGGGGCCGGCGAAGCC
>DASTBU010000160.1:0-11813 GCA_035711845.1 Vicinamibacterales bacterium
GACCGACCGTCCCTCCAGTCGGCCCGACGTACTCCGACTGAGGGCGAATCAAGTGGTCGTCGGCATGCTGCTCGATCACGTGCGCACACCAGCCTGCGGCCTCCGCGTGCTCGAGGAGGTGAAGAGGGGACGCAACCTCGAGACACACGTCGAGTTCTCTACGACGCTCGTGCCCGCGCGCGGCGGAAGTTTTGCTGGACACGGGTGTATTCGGCACGCCTGCCACTCCTGAGCGTCGTCGCCTGCGTCAACCGACGACGACGCGACCGGTCATCTTGGGATGAAGCGAGCAGAAGTACCCGTATGTCCCAGGCGTATCGAATTGTTGCGAGAACCGCCCATCGGTGTCGAGCACAGGGGACTTGAACCGCTGCTCGGTGCTGACGATAGTGTGCGGCACGTCATCGTGATTCGTCCAGGTGACCGTCGTACCGACGGACACGGATGCCGTCGCCGGCGAGAAGCTGAAATTGGCCACGACAACGTCCTGGGCGCGCGCCATGTCCATCTCGGCGTCGAGTGGCAGGTCGGTGATCGCGATCGGGTGATTAACGCCGTGAATCGACAGCTGAGTAAGCCCGAGCACCTTCCGCAGGCGGTCGTCGGCTACTTTCATCGGGCCCGGCGAGGCCGCCGCGCCCGGCGCGGGCTGCGGGAAGGCGGTCGACATGGCCGTGTGAAACGTGACGTGGCCTTCCACCTTCTGCATGACCTGATGAATGTGACGGTTGAGGACCGACACGGAGCCAAACCGCCGTCGATCGAGGTCGTTCTCGTCTTCTGTTCGTGCCACAGCGCCCTCCGCGTCGGCGCGGGAAATCGCGCCTCTGGTCATACAGACCCCTGCGACGCGGGAGTTATTCCCGGAATAAAACCGGTCTGTCGGTTGTCTTTGGAAAAGGGTCGATGCCTTCGCGAGCCTTCGAGGACACCGTTCTGACGCACCTGGACGCAGCGTTCAACTGCGCTCGGTGGCTCACGAAGAACGACGCGGACGGTCGGGTTTCCGCTGTCGGAGGCCGCCTCGATTACATCAGCGGGCGGCCGGTGGCCGCGCTCGTGTACCGGCGCCGAGAGCACGCGATCAACCTGTTCGTCTCACCGGCGGACGATGGTGCGACCGCCCGGGCCTTTGTCGATCGGTACGGGGATTCAACGTTCATCACTGGGTCCGCAACGGCATGTCGCTCTGGGCGGTCTCCGACTTGAATGATGCCGAGCTGAGCGATTTCGTTCGCCGCGTGCAGACAGCGTAAGAGCAGCTCGCGTCCGTCGGTGGACGGGCGGACCACCACCGCAGGGCGGATTGGAGGAGTTCATGTTGTCTTTCGAAACCGTCGTGCCAGTGTCGCCGGCGAACCGTATCGAGGCCCGAAGGGCGCAGGGCAGATGCGTTGCCGGCAATCGCGCAGACAGCGGGGCGTTACATGGTGCAGTTCGACGTGCGCCTGACTAACGGATCGTGACCATTGCCGACGCGAGCACGTGCGACGTGCCGCTCGCCATCTCGTCGTACCAGTTCACGAAACGGCGGGTTTCCATCGCGTCGTACGCGCGCAGATTCTGCGCCCAGCGATAGGAGATCGGCTGGTACCGGAGTTCGGCGACCACCTCGAAGGGACCGGTCCGTCCGGAGGGGTTGACCAGGTACCGCACGCGGTCAGACCCGGCGGTGAAATCCGGATCGTTCTGTGCAGCTCCGCGCACGGCAATGTCGGGCACAGCTGTCGCCTTGTCGAAGCCGCGCGGCAGGAGGCGGTTGTCTTTGATGTATCCGGTCCCGCGCAGGAGTCCTGTCGTGACGTTCCCGTTGACATCGTGCATGACGGATTCGTACACCAGCACCTGATCCGCGCTGCGAATCTCCGTGTGGTGCGGTTCGAACCGTGCCGCGTCGACATCGTTGTCATTCGCGCGGATCGCCCCCGAGGGTTCAATCGCGCCGGATTCGAATATCACCTGGCCGTTTCGGTCACGGACGGTGACGTGCAGCCACGCCCGGCGCGACGGGTATGCTGTCGGCAGCTTGTGTCCCGTCAGGTTGCGCACCATGACGTCGATCGCAAGCTGGCCCGAGTCGCCGTCCGCGCGGGCAATCGTGAGCGATGCGGTCTGCTGCTGCAGCTGTGCAATCGTTGCACCTGCTGCCGCCTCGAGCTCCTGCGGCAGCGCTTCCACGCCCAACTCGGCCCGGTAGCGGGTGAGCATGCGGAGCACGAAGAAGTTGCCGCCGAGGAACGTGTGTCGCCTCACACCGGTCCGTTCCTCGCCCAGCACGGAGGCGATGCGCGTCGGCTGTGCGATCTCCGGCATGTGGCACGATTGGCAGCTCTGTTCCTGCCTGAACGCGCTGTGCTGCCATTCGAGATAGGGCACCTGCTCCGGCAGTTGCGCCAACACCTCGCCCTTCGGACCGAGAGCCTGGGTGTACAGCGTGTGGCAGGTGGCGCACACCTCCGATTCGCGGAGGTGCGTCGCCTCGGCCGGCGTCATGCCGGTCGCCGACCGCATGATCGTTTGACGGCCAGGGTCCACCTCGTACGGACCGAACATCCGCCGTGTTCCGTCAGCCATGGGCTGCGCCAGGACGAAACCGCCGTTGAAGCTCTCGCGCGTGCCGAGGCGTTCGGCGCCGATCTGATGACACACCGAGCACGACACACCGTCGGCGGCCAGCCGATCGTCTTCGGCCGTGCTCGCCCCAATGGGCAGGTGCGAAAAAATCCGGCCATGCCGGTTGGCGGCGCGAGCTTTCGTGCGCGACATCGGCATATGGCAGATCGCGCACTCGTCCTCGATCTCCTCGGCGGCGTCCGGATGATCCATGATTTCGCGCCGCACGGCGGCCTGCCAGTACGGGTCGCGCGAGGAATTCGCCATCATCGAGGCGCGCCACGACACGCCAATGGAGACGTCTTCGCCGGCTGGCGTGGTCAGCCCGTTGTGGCAGGCTCCGCATTCGTGGGACGTGGCGAACATGGTGCCGGGATGCCCTGCGGGCAACCTCACCGCAGGCCTCGCCACCTGCGGGCTGGCGGCCTCGGGCAGCGTGAAGAACAGCGCACCCAACCACAATGCCATCACGGCTGGGAGTAGCGCTCGCGGCCTGCGCATTCCGCTTCGCATCCTCATCGCCACCCGTCCAGCAGTCCGCCGTCGAACCAGTCCCACAGGAAATACGTGATCACCTGCGTACTGCCCCCAGCGCGTTTGTTGACCGGGACGCGCACGCCCACGTTGACCATGATGTGTTGCCGTCGGTTCAGCGTCACCTGCATCTGCGGCACGACATCCCACTGTACCGTCGCCCCCTCCTCGAAATCGCGCGCGGCGAGCCATTCGACCATCGACGACCACGATCGCCCGAATCGGCCCTGGGTGAATGTCTTGCCGATCGCGACACGCCAGAACGCCTCGCGACCGGCGCGATCCGTATCGAAGGGAAGCTCGAGTCCGGCCTGCGCCTGCACGAAGCTGTCGGCAGGCAGGAGCTGGCCGAAGGCCACGAACGGTTCGAACATCGTGACGCCGCTGCCCAGCCCCACGCTTTCTTTCCCTGTCGGAAAAATCAGCTCTCCCGCGGCGCTCACAATGTGACCGCGTTCGAGGCTGTGCGCCAGCACGTGCTTCACCGCGAACGCCACATCGCCGAGCCCGCGATTCCATCCGTCGGCATGGCCTTCCTGCGCCACGAGCGGGACCACGATCTCATACTGCGAGCGGGCGCCGAGACGTTGTTCGTACAGCAGTTCGTTGCCAACCTCGCCACGGCCGGTGGCGCTCACGGTCGTCGTCAACACCGCTTCGTTCTCGGGGAACGCCTTCTCGGTCACAAGTGGCCGGGGCATGTTCAGTTCGCCCCTCGGCCATGCAGGGCTACCGCAGAAGCCGCGGATGTAGTCGAGCACCCGCTGCAGTTCGTCGTCGGTCATCGCATCGCCGAACGCCGGCATTCGCCGATCGAACGCACGTGCTGGTCCTCCATCGTGCGAGACGGCCATCCAGTCCGCGTCGGGTTCGACAGTCGAGAACGAGCAGTCGGTGAAATCCGGAACGGCCGTGCCGAATCCGAGCAGCGTCGGCGTGGTCCCGCGACCATCGGCGGCGTGGCAGGCCGCACAGGCAGCCTTGTACAGTTCGGCGCCGCTCTTGACTGACGCCGTCTGCGCGGCAGAGGATGTGGCTCCGGCGGCGAGAGAGAGGATCAGAATCGCAGCACAGCGCAGGGTGACCTCCAAAGCACGTCTTCCACGGCGCAGTACTATACGCAATGCCCTGGGTTCATGCGACGGATATGCACTTTGTATGGCGACCACAGCAACGACGCAGACCGCCGGCTCACCACCCGCAGCCTGGGCGGCGACGCTCCGACAGGCGTTGGACTCGATCGAGCGCGCGTGAGCGGGTCCCTACGGCACCGCCCCCGCGCGCTTCAAGGTGTTCAGCACGTTCCAGGTCAGGATCAGATCGACGCGCACGTCGTTGGTCGACGTGAGGGGCGGCGAGATCTCCTTTTGCACGAACCACGACGCGCTGAGATCCAGCGGCAGCGGGAACGATCCCGTCGTGAACACGCGATTGCCGGCGCCGTACGCGTCGCCGTTCAGGAGGCCGAAGACCGGATCCACGTTAGCATACCCCGCCTGCACCCTGACGCCTGCAACCTGCTTCTCGCCGCTGAACGCGAATGCGGTCTGGTGCGATCCGCCGCGCAGCCGGACGCCGTATTCGCCCGCCACGGTGTCGACCAACGGCTGATCGACGCGCCACGCCGCGCCCTGGCGCAGCACGCCATCGTCAGCGATCACGGAATAGTCCGTCGACAGCGTGAGCCTGGGGAGGACCTGCTTCGACGCGATCAGCTGCCAGTAGTTCTGGCGCGAGAACGCGCCCGTGCGGTCGAAGACGAACGGCGTGTCGAGATAGCCCACGTAGCCGACGCTGACCGTGATGTCGTCGAAGAACGCCTCACGCGGACGCCGCACGCTCACGCGGCCGGCGGTGAGATAGGCGTCGTTGTCGTGCGTCGTGATCTCCGTCGATTGTCCGCGGGTGGAGTCCACGCTGCCGTACTGCAGCTCGATACCCTTCCACGGCTCCGCCTCGACCGACAACTGTTTGAGGTAGATCTTCGCGGTACCGTCGCCGGTGCCGATGCCGGTCGAGTTCCATCCGCTGTCGAACGCGTTTCCCGTGAACAGGCCGGCGTGCACGCGGTAGCGGCCAGCCTCGTCGATCTTGAAGCGTGCGCGGATCTGCACCTGGGCCTGCATGCGGTTCTGCTGTGTCCGATCGCGAGCGCCCTCGATGTAGTTGTAGCGCGTGCGGACGGTGAAGGTCCGCGCGTCCAGCCATCGCGCCAGCGGATGCGTGGCGCCGCTGCCCGGCGCCTGCGCTGCGGGGGCGGGCTGCGCAGGCGTCCGGTCCTGAGCGGAAGTGGGCGGGACGACCTGCACCGCCATAAGCGCTATCAGCGCGGCGAAATGTGATGCGCGGGTGGCGGACATGCCACAGCTCCCTTGTGAGACAGGCGGCGTTACTGAGACGCCTTGCGCGTCACGCGAAAGATAGTGCCGTTAGCATCATCGCTCACCAGCAGCGCACCGTCCCTGGTGACCGCGAGTCCCGCCGGTCGCCCCCACACCGTGTTGTCGTCCATCACGAACCCAGTCATGAAGTCTTCATACTCGCCGGTTGGCGTCCCGTTGTTCATGCGGACGCGAATCACTTTGTAGCCGGTCATTTCGGGTCGGCTGTGAGAGCCGTGCAGCGCGACGAACGCATCACCACGGTATTCGGGAGGAAAGCGTCCCCGTCGTAGAACGCGGCGCTCAACGCCGAGGAGTGCGCCTGGATCAGCACCTCCGGCATGCGCACCTCACCTTTCGGGACGCTTTCCCTTCAGTGCGGGATCCTCTCTGTCGCCGAGGTAATACCATGGCCAACCGGTGCCGCTCTCGGACAGAAAGACATCGCCATTCGGCGCAATGCGCAGGGTGCGCGGCATTTCGAATCCGCTGGCGAACACCTGCACTGCGAAGCCGTCGGGCAATTTCGGGAGCGCACCCTTCGGCGCTTCGACCACCTCACGATCTTCGCGATCGATCCCTCAGGATCCTTACCGGTCGCGGGCGGAGGCAGATCGGAAGGTCTTATGTGACGGCGCACGCCGGGAGCATCGGACTTCCACCCGCCGAAGGCGGCAGCACCGGTGAGGGCTTGGGGAGTCTGTGCCGACGACGGCGAAACCAGACAGGCTGGCGGAACAGATATGAACAAAGCGGTGAGTGTCCGGGTGTGCTTGTGCTTCTGCATTGGGACTTTCTCCGTTGCGGTCATCATCGCGATCCATCCGCGCGGCAACGGATCGTCCCGAGCAGCACTACCAGGCACGCCAGAGCTCTGATCGGCTCGCACAGTACGGGCGCGTCGCCCGGTGCACGACACGCAAGAAACGCTCCACTTCTACAAGCCGTATCATTGCACCGCCGAACTGGATGCACCAGGTCGGCGACGTAGCCCCACCATCCGTCAGCCTCTCATAGCAGGCTCCGGAATCCGCCCAGCGCACGACTTCTAATCACCGATTCAGTGGGGCTGCAGCGAGATCAGGCGAGCGCATCGCCAACGACGCGTACCAGACCGCGTGCGCCGGCTCGGTCGGCGTCCAGCTTCGGGTTGTAGATCGTCACTTCCATGCCGACGGCTCGCTGCGACTGGATCGCTGCCCTCAGCGTCCCGGTGAGCTCGTCCCACGACAACCCGCCCGGGAGTCTATAGTCAACTGCCGGCATGATGGCATCGTCGAGGACGTCGGCATCGACATGAATCCAGAAGCCCGCATCCGGGCCGCCGTTTCGCGTCAGGTGTGCCACGGCGTTGCGGGCGCACAGTTCCGCGCCACGATGTCGAATTACTGGGAGATCGAACGCCAGGAGTTCGTGGGGAAGCGGCTGACTGCCGTACAGAGCCTGCTCGTCGGCGTCCCGAAAGCCGAATAGCACGACGTCTTCGTCGCGGACCAGGGGTTCGCGTCCTTCGATATTCGTGAGGAGCTTGGGTCCGCGGCCTGTGACGAGCGCGAGGTCCATGGAGGCCGCTTCGCCATTTGGGTTCGCCTCGGGATTGTAGAAATCTGCGTGACCGTCCGCGAACAACAGCCCGTAACGTCCTCTTCGCTTCAGCGCGAGCAAATCACCGAGGAGAATCGAGCAGTCGCCGCCGAGGACGACCGGGAACTCTCCCCGGTCGATAACCGCGCCAACTGCATCGGCCAGGGTGCGGGAAAACGACGCGATACCAGTCGCGTTGAGCGTCAGCGTGGCCGAGTCACGGCTGGAGCTGTACGCCGTCTCGGGTGCTACGCGTCCGGCGCGCCGCGCGGGCAACCGATCGATGAGGCCCGCCTGAAACAACGCCTCCGGAAGAGTTTCGACTCCAGTTGGTCGAAGACCGAGGATTGATGGCGCTTCGATCACGGCAATGGGTGGTGGCATATCAGACCGTCGTTGTCCTCACGTGCGATATGACTTGAAAGGATCAATTCACGCGGGCCGCCACATCGAAGACGATCCATCCCCACCGACAGCTACTTCGAAGATCCAGTCGCGCTTCCCGCCCTTCGACGTCGCGCTCCAAGGAGCTTTGCGAGCCATCAAGGTCCATGCGCTCTTCTGTCCTGATCCAAGCTCTCCGCTTTCAACTATCGGCATCAGCGCGTCGGCTCGTAGCGGTGTCTGACGACGCCTGTCGGAAACGCCTTCGTCTCGATCGTTGTGAGCCTCAACGTTGTGGCCAGATTGGTGAACAGGTTATGGCCGCGGCCGAGGATGACCGGGCTGACCAGGAACTGATATTCGTCGATGAGGCCGTGGGCGGCAAGTTGAGTCGCGATCTCGCCGCTGCCGAACACCATGATGTGCTTGCCTGGCTGCTCTTTGATCGCCGAGATCTCGCCTGGATCGAATGTCGTGCGCAGCTGCGAGTTTTGCCAGGTGACCGTCTTCAACGTGCGCGAGAAGACAATCTTGGTGGCTTCGTTGATCGAGCGGGCGATGGCCTCGAGCTCCGGCGTGCGCCGCCCGGCGCTGTGCGGGTCCGACGCACCGGCGGGATCTTCGAGCGCCTTCGGCCAGAACTGTTCGAACATCTGGTACGTCTTGCGTCCGAAGATCATCGTGTCGGTCTGTCCCGATCCCGCGGCGGCCTCCTTGTCCATCTCGGGCTCCGCCACGACCCAGTCCAACTGGCCGTCGGCGGCTGCGAAATAGCCGTCGGCTGAAATGTGCTCGAACATCACGATCCGTCGCATGTCAATGTACCTTTCGTGAGCTGGCTGTTTTTAGCGTTCGCATTTGGGCGAGGCAGAAAGGAACGTGCATTTGCGCGTCGCCACCTCTGATCCGCAGTACATGGCAGCCTCCTGCTGCGGCCATCTGTCGCCGCGCCCACATCACGGGACTCACCCTCGAGGAGCTACAGTTCGATCTTCCGAACGCGCTCGACGGCTCCGACCGTAATACGAACCGGGAAAGCGACGCCAATGTTCTTCTATCGTCGGGTAGCGCGGACGAGACCCGCGGCAAGCGCCCCACCCACGGCGTCGACATAGCGGCGCAGCTGCTGCCCGTCCGGGTCGTGCGTCGGGTTGACCTCCGTCAGCACGATGGCCGTGAGGTCGGGCGCCGCCACCGCGACAGCCAGCGCCTTGGCAGCTGTATCCAGGCTCACGCCCGTGCCGTAGTGCGGGTAGTTCGCCAGTGGCAGGTCGCCGGAGTCGACCGCATCCACATCGAAATGCAGGACCATGCCGGCGCCGGTGCTCAAGCCGTCCAACGCTTCGCGCGCCTTCCCAGCGGGATCCGACCGGACCAGGTGGTCCGGGTACCATCGGAGATCGGGATGGTCCCGCAGCACCTTTTTCCGAAACGACTCCGGATCGGTCTCATCGATGCCGAACAGCACGAGGCGTCCGGAGGGCAGCAACGGCCGGTGACCGTCGAGGTGTGCCAGCTCGTTGTCGGTCAGGCCGATGAGGTGCGCAATCCCCATCGCGTCGAGGACGCCGCTCGAAGTGGCTTCGGGGGTGGCAAGGTCCGCGTCGCCGTCGAAGTAGAACAGGCCGGCGTCCGGGCGAACCCGCCGCACGCCGGCGACAACGCCGACGGTGATCGTGCAATCCCCGCCCAGGACCAGAGGAACCGCGCCGTCGGCGACCACGCGGCTCACCTCGTCGGCGACCTGTCGTGCCGTTCGGAGCACGGCCTGAAAGTTGCGGCGGGTCGGGTTCGTGTGATCGACGGCGAAGATCTCGGTCACCACGTCACCGCGATCCGGCACTGTGAGGCCGGCGGCGATGAGGCGATCAATCAGGCCAGCCGCACGGAGTGCCGCCGGTGCGCGTTCCTGACCCGCGTAGTGGGTGCCCGCGCTGCTGGCCACACCCAGGACCACCAGATCCATGGTCGCCGGCCGTCAGAGGATGATGACTTCCTCGGGAACCTGGAATAGCAGCGTGCATCCTGTATCCGTGCGCACCGAGTGCTTCGATCCCGGTGGCGTGTACAGATAGTCACCGGCCTCGAGCATCTCACCCTCGATGACGCAACTGCCCGACACCACGAACAGTTCTTCGCCTGCCGGGTGGCTGTGGTATGGGTACTTCGCCCCGGGGTCAAAGCGGAGCATGAAACTTTGCGCTCGCCCTGTAGCAGATTCGGTGCGGAGGGGCTTCACTGAGATCCCTTCCGTGTCGACCCCGCTCTCGACCAAGGGCTTCCACTGCATACTCGCTGTCTTGACGAGGCCAACGAGAGTCTGCGTCTTCATCGTGATCTCCTCTGCGACATCCTTGCCTTACCGTTTGCGTTCGGTTACCTGGCATCTGCTTCGGCGTCTGAACGCGTGCGGCTGGGGGCGTCCTGTAACAGCGCGAGCAATAGCGCGCCAGCCGACGCGGAGAACACTGAATAGTCCATCGGCTCCTTGACGCCGTACGAAAGAGCCATGGCTGTACCAAAGAGTGCCAGGAGAATCGCGGCGCCAAACCCGGCCGTGCGCGTATGGAAGCCGGCAACTAACGCGAGTCCCAGGGACAGTTCCGCGATAGTAGCCGCCCACGCCAGAAACGGGATCGTGGCGGACGGCATGAACGAGTTCACCTCGGCGGTGAGCTGGATGAACCGGGGGAAGTGCTCGAGGTCGAGGGTTCCGTCCCACAGGCCAAAGCGCGCCCCAACGGCCGACAAGAACGCGCCACCAATCGCGAGGCGAGCGTATATGACCGACGACCGCACAATGCGTGCCGGTCTCTCGCTGAGATCGGCGCCTGATCTTGGATCGCGCCTATCGAACATCGTGAATCGGTGCCGAAAGCGGCCTCTCCCTGTCACTGGTGAAGAACGCCAGGAATCGCGCCTGCTCCCTCTTACTCTACGAGAGGAAATGACCCGATCAAAGAGCCACTCTGATACGATCGCATTGGGCCAATCGGCTGCCGTCTGGACGTCCATATCCGCTTGACTCGCCGGGGCGACTTTTCGGTCCAGATCTATCGTCAGATCCTCGAGGCCGTGCTCGACGGCCGATTCCGTTCGGGCGAACGGCTCCCTGCCACACGCGACCTCGCCCGGCGTCTCGGGGTGTCGCGCAACACCGTCGCCGTCGCGTACGAGCGTCTGGTGGCCGAGGGTGCGCTCGTTGGCCGCGTCGGCGCCGGATCATTTGTGTCGCTCGATCCATCAACCTCGCCCGTGTCCCGGCGGTCGGCGCCTGCCGGGGCCGTGTTTCCACGCGACGTCTGGCGCTCGCTCCCGGTGCTCCGGCGCCCTGAGGGGATGCGCTACGACTTCGGTGTGGGTACGCCCGATCCACATCTCTTCCCGCTCACGACGTGGCGGCGGCTCCTCGCAACTGAACTTCGCGGAGAGGCCGCGAGAAACGCATGGTACGGCGAGCCGGCTGGCGTCCCGCACCTTCGAGCGGCGATCGCACGCCACGTGGCCGTGTCGCGCGGAGTACGGACGGACGCCGACGACGTCGTCGTGACGAACGGGGCGCAGCAAGCCTTCGATCTGATCGGTCGAGTGCTCCTCGCTGCGGGTGCGAGTGTCGCCGTCGAGGAACCAGGGTACAGGCAAGTGCGGCTGCTGTTTCGCAGCCTCGGTGCTCGCGTGGTGGGCGTTCCGGTCGATGAGGAGGGGCTCACCGTCGATGCCATTCCGAGGGACGTCCGCCTGGTGTACGTGACTCCGTCCCATCAATTCCCGCTCGGACGGGCCATGTCGCTGCAGCGGCGGATGGCACTGCTCGCCTGGGCCGAACGACGCGGCGGCGTCGTGATTGAGGATGACTACGACAGCGAGTTCCGGTTCCTCGGTCGTCCATTGGATCCCGTGCAGAGCCTTGATCGCAAGGGCCGTGTCATCTACGTGGGTTCCTTCTCGAAGGTACTCATCCCAGGATTGCGGGTCGGGTTCTTGATTGCGCCGGCGTCTCTCAGGCCTGCGCTTGTCGCGGCCAAACAGCTGACCGATTGGCACGGGGAGACTCTCACGCAGGCGGCGCTCGCACGGTTCATCGATGCCGGGCTCCTGGCGCACCACATCCGCAAGGTGGCTCGTGAGTATGGCAGCCGCTACCTGCGGATCGTCGAGGTGTTGGAGCGGGGCTTCGCGAGATGGCTGGAGGTCGTCCCCGCTGCCGCAGGCCTCCATCTTGCCGCGCTGTTGCGAGAGGGTTGTCGTATCGACACGACGCAGGTCGTGCGGCGGGCGGCAGAGCGAGGCGTGCGGGTGGAAACGCTTGCTGCCTTC
>DASTBU010000161.1:0-11434 GCA_035711845.1 Vicinamibacterales bacterium
TGGCGCCGGATGATCTGCTGCATCGGCTCGAGCGCCATGCCGGCCTTCCGGGCGTCAGTGCTCGCGATCTCCCCGAACGGCAACGGACGATCGACGCGACTGTCGCATGGAGTTATCGACTACTGGCCCCGGACGAGCAGCGCATGTTTCGCCGTCTCGGCGCGCTGCCCGCACGATTTCCGATAGACGGAGCCGCGGCAGTGCTTGCCGGTCGTGATGACCGTTTGTCGTGCAACGACGAAGCACTCCGCGCGACAGCTGCCTTAATCGACAAGAGTCTCCTTCTCCGAAGCAACATCTCGGTGTCGGGTCGACCGTTGTACGACATGCTCGAAACCGTGCGCGCGTACGCGGCCCGCGAACTCACCAATGCAGGTGAACGCGACGACGCCGTTGAGGGACTGGTACGCTACAGCACTGCTGAAGCTGCTCTGGCCGCCGAGGAACTCGTCGGACCGGCGCAGGTTCAGTGGCTGGATCGCGTGCGTGAGGATCTCGAAACGCACCGCGGTGCCCTGGCGTGGCTCATAGCTCACGACCGGGCTGCGGAAGCGATCGACATTGCGTGGAGACTGGTGTTCTTCTGGATCATTCGTGGGCGCGCGGCCGAGGGCCTGCGGTGGTACGAGCAGATCCTGAACCTGCCTTCCCTTCCGCCGGTTGTCGAATCGACAGCGCTCCTTGGAGCGGGTGCGATGGCGTACGCGCTGGGTGAGATCGAGAACGCTCGCACCGCCTTGGCGCGCGCTCTCGCGCTGGCTCGCGATACCGGCGACATGGCGATACTGGCGACAGCTGAGAACCTCTTGGGACGCGTGGAACTGTCACTGGGCCACGTGGACGCGGCTCGGAAGCACTTCGCCCACAGTCTTGATTGCTACCGAGCGCTGGCGCTCGCGTGGGGCGTCGGGAATGCGCTGACAGGGCTGGCGACAGTGGAGCTTGCGACGGGTGACCCTGCATCCGCCGAGCGGCTGCTCGACGAGGCGGTCTCCGTGCTCCGGCCTGTAGCTCCGTGGTTTCTCGCGCTCGCGCTGAATGTCCGTGCCGCCGTCGCCGTACGACGCAACAATGCCGACGAAGCGATTGCGATCGTGCGCGACAGCCTCACAGGTATTCGCGCGCTCCATGACAATCACGCATTCGTCTTCGCGCTGGGCCCGCTTGCCGCTGCGGCGATACTCAAAGGCGACGATCCGTGGGCCGCGCGAATTCTGGCAGCCCGCGACGCCGCCACCGAACGCACAAATGCGACCGTCGTCGTCCGAGAATCCCTGGACACGCTCATCGGACTTGCGGAGCCCGAGGTGCGCGCTCGCCTTGGGCCGGAGCGGTGGTCCCACGCGTATGCGTCGGGACGCACCGTGTCTATCGATTCGCTCCTGAGCGATATCGAGCGCGCAAGCACTGAGAGAACCTCAGGTGCCGGCGCGACAGCCACACGCGAGGGGCTGACGCACCTCCCGGCCGGGTTTGTCGGTCGTACGGACGCGTTGTCACGAATGCAAGGGTGGTTCAACAAGGCGCGCGACGGCGAGTGCCAGGCGGTATTCGTGACGGGAGAAGCGGGAATCGGCAAGACCACCCTGGTCGAAGCGTTCGCGCGCAGCGTCGCCAGCAAACCGAACGTGCGAATCTGCAGCGGACAATGTCTGGCGCAGTACGGGATGGGCGAAGCCTATCTGCCGATTCTGGATGCGATCAGCCAACTATGCAGAGAAGACCCGTGGGTTGCCGACGTGCTGCGCGTCCACGCGCCGATGTGGCTCATGCAATTGCCCTCGATCGTGACGCCCTCGGATCGCGAACTCTTTGGCCGCGAAGCCGCGAGCACGACGCGCGACCGGATGCTGAGGGAGATGGTCGATGCTCTGGATGCGTTGACGGAAAATGCGACCCTGGTGCTCATCCTGGAAGACCTGCATTGGAGCGACTTCTCGACCGTGGATTTGATTTCGTATGTTGCCCGCCGGCGCAAGGCTGCTCAGTTGATGTTAGTCGGAACCTATCGGCCAGCGGAACTGATCGACGGCCGACACCCGCTCCAGGCAGTGAAGCGAGAGCTTGTCGCTAAGCATCAGTGTGAGGAACTACAGCTCGAATATCTGACCGAGATGACCGTGAGGCAGCACCTCGCCGCGAGATTTCCCGGAAACCGCTTTCCTGGCGCGCTCGGCGCGGTCATTCACGAGCGGACTGAGGGCAATCCGCTTTTCATGGTCAACACAATCGAGCACTTGATAGCCGAACGGTTGATAGGACCGCACGAACAGGGCTGGCAATTAACAGCGCCAATCGACACAATCAGAGTTGGAGTTCCTGAATCCATCAGAGAACTCATCGTAAATCACTTCGATCGCCTCGACACGCGCGATCAACGCATCCTCGAAGCCGCAAGCGTCGCCGGCACGGAATTTTCTGTCGCCGCCGTGGCTGCAGCATTGGAGGATGACCTCGGGGGCGTGGAGATGCGGTGCGACGAGCTGAGCAACCGCCACCAATTTCTCAAGTACAGTGGCACCCAGCTCCTTCCGAACGGACGGACCGTAAGCCGCTTCGCGTTCGTGCACGCTGTTTATCAGCAGGTCCTGTACGAGCGGCTGTTGCCATCAAGGCGCATTCAGGTGCACCAACGGATCGCACAGCGCGGAGAAGAAGTGTACGGCGAGCGGACGAACGAAATCGCTGCCGAACTAGCGATGCACTTCGAGCACGCCACTGATGATCGGCGTGCAGCGAAATATCTTCACCAGGCTGCGCTCAATGCTCTGTCCCGGTCGGCGTATCGCGAGGCGGTCGCGCTCTCGCGCCGAGGGCTGGAGTTACTCGCTAGGTTGCCTGAGACGGACGAACATGACCGGCTGCGGCTTCGGCTGCAAATGACGCTCGGTGTGCCCCTGATTGCGACCGAGGGCTACGCCGCAGCCGAGGTTGGAAGCTTGTATCTGCAGGCACGGCAGCTCTGCCGACGGCTCGGGTCGACAGGCGAGCTGTCACAGACTCTATGGGGCCTATGGACGTTTCATATTTTGAGGGCCGAACTGTCGACCGCCGCAGAAATAGCAAGCCAATTCCTGCAGCTCGCCGAGAAAGATCCGGACCCGGGCCTTTCGCTACGAGGCCACTGGACGATGGGGATAACGTGCACACATCAGGGACGTTTTCGCGTTGCGCTCGAGCACTTCGAGACGGCGTTGTCCCTATACGAGCGCGATCGAGAGCGCAGCGATGTGTTGGTCGATGCTCTGGACGCCGGTGTCGCCATGCGAGGTTTTGCGGGCTGGTCGCGTTGGTTCATCGGCCAGCCCGATCGGGCACTCGTGCCCATTCAGGAAGCGGTAGCGCTGGCGCGCCATCGTTCGGAACCCCACAGTCTGGCTCACGCACTGGCGTTTGCTGCGGTGTTTCATCAGCTTCGCCGCGAGCGACCGACTGCGCAGCAGTATGCCGATGAAGCTATCACGCTGTCGGCAGAGCATGGGCTCCCGCTCTATGAGGCTATGGCGCGGGTCGTCCGTGGTTGGGCTCGAATTGGTCAAGGGGACAATGAAGAGGCCGCTGAGGAAATACGCCAAGGGCTGGCTGCCTGGCAAAGCACCGGTGCGCAGCTGATGCGGCCGCACTTCCTGGCGCTGCTGGCCGAAGGTTGTGCACCGACCGGGCGGGAGGACTCGGGGCTCCGTCTGCTCGACGAGGCGCTGGCGGTGTCCGAATCGACCGCCGAGCGCCACTACCAATCGGAACTCTATCGACTCAAGGGAGAGCGACTTCTGACACGCGCGCGCGAGCACGGCATTGAAGCGGCCGCCACGTGCTTCGAGCAGTCGCTCGCGATCGCTCGACAACAAGGGGCTCTGTCACTCGAGTTGCGCGCCACTCTGAGCCTCGCTCGCCTGCATCATGGCCGTCGCCGCTCTGCGCTGCTGCGTGATCTCATCCTCCCTGTCTATGAGCGGTTCGACGAGGGATTCGACACCCTTGATTTGCGCGAAGCGCGAAGCCTGCTCGACTTGCGCACTGACAGCTGACCGCTCGCATTCTGGGCCTGCGCGGCGACCATACGCTCCACAGACGTCCAAAACAACCGGGGTCCTCCACTATCCCCGTGATCTCGTTTCGACGGAATAAGCGGGCCGTACTTCAGCGACCAGAATAAGAGGCCAACCAACCAGCCGAGTCCTGCTCAAAGAAACCAGAGTTCTGTCGCGCCGTTGCGGACGCGTTAGCTGAAGCCTACACACACCGTGGTGACTGCGACCATTGCCGTCAGCTCGTTCCGATCGAAGAAATGAGCATCGTACAGGGACCGGAATAAAAACCCGACCAGTCGAATCCTGCTCCAAGGAACCAGGGTTCTGACGCGCCGAGTCGGTCACGGTGAGCGTGGCGAGTGCAGCGACCGGGCCCCATCGCATTAAAGGGGAATCACAGTTAATGTTTGTGATCACGCTTCGCTCGATCGCCTTCTCAATCGCTACGCTGTTCACTGTATTGCCGTCGACTGTCTCCGCACAGGGAAGGCAGCCGACCTCCGACCCCTCGACAAGTCAGCCCGCGAACCAGTCGGGCATCATGGCCGGCGATAACGACGATGCGGACCTGGTGCTCGCCGAGCCGGACTTTCAAGAGCGGTATTCGCCCGCGCTCGGCGTCGCTGTGTCGCGAATGTTCGCCGACCGGCTCGCCGTGTACGCCACGCCAGTCTGGGTGCACAACACCGCCGGAAATCTGAACGTCGACCGCGACACGTTTTTCGTGGGCATCGGTGGCCGCGTGCGAGTGAGCGCGACGGTGTATCTCGTCGGAGAGGTGGCTCCCCGGGCCGGCGGCTACAGTCCCGACAAGCCAGCCTTCGGGTTCGCCGTTGAGAAGCGGGCCGGCGGGCATCTCTTCCAGCTCAATGTCAACAACGGACAGGGGACGACGTTCGCGCAGCTCGCACGTGGTGGCTTCGCAGACAGCCTCTATCTCGGATTCAATCTCGCACGGAAGTTCTTCTAGCCCGCTCTCAGGCGCGGTAGCCAATGCGGTGGGTTCAGTTGCGGACGTATGCCATCGAGAATCCACGTAGCGTGTGCGGCAAGACGCGGAGCTACGAGGGGACCTCGAGGCTGCGGCGATACGGATGCCGGCGTGGCGGGGGCGCCTCTCTGAGGCCCAAGTCGATGACCTCATCGCCTACCTGCGCGCGCTGGCCGCCGCCGACCTTCCAGAAGAGCCCGCGGTCCGGACAGGATATGCGATCGCCGAACGGCTTGGCTGCTTTCGCCGTCACGGTCCGGGCGGGCGCGGCGCGAGCAGGAATCCCGGGGGCCTCAAAGGCTACATCCCGCCATGGGACGGCCGTGATTTCGCGGAACTCGTGTGGTGGACGAGGTTGAGCTGAGGGAGTGGATCCTCGGTGGGCGTTCCGAACGGCTTCAAGCGATGCGATTCAGGAATAGAAACCGAACCAGTCGAGTCCTGCTCAAGGAAGCAGGGTTTCCGACCGCCTCGCCGCTCGCTGTGAGTCGGCGAGCGCAGCGATCGGCCTAATCGAGACTGGAATGGAGCAGAGACAAACATGCTGAAGAAAGTGGCAGGGGTAACCGCGGCAGCGCTGCTGACGGCGGGCATTCTGGCGGCCGCGGAGCGGGACGGGGCAGTTATCGTAACGAGCTCGAACACAGCGGACAATCGCCTGCTGGTGTACGACACAGCGGGAACGCTCATTCAGGAAGTGCCGACGCTTGGGCAGGGCGGGGCTGGCGGGAATGCGGGCGGTATTGCGTCGAACAACGGAACCGTGGCGGTCGTGAACTTCGGATCCCAGACCGTCTCGCTGTTCTCGCGCGGTGAGGCGGGTTTCGAGCTGCGCCAGACGATTCCGACCAGTTCACAGCCGGTCAGTGTCGCGTTCGGAAAGACTCATTTGTACGTGCTCGGCACAACGACCGTCGAATCACATCTGATCGGATCGGACGGAGTTGAGGCCAATGCGGACGGAATAGCAGGACTGCTGATCGCGGACGGCTCGGCGGCCCAGGTCGGCATCGCGGGCGAAGAATTGATCGTCACGGAAAAGAGTGGCGCGATCGAGCGCGTTCAGTTGCGCGACGACGCGGTGTTCGGCACGCCGGTTGCGGTGCCACTCTCGGACGGGCAAAGCAATACACCGTTCGGATTGACGACCAGAGGCAGCAATGCCTACGTAACGTTCGCGGGCTCAGACACGGTCGGAGTCGTCAAGAACGATCGTCAGACGGCGTTTGCCGCCACGGGGATCCCCGGTGGAGCGGGGCAGCACTCTCCGTGCTGGATCGCTGTCGTGGGCCCGTACCTCTTCACGACGAACTCGCCCAGCCGCAGCGTCTCGCGTCTGATCGCCGGCGGCGCGAATATCCTCCTCGACGCCGCTGTTGCCGCGCAAACAACATTAGCGCCTATCGATGTGGCTGCGGAAGGCGACCTGCTCGCCCTCGTGGAGACTGGAGGCGGCGCGTCACTGCTGACACAGTTCCACATCGATGAGGACGGGAATCTCACGCGCACCGTCAGCACCCCAATTGCGAGCGCCGCCAACGGCATCGCGATCGTCCCTGCGAGGTAATGCTGCCCAACGATGCGAGTGGCGAACCGGCGCCCGTTTGTGTCGCGCGTCGCCACTCGCATCGCGGCTGACTTCCGGAGGATTCGCATGTGCACTGAAGGCGGTGTTGAGATGGTCACGGTGGGTTTGTTGGTTCGCTTGGCAGCAAAACCGGGGCGAGAACCGGAACTCGAGCAGTTCCTTCGATCTGCTCTTCCGCTCGTCGAGAACGAGCTCGGTACCCCCGCTTGGTTCGCGTTGAAATTCGGTCCCTTGAGCTTCGGAATCTTCGATGCGTTTCCGGATGAGACCGCTCGCCAAGAGCACCTGGCTGGAGCCGTCGCGGCAGCCCTCATGGCACGGGTAGAGGATCTGCTGGCTGCGCCTCCGGACATTGAATACGTGGACACGTTCGCGTCGAAGCTGCCGCAGGCGGCTGATGCACTTCGTCCGACTGGGGCCCTCGGCCCTGAAGGTGCAAACGATGAATGAAGCACGCCAATCTCGCTTGCACCCGGTCGCGGCTTGGTGGGCTGTTCCGTTGCGTCTGATTGTCGGGTACGGTTTCATCGCCCACGGACTTGCCAAACTCTCGAGGGGCCCGAGTAGCTTCGCCCACACCCTGGACGCTCTCGGCGTGCCATCTCCGGATGTGATGGCATGGGCAACCATACTCGTCGAGTTGATTGGCGGGTTTGCGGTCCTGATTGGCGCCTTCGTGTCGGTCGCCAGCATCCCGTTGGCTGTGGTCCTTCTCGTCGCGATGTTCACAGTCCACCTGCCGTACGGGTTCAGTTCGATCAAGTTGGTGGCGGTTGGCGGTGCTGGCCCCCAATTCGGCCCGCCCGGGTATGAGGTCGCCCTTCTGTATCTCGCATCCCTCGCGGCCCTCGCTGTCGGCGGGTCCGGGCCTCTTTCGATCGATCGCCTCCTCACGTCGCGAGGGCAGGAGACCCCTCGCGGCCGTTCGGGCGGTTCGAGGACCTAACATGGATGATGTTCTCAAGGGGGCTTCTGGCCACCGAAGGGCGGGCGCGCCGCGAACCTCTATCGCCGCGCTGATTGCCTTCATTGCTGTGGCTGCAGCTTCGGTCGGAAGCCAGGTACCGACGCGCGCTGCGGACGCGGCTGCGCGGCCGCGCTTCAAGGCGGTTGCCTTCGACTACCTTGTGCTGTTCGATGCGAGTTCAGTTGTAGGCGCTGCGGAGCAGGCCTTCCCAGGCAAAGGCCGGGAGCTGGCGCAGCTCTGGCGGACGCGGCAATTCGAGTACACCTGGCTGCGATCAATCACCGACAGCTACGTCGATTTCTTCGCCGTCACAGGGGATGCCCTGGTGTACGCCGCCAACGCGATGAAACTGGATCTGACAACAGAGCGGAAGCAGCGTCTGCTGAATGCGCACCTGCACCTCGCTCCGTGGCCGGATACGGCTGACGCCCTGCGACGGTTGCGCGAACACGGCATTCGCGTGATCGCGCTCGCGAATTTCAGTCCGAAAATGCTCCAAGCAAACGCGGAGAATGCCGGGCTGACTGGGTTGTTCGACGCCCTTGTCAGCACGGACACGAATCGCACGTACAAGCCAGACCGGCGTGCATATCAGTTGGGGATGGAGCGCCTGCATCTGGCAAAGCACGACATTCTCTTCGCGGCCTTCGGCGGATGGGACGCCGCGGGCGCGAAGGCGTTCGGCTATCCGACGGTGTGGGTGAATCGCTCCAATCAGCCGGCCGAGGAACTGGGCATTCGACCGGACCACATTTCCTCAGATTTGAGCGGCCTTCTCGAGTTCGTCCTCAGCGGCCCGCCGGCACGCCCCCGTTGAGATGCGCCGATGTACAGGATCGCCGCGGCACAACCGAGCGACCTTCCGCTGTTGCCAGTGATCGAGCTCGCCGCGGCCACACTCCTCGCTGGCCACGCACCTGCATCTGTTCTGGCCGAGACGACCAGCCAAGCGGACCTGGAGAACGCACGGCAGCGCGGCCATCTGTGGGTGGCACTCGCAGACGGTGTCCCCGTAGGATTCGCGCACATTGAGGTGCTCGCGCCTGACATCGCACATCTCGAGGAGGTCGATGTTCATCCTGAGCACGGCCGTCGGGGGCTCGGCAGGCGGCTCGTTCTCGCCGTCTGCCAGTGGGCGGCAAACAACGGCTACTCATGGGTCACGCTGACGACGTTCCGGGAAGTACGGTGGAACATGCCGTTCTACGCGCGACTAGGCTTCGAGGAGATTCCGCCGGAGGAGCTGACCCCTGCCTTGCTGTCCGTCGTCGACGATGAGGCGCGAAGAGGACTGGACCCCGGTCGTCGCGTGGCGATGCGCCGCCCCTGCGTACTCAAAGCACCAGTAGATCGCCGTGCGGAACACACATCGTGACATTTGCCAGAATCGTCTTGGTAAAGACTCGAGCCCTTCCGGGCTCTCGATGAGAGTGTTGACAATCAGCGACACCCACATTCGCCCGGCACAGCCGACGGAGCACGCCGCGCTGGTGATGTTGTGGGAACGCTCCGTTCGAGCAACGCACGACTTTCTCACGGAGGCGGACATCGCATTCTACCGGCCGCTCGTCGCCGAGTACTTTGAGTCGTCCGCTCGCGATCTGTGGGTTCTCACGGATGCAGCAGACCTCCCTATTGGCTTTCTCGGTCTCGCTGGCGACTCAATCGCCGCGCTGTTCATGGACCCCGCGCACCGTGGAGGAGGGGGCGGGCGAAGTCTGGTGTCGCACGCACAGCAACTGCGAGGTGTCGCACTCACCGTTGATGTGAACGAGCAGAACGTCGCCGCGCGCGGCTTCTACGAAGCGCTCGGGTTTGCGGTGGTCGGTCGCTCACCGATGGACGACACGGGCCGGCGCTACCCGATATTGCATATGCGCCGGGAGATGCCACCGCGTGAGGGCGCTGCATAAACACTCCGGTGGCAGGTCATCATCAGGCTCCCGCTCGTGCCATTTGGCGCTACGTCAAGCGTTCGCGTCACCACGATTCGGAGGCGCGATTGGTCTGGGCGCGGGGATTGCCATTGACGTTCGCACGGAGCTCCAGTCCGATGGTTCGTCTCACCGTCGCCTTCTCACGCGATGGCGCTCGACGGAGGTGAGAGCATGACGGTTGAGGATCTCAAGACCCTGTTCGACTACAGCTACTGGGCGAACGCCGGACTGCGTGACGTGCTGTCGCAGGTGACGACAGAGCAGTTCACGCAGCCGGTGGCCGGCAGCTACGGCTCGATCCGCAACACGATGGTTCACATGTTGAGCGCCGAGTGGGGTTGGCTCGAACGCTGCGGCGGAGCAGCGCGCGGCCCGGCGCTCAATGCGGAGGACTATCCAACGGTCACTGCGCTATTCGACCGGTGGCGCCACGTCGAGGCGCGCGTCCGCGAATATCTGTCGACTCTCCAGGACGAAGATCTCGGCTGTGTAGTGGAGTTTGCAATCGGTGGCGGTCCCAGGCAGTCGATGGCCCTGGGACAACTGCTGCACCATGCGGCCATCCATGGCGTGCATCATCGGGGACAGGTTGCATTGCTGTTGAGGACGGTCGGGCACGTTCCGGGGAACTTCGACATCCTTCTCTATTACGCTCGGCGCTCAGCGGTCGCTCCCGAATCGACGTCAGCTGGCAGCGAGGCATCAGACAATGCTCACCCCTGAGCTCGTCATCAGCACCGAGCCGACGCCAGGCGAGGTTCAGTATTTGGAGGATCGGCTCTATGAGTTCAACTCCGCCGCAACAGGCATCACGGGCGGCGAGTGGCTGGCGATCTTCGTGAGGGACGGCGACCATCGGATCGTTGCCGGGATCTGCGGGAACACGTGGGGCGGTTGTGCGGAAATTCGACAGTTCTGGGTGGAGGAGGCACGGCGCAAGCAGGGATTGGGGACGAGGCTGCTTGGGGCAGCAGAGCAAGAGGCGCGGCGACGGGGCTGCTGGCAAATGCTTCTCATGACGTTCAGCTTCCAGGCTCCGGCCTTCTATGCCAAGCACGGATTTGAAGTCGTCGCGGTGGTGGACGACCACCCGGACGGTCACAGGAACATGCTCCTACGCAAGCGCCTCGGCTCAGCCAGGTAACATCGCAGCGGACCGCTGGCTCCCGTCGCTCAACGCGACTGGTCTCCGCGAACGTTAACGCCACGAGTAATCTTCAGGCGGCTTCTTGTAATGCTGCTCCGGGTTTCGGTCAATCGCTCTCCCGGGCTGAAACGATCGCGCCCCGCCGTTGAGGTTTTGATACAGCTCCCTAACTAAGCGAACTAAACGAACCCACCCTGTTCATGGTGGCGCGTGTGCAGGGCTTCGTTGGAGTGCTCTGCATCAGTTCCCACGTCCGCCAGGGGACAACCCCGCAGTCAGGTCGTGGCTCGTGTGGGAGCATAGCGATGTACTCGAGCAAGTGGCCGTCGGGGTCGCGAAAGTAGACGGCCGCGGCGGGTATCCACGCGAGAACCACCGGCAGCTCTGTCGGTCTGCCGTCGAAGTCGAGCGGGGTAACGCCAGCGTTTCGCAAGAAGTCTGGCGCCGCCAAGACGTCCGCCGAACTCACGCGAAAGGCCGTATGCAGCGTGACGACCTGCGGTGCGGATCCGGCCCCCCAGAGTCCGAGCATCGCCTTTTGGGCGGGGCCGATCCAAAGGAACGCAGCCTGACGCCCCCTCGTGACATGGGCCACGGTGAGGCCAATGATGTCGCGATAGAAGCCTATGGCCAAGTCCAGGTCGCGGACCGTGAGGTGCACTTCGAACAGATCGCGCGCTTCAATCATCAATCAGCCTGCGCCTCACTTCATAAGACCTCAGGCCGACGCGAAACATTCCACCGGTGGTACCCATTTCGGAATAAAGGCACGA
>DASTBU010000162.1:0-83620 GCA_035711845.1 Vicinamibacterales bacterium
GGGCTTGGGACTCGGGGCTCGCGGGTCGGGGCTCGGGACTCGGGACTCGGGACTCGGACCATGGACCGAGGACCAGGGACTGGGGACTCGGGACTCGGGACTCGGGACACGGACCATGGACCGAGGACCAGGAACTCAGGGACTCAGGGACTCAGGGACTCAGGGACTGAGGGACCGATCCGCCATCCACCGATTGACCTGGTCGAGCACGTCGGCAAGCTCCGAGCGGCGCCGGCGGAGCCGTTCCCGAGAGTCCTGGCGGGCGCGGCGCAGCAGGATCCAGGATCGAACCGCGTCGGCCACCGACGATTCCCGTTCGAGGGCGAAGAGCGATCCCAGCGCAAGCGGTGGGATGGCGAGCAGTGTGAGGACGCCCAGAGTCCGGCCGCCGATCTGCCAGGCGATCGCCGCGAGCGCCGCGACCCAGCCGCCATAGATCACGAGGCCAGCGATGACCTGTGCGGTCGCGATCACGTCGTGTTCGCGCGTGGCGAGCTTCGCGGCGAGCCCCGTGAGCCTGTACGGCACGAAGAAGGCCACCAGGCCGGCGACGCACAGCGGCAGCAGGAGCACGGCAATGGCGAGCTCACGCAGCGCGAATCGTATGGCGTCGGTCGATCCCACCTGCCAGTCGAGATGTCGATCCCGGATCCCGAACCGTCGCAACCGCTGATCGTAGCGGCGAAGGCGGAGCAGCAGCTCGTCGTACTTCGCCGGGTCTCCCGCGCGCAGCTGCTCGATGCCGGCGGCAATCGTCCTCCTGCGCGACAGGCGCTCCGCTGGATCCGCCGGACGGCCGCGCGCCGCCGCATACAGTCGATCGACACGCTCCACGAGCGCGGCATCGGCCTTCGGATCGGCTTCGATGAGCAAGAGGCGGATGTGAGCGGCGATGCGGTCCGTCAGATCGCGGGCGGCGGCCGGCGACCCGGCCTCCTCGACCGTCAGCAGATCGCGGCCGGTGAACGGCGGTCCGAACACGACCGTGACGCGGGAGCGGAACGCGGTTTTCCTGTCGAAGTTCAATCCGACCGGAACCAGCATCACGGGCGTGCCGGCGCGCTCGGCCGCCAGCGCCATGCGGGCCGCGCCGGTGCGGAGCGGTTCCAGCCGGCCCTTCGAGTGGCTGATGCCCTCGGGGAAGAGGCAGATCGCGTCGCCGTTGGCCAGCGCCTCGGCCACCGCCGCGAACATCTCCGCATTGCGGGCGGTATCCACGCCCTGGTCCTGCTTCCGGTAGACGGGGATCGCTCCGGCGCCGGTGAGCAACGCGCGCAGCGGTCCCTCGAACAGCGTGGACTTGGCCAGGAAGCGGACGTCTCGTCCAGCCGTGGCCCAGACGAGCGCGGGATCGAGCAGGGAGTTCGGGTGATTCGGCAGCAGCAATGTGGCGCCCTCGCCCGGGGCGGCGCCGATGCAGTCGATTCGGTAGAAGACCCGGCACGCGGCCCTCGCAAGCCACCGCACGAGCGGATTGACGCGTGCGCTCATGAGGGGACCGGCGTCACCCCCGCCTCCGCTGCGCGAGCCGACCGGCGTCCGCTGTCGACGTCCACGAAGGCGAGGATGGCGCCGCCAACGATGAAGAACACCAGCACCGCGAGGATCGCGTTCCGGCTGGAACCGGTCATCTCCACCATCGAGGCGAACACCAGCGGTCCGAGGATGCCGGCGTAGCGCTCGAACACGCCGAAAAAGGCGAAGAACTCCGATGATTTGTGGCGGGGGATCATGCTGGCGAACATCGACCGGCTGAGCGCCTGGGTGCCGCCCTGGACCATCCCGACCAGGATCGCGAGCGCGAAGAAGTGCGTCGCGGTCTTCATGAAGTAGCCGAGGACGGTGATGCCGCCGTAGACGGCGAGTCCCGCGAACACAGCCGGCTTCGGTCCCACTCGTCCGGCCACGTGGCCGAACAGAAACGCGAACGGCACGCCCGTGAACTGGGTGATGAGGAGCGCCGTGATCATCGCGGTCTCGTCGATGCCGAGGCTCGTGCCGTAGATCGTCGCCATCCTGATGATGGTCTGGATGCCGTCGTTGTAGATCAGGAACGCCACGAGCAGGAGGAACGCCTGTTTGTACTGCCGCAGCTCGCGAAAGGTGTCGATCAGGCGGTGGAACCCTGTTCTGATCACGTTGGCCCCGCGCACTTCGTCCGCCTCGAGCAACCGGGCCGGCTCGGGCACCTTCCTGAACAGCGGGATGGAGAAGGCCACCCACCAGACGCCAACGCTCGCCAGCGACAGGCGCACGGCGATCCCGCTGTCCGGGATCCCGAACAGCGACGGCTTCTGGATCATCAGGAGGTTGATGGCGAGCAGCAGGCCGCCGCCGAGATAGCCGATCGCGTAGCCCGCGGAGGAGACCCTGTCGAGCTCGTCCTGGCCGACCAGGTGCGGCAGCAGCGACTCGTAGAACACGATGCTGCCGGCGACGCCGACGTTGCCGATCACGAACAGCACCAGCGCCAGCATCCAGTCGCCGCGCGTCAAGGGGTACATGGCCAGCGTGGCGGCCGCGCCCATGGCCAGGAAAGCCGCGAGCATCTTCTTCTTGACGGCGGCGTAGTCCGCGATGGCGCCGAGCAGGGGCGCCACGAGCGCGACGATGACGATGGCGATCGTCGTGGCCCAGGCGAAGCGGCTGGTCCGGTCGGCCTCGGCGAGGTCTGCGGCCACGACCGACGCGAAGTAGATCGGGAAGATCGCCGCGATGATGGTCGTCTGAAACGCGGAGTTCGCCCAATCGTACATCGCCCACGCCCGCAGATCGGGCCGGCCCAGTCCGAGTCGCTCCAGCAGTTTCGTCATGTAGATTCCGTCTCTCGAATGTTCGGATGGACGGTTGCGGACACTAGAAGGTCCGGCGCGCGATCCATTCCCTGAACAGCGAGTCGACGACCGTGTACCGATTTCCGTCCTTCGCGAGGATGTCTTCCCGGATGAGCGCGCTCAGCGATGCCTGGACCGTGGAGGTTCCGCTCAACCGGTAGCGCGCGCGGACATCCGCGGAGAGCAGCTCGCGGCCGTCCTCCAGGACGGCAGCCCTCAATGCCGCGCGTTGCGCGAGGGTGAGCCGCTGCCAGGTGCCCTCGAACAGGGTTTCGTGCTCGCCGAGCAGCCGTTTCAGCGTGGAATGCAGGTCGTCGTGGTCCGCCGCCTTTCGACCCGACGTCTTCACGTCGTCCCACACCTCGTGAGCGAGCCGCTGGACATCGTACGGCAGGTTGCCCGCGAGGTCGACGATGGCGGCCGCCAGGCCCGGCGCAGGCCTGATGCCGGTGGCGCGGAGCTTCGTCTCGATGAACGGCTCGAACAGATCGGCCGGGATCTTCTGGAGGCGCATCACGGGGCCGGCCTTGTAGAACGGCCGGCTCCGGCCGAG
This sequence comes from Vicinamibacterales bacterium, assembly GCA_035711845.1. Classification (GTDB taxonomy): domain Bacteria; phylum Acidobacteriota; class Vicinamibacteria; order Vicinamibacterales; family 2-12-FULL-66-21; genus DASTBU01. Next base: position 3,388 of record DASTBU010000162.1, read on the forward strand.
CATACGCTCCATCAGCGCGGGCTCGGATCCGGAGAACACGTAGCCGACGTCGCGCTGGTGCTGGACGGCGGCGCGAAGCGCGTGCTCCACGCTGCCGCCGTTGAACGCGCCGATCGCCTGGAACTCGTCGAGCGCGATGGCCATGCGCCGCCGCCGCGTCTCGGCGATGCGTCCCGGCATCGCGAAGACTTCCTGCGCGAGGCGCGAAACGTCGCGGTCGGTCCGGACCGAGGGGAACGAGACCGCCAGCTGGCCGCGTCCCCGGTGGTCCGCCTCCATCCGCACCTCGGGCCTGACCTCGTCGAGCAGCTCGCGGAGCCACCCCCTCGCGCGATCGAGGCGCGATTCCACGGAAACGAGCGCGCGCGCGTAGCCTTCGAGGAAGGCGACGTACGAGCTGTAGCTGCTGACGGTGACGTCGACGGTGAGCGCGCCGCCACGCGCCGCCGAGCGGAGGGCCTGTCGCACGAGCGAGGACTTGCCGAACCGGCGAGGCGAGATCAGGAAGATCTTCTGCCCGTCGCGAAGGTCGTCCGTCAACCGGTCGAGCTCTTCCTCGCGGTCGACGAACGCAGCCGGTGGAACGACCTCACCGTAGACGAATGGATTCGACCCCATGCGGGTTTCGGCCCATTACGTGGAACGACGTAACGGCTACGGAGTTTACCGTAACGGCTGCACCGGTGCAATGGCGTCCGCGCCGGGCCTGAGCAGCCAGCCGGCCGAGGCGGTCCAGACGACGCGCTGATGGGGTGTCCACGACGGCATGCGCTGCCAGCCGATGCCGCCGGGGAAGCCGGCGGAGCGGACCATCACCTCGGTCTTGAGCAGAGTCTCTTCGGTGCCCTTGCCGAAGCTCGCCCGGAACGCAACGCCCTCGGCCGGCACGGCCGCGTAGGTCGCCGTCCATCGTCCCGCCCGTAAGACACCCGGCAGGCTGGCGCGGGCCGGCGTCAAGCCGGCGGGGAGCACGAACAGCACTCGAAGACCCGGTTCGCGCGGAACGACGGTGAGCTCCAGTTCCATCCCCTCGCCGAGGGGACGGACGGCGAATCCCGTGATTGTCACCGGCGCGGGGCCTAGCGGGGGCCCCACGGTACGAAACACGAAGGGGTGCGGCAGCGGGCTCAGCGGGATCGATTCGGGGAGGGGACCGCTCGCCGGGCTCCAGCCGTGGGGGGCTCCCTCTTCGAGATCGAGTCCGGGCTCGATGCCCGCGACTTCCCAGATCGCAGTGCCGGCCGAGGCCGGCTGGATGGCGCGCATGTGCCGCCGCAGCGGCTCGTCGAAGGTGTACGCCGGGGCGATATACGCGTAGCCGGCGGAAACGGCAACGGCCAGCAGCAGCACGGCCGTCATCAGCGACGGGCGCAGCAGCGGCTGTGTGCGTCCCGTGACAGCGACCAGGGGCGGTACGAGCATCATCGCGGCCGCCGCCATGATGACGGCGTAGATGTACACCGGCGTGACGATCGGCTGTCGTCCGAAGATGGCGACCGCGAAGTGGAACAGGTCGACGGTGTCGGGAAGCCACATCGTTCCGGCAACCGCGAGCACCAGGATCGACACGATGCGGATGCCCGAATCGCTGCCGGGCGGAGCCAGTGAGAGCAGGAGGCCAGCGCACAGCAGCGGCAGCGTCCAGAGATGCGCCGCCCCGGGCACGAGCCACACGGCGAGGCTCGCGAGCAGGACCCAGAGTGGAAGCGCTGCGCTCCAGGTCACGACGGGATGGCGTAGGCCGTGGGCGCGTGCCGGCAGCCACTGGCCGACTCGCACCACGCTCCAACCGACCGTCGCCCCCACGGCGACGAGGAGCGCCAGGAGCCCATTCGGCCTGGCGTACCAGGGATGGTAGACCTCGCGCGCGACGCGGAGCAGCCACGTCGCGGCGATCATCGAGCCGACCACGAGCGCTGCTCCGACGATCGTCCACATCATCGTGAGGAGCCATCGCCCGACGCCGCCCATGCCGATAGCCGCGCTCGACACGCGGACCCAACCGATGACGCCGAGCACGAGCGCGGCGACGGCGATCGACCAGAAGACCGTCGGCCCGTAGGTCACCGCCGTGGTGGTATTGATGTCGAAGAAAGAGGGCGTGTCCGGCGAGCGCTGCGTGATGTCGGTGCCATCGAGCCCGGCTACGATCGCCACCACGTTTTCCCCTGTGTCACGCAGGCTTCTCGACGAAAGCCGCTCCGGGGTATCGCGTGCCGTGTGGTACGCGTAGCTGTCCCCAATGAGCGCGAAGTTCAGGCCTGGGATATCGTGCCGCTTCAACACCGAGAAATCGGTGTCGCTTGGAAGCTGGCGGTAGATGCTGAGCGCGTACGAATCGCCGCGCGGGTGCGGGGCTACGCGCGCCCAGGGCCGCAGGAGCCAGCCGTTCTCCGGTCCGGTCTCGAACAGGTGGGCATCGCCCGCCGAACCCTGCGCCTCGACATTGATGTATGCCTTGAGCCTGCGGACCACCTCGCGGTCGGTGACCAGTGCGGCAGCTCCCATCAGCCCGGCTTCCTCACCGTCGGTGACGAGAACCATCAGGCTCCAGTTGCGCTCGGCTCTTGCGGCGAGCACGCGCGCCGCCTCCAGCGACACCGCCACGCCGAACGCATCGTCTGCAGCGCCTGGCGCATCCGGGACGGAGTCGTAGTGGGAAAGCAGTCCGACCGCGTCGTCACGGGCGCCGCCGCGCACGGCGATGATGTTCGACACCCTCGCTGTCAGGCCGGCCTCCGCGCGCCGGGCATCGGACTCCTGCACTCGCACGTCGAACCCGAACAGCCGGAGCTGTTCGATGAGGTATTCCCGCGCGCGTGCGTTGGCGGGCGTTCCCACCGGCCGGCTGCCGATCGTGCCGGCGAGCATATTGACGTGCGCCCTGGCGTTCTGTTCGTTGAAGAGCGCCTCCGGCCGGGTGCAGGCGGTGAGGACGGGGAAGAGCAGGACTGCGAGCTTCAGGACACGCACGCGCATGACGGCACAGGGTACCCCATTTCGCGCCGGAGGCGCCTCGGGCCCCTTCAGCTGCGCGGCGTCTTCAGCCGGCCTGTGTAGATCGCCATGCCCACGACCGCGTCGACGCCTATCGAATCGAGGTAGTCGATCTCCTCGAGCGTGGTGATTCCGCCCGCGGCCGTGACGTAGAGCGACGTGGCCGCGCGAATGGATCGGATCGCGCCCAAATCCGTCCCCTGCATCAGCCCTTCGAGGTCGACATGCGTGTAGAGAAACTCGCTCACGAACGGTTCGAGTGCCCGGATTGCCTCGATGGCGCCCAGCGCCAGTTGCGTGCGCCAGCCGTGGATCACGACGTGGCCGCCACGGCAGTCCACCGCGGCGATGAGACGTTCCCGACCGATCGCGCCTGCGACGCGCGCGGCAAACCGCGTATCCACACGGCCGTCGCGGAACAGCCCCGAGCCGAAGATGACCGCAGTCGCGCCGAGGTCGAGGACCTCCCGGGCGCGCTCGATCGTGCGGATGCCGCCGCCCACGCGGCAGGGGAGCCGCGTGCAGATGTGGGCCATCAGGCCCGTGTTGTGGCCGGCGCTCATCGCCGCGTCGAGATCGATCAGCTGGATACGCGGGTAGCCGCTGAACCGGCCGACCCACTGGTCGATGTCGGTGGTTTCGACCGCCAGCCGTTCACCCTGGACCAGCTGGACGATTCGGCCCTGCTGAAGGTCGATGGAAGGGATGAGCATGGGGTCACATCCGCATAGGGATGCCGCGGTCGATCAGATAGGCTTTCAAGTCCCTGACCGCATGCTCCGAGTAGTGAAAGACCGACGCCGCAAGCGCCGCGTCGGCGCGGCCCGTGGTGAACACCTCGGCGAAGTGTTCGAATGTCCCCGCACCGCCCGAGGCGATCACGGGAATGTTCAAAGCGCCCGAGACAGCAGCCGTGAGCCGCGAGTCGAATCCGGAGCGCGTACCGTCTCGATCGATGGATGTCAGCAGGATCTCGCCTGCGCCACAGTGTTCGGCCTCGAGTGCCCACTCCACGGCGTCCCTGCCCGCAGGGACCCGGCCGCTACGGGAATACACGGCGAAGCGCCCGTCTATCTCCTTCGCGTCGATTGCCACGATGACCGCCTGGCTCCCGTAGCGCGAGGCGAGCGCGCCAATCACCGATGGATCCTCGAGCGCAGCGGTGTTCAGGCTGACCTTGTCTGCTCCGGACGCGATTGCCGCCGCCGCATCCGCCTCGGTCCGGATCCCGCCGCCGACTGCCAGGGGGATGAACAGGCGCGTCGAGACGGCGCGGATCGTGGACGCCAGCGCCCGTCGGCCTTCGAGTGTTGCGGCGACGTCGAGGATGACGAGCTCGTCGATGCCCTCCTGGTTGTAGCGTTCCGCGAGCGCCGCCGGATCGCCGGCGCGCTGCAGCCCCTCGAAACCGACGCCCTTCACGACGCAGCCGTCCCTGACGTCCAGGCACGCGATGATGCGTTTGGCCAGCATCAGCGTCCCGGCTCGCCGCCGGCGATTGCGACGAAGTTCTTCAGCAGGCGGATGCCTGCGGGCCCCGATTTCTCCGGGTGAAACTGCACGCCGTAGACGTTGCTGCGCTCGACGACCGATGCAAAGGGAACGCCGTGGGTGGTCGTGGCGGCGCACTCACAGGTGACTGGCGCGGCGTAGGAATGCGTGAAGTACGCGAAGCTGCGATTGGCGACGCCCTGGAGCAGCCGTGACGAACGGAGTACCTCCAGCGTGTTCCAGCCGACGTGCGGCACCTTCTGGCCGGACGGGAGCCGCGTGCACCGGCCGCGTATCGCGTTCAGCCCCGGGATGTCGGGTGCTTCGTCGCTCCCCTCGAACAGCCACTGAAGGCCGACACAGATTCCGAGAAGCGGGACGCCTTCCCGAACGAGGTTCGTTATGGCCCGACGCCAGTCCGCTGTCAGCGCGGCGGTGGTCCCGAAATGGCCGACCCCAGGCACCACGATTGCGCCTGCGTTCATCAGGCCGGCCGGTGTCGCAGGCGTGAATACGCCGGCGCCAGCCGCCCCGAACCCCTTCCGCACCGAGCTCAGGTTGCCGGCGCCGTAATCAATCAACGCGATCTGGACGGTTCCGCTGGCTGGCATTTACAGCAGTCCTTTGGTGCTCGGGAGCATGCGTGCGAGCTGTCGATCCCTGGCGCAGGCCACGCGCAGCGCGCGCGCGAACGCCTTGAAGAGCGCCTCGACCCGATGATGGCTCGATCTCCCGTACAGCACCTTGAGGTGAACGTTTGCCCTGGCGCCCCGCGCGAACCCCTCGAAGAAGTCCGTGATCAACTCCGCTTGCAGGTCGCCCACCTTCCGGACCTTCAAACGAAGGTCCACCGAGGCGTGCGCGCGGCCGCCCAGGTCGACCGCTGCCACGCCGAGCGATTCGTCCATCGGCATCACGAAGTACCCCGCACGGTTGATGCCTCGTCGCGCTCCGAGCGCCTGCGACACAGCTTCGCCGAGCGCGATCCCGACGTCCTCCACCGTGTGATGCTGATCGACGTCGAGATCGCCGTCCGCCCTCAACTGGAGGTCGAAGGCGCCATGCCTGGTGACGAGCTCGAGCATGTGATCGAGGAACCTGATTCCGGTGGAGACGTTGTAGCGGCCCCGGCCCTCGAGTCCGACCTTCACCCGAACAGACGTTTCCCGCGTGACTCGATTCACGATGCCGCGCCGCACATCACCTCCTCGAGTGCACTGATGCACGTACGCGTGTGTGCCAGCACGCCAGCCGTGATACGCGCGCAGCCAGGGCATGCGGGATCGAGGGAGCGATCGCGAATGAAGACCTGGCGGGCGGCCAGGCCGTCCACGACCCGGCGCAGGTCCGATCCGAAGTCCGCGAGGACGAAGTTCGCGGCGCTCTTCCAGTAGCGAACGTCCAGGCGGTCGAGACAGCCGTACAGCGCTTCTTTGGACGATCGCACCTGATCCAGATACCAGTTGTAGTACTCCGTGTCGTCGAGGGCGGCGCACAACGCAACGGCCGCGCAGACGTTCAGGCTGTAGGGAGGTACGACCCGGCGGAATCCTTCGAGGACGCCCGCGTCGGCGACGACCGCGCCCACCCTCAAGGCCGCCAGGCCATGCGCCTTTGCAAACGTCCGGCCGACGACGATGTTGGTGACGCGTCGCGCTTCCTGCGAGCCCAGGAGCGTCTCGCCGGCGAAGTCCGCGTACGCCTCGTCCACGAACACGATCGCCTGCGGGGCCGCCGCAGCAATCCTCAGGATGATGCTGCTCTCAATCGACTGGCCCGTGGGGTTGTTCGGCGTTGTCAGGAAAATGATTCGAGTTCGCTCGTCGATGGCGGCGAGGACGGCATCGGTCGGGAACGCGAAGTCCGCGCCCATCGGGACCTCGACGACGCGGGCCCCCGTGGCGTCGGCGCAGGCGGCATACATGTCGAAGGCGGGCATGACCACGATCGCTTCCGGCTCCGCGATGGTCCTGTCCCGCGTCGCGCAAACGGCCGCCGCGAGGATCCCCTCGTCCAGTCCATTCGTGAGCAGCAGCTCGTCGGACGGTACGCCGAGATGCGCGGAGCATGCCTCGATGGCCTCCTGATAATCCGGGTAGAAGCCGGCCTGTTCGCGGCTCAGGGTCTGCAGCGCCGCGAGGACCCTGGGCGAGCAGCCGGCGGTGTTCTCGTTCAGGTGCAGCCGGAGGCCCGAGGCCGGCGTGATCACTCGTTCGTACTGATACGTCATCGCGTGCGTCTCCCGGTTCTCCGGCGCCCTGTTTGCGTCCCGTTCAGCCGGATGCGCATCGAGGCCGCATGGGCCGAGAGTCCCTCGGCTTCCGCCAGCACGATGCCGGCCGGCGCAATACGACGAAACCCCGCTTCTGAAAGTCGCTGCACGGTCGTGACCCTCACGAAATCGGCGGCACTCAACCCGCCCCGCGCGGCCGCCGCGCCCATGGTCGGCAGCACGTGGTTCGAGCCGGTCACGTAATCGCCGGACGCCTGGGCGCTGTATGCGCCGACGAACACGGTTCCGGCCCGTGTCAGGCGCGCCGCCATGGCGGGAGAGTCGCAGACGAGGTGCTCCGGCGCCATTCGCTGCGCGAAAACGATCGCTTCGTCCAGGGTTTGCGTGATCACGATGCCGCCGTTCTGCACGAGCGCCGCGCGCGCCGGCCCGTCCTCTGGCATCTGTTGCCGGATCTGGCGCGCGACCGCCGTCGCGAGCCTTCTGCTCGGCGTGATCAGGATGGCACGCGCATCGGGGTCGTGTTCCGCCTGCGCGATGAGATCGGCGGCAATCCAGGCCGGGCGGCCATCGCGCGAGACGATCGCGATCTCGCTCGGCCCGGCGAAGAAATCGATGGCGCACTCTGCGGCGACGCGAGCCTTGGCTGCGGCGACCCACGCGTTGCCGGGACCGACGATCTTGTCCACGCGCGGCACGCTGCGCGTCCCGTAGGCGAGCGCTGCGATCGCGTGTGCGCCACCGAGCCTGAAGAGGCGCGTCACCCCGGCTTCGAGCGCCGCGAGCATCACGACAGGTTCGGGTCGCGGGCAGACGGCAATCACTTCGCTCACTCCGGCGACTCTTGGTGGAATCGCAGTCATGAGCAGCGACGAGGGAAGCGGATGACGTCCGCCCGGCACGTAACACCCGACGCGATCGAGCGGGACGACCCGCTGCGCGATCTCGACACCCGGCGCCGGGAAGACCGACCATGCGCGCGGGAGCTGCCGGCGCGCGACGCGCGCGATGCGACGAGCCGCGATCCGGACTGCACTCTTCACCGCCGCCGGCACGCGGGCCGCGCCCGCCTCGATCTCGGCGGTCGTCACCTCGATTGAGCCATCCAGGCCATCCAGGACTCTGGCGTACTTCAGGAGCGCAGCGTCGCCGTCCGTCCTGACGCGTTCCACGATTCTGGCGACCTGCCGCTCCAGCACGGAGTCACGGCCGGGCCGCCAGTCGAGCAGCGACGCGACCGCGCGCCGATTGGCTGATTCAACGATGCGCATGGCCAGGGCCCCGTGCTCCATGTCTACAACACAATCTTGTTCAGCGGATACTCGACGATGCCCTGAGCGCGAGCGCACTTGAGCCGGGGGATCAGGTCTCGCACCGTGCGTTCCTCGATGATGGTGTTCACCGCCACCCACTCCTCGTCGCTGAGCGGCGAGATCGTCGGACGCTGGAGCGCCGGGAGCAGCTCGAGCACGCGCTGAAGATCGATGCGCCTGACGTTCAGCATGATTCCGACGCGGCCCTGCGCTTCGATCGCGGCTTTCAGCAGGAGCGCGAGGTTGTCGAGCTTCGTCTGCTTCCAGGCATGACGAAGCGCACGCGCGTTCGCGATGAGCTGCGTGTTCGACTCCAGGACCGTGTCGATGATGCGGAGGCGATTGGCCCGCAGCGACGACCCCGTCTCGGTCACCTCGACGATCGCGTCGGCGAGCACCGGCGGCTTGACCTCGGTCGCGCCCCAGGAGAACTCGACGGTCACGTTCACCTCGAGCCGCGCGAAATACGCTTGCGTGGCGCGGACGAGCTCGGTCGCGATCGTCGCACCTTCCAGGTCGCGCGGCTCGCGATATCGCGAGTCCTCCGGGACGGCAAGCACCCATCGCACTTTGCCGAAGCTCTGCTTCGCGTAGACGAGGTCGGCGAGCGCCACCACCGGGGAGGTCCCGCCGTTGCCTGCGGCATGCTCCGCGATCCAGTCCTGGCCCGTCAGGCCCGCGTCGATCACGCCGTCTGCGACATAGCGCGCCATCTCCTGCGCGCGGATCAGCATGCAGTCGATCTCGGGATCGTCGATGGCAGGGAAGTACGACCGCGTGCTCGCGTAGATGTTGAACCCCGCCCGGGCGAAAAGCTGGATCGTCGCTTCCTGGAGCGATCCCTTCGGGATGCCGAGTTTGAGTCTGTTGTCCATTCAGCCGCCCTCCGCCGTCCGCCCCCGGCCGTCCGCCCCGGTCTCCAGCTTGCGAAAGAAGCAGCTTCGCTCACCGGTGTGGCAGACGTGTCCGTCGCCCTCGCACGTGATCCGGACGAGCACGGTGTCCTCGTCGCAATCGACCAGCAAGTGCCTCACACGGAGGCGGTTGCCGGAGGTCTCCCCCTTCATCCAGAGCGTCCCTCGCGTCCGGCTGAAGAAGGTTGCGTAGCCTGTCGCGACTGTCCGCTGGAGCGCTTCCGGGTTCATGAACCCAACCATCAGCACTTCGCCGCTCTGGTCGTCCTGGACAACGGCTGGTATCAATCCGCCGAGCTTCTGAAAATCCACGGGCCCATCCGCAAAAGAAAAGGGCCTCGCCGGTTGTTGCCGGCGAGGCCCTCGAAGTGTCCGTTCTACCTGGGTTGTTCGATCAGCGCATGCAGAACTCGACCGGCCCGCCGGAGCAGGAAGCGTGGTGGTGCCGGTGGTGATGCAGCGACCGAAGCATGTGAACCCAGACTAGCGCCGCGCGCTGTCCGATGTCAAACTGCCCGGGGTGGACGCCTTGGAGTCAGGGCTCCGCCTGTCGTTCGCGCCGTAGGGCGTACCGTCGCGACCGACCCAGATCGTATGGGCATCTCCCTGGCGGCCCCCCATGCTGACGTCGTGGCCCATCCGCTTCAGTTCCGCCAGGACATCCGCGCTCACGCCGTCCCGCTCGATGCGGACGGTGTCGGGCAGCCATTGATGGTGCATCCTCGCGGCGTCCACGGCCTGCCTCCCCCTCAAGCCGAAGTCGGTCACGCCCAGGACGACGGTCAGCACGGTGTTGATGATCGTGCGGCCGCCGGGCGACCCCGTCAGCAGGAGTACTTTGTCGTCCTTCAACACCATCGTCGGCGTCATCGAGCTGAGCATCCGCTTGCCGGGATCGATCAGGTTCGCCGGCGTGCCGATGTCGCCGCGCGTGTTGGTGTCACCAGGCTTCTTGTTGAAATCGCCCATCTCGTTGTTCAGGAGGAACCCGGCCCCCTTGACGACGACGTGCGATCCGTAGCCGCCTTCGAGGGTGGTGGTGCTGCTCACGGCCATTCCGTGGCGGTCGATCACCGAGAAGTGCGTGGTCTCTTCGGGTTCGGCCGGCGGATCCGTCACGATCTCGCGTCCGAGCTCGACGCTGGACGAGGCCTTGTTGGGATCGATGCCGGCGGCGAGCGTCTTTGCGTACTCCTTGGACGTCAGCCGCGCGATCGGCACCTCGACGAAATCGGGATCGCCAAGATGCCGCGCGCGGTCGAGGTACGCGCGGCGCATCGCCTCGATCTGCAGGTGCAACGATGCAGCCGAATACCGGCCCTTCGTCTTCAGATCGAACTGTTCGAGGATGTTCAGCATTTCGATCAGGGCGACGCCACCCGAACTGGGCGGTGCCATCGAGACGATGTCGTGGCCGCGGTAGGTGCCCCTGACCGGGGCGCGTTCCACGGCTCGATATGCTGCAAGGTCCTCTTTCGAGATCAGCCCGCCGTTGGCTTTCATGTCGGCTGCGATGAGGTCCGCAATGGGACCCGTGTAGAACGCGTCTGCCCCTCCGTCCGCGATCGCGCGCAGCGTCCTGCTCAGGTCCGACAGCACGAGCCGATCTCCCTCAGACCACAGCCCGCCGCCTCGCTTGCCGTACGCACCGACGGAGGCCGCGAAGCGCGCCATCGGTCCCGCGACTTCCGCATTGAGACTGCGCGCGAGCGCCGCCGACAGCGGGAATCCCTGCTCCGCCAGCACGACGGCCGGCTGCACGACGTCTTTCCAGGGGAGCTTGCCGAGCTTCTTGTGGGCCAGCTCGAGCCCGCGCACGCTGCCCGGCACCCCCGACGCAAGGTACCCGGCCTCGGTCAGCCCTCGATCGATCGTCCCGTTCGCACCCAGATACATCGTCCGGGTCGATCCGAGCGGCGCCTTCTCCCGGTAGTCGAACGACGTGAGCTCACCGGTCGGAGTGCGCACGATCATGAAGCCACCGCCGCCGATGTTGCCTGCGGCCGGGTGTGTCACCGCGAGCGCGAAGGACGTGGCGACGGCGGCATCCACGGCGTTGCCGCCTCTGGCCAGCACCGCCGCGCCGACGTCGCAGGCGGGCGCGGAGACGCAGACGACCAGACCGTCTCTGGACCGAACGCCAATGTCCTCTGGCACTTGGGAGCGGATCGGCGCTGCCGTGACAAGAAGTGCGACGAAGAGGAATCTCGCGGATCTGAACATCGGTCGGTCTCCGTTTAGTGGCAGGTGACAGTCCAGCCGGATGGGCACGCGGCGCTCTCGAAGCTTAACGCTGAAGGTGCGGCGGCGGCACAGGAATTGTAGCGAGAAGTCCGGCGAACGGTTCAGTAGGAATTCGTACGAATTCGAGTCGGAATGCGCATGCGAATCTGGCCAGGACGTCCATTCCCCCTCGGCGCGGCCTACGACGGCATCGGCACCAACTTCTCGCTCTTTTCAGAAGTCGCGCAGCGCGTCGAGTTGTGCCTGTTCGACGAAGAAGGCAAGGAGACCCGCGCCGATCTTCCCGAGACTACCGCGCTTTGCTGGCACGGCTACCTTCCAGACGTGCGTCCGGGCCAGCTCTACGGCTACCGTGTCCACGGTCCATGGGCGCCCCAGGACGGGTACTGGGGCAACCCCGCAAAGCTCCTGCTCGACCCGTACGCCAAGGCGGTCGAGGGTCCGTGGGACTGGAACGAAGCCATCTTCCCTTATCACTTCGACGCGCCGGAGAGCTCGAAGAACGATCTGGACAGCGTCGCATACGTGCCCAAATCCGTGGTCGTCAATCCCTACTTCGACTGGGACCACGACTCACGTCCGAAGACACCATTGCACCGCACGGTCGTGTACGAGATACACGTGAAGGGCTTCACGAAGACGAATCCGGCGATCCCCGAGGAGCTGAGGGGCACCTACGCGGGGATGGCGCATCCAGCTGTCGTCAAGTACCTCCAGCGCCTCGGTATCACCGCGGTCGAACTGCTGCCGGTGCATCAGTTCGTTCAGGATTCCACGCTCCGCGACAAAGGCCTGCGCAACTACTGGGGCTACAACTCCATCTGCTATCTCGCGCCGCACAACGAGTACTCGCTCCGCCGCAAGGGCAATCAGGTCCAGGAGTTCAAGCACCTGGTGAAGACGCTGCACGACGCGGGCATCGAAGTGATCCTCGACGTCGTCTACAACCACACCGCCGAGGGGAACCATCTCGGGCCCATGCTGTCGTTCAAGGGCATCGACAACCCGGCTTACTACCGTCTGATGGGGGACAACCGGCGCTACTACATGGACTACACCGGGACGGGCAACACGCTGAACATGCGCCACCCGCACGTACTGCAGCTCATCATGGACAGCCTGCGCTACTGGGTGACCGAGATGCATGTGGATGGGTTTCGCTTCGACCTGGCGGCAACGCTCGCACGCGAGCTTCACGATGTCGATCGCCTGTCGGCCTTCTTCGACCTGATTCAGCAGGATCCCGTCGTGAGCGGCATGAAGCTCATCGCCGAGCCCTGGGACGTTGGCGAGGGGGGATACCAGGTCGGGAACTTTCCACCGCTCTGGTCGGAGTGGAACGGGAAATATCGCGACACGGTTCGAGACTTCTGGCGCGGCACCGATCGGACGCTGGCGGAATTCGCCTATCGCTTCACGGGTAGCTCGGACCTGTATCAGGGAAGCGCCAGGCGGCCCCACGCCAGCATCAACTTCATTGCCGCGCACGACGGGTTCACGCTGCGTGATCTCGTTTCCTACAACGACAGGCACAACGAGGCGAACCAGGAAGACAACCGCGACGGCGAGAGCCACAACCGGTCCTGGAACTGCGGCGCGGAAGGCCCGTCGGACACCCCCGAGGTCGTCGCGCTCAGGGCCCGCCAGCAGCGCAACTTTCTTGCGACGCTGATGCTGTCGCAGGGCGTGCCGATGCTCCTCGGAGGCGATGAGATCGGCCGCACGCAACGTGGAAACAACAACGCCTATTGCCAGGACAACGAAATCTCCTGGTACGACTGGCTACAGGTCGATGATGGACTGCTCCAGTTCACGCGTCGCCTGATACGCCTGCGCCGCCGGCATCCGGTCTTTTCCCGGCGCCGGTGGTTCCAGGGACGTTCCATCCACGGGTCCGACGTCAGCGACATTGGTTGGTTCACAGCGGGCGGGACCGAGATGTCGGCAGACGACTGGAAGGCCGGATTCGCGAAGTCGCTCGCCGTGTTCCTCAACGGTCAGGCTATCCCGGCCTCGGACGAGCGGGGTGAGCGGGTCGTGGACGACAGTTTCTACGTGATGTTCAACGCGCACCACGAGCCGCTCGACTTTCGCCTGCCTCCGGCCGACTGGGGCCTGCGATGGACGATGGTTCTGAACACGAACGACACGGGCGACGAAATGTCCGAAGAGCGCCTGGGCCGCGAGTTCGAGGCGGGCGACACGGTGAATGTCGTCGAGTGGTCGCTCGTGCTGCTCCGCAGGCTCTACTGATCCGTCCGAGGGCGAAAAGCGGCGGGCCGGCCAAGCTCCTTGGAGTCTTCCCCCGTGCCCCCGTGCTGATCGTCCCCGCGTCTCCGTCGCCTCCGCGGCGGCGCCCGTCAGGTCGAGACCGGCGGGCGGATCCTCGCGCGCGTGGTCCGGCGGATGTCGCGGATCGTGGTCGCCGCGATGATGATGCCCGCGACAGCGAAACTGATCCGCAGCCCGAGGTTCGCGACGCGCGCGACCACGGCCGCCTCCGCGCTGCCCGCCGCGGGCACGAACAGATCGCCCGAGCGCATCAGCAGGCCCAGCAGGGCGAGCCACGCCGCGCTCATGACAACGCCGGCCACCACGCGGAACGTCATCCAGTGGGGCCGCACCAGGGCGACGGACTTCGCGACGAGCGACGCCAGCGCGACCACCAGCACGGGAAGATAGAACTGCGCCCACGCGGGCCCTGGCCACAGGGAGGGCTCGGCCGGGGCCACCCCGGACGCGCCCGGCAGCGTCGCCCACCAGACCACGAAGATCGCGCCGATCACTAGGTCGAACCCGACCTCGAGACGCGAGGGGAGCGGCGCCGTCGTGGGCAGGCGCGGCAGCGAGCGAGGATCCCACTTGTCGGCGATCTTCGTGCGTGCGATCGCCAGGTCGAACGCGGCGAACGCGGCGGTCACCCAGAAGAAGACGTTCAGGGCGGCGCCGGGGTAGTTCGTCAGCCGCTCGACGGCCTCTCCGAACGAGCGGCCGGAGACCGCGAATCCGACGACGACCGCCACGTGGACGACAAGCGCGACGGCGAGGGCGATCTTGAGCGTGGTCACGTAGAAGGGAAAGACCTCGGGACCGATCAGGTACTGGCGGCGCTTGTAGCGGGCCGCGAGCAGCATCGGCCTTCCATACGGCGCCAGGAGCTCCGCCTCGTCGTCCTCCGTCAGCGGGCGTCCCAGGGCCTGCTGGCGTTCCTCGAACTTCGCCCGGAGGTCTGCGTCGAGCTCGGCGACGATGTCGTCGCGCTCGGCCGCCGGCAGGTGGCCACGAACGGCGTGAAGGTAGCGTTCCAGCAGATCCATGGGAGTCTCCTACAGCATGCGGGAGAGCGATGTGTTGATGCCGTGCCATTCGGCCTCGAGCTGCTTGAGGACGGTGCGGCCGGCCGGCGAGAGCCTGTAGAAGCGCTTGGTCCGGTTGTCTTCTTCGCGCCACTCGCTGGCGAGCAGCCCCTGGCTTTCGAGCCGCCGGAGGAGCGGGTACAGCGTGCCCTCGTCGACGTCGAGGCCGCGATCGGCGAGGGTCCGGCGGAGCGTGTAGCCGTAGTGTTCGGTCCGCAGGAGGGCCAGCACGGCCAGGACGAGACAGCCGCGCCTCAGCTCCAGGCGGAGGTTCTCGAAGACGTCGCCGGGATCGGATTGTCGCACCGTGTGGCGCATAGTATGCTGCACACACTATACGACGTACAGGGTCACTGTCAAGACCATCCATGGAAGCTCAACGGGTTTCAGCATGTCCAGGCTGCCGCGGCCGTGTTCGCGCGGCGTCGAGTGCCGGACGGGCCCATGCGCTCAGGACGCAGCGCGGGCAACCATGACCTCGGTGGCCTTGATCACCGCAAGTGCCTCCTCGCCCCGCCGGAGTTTCAACTCCTGCACGGCATCACTGGTGATGACGGCGGTCAAAATCTGATCGCCGATTCTGAGCCGGACCTGGGCGAGCAGCCCCTCGGTTCGCACTTCCTCGACGATGCCGCGGAGCTGGTTTCTGCCGCTCAGCGCGACGATGGCGCCGCCGGTTGCCCGACGGGTGCGCGTGCGCGGGCGGGTGCGGCCGGAGGAGGCGAGGAGGCGCTCGATCTCGGTTTCCGGGATCCGGTGGTGCCCTCCAGCGGTCGGCCGCGTGCGGATCGACCCCTTGTAGATCCACTGCTTGATGGTCGGGTAGCTGACGCCGAGACGCCGGGCGGCCTCTCGCGGGGTGATTGGCATGGCTGTGTACCCACTCAGGTGACCGGCTCCTGCCCCACGCGCCGCAGGCTGATCCGCGGGCCTGGATGCGCAGGACTGCCGGTTCCGACAGAAGATTAACATCGAATGCCTGAAATCGGCTTGATTCGTTTACCAGATCGATATTGATCCGCATTAAACTGTCCAGATGTCCAAATGGCTGGCCGCTCTGGTGATCCTGACGGGGGCGTCGGGGCTTCCGGCGCCACAGGGTCCAATCACCGTCTCGGCGGCAATCAGCCTGGCGGACGTCCTCGAGGAAGCCGCCGCCGAATACGCGAAGACCGGTGGCGGTCCGGTGCGGTTCAACTTCGCCGGCTCCAACGTCCTCGCGCGGCAGATCGTGAACGGCGCGCCCGTCGACGTCTTCATCAGCGCGGACGAAGCGCAGATGGACATGCTCGGGCGTGCCGGCGCCGTCCTGTCGGGTTCGCGGCGGGCGCTCGTTTCGAACCAACTGGCGGTGGTGGCGCTGCCCGGTCGGCTCGCCGAGATTCGCGACGGGTTTCCGCGTGCGGCGCCTGCGATTCGTCGCCTCGCCATCGCCGATCCGGCTGCCGTGCCCGCCGGTGTCTACGCGCGCCAGTATCTCGAACGCCGCGGGCTCTGGACGGCGTACGAGGCCCGTGTGGTGCCGACCGGCAACGTCAGGGGGGCGCTGGCGGCAGTCGCGAACGGAAGCGCGGACGCCGCAATCGTTTACGTCACCGACGTCAGGGTTTCCCGCAACGTGAACGTGGCGGTCCTGATACCGGTCGACGAGGCGCCGCCGATCGCGTACGCCGCAGCCGTGATGAACGGAAGCCCGCACCCGGAGGCCGCCCGACAGTTTCTCGCATTCCTCGAGTCCGGGCCAGCCCGCGCGATCTTCGCGAGATTCGGCTTTCGACCCGTACCGGGGGATTGAGGCCTGCGCCAGTCGATGGACATCCTGCGAATCACGCTCTTCACCATCCTGACCGCGGCAGGTGCCACTGCGCTGATGGCGGTTCCGGCCGTTCTTCTGGCATGGGCGCTCGCGCGAGGCCGTTTCCGCGGGCGCGTGCTCGTCGAGACGTTCGTGTCGCTGCCGCTCGTCATGCCGCCGGTCGCAACGGGGCTGATCCTGCTGCTGCTCTTCTCTCCCCGGGGGCCGATCGGCTCTTTGCTCGCCTCGCTCGGGATCGAAGTCGTCTTCACCTGGCGGGCGGTCGTGCTCGCTATGACCGTAATGGGCCTGCCGTTGTTCGTCCGCAGCGTCCGCGCCGGCTTCGAGCAGGTGGACCGCCGATACGAAGCTGTTGCGGCAACGCTCGGGGCGCCGCCCCTTCGGGTGTTTCTCACCATCACGTTGCCGCTCGCCAGGCCGGCCATCCTCGCCGGCGCCGTGCTCGGCTTCGCCCGCGCGCTGGGGGAGTTCGGCGCCACGATCATGATTGCCGGGAGCATTCCGGGTGCGACCCGTACGCTAGCCGTGGCCATCTATACCTTCACCGACACCGGTCGCGATCAGGACGCTGCGACGCTGCTCGGCGTTTCCGCGGTAATCGCCTTCTGTGCGTTGTGGCTCTCCAACCATCTCTCGGCGCGGGCCGGGCTTCGCACATGATCCAGCTCGACTTCCGCCTCGAGCAGGGCGACTTCGTGCTCGAGGTCCACGAACGGCTGACCGGGCGCATCGCGGCGCTGTTTGGCCCGTCCGGTGCGGGCAAGACCACCGTGCTCGATGCCATCGCCGGTCTCCGCCGTCCGTCGGACGGCCGAATGATCGTTGGTTCGAGGGTCCTCTACGATCGCGCTGGCGGGATCGATCTGCCGCCTCACGATCGCCGTGTGGGCTACGTCACGCAGGATGTCGCGCTCTTTCCGCACATGAACGTTCGGCGCAACATCGAGTATGGGCGCCGGCGCGGCCGGATGCTCGATCCCGGCGCCGTCGTGACGATGCTCGAGATCGCGCCGCTGGTGGATCGCGGCGTCGGCATGCTCTCGGGCGGCGAACGGCAGCGGGTCGCCCTCGCCCGCGCGCTCATGTCCGCCCCGGATCTTCTACTGCTGGACGAGCCCCTGGCGGCCGTGGATTTCGAACTGCGGCGGCGCATCCTTCCTTATCTGGAGCGGGTCCGCGACTCGCTGGCCGTGCCCATCATCTATGTCACCCACGACCGCGACGAGCTGCGGCGTCTCGCCGAACACGTCATCGTGCTCGAGCGCGGCGTCGTCGTCCGGTCGGGGCGGCCGGAGGAGGTGCTCTAAACACGTGCGACGTCCGACGTGCGGTGTGCGACGTGCGGCGTGTCACGTCCGACGTGCAATGTGCGGTGTGCTACGTGCGGTTTGTCACGTGCGACGTGCAACGTGCTGTGCGACGTGCGGTGCGACGGTGACGTGGGGGCGACGTGGGACGTGCGGTGCCAAGTGCTAAGGATCCGCGGACGGGTCCTAAGGTCATCCCTCCCGAACCCGGTGTCAGCCAGCCCGCGAACCCGTTAACGGCTGCCACTCTCGAACGTGCACGTAGCACGTTGCACGCAGCACGGCGCACGTGACAAGTAGCACTTCGCACGTGGCACGTGACAAGTAGCACGTTGCACGTCGCACACAGCACGCCGTACGTGACACATGACACATTGCACCCCGTGTGCGATACCATGCTCTCCGTTCGCAGTAAGGAGGATTGGCGATGACATGGAGACCGCGTCGGCTCGTTCTGACGCTCGCCCTGGCGGGCTTGGTGCCGCTCGTCGGCCCGGCAGCCAGCATGCAGCAGGCTTCCCAGAAACGGGCGATCGAGCTGGAAGACATCATCAAGTGGAAGTCCCTCGGCTCCCCGGCGGTGTCGAATGACGGGCAGTGGTTCGCATGCCGCTTCGGCCCGGTCGAAGGGGATGCCCAAGTCGTCGTCCGGTCCACACAGTCGGACAAGGAGATGAAGTTCGACATCGGCGAGCCGGGCACCGGCGGCGCAGGCGGTAGGGGTGGCGGAGCCGCCTTCGCAGAGGGCGCGACATTGGGTTTCTCCGACGATTCGAAATATTTCGCGTTCACGACTTATCCGACGCAGGCCGAGGCGCGCCGGCTTCGGCGTCAGCGCCGGCCTCTTCAGAACGGCGTGACGATCGTGAACCTCGCGACGGAGGAGAAACATTCCATCCCGAAGATTCGAGGGTTTGCGTTCTCGGGCGAGGCCGCGGGCTGGATTGCGCTCGCGCGATACCCCGCGCAGGCGGCCCAGGGCGGAGGCGCCGGCACAACACCGGCAGGCGGGCGCGGAGACCGCGCACCGGGCGCCGGCGGATCCGGACCGAGCGATCGACCGCGTGGCGCGGACCTGCTTCTCCGTGAGCTCGCCACCGGCCAGGCGCTGAACGTCGGCAACGTCGCCGACTTCACGTTTTCACGCGACGGCCGGTTCCTGGCCTTCACGATTGACGCGCAGGACAAAGCCGGCAACGGCATCCAGCTTCGCGACATGACCCGCGGCACCGTCAGGGTCCTCGACAGCGGCAACGCGGTCTACCTGCGCCCGTCCTGGACCGAGAAGGGCGACGGCCTCGCCGTCCTCAAGGGCACCGACGACCGCGCACTCCGGGACCGCCGGCACTCGGTGATCGGATTCACAGCGGTTTCCTCCGAGGCGCCGCAGAAGACCCTTTACGATCCCGCGTCGGACACGTCGTTTCCGGAGAGGATGACGATCAGCGGGAACCGCGATCCGATGTGGACCGACGATCTCCAGGCGCTCCTCTTCGGCATCCACATGCCGCGATCGCGCGACAGCGCCGCGCCAGACCGCGAGGGCGAAGAGGAAGTGCCCGAGGATCAAGAGCGACCCGCCGAGCGCGCGAATACAACCGACACAAACGCCGAAGAGAAGGTCGATCTCGTGCTCTGGCACTGGCGCGATTCGCGGCTTCAATCTCAGCAGGAGGTCCAGGAGAACCGCGATCGCTCCTTCAGCTATCTCGCCGAGTACCGGGTGGATTCCAAGACGTTCGTCCGGCTGGCCGACGACGAGGTGCGTGAAGTCAACGCGGCCCCGAAACAACGCTGGGCGGTCGGTTTCGACGATCGCGAATACGAGCTCTTTGGCAACCTGGACGGCCGCCGGTATCGGGACGTCTACGTCGTCGACATGCTGACGGGCCGACGTCGGCTCGCGGTGAAGCGTGCGCGCTGGTACAACGGGGTCTCCCCGGACGGCAGTTCCTTCCTGGTCTACGAGGACGGCCACTACTTCGTGCATCCCATGGACGGCGGGCAACCGCGCAACATCACGTTGAACGTGCCGACCTCGTTCGTCGACACCGAAGACGATCACAACGTCGTCAAGCCGCCGACAGGCGTGATCGGCTGGGCGAACGACGGCAAGTTCGTTCTGTTGCACGACAACTGGGACATCTGGCAGGTGCAGGTGGCTGCGGGCCAGGCGGTGAACCTGTCTGCAACCGGTCGCAAGGAACAGATCCGCTTCCAGCGTCGCTACGCGCTCGAGCCCCCGGAGGATCGCGCGAAGGGCATCGATCTCTCGAAGCCGCAGTACTTCGCGGCATACGGTGAATGGACGAAGAAGGCCGGCATCGCACGCATCACCCCGGGCAAGCCGGGCGCCGAGATGCTGACGTGGGACGATGCGTCGTTTGGCGCGCTGATGCAGCCGAAGGCCGCCGATCGACTGGTCTATACGTCCTCGACTGTGACCGATCCAAACGACTACTACATCGCCGACATGGACCTGAAGCAGAGCAGGCGTCTGACCGATCAACGGCCGGACCTCGCGAATTATGCCTGGACTGCAGGGTCCATGCTCGTCAGCTACACGAGCGCCAAGGGCGACAAGCTCCAGGGTGCGCTGTTCCTGCCTGCCGGCTACGAGAAGGGCAAGTCCTACCCCACGATCGTGTACATCTACGAGAAGCTGTCGCAGGGAGCGCACCAGTTCGCCGTCCCGACGGCCAACGGCTTCAACCGGTCGGTGTACACGAGCAACGGGTATGCCGTGCTGATGCCGGACATCACCTACCAGATCAACGATCCCGGTATGTCGGCTGTCTGGTGCGTGGTCCCGGCACTGAAGGCAGCGATAGCGACCGGCGTCGTGGACGCCACGAAGGTCGGCCTTCAAGGACATTCCTGGGGTGGGTATCAGACGTCCTTCCTGGTCACCCAGACGGACATGTTCGCCGCGGCCGTCGCCGGTGCGCCGCTCACGAACATGGTGAGCATGTACAGCTTGATCTACAAAAACACGGGCGGCACGAACCAGGCGATTTTCGAGAGCAGCCAGGGGCGGTTCAGGGGCGGATACTGGGACAACTGGGACGCCTATTACCGCAACTCACCGGTCTTCTTCGCGAAGAACGTCAAGACGCCGCTGATGATCCTGCACAACGACCGCGATGGCGCCGTGGACTTCACGCAGGGCGTCGAGTACTACAACACGCTGCGCCGGCTGCAGAAGCCGGTCATCATGCTCGAGTACGTCGGCGAGAATCACGGCCTGCGCAAGCCCGCGAACCAGCGCGACTACACCGTCCGGATGAAGGAGTTCTTCGACCACCATCTGAAGGGAGCGCCGGCGCCCGACTGGATGACGAAGGGCGTGCCGCGCCTGAAGATGGAGGAGCACCTGAAAGAGCGCGCGAAACCGAAGACGCCGCCCAAGGCGATCACGACGATGGCAAAGTAACGTGCGGCTTGTCACGTGCCACGTGCGACGTGCTGCTTCTCAGGTGCTGCGTACGACGTGCCGTGCGACCTGCGACGTGCCACGTCGCACGTCACATCACACGTGACAGGCCGCACGTCGCACCACACACGGAGCACGTCGCACGTGTATGTCTAGCTGCCCCCGCGTCCCCGCCCCCCGGCGGGCGCCGGCGGTTCCACGTCCACCATCTTGCCGTCGATGAAGACGTGACGGATTTTCGTGCGCTCCTCGAAGAGGTCGCCGTCGGTCACGATGGCGTTGGCGATCTTGCCGCGCTCGAGCGACCCGAGCCGCGCGTCCGCGCCGGCGATCCTGGCCGCGTTGATCGTCAAGGCGCGGACGGCCGCCGCCGGAGGCAGGCCTTCCTTGACCGCGCGCGCCGCATGTCGCACGAAATCGCGCGGCTCACGGATTCCGGCCGACGAGAAGGCGAAGACGATCCCCGCCTTCTCGAGCGCGGCCGGCGTCTTCGGGGCCTGGGCGCGCTCGCGAAGCGTCCGCAGCGGCTCGTCGGCATCGGGCGCCAGTGCGCGCGAGCGGACCGGGTAGTTGAGGTTGTAGATGATCCTGGCGCCGCTGGCCTTCACCGCGTCCACGACCTGGTCGGCTTCGCGCGCGCCCGTTATCAGCGGATCCAGGTTGAACTCCTTCGCCATGTTCAGCGAGCGCAGGATCTCGCGGCCGAGGTCCGCTTCGAAGGCGACGGGGATGCGACGGGCCAAAGCGGGCTGCAGCGCGTCGAGTGCGGGGTCGTAGCTCGGCCGCGGCCCTCCGGCTTTCGCGCGCTCGTCGTGCTGCCGCACCAGTTGCTGGTGCTGGGCGTCGAGGAAGTGCTGGCGAACGAAGGCGATGTTTCCCATCAGCGAAGCCGGATAGCCGCCCCTGCCGCCGCTGGCGCCGAGCCCTACGTGCAACGCAACGGGCGCACGAACTATCTGCAGCCCCTTGCGGACGTCGGCGACCGCTCCGATCTGGGGCTCGTCCACGCCGGCCGCGACGTTCACGAGCGCGCTCTGGCCCCGCACAATCGATCCGGGGGGGACCGAAAGAACCGTTGTGACGCCGACCGACGCGAGTCGGGCCAGATCCGGCGCGTCGGGCTGAAGGTGGTCCGCAGCCGCCAGATCCGGACGAAAGATGTTCGAGCGCTTCCAGCGCTCCTGATCCTCGGTGGTCTGAAACGATTCCGGCGGGGCCGGATTGGTCCCGACGTCGAGCCCCGTCGAGTTGCCCATGTCGATCAGCCCGGGATACACGGTCAACCCGGTGCCGTCGATCGCCATCGCATCGGGCGGCGCCTGTACGTCGGCGCCGATCGCATCGATCACGCCATTGCGGATGACGATCGTGCCGACGGCGATCGGCGCCCCGGCCGCCGTGACGAGACGTGCACCTCGGATGGCATAGATGTGCGGAGCATCGGCGCGGGCCCCCACGGCATAGGCTGCCGCCGCGGCAATCACGCAGACGCCGAAACGGATGTGCATCCTCATCGTTCACTTCTCCAGAATCGTCGAATCAGCAAGAACTGACAGCCGATAACTGATTACTGCCTCGCGATGTACTTGCGATAGAGCGCCTCGTGCTTGTTGTCCAGGCCGACATCGCGCCCGCCGATGATCACGTGGCTGATCTGGGTCCGGATCTCGAGCGGATCACCCTTCGCGATGAACAGATTCGCGTCCTTGCCGGGCTCGATGCTGCCCACGCGGTCGCTGATGCCAAGGATTTCCGCCGCGTCGATGGTGAGCGCCTCGATGGCCCGATCGCGGTCCATGCCCCATGCCACCGACATCGCCGCGTGGTAGGGCAGCAGGCGAACGTTGCTGTAATCGCCTGTCGAGAACGCAACCTTCACACCCGCCTGCGCGAGCCGTCCGGCGAGCTGATAGCTGTCGGCGTGGAACAGATCCTCTCCTTGCGGAAGGCCCAGGACCCCACCGAGAATCACCGGCACGTTCTTCTCCTTGAGCAGCGGCGCCACCGCCGCGGCCTCGGCCCCGCCGCTGATGACGATCCGCACGTTGGCCTTGTCGGCAAACGCGATCGCTTCACGGATGTCCTCGGCGCGAGAGACGTTCGTGATCAGGGGGAGCCTGCGCTCGACGACCGGGACGAGCGCGTCGAGCGTCCAGTCCACGTTCCTGTCGGCGGCCGCTCTGGCATAGGCCCGGGCCTGATCCAGGAGCCGGCCGATCCTGTCGAGTCGCCGATCGCGCTCGCGCTTGATGTCTTCGAACGGGCGCTCGGCGCCCCGGCCGCGGCCCCCCCGTCCGCCGAACCCGCCACGGCCATCGCCGCCGCTGAGCGTCGGGAAGTTGAACGTGATCCCGACGTTCGGCGTCACCATCGACTCTTCCCACGTCCACCCGTCGAGGTTCATGACCGCCACCTGTCCACCCAGCATGCCGCCACCGGGCTCGAGCGCAACAGTCGTGATGCCGTTGACCCGTGCCACCGGGATGGCGTCGCTCGCGAAGTTGTAGGCCACGTGCGCGCGCAGGTACGGATTCAGGTCGAGCATTTCGTCGGTGTCTGCAAATCCGCGGGGACCGGGCTCGTCGAGACCCATGGTCGTGCCCGCGTTGATGAAGCCGGGGTACACGTGTCCACCGGCCGCATCGATCACCGTTGCACCGGCAGGAGGCCGCACCTCGGCGCCGACCGCGTCGATCTTGCCCTCGCGCATCACCACGGTGCCGCGCTCGATCGTCGCCCCTGTGACGGGATGGATGGTGGCATTCGTGATGGCCAGCACGGTCCCGGTGGCGGCCTGGGGCGGCTCTGCGGCGGCCGGCCGGCCTGCCGTGGCCGCCGGCTGCTCACCATTGTCAGACGCCGACGGGCCGGCGGCGGGATTCGGGGCAGCTGCTTCCGCCCCTGGCTGGTCCTGCGGATCAGCCGTCCGTGTCGGCGTGCCGCGCTCGGCTGCGGCGAGCGCGGACTTTTCCTTGCCCAGCTCCGTCAGCCGGCGTTCTTCCGCAAGGCGGTCGTAGTAGACCATCCCGTCGATGTAGGTGCGATCGACGATCGCGTAGCTGCTGAGCGGGTGATGCGTCCAGACTGCGAGGTCCGCATCCTTGCCGACCTCGAGCGAGCCTACCCGCTTGTCGATTCGCAGCTGTTTCGCCGGATTGATCGTCACCAGCGCCAGCGCCTCATCGTCGGACAGGCCGCCCCACTTCATGGTTTTGGCGGCTTCGGTGTTCAAACGTCGTGCGTGCTCGGCGCTGTCGGAGTTGATCGACACCAGAACGCCTTTGCGCGTCATGATGGCCGCATTGTGCGGGATGGCGTCCTCCGCCTCGACCTTGTACGCCCACCAGTCGGAGAACGTGGATGCGCCCGCGCCGTGCGCCGCGATCTCCTTGGCAACCTTATAGCCCTCGAGCACGTGCTGGAACGTCGCGATCTTGAAGCCCATCTCCTCGGCGAGGCGCGTCAGCATCAGGATCTCGTCCGCCCGGTAGCAGTGGGCGTGGACCAAACGCTTGCCCTCGAGGATCTCGACCAGCGGCTCGAGCTGCAGGTCGCGCCGCGGCGGGAGCACGTCCTGGCCCGACCCCTTCTTCTTCTCGTAGTCCTGCCAGGAGTTCCGGTACACCTTCGCTCGCGTGAAAGCGTCCCGAATGACGAACTCCACGCCCATCCGGGTGGCCGGGTAGCGACGCGGGCCGGCCTGCTGGGCACCCCCCTGCCGCATATCCTTCGGGTTCTCGCCGAGCGCGAACTTGATGCCCGGCATTGCGCCGGCGAACAGGAGCTCTTCCGCACGCGTCTTGCCCCACCGCAGCTTGATCACGGCGTTCTTTCCGCCAATCGGGTTCGCGCTCCCATGCAGGACGTTGGCGGTCGTGAGCCCGCCCGCGAGGTCTCTATAGATGTTGATGTCTGTTGGATCCAGCACGTCCTCCATACCGGTCATCGAGCTGACGGTCGTGCCGCCCTCGTTGATCGAGTCGTTGGCGATGTGCGAGTGCGCGTCGATCAGCCCTGGAGAGATAAACTTGCCTGTCGCATCGACGACTTCGGCGTCCGCCGGCACATCGACGTTCGCACCGAGGGCCGCGATCT
This sequence comes from Vicinamibacterales bacterium, assembly GCA_035711845.1. Classification (GTDB taxonomy): domain Bacteria; phylum Acidobacteriota; class Vicinamibacteria; order Vicinamibacterales; family 2-12-FULL-66-21; genus DASTBU01. The sequence continues at coordinate 28,587 of DASTBU010000162.1, forward strand.
TGCCGTCGCGCAAAACGATCGTGCCCTTGGGGATCGTGCCCTTCGTGACGGTCAGCAGCGTCGCTCCTCTGAGCGCGACGACGCGCGGCTGGCTCGGGGCGGCGGTCTGGCCAGCGACACGGATCCCGACCGTCGGGACGAGCGCGAGCAGTGCCGCGGGCACAACGAAGCGCAAATGTCGGCGAATCACGACAACCTCCAGAAGGCAGTACAGCGGGATGGAGCGGCGGCGCCGCCCGGTAACCTCACGGCGCGGCTCGGCCGGCCCGCAGGAAGGGCTGAAATGTACGTCAAAAACATGCCGAAGGCAAAGCCTGACCCGGCCCGCCAGGGCTCCGGTGGGCAGGCGCCCCGTCACCGGGTTGCGGCAGTGTCCGTCGAAGGTTCGCCGAACACGTAGCGGCCGAACCAATCCAGGTTGTGCTCCATGGCTGCGCGTGCGGCCCTGGGCTTGTTCAGGCCATGCCCGAATCCCTTGTACACGATCAGCTTTACTGGTACGCCCTGATCCTGCAGGCCCTGATAGAGCTCGTACGCGTTCGGGATCGGTACCCGGGCATCGAGTTCGCCATGCTGGATCAACGTCGGCGTCTTCGCGCGCTTGATGTTCGTCATCGGCGAGGTCAGCGCGTAGATGGCCGGGTCCTCCCAGGGCGTTGCTCTGAGATACTGCCGGGTGAAGGGATGGATGTCCGTGTTGACGTAATAGGTCACCCAGTTCGAGATGCCGGCGCCGACCGAAATCGCCCTGAACGGCTGGCGCTCGTGGGTCGCGAGAAATGCGGAAATATAGCCGCCCTGGCTCCAGCCCATGACGCCCATGCGCCCGGCATCGACCATCCCCTTCGAGATCAAGGAGTCCACACCAGAGAGGACGTCCCATGCATCGCCGACGCCCAGGTTTCGCACGTTCAGCGAGCGAAACTTCTCGCCGTAGCCGGCGCTTCCGCGATAGTTCGGCTCGAGGACGAGCGCGCCTTTCGCGAGCCACAACTCGATCGGGTAGACGCCGCCACCCGGGGCCCGGCTCGGTCGGGAGATGCCAGTCGGTCCCCCGTGAATGACGACCAGCAGGGGATACTTCCGTCCTGCCTCGAAGTCCGCGGGTTTGTGCAGGACGCCCTCTATCATCGTGCCATCGGTGCTCTTCCAGGTGATGACCTCGCGACGTCCGACCTTCCAGTCCTTGATCTGTTCCCCCAGGCTCGTGAGCATGTGGGGTTGCATGCTCGCCACCGGTGCAATCGACACTTCCGGAAACTGCTGCGCATTGCTGTTCACGAAGGCGACGGTGGCGAAATCGCCGGAGAAGCTGAAAGCGGACGGAGCGCCGAGTGACGCCGGTGTCAACGCGCTGAACTCGCCGGTCGCCGGATCGAGGCGATAGAGCCGCGAGATCGTGCGTTCGAGCCCCGAGAAGAGGATCCCCGAAGGCGCCCAGTCGATCAGCCCGGGCTGCTCATCGAACCGGTCGCTGACGGAGCGAATCGATCCACCCGCGGCAGACACGACGGCGATTCGATTGTTGGAGTAGGCGAACCACGGGTTGGCCATCGCGGTCTGGAACGCAATCCGGGAACCGTCTGGAGACCACCGCGGATTGCTGTCCGGCCCCTCCTGCGTGACCAGCGGCCGCACCGAACCGTCGGCGACCGTGACGATCGAGATATCAGCAGTGCTGGAGTTCGCCAGGTTCGGGTCCCGGCGGTGGTCGAAGGCGATCGCGGCGCCGTCGGGCGACCACCTGAAACTCCCCACCGTGAAGTTGCCGTTCGTCAGCCGCCGCGCTTTTGACGGCGCTGCGAGCGCCGGATCCAGATCCACCACGTGCAGGTGGGTCATCCGATAGTCCGTATCGACGACCTCGAACTCGCCGTAGCGCTTGTCCCGTTCTTTAAGTGCCTCCGGCCTGGCTTCGGTCATGGTGAAAGCCATGGATTTTCCATCCGGTGCCCACGCGAATCCCCCCACGCCTTCGTCGACATTCGTCAACGCGACGGCCTCGCCGCCCGCCGGGTTGATGGCGTAGATCTGGCGTTTGTCGGCCCGATCCGACACGAACGCCAGCCACCGGCCGTCCGGGGACCAGGCCGGTGCGCTGCTGGACTTCTTCCCGCGCGTCAGCTGCACGGGCGCGCCCCCCCGCGAATCGGCAAGAAAAATCTCCGTCTCGTAGGTGTTCTCGTCCCAGTTCGTTTCGCTCACGGTGTAGGCCACCCTGGTTCCATCTGGGGAGATGGCCACGCCTCCGGGCCGTTTCAGCCCGATGAGGTCGTCGATTGTTGGCACCCGCGGCTCGCCGGCGCGGAGCGGCGACAGCGACAACACAAGGGCCGCGACGAAGAGCAGTTTGCGCATGCTGGTCCTCTCGAGGAGAGCGAGGACCCGGACGTTAGCAGTGTCCCGGGAAAAACGCAAAATCCCGGACCGCGGAAAAGTTGTAGACTCCGGCGAAAACGGTCAGGGAGGTTCCGACGTGCGCCGTTCTGTTCGAACCCTCGCATACATCATCTCGATCATCGTGCTGTCGGACCGCTTCACCGGGTCCGAGGCCCGCCGTCAGCCGTCGATCGACGATTTTCTTGCGCCGGCGTATCCCTTCGAACTGGTGTCGGCTGCCTCGGCGGATCGCATCGCGTGGCTGGCCTACGAGGGTGGCCGGCGGAACGTCTATACCGCGGCGGCCCCGCAGTTCCGTCCCGTCCGGCTCACCCGGACGCTGAAAGACGACGGTCTCGACCTCACCGATCTCCGGATTTCGAAGGACGGCGCCACGGTGGTGTTCGTCCGCGGGCACGCGCCGAACCGCGAAGGCTGGGTGGCAAACCCGACCAGCAACCCGCAGGGCGCCGAGCGGACGATCTGGGCCGCGAGAACCGCCGGGGGGACGCCGTGGCGTCTCGGTGAAGGGACGACGCCGGTGCTGTCGCCCGATGGCCGTTTCGTGCTGTTTGTGAAGGAAGGCCAGATCTACCGGTACCGCGTTTCGGCGGTCCCGGCGAGAACCGCCCTGGACAGGGGCGACGAGCCCTTCATCCAGACGTGGGGCACGAACGCTGGCCCGACCTGGTCGCCGGACGGAACGCGCGTGGCCTTCGTCAGCGACCGCGGCGATCACAGCTTCATCGCCGTTCATGACATTGGCACCCGAACCATACGCTACCTTGCACCGAGCGTCGACTTCGATACGAGTCCGGCGTGGTCGCCCGATGGGACGCAGATTGCGTTCATCCGGCGGCCGGGGACGCCGTTTGGCCGTCAGACGCAGCCTGGCGGGGCTGGCGTCGGTAATCCGCCCGGGCCGGCTGCGGGACGCGGTCAGGGTAGAGGGCAGGGACGAGGGCAGGGTCGCGGCGGAGGGGGGCAGCAGGACGAGGGTCCGGAGTCGAAAATTCCCGGGCTCACGCGCGCGACGTTCAAGGGCGGGTACACGCTCGCGTTCTGGGTCGCAGACGCGGCGACAGGCGAAGGTCGCGAGGTGTGGCACAACGCGCCGAGCGATCAGGCCTTCACGCGCGTGAATCGGATCGAGTGGGCTGGCGATCACCTGGTGTTCCCGGCGGAGCCCGAAGCATGGATTCGATACTACTCGGTCACCGCGACTGGCGGGACCACCGATCCGATAGCGCTCACGCCCGGGGAGGGGATGGTCGAGAACATCGGCCTGTCGAGCGACGGCCGGACGCTGTTCTACTGCACCAACGCCGGTGACATCGATCGCAGGCACATCTGGCGCGTGCCGACGGCTGGAGGAACGGCTGCACAAATCACGTCCGGCGATGACATCGAGACGTATCCGGCTCCGCTTGCATCAGGCAAGCAGATCGCGCTGCTGACGGCGGCGGCGCGCCGTCCGCAGTCGGTCGGCGTCGTCAACGCCAGCGGCGGTCGGGTCAACGTGTTGTTTCCGAAGCTGGCCGGAGCGTTCCCTGCCGGCGAGCACGTGATCCCGACCAATGTCACGCTCAGCGCCGAGGATGGGGTCGAGTTCCACAACCAGTTGTTCGTTCCGAAGAAGGTGCAGCCTGGCGATCGGCGTCCGGCCGTCATCTTCGTCCACGGCGGGCCGCAGCGGCAGATGTTGCTGGGTTATCACTATCGGCACTTCTATCACATGGCGTACGGCGCCAACCAATGGCTCGCCAGCAAGGGCTACGTCGTGCTGTCGGTGAACTACCGGAGCGGCATCGGCTACGGCCGGTCGTTTCGCACCGCTGCCGACACGGGCGGGCGCGGCAACGCCGAGTATCGTGACGTGCTGGCTGCGGGCAAGTATCTGCAGTCGCGCGACGATGTCGATCCGGCGCGCATCGGGATCTGGGGCTTGTCGTACGGCGGGGTGCTGACCGCGCAGGCACTGGCGCGCAATTCGGACATCTTCAAGGTGGGCGTCGATCTCGCGGGGGTCCATCTGTGGGGCAGCTCGATCGATCCCGACAGCGAGTCGTTCCGATCGTCGGCGATTGGCGCGATCGACCAGTGGAAGTCTCCCGTCCTGCTGGTGCACGGCGACGATGATCGGAACGTGGCGTTCGCGCAAACCGTTGGTCTCGTGCAGCTGCTGCGGGCGCATGAGGTCTATCACGAACTGATCGTGTTTCCCGACGATGTGCACGACTCGCTGTTGTACAGCCGCTGGATTCACACGTTCGAGCGGATGGAAGCGTTCCTGTCGCGGTTCCTGCACGGGGGGGTGTCGACGGACAGAGGGGGACAGTCCCCCTAAGGGGACAGGTGCTCTAAAGGGACAGTCACCTTAAGGAGCCTGTCCCCGTACGCAGAATCCGCAAAGTTCAAGCACAATTTACGTGGTCAGGACGACTTTCCCGATGTTCAGCCGGCTCTGGATGAACCGATGGGCGTCAGCAGCCTGCTCGAGCGGGAACGTGCGGGCGACGACTGGCTGAAGTCGACCGGCTGACAATTCGTCGAGCAGCATCGACATCAGCGGCGCAAGCTGCCGACGCTCGTCCCACAGGTGACCGAGGTGAAGACCGAACACTCCTCGATTTCGGTTGATCAACGACATCGGATCGAATCGAGGCGTCGCCCTCCAGGCTGTGAACGCGCGCCAGAGACTTCGCTTCTCCCCGCCCACCATCGTCGAGACCCCGATGATGATCAGTCGGCCGAGCGGCGCGAGCAGCCGATAGCTCGCGGTGAAACTGCTCCCGCCGATCGGATCGAGGATGACGTCGACGCCCCGGCCCCGAGTGATCCGCCTCACTTCTTCGGCGACATCCGCATGGCGGTAATCGATGACGTGCTCGATGCCGAACTGCCGCAGCGCGCCGTGCTTGAGAGCTGACGCGGTTCCAATGACGGTCGCCCGCCGGAGGTGCGCCAGCTGCAGCGCTGCGATACCGACGCCGCCGCCGGCGTTGTGGATCAGAACCGTCTCGCCGGCATTGAGCGCCGCCATCCTGTAGAGGGCAAGCGCTGCGGTGAGATAGTTGACGGGGATGGCCGCGGCCTCCGAATCGCTGAGCCCGGCTGGGAAGCGGAACGCCTGCGACGACGGGATCACCACGACATCCGAGTACCCGCCGAACCTGGTGAGGCCCAGGACCCGATCGCGTTGCGCGAACCCCGTCACTCCAGCGCCCACCTGCTCGACGACGCCCGCCACCTCGAATCCCACGACCATCGGCGGGCGCGGGGCGTCCGGGTAGAGGCCCATGCGCGCGAGAATGTCCGCGTAGTTGACGCCGGCCGCCCGCACGCGGACGCGAATATCGCCGGCCGTTGGTACAGGATCAGGAGCCTCGCGGACCTCGAACACGTCCGGAGGCCCGTACCTCGGGATGACCGCCTGGCGCATCGGGATGCGAGGGTATCACACCGATCAGGCCAGCATCGCCAACAGCGCCTTCTGCGTGTGCAGCCGGTTCTCCGCCTGATCAAAAACGACCGAGGCGCTCGAATCGATGACCTCGTCGGTGACCTCGTCGCCGCGGTGCGCCGGCAGGCAGTGCATGAAGATCGCCTTCCCCGAGGCGAGAGACATCAGCCTCGAGTTCACCTGGTACGGCGCGAAGATCTCCCGACGAACGCCCGCTTCGGCTTCGTGGCCCATGGAGGTCCACACGTCCGTGTAGACGGCGTGCGCACCGCGGACCGCGGCGGCAGGATCGGTGTGCAGCTCGATGGTCGCGCCGGACCGCGCTCGTGTGCGGATCGCCCTGACGACGGCCGCGGGAAGCTCGAACCCGACGGGAGACGCGACACGGACGGATCCACCGAGCATGACGACTGCTTGCGCGAGCGAACACGCGACGTTGTTGCCGTCGCCGACGAAGGTCACCGTGTGCCCGCGAAGATCGCCGAACTTCTCCAGGAGGGTCAGGGCATCCGCGAGGCCCTGACAGGGATGTTCTTCATCCGTGAGCGCATTGACCGCGCGCAGTGCTGGAGCAGCATTGGCAAAGGTCTCGAGGCGCGACTGGGCGAACGTCCTCACGACCGCGATCGGCACCCAGCGCTCGAGATTTCGGGCCACATCGGCGACCGACTCCCGCCCGCCAAGGGCGACCTCCTGCGGCGGTTCGATCACGTCCCCGCCCAACTCGCGCACGGCAATCTGAAATGTCGAGCGCGTGCGCAGCGACGGCTTCTCGAACAGCAACGCGACGTGCTGGCCCTGCAGGGGCCGGACATGTGCCCGTCGGTTGTTTCTGGCTGTCTTGAGCTCGGCGGCGAACGACAGACAGGCGGACAGCTCCGAGGGTCCGAAGTCCATGATTGAAAGGAAACGGCTCGGCGCGGCCAGTTCGAACGCCGTCCGTCTTTGCGCTGCACTCTGCATGGCACTCAACCCTCTGATAATCCCCACCCGTCGACTTCTCGGCTCAGGTCCGGTACTCCGCGTTGATGCGCACGTACTCGGCGCTCAGATCGCAGGTCCACATGCGGGACCGTCCCGCCCCGCCCGTGCCGAGGTTGACCTCGAGTTCGACCTCGGGCGAACGAAGGTACTCGGCCGCCTTCGCCGCCCGCTCGTCGAACGGCGTTCCGTTGCGGAAGAGAACCACGTCGCCTATCCGCACGGCAGCATGCTCCAGGGCGAACGCCGCGCCCGAGCGGCCGGCCACCGCGATCAGCCGTCCCCAGTTTGGGTCGGCGCCGTGCACGGCCGTCTTGACCAGTGGAGAATTGGCGATGGCGCGCGCAGCCTGCCGCGCGTCCCGGTCTGAAGCTGCGCCCGTCACGACTACCGTGATCAGCTTCGTGGCTCCCTCGCCACCGCGAACGATACCGACGGCCAGCGGCTGGCAGACCGCCGCCAGGGCGCCGGCGAAGTCGGCCAGGTCCGCCTCCGTAATCCTCACACCGCTCTCGCCGTTCGCCAGCACGAAGACGCAGTCGTTGGTCGAGCATTCCCCGTCGACCGTGATGGCGTTGAACGTGTCGTCGACTACGAGCGCAAGAGCACGTTGCAGAAGGGCGGGCTCCACCGCGGCGTCGGTCGTCAACACCCCAAGCATCGTGGCCATCAAGGGCTCGATCATCCCTGACCCCTTGGCCATCCCGCCCACGCGGTAAGTGCCGGCGGGTGTGGAGACCTCGACCGCCGCCTCCTTGGGAAAGGGATCCGTGGTCATAATCGCTCGTGCGGCATCGGCGGCGCCGTCGGTCGTGAGGTGCGACGCGGCTTCCGCGATTCCCTTTCGGACTTTCGACATCGGGAGCTGCACACCAATCACGCCGGTCGAGGCGACCAGCACGTCCTCGCTGCTGCAGCGGAGAGCAGCCGCGGTCTGCATCGACATGTCGCGCGCGTGCTTCATGCCGTCGGCGCCTGTGCACGCGTTGGCACATCCACTATTGATGACGATCGCCCTCCCATGACCCTGCGTACGGGCGAGGTGCTCGCGCGAGACCACCACCGGCGCGGCCACGGCCAGATTCGTCGTGAACACTCCACCGGCCGCTGCGCGTGCATCCGAGACGACGAGAGACAGGTCCAGCGCTCCGGACACCTTGATCCCGCACGCGACGCCGGCGGCGCGAAAACCACGGGGCGCGGTGACGCCCTCCTCGAGTTCGTGGATCACGCGGGAACAGGCTCCTTGCGCTCCGCTCGCCTGCCGTCCACCTCCTGGAGCTGCAGACGTTCGACGATGTGCTTTCGCGCCGGTGCGGTCCGGCCCCCGTAGATCACCGCGGCAGGTTCCTGGGGACGAAGGCTCACGCCCGCGCGAAGGGTGAGCGTCACAGCATGCTGTCCGCAGCCACGGAACAGCGCGCAGGATGTGCAGTCGCGGGCGATCTTCTCGGGCACCCAGATGTGCGGAACGATCGTGAAGCCGAGTCGTACGAAGTGCGACGGCTCGTGCGTGAACGCACACAAGGTCGAGAAGCCGCGGACAGCCGCATCGGCTGCGATGCGATCGACGAGCGCCGATCCGATGTGGCGGCCGCGGAACGCATGATGCACGACGAGTGACCGCACTTCCGCGATCGAGTCGCCGATGGGAGCCAACTCGCCGCAGCCGACCACGCCGGCACCGGCATCGTCCGCCACGATGAACCGGTGCGCGTGACGCTCAAGATCCTCGACGGCGCGCGGAAGCAGATGCCCGGCTTCCAGGTTCTCGAGGATCAGGCGGTGCAGTGCGGGCACGTCGGTCGGCCGTGCCACGCGGATGATCAGTCCGTTGTTCATGCGGTGCTCCCAGCGACGGCGTGGAGAGCCTGATCCAGCAGTCCGATGCCCTCATCGATCTCGTTCGCAGTGATCACAAAGGGAGGAAGCAACCGGACCACTGTGTCCGCTGTGCGGTTGACCAGCAATCCAATCTTCAGCGAGGCCTCGACAACGGGAGCGGCTGGTCGATCGAGTTCGATTCCCCAGATGAGTCCGGCCCCGCGGATGTCCCTCACGTGCGGATGCTTCGTCGCAAGATGCCGCAGCCCTGCCTCGAGTCGCTCTCCCGCTTGCGCGACGTTCGACATCACCCCTCTATCGATCAGTTCTTCGAGAAATACGAGAGCGGCCCTGCACGCCAGCAGGTTGCCGCCGTACGTGCTTCCGTGATCGCCGAAGGCGGCAGCCGATGCGATGCGCTCGCTGAACAGTGCCGCGCCGATGGGAACCCCGGCGCCGAGTGCCTTGCCGACCGCCATCAGCTCGGGCTCGAGGCCAAGCGCTGCCGAATAGAACGGCCGCCCGGTTCGACCGAGCCCGCACTGAACTTCGTCCGCGATCAGCAAAGCGCCGGTCCGATGGGATGCCTCGCGGATCGCCGCGGCCATCGCCCCGCTGAGAGGGCGAACGCCCCCTTCGCCCTGCAGTGGTTCGACGATGACGGCCGCCGTGCGTTCGTTGACGGCCGCGAGCAGTGAATCCGGATCGTCTGCTGCAACGAACTGCACGTCGTTCAGGAGCGGAGAGAACGGCGCGCGGTAGTGGTCGTCCCACGTGACCGACAGGGAGCCAATCGACCGGCCGTGGAAGCTGTGCTCGAAGGCGACGAACCCGGCGCGCGAGCGCTTTTGAGCATGCCAGTAGCGGCGCGCGAACTTCAGGCAGGCTTCGATCGCCTCCGTTCCGCTGTTGCAGAAAAAGGCCCGGGGAAGCCCCGACAACGCCGCGAGGCGCGCCGCAACCTCACCCTGAAGCGGATGAAAGAACAGGTTCGACGTGTGCAGCAGCGTTGCGGCCTGCTCCGATATGGCCGCCGAAAGGCGCGGATGCGCATGCCCGAGCGACGCGACTCCCAGGCCGGAGATCAGGTCGAGGTAACTCCGGCCGTCCGAATCGAAGAGGCGAGAGCCACGGCCATGCTCGAATACCACGGGGCTCCTGCGGTACACCTGCAGGACATGCTCGCTCTCGAGCGCCATCACATTCGTTGCCGTCGTCATACGTTCTGCTCCACCCGAGCGGCGGCTCCCGTCCGCGCGACGAGGCGCGTGCCGGGAGCTTCCCTGAAGCCCCTGTCCGAGCGTCCGGTGACGATCGCCACGTGATCGACGCCGGCGGCCAATGCGCGCCTGCACGCGACGAGCTTGGCAATCATGCCGGAATGCGCCGCGCCTGACGCGGCCATCGAGTCGATGTCGTCTTCAGACAATTCCGGGATGTGCCGCCCCTTGGCATCGAGAACACCAGGTGTCGTGCCCGCGACAATGAGCGACCGGGCACGCAGCACCGCGGCCAGGTGCCCGGCGAAGGTATCGGCGTTGACGTTCAGCAGCGCGCCCTGGCGGTCCACACCGATGCTGCATACGACGGGCACATAGCCGAGGCCAACAAGGTCTTCGAGCAGAATGCCGTCGCGTCCCACCGGCTCGCCGACGAGCCCGAGGTCGACCTCCACGCCCGAGATGGATCTCATCGCCCCTGCCCGCACCGACAGACCGATCAACGCATCGGCTCCGGTCAGGCCGACGGCCCGCGCGCCGGCCGTGCCAACAGCCGCGACGAGTGCCGTGTTCGCCCGACCTGCCAGCACGGACACCGCCACGTCGAGGGTGTCGGCGTTTGTAACGCGCAGGCCGTCTACGAAAACTGGACTGAGGCCGCGCGAGCGGAGCTCGGCGTCGATCGCGCGTCCTCCGCCATGGACGACCACGAGGGGCGTCTGCGCGGACATCCGGACGATCGACGTGGCGGCACGATCGAGCGACGTGTCGTCCTCGAGCAGTTCGCCGCCGAGCTTGAGCACCGTCAGACCGATCACGTCAGTTGAGCCCAACTGCTTCGTCGAGGCCGACAGCCACGTTGAAGTTTTGAATAGCCTGGCCGGCCGCGCCTTTGACCAGGTTGTCGATGCACGCGACCAGCACGAGCTGGCCACCAGATCGCTCTACTCGCCACCCGATGTCGCAGAAGTTCGTGTGCGCAACATGCTTGATCTCGGGCAGCTCGGCGCCGGTGAGCCTGACAAAGGGCGAGCTCTCGTAAGCTGCGGCAAGCGCGCGCTCGACGTCCGCGGCGGTCGTATTGGGGCGGAGTCGCGCGTAGATGGTCTCGAAAATCCCGCGATCGAGCGGAACGAGATGCGGAACGAAGGTGACTGGCATGCCGAGCTCCTGCTCGATCTCGGCCGCGTGCCGATGGGCGAAGACGCCATACGCCGCGATGCTGCCGTGAATTTCGGAGAAGTGTGTCCGCTCGCTGGGTGTTTTGCCGGCCCCGGAGATGCCGGACTTGGCGTCGATGATCACGGCGCCCTCGATCAACTCCGCGTCGACGAGCGGCTGGAGGGCGAGGAGGGCGGCCGTTGGATAGCACCCGGGGCAGGCGATGAGCTGCGCCTCGCGCACGGCGGCGCGATTCCGCTCGGTCAGGCCGTAGGCCACCGGCACGCGCACGGCGGGCGCATGGGGATACCACTTCCGCCGCTCGTCGTCGTTCCGCAGGCGGAACGCGCCGGACAGATCGAAGACGCGGGCGCCGCGAGCGGTCAGCGTCGGGGCGACCTCCGCGGCCAGGGTATCGGGAACCGCGAGAAAGACGACGTCGGTTTCGGCAGCCAGACGATCGAGGTCGAAGGGAATGACAGGCGCGTCCCAGATGCGGGCCAGCGCGGGAACGCGCCGGCCCTCGGACGCGCCGGCTCCCATGGCGAGCCGCAGGTCGGCGCCGGGATGGCGGGCGAGGCGTTTGAGGAGCTCGACGCCTGCGTATCCTGTGGCTCCTGCAACCCCGACCCGCGTGCGAGTATAATTATTCATTAGAACGAGTATTTATACAGAGCTTGGAATTGGCTGTCAAGTTATTGTTCTGTATGGATGTTGGCAGCCTGCATATAACGATGTATAATCGGGCTCTTGTTGCATGATTATGAAACCGCGGCGTCAGGCACGGATCCTGGAAATCGTTGAGGGGGAAGCCATTACGAGCCAGGAACAGCTCAGGGAGCGGCTCCGGCGGGAGGGCATCGATGCCACTCAGGCGACGCTTTCTCGCGACATCCGCGATCTCGGGCTGGTCAAACGAGCTGCCGACGGCGCCTACCGTTCTGCGACCGCCGGCGAAGCGGGTTCTGCAGACCATCGGGCGGACCTCGAGCAGGCGGTCGAGGATTATCTGACGCGCGCCGAAGCCGTCGAGCAGTTGATCGTCCTGCGAACGGATCCTGGTCAGGCGCAGCCGCTGGCGATCGCGATCGATCGTGCACGCGTGCCTGAAGTTGTCGGCACGATCGGTGGCGATGACACGATTCTGGTCATCTGTCGATCCGCGGAGCAGGCCGGTGCGCTCGTGGGAATTCTTCGAAAGCTTGCGGGGCTCTGAGCGCGGCCGTACAGAAAGGGAGAAAGAAGCGGGCATGCGACGTATCGTCCTGGCGTACTCCGGTGGCTTCGACTCGTCGGTGGCCATCCCATGGCTCGCCGACCAATATCAGGCCGAGGTGATCGCGATCACTCTCGATCTTGGGCAGGGAACCGAGCTCGCCGACATCCGCGAGCGCGCCCTGGCCCTTGGAGCGCTTCGATCGCACGTCATCGACGCGCGCGAAGAGTTCGTCCGCGACTACATCCTGCCCGCGCTTCACGCGGGCGCCGTCTACGAGGATCGTTATCTGCTCGCGACGGCCCTCGGCCGGCCGCTGATTGCGAAGCGGTTGCTGGACGTGGCGCGGATGGAAGGCGCATCGGCGGTCGCGCACGGCTGCAGCGGCAACGCGAACGACCAGGTCCGGCTGGCTGTGTCGCTGCGGGCTCTCGATCCGGCGATGCAGATCTCGGAGGCGCCGGTGAGTGGATCGATGTCCCCGCCGGCGGTCCGCGACTACGCGCGCGAGCACGGGATTGAACTGCCGCCTCCAGCCGACCACTACAGCACCGATACGAACCTCTGGGGACGATCGATTGCGTTCGGCGTTCTCAACGATCCCTGGGTCGAGCCGCCGGAAAAGGCCTACTCCCTCACGCGCGCCGCGAAGGACTGTCCGGATGAGCCGGCGTTCGTGGAGCTCGATTTCGAGGGCGGCGTTCCCGTGCGCGCCAACGGCATCGAGATGCCGCTGCTCGAGATGATCGAGAGCCTCGAAACCATTGCGGGAGCGCACGGCGTCGGCCGAATCGACATGATCGAGAATCGGCTGGCCGGGCTCGAGTCGCGGGAGGTCTTCGAGGCGCCTGCGGCGGCCGTGCTCCACGCGGCGCACCGAGAGCTCGAGAGCCTCGTCATGACGCGCGACCTGGAGCGCGTGAAGCACGGCCTCGCTCGAACCTATGCGGATCTGGTCTACAACGGTCTGTGGTTCTCGCAGGGCCGTCTCGCTATCGACGCTTTCGTGAGCGTGATTCAGAAACGCGTGACCGGCACTGTCCGTCTGAAGCTCTTCAAAGGTGACTGCCGCGTCGTCGGACGCCGCTCGCCGAACGCGATCGACGAGCGCGAGCCGGGAGCGCACTGGCTCGGTGATGCGCGCCAACGGCGTCGGTCGGACCAGTTTCTGAAGCTGTGGGAGCGCGCGCACGAAGATGCCGCATCCACGCGGCGCGAGCCGGTGGGGCGCTGAATCTCATGTCACATCTCTGGTCAGGCCGATTCGAGGGAGATCCCGACGCCGCACTGTTCGAGTTCGGCGCATCGTTTCGATTCGATCGCCGTCTGTTCGAAGACGACGTCCGCGGCAGTCTGGCGTGGGCGGAAGCGCTCGAGCGGGCGGGTGTGTTGAAACAGGAGGATGCGAAGGCCGTAGCGGCGGGGCTGCAGGAGATCTTCGCGCAAGGCGCGGATCCGGCTTTCTTTTCCTCCGACGCCGCGCGAGGCGACGAGGACGTGCATGCGTTCGTCGAACGCGAGCTCGTCGAGCGCATCGGCGAGCCCGGGCGCCGTCTGCACACCGGCCGCTCGCGGAACGAGCAGGTCGCGCTCGATCTCCGGCTCTATCTGCGCCGGCGCGTACCGGAGCTCCAGCGCGGCATCGCGGCGCTCATCGCCGTGCTGGCCGATCAGGCCGAGCGTGCCGGCCAGACGCTGATGCCGTCCTACACCCACCTGCGGCGCGCTCAGCCCATTCTGGCAGCGCATTTCTTCCTCGCGCACGCCGCGGCGTTTCGCCGCGATCATCGTCGGCTCGGAACCCAGCTGGAGGAAGCCGACGAGCTGCCTCTCGGATCGGGCGCCATTGCCGGTACCAGCTACGCGATCGATGTCACATGGCTCGCCGCGCGCCTGGGCTTTGCGCGCGTGGTCGCCAACAGCGTGGATGCGGCGGGCGACAGGGATTTCGTCGCCTCGCTGCTTCATGCAGCCGCCCTGGCGATGGTGCACATCAGTCGCCTGGCCGAGGATTTGATCCTCTTCACCTCCGAGGAGTTCGGGTTCTTCGACCTGGCCGATGCGGCCGCGACGGGCAGCAGCCTGATGCCACAGAAGAAGAACCCGGATCCGCTCGAGCTCGTGCGCGGAAAAGCGGGCCGCGTGATAGGGCGGTTGACGGGCTGGCTGACGACAATGAAGGGCTTGCCGATCGGCTACAGCAAAGACCTTCAGGAGGACAAGGAGGCGCTCTTCGACGCCGAGGATACGTTGCGGGCCTCTGTTGACGCCACGGCGTCGGTGCTCCGCGGTATCACGCTGAACGGGATTGCGGCCGGGAAGGCTGCGTCGGGATTATTGCTTGCGACCGACGTGGCCGATTATCTGGTTGCCAAAGGCATGGCGTTCCGTGACGCGCACCAGATCGTGGGCGCCCTCGTCCGGAAACTACTCGCGGAAGCGCGATCCTTCGAGGATCTTTCGATCGAGGAGTGGCGCCGGCACTCGCACCTGTTCGAGGCGGACGTCCGGGCGGCCGTCACCGCGGCGGCGTCAGTGGCTCGCAAGCGCACGCCGCAATCCACGCACCCGGAAGCCGTCCGTGCGTCGCTCGGCGAGCTCAGGACGTGGCTCGCGAGTGTCCCGTCCTGATGCGTTGCCGACATGATCTTCCTGGTCCATCACGCGGAGGCGGCCGAGGCGCAGATCGATCCGCAGCGGGGGCTCACGGAGAACGGCCGCCGTCACGCGGAGCGTCTGGCGCACGCCGCGGCCGAACGGCAGGTCAAGCCGGTCACCATCTGGCACAGCGGCAAGCTTCGCGCGCGTCAGACTGCCGCCGCGTTTCGTCAGTCCTGTAATCCGCTGGCCGAGTTCTCGGCGATCCGAGGCCTGCAGCCGACCGATCCGGCTGAATGGATCCGCGATCGGCTATTGGGCAATCAGCGTGACGTCATGCTCGTCGGTCACATGCCGAACCTCGCACGGGTCCTCGAGATTCTGACGGGAGCGCCGGCATCGTTTCCCGCTCACGGGCTCGTGGCGGTCGAGTGGGACGGCGCCCGGGGTTGCGAAGCGTGGCGACTACGGGGACTGGCACCCTAAGGGGACTGGCACCTTAGGGGGACAGGCACCTTAGGGGGACAGGCACCTTAAGGCACCTGTCCCCTGTGTAATTTCTGCTACCCGCCAAACCGGAATGTGATGCCGACCGTCGCGCGCCAGAAATCGAACTCCCCAAGCGCGAAATCGAAGTCCTCTTCGTCGTTCCCCTCGAACGAACGGAAGTAGCGGACGTCGCCCCGGATGCCGACGCTGTCGCTGATGAACCCGATGATTCCCGCTCCGATGTTGAACCCCCAGTCGTTGGCGTCGACGTCGAAGAAATTGTCCGCGCCCGTCACCTGCGTCCGAATCAGTCCCAGACCTGCCACGCCGAACGGACGAATGCCGGGGCCCGACTGGCCGCCAATCGGGGCGCCGATGATGATGTTCCCCATCAGTGTCGTGACGTTGCTGTCATCGGCGAACGTGAAATCATCATCGTCGACGATGGACTCGAAGAAGTTGGGTGCATAGCCAAAATCGAACTCAAAACCGATGGCGCCCGCTCCCATCCAGCCCAGCGATCCCCCGTATGTAAACTTGCGCTCGAAATCGTCACCTCCCGGCAAGCCGTCATCGAAGTCGGCCGACCCGTTGAAGGTGGTCCCGACGAAGGGCGTCAGCAGCCAGTCGGCGGCTGCCGGGACGGGGGTGGTGCCAATACCGAAGCAGGCCATCGCAGACGTGACGATGAACTTCCGTGCAGACATATTTCTCCTCAACTCTTCGTCCGGGCAGTTCTGCCCGTAACGGCGACCGGCTCATGCGTGACAGGACGCTGAGCCCAATTGTGCAAGCGCTATGCCCTGTTACTGTTCGACTGGCGTGCGGAGTTGAAGGGCGGTTTCCTGCAGGATCGTCCACGCGCGCGCGACGTGCGCCTCGGTCGTTCGAAGATTGCCGATGGCGAGCCTCAGGGTGAACCGGTTCTGCAGCCGAGTATGTGACAGGAATACTTCACCGCCCGCGTTGACCGCCTCCAGCAGCCGTTCGTTGAATGCATCATCGGCGTCGGCGCGGAAACATACGACGCTCAAGGGCACCGGCGCGACCCGAACGAAACCAGCGCTGGCATCGATCCAGTCCGCAAACAGCCGGGCCAGGCGCATGTGCTCGCCGAGACGCTCGCGGATGCCGTCCGCACCGAAGTGGCGCAGCACCATCCACAGCTTGAGGGAACGAAACCGTCGTCCAAGCTGCACACCGGTATCCATGAGGTTTCGAACGGGCGTGGACTCGACGGTCTTGAGATAGTCGGGCGTGAGCGCGAACGCCTGTCGAACGAGATCCATCCGTCGACAGTAGAACGCACTCAAATCGAAGGGGGTGAAAAGCCACTTGTGCGGATTCACGACGAGCGAATCGGCCTTGTCCGCACCGTCGAGGACCCACTCGTACCCCGGAACCATCGCCGCTACGCCGGCGTAGGCCGCGTCGACGTGCAGCCAGATGTTCTCCTGCCGGCAGATCTCGGCGATCTCGGCGACGGGATCGACGCTCGTGGTCGAGGTCGTTCCGACCGTCGCGACGGCCGCTACGGGCAGCCATCCGTTCGCGCGATCTTCGGCAATCGCGGCAGCGAGCGCTCCCGACACCATGCGGAACTCATCGTCACACGGCACGCGATAGAGCGCTTCGTGGCCGAGGCCCAGCAGGATCACGGCCTTGTCGATCGACGAGTGCGCCTGTTCCGAGCAATAGATCCGCATGCGCGGGACGTCCGGCCGCTGTGCCAGACCCAGCGGACGTACACCGGGGACGGCCGCCTCACGCGCCGCGGCCAGCGCGTGGAGGCTGGACACGGAAGCCGTGTCGTAGATGACGCCTTCGAAGTCGTCCGGCATTCCGATGAGCCGCCGGAGCCAGGCCAGCGTGACCTCCTCCAGTTCGGTCGCAGAGGGCGACGTTCGCCAGAGCATTGCCTGCACGTTCAGCGCCGACGAGAGAAAATCGGCGAGGATGCCAGGGCCGCTTCCCGTGATGGCGAAGTAGGCGAAGAATCCCGGGTGATTCCAATGCGTGATCCCCGGCATCAGGATGCGCTCGAAGTCGGCCAGGATCTGGTCGAATGATTCACCCCGTTTCGGGGCTTCGCCGGGCAGGCCGGCCTTCACCTCGCCGGGCTGGACGCGCGAGAGGACCGGATAGAGCTCCACGCTGGACAGGTAGCCGGCGATCCAGTCCACGAGCCGATGCGCCTCGCGGCGGAACTCCTCCGGATCCATGTCGCCCAAGCGGCTGCGTTCGTCGCTCATGCCCGGCGGATTCCTTGCGCTCAGCGTTTATGCGATGCCACGTAGTCGAGCGCGAACTTCTTCAACGTTGGACTCGTGAGCCCGATCGCGGTCGCTTCGTCTGTTGCTCGCGAAACGTCCCAGCCGTCCACGACCACGCGCTTGATCAACCACATCGCGGCGACGCGATTAGCGCTGCCGCAGTGGATGTACATGGGTTGATTGGCGGGATCACCCACCGCCTTCAGGAAATCGTCCACCGATTCAGTCGAAGGGTTGGATGCGTCGACTGGTATGTGCACGTATTTCAGCCCGTGTGCGGAGGCTGCGCTCCGGGCTGCAGCGATATCCACATCGGGTTCGCCGTCACGACGGAGGTTGATGACGGAAGCGAACCCGAGCTTCTTGATCTCGGGAAAAGCATCGGGAGCCGTGGCGCCGGCGCACATGACCGCAGCGTCTACGCGGGTGACGTTCTTCGCGCCAGGCAGCGCGAGCTTCTCGGGCGACTGCTGCAACGCAACAAGCAGGAGGAAAGTCGTCAGCATTCCCCGATTTTGGGCCGGGGAAGTGCCTGCGTCAACTGAGCGCCCTCAGGCTGCCGATCCGGCGCTCAGCGCTTCTCCACGTCGAGCGTAACCGGCTCCGTGAGTCGAACGGTGACGATCGTGCCAGCCGGCAGGGTCGCCGGGTTGCGGTCACCGGCCATGGTTGCGGCCGTGCCGCCAGCGGCGCCGGCAGCACCGCCGAGCACGGCGCCCTTACCGCCGCCGAGGATCGCGCCGAGGATTGCGCCACCCACGGCCGCCCCGCCAATCTTGCGCGCGCTCTCTCCGCTTGGTGGTTCGCCCTCGCGATAAATCTGTTCCGCGTGGATTCGGGCCTCGGTTCCGTCGGCGAAGACGATCGTATGGAAGCGCACCCCCAGACGCGCCCGTTCCTTGATCTTTCCGCCACGCTCAACGAGCGTCACCGCACCGATCATCCGGGAACCCGCCGGAATGGCGACGCGGCCGTCGGCCAGGACATCACGCGTCACGCGCGCATCGACCCTGTCTTCAACGCTGGCTCGCTCGCTCGAGAGCGAGGTCTGGACCTGCAGGCCGATAACAGACGCTGCCGGTACAACCACCTCGACGAACTCGCGCTGGGGCGGCGGAATGGGCACAACTTCCGCCGGTACCGGCAAGGGCGGCTCGGTCGCGACGGGCACCGACGTATCCGGCCCGACGCCCGTATTCGGGCCGCCTCGCGGCTCCGTCGTGCGTGGTCGCTCAGGAGCGGTCGAAACCGGGTCCCGGGAACTGTGGTCCGGCTGGGTGCTGGGTGGCCGTCGATCTTGGTGCAGCCGTGGACGGGGAGCCGGGGCGGGTTCGGCCTTGCGTGGCCGCTCCGGCTCCACTGTCGCCGGCTTCTGCAGATCGGGCTTTTCGGCCGCGGACTCAGCTGTTGCAACAGGAGCCGGCTCCACGACCGCCTCGGTTTCGGTCACCGGCGCCTGCCCGATCCTGCCCGAGGGGGGATTTGCGAGAGGGGCCGCGGGCTGTTCCACGACCACGGGCTCTGCCGCATTCTGCCGCACTGCGACGTAGGCACCGCCTGCCGCCGCGGCGATACAACCAGCCGCCAACAGACCCACGACGACGGGCTTCGTCAACATCCTGTTTTGCTCCTGGACACGCTATGGAAGAGCAAGAGGTGTACCCTTGAGTTCGGCACCAAACTGGCCCCTTTTCGGTCTGTGCAGCCCAGAGGCCGGACGCGGCAGATGACACCCGTGTCCTCGCTGAAGGACCTGCGGATTCTACCGCCAGACCTCCCAGTGCGGAACTCTCTGCTGCTTCAGCTCCATACGACCCGACGATTGGCGGTTTGTCGCGCCCGGCGACCATGTACACTTGCACTCAGCTTTGTGCAGGCTGTCGGTACCACAGTTGCACATCCGATCGTAGTGGAGGATCCATGCGACGCCGTGTTCTGTCTTTCGCTCTCGTCGTCCTGTCGCTCTCGGCGGTTCGCGCCGAGGCCGTGACGGCGAAGGACATTCTCGATCTGACGCGCGCCGGTCTGGGCGAAGAGGTGCTGCTGGCCCTGATCGAGGTGGACGGCAGCCTGTTCACGATCGACACGGAAACCCTCAAGAACCTCAAGGCTGCCGGGGTCAGCGACCGCGTACTCGAGGCCATGGTCAGGAGCGGTCGCACGCCCCAGGCGGCTTCTCCCGAATCGAACTGGGCGCCGGTCGAGCCAGAACCACCCCAACCGCAAGTCATCGTGATCGAACATGAACGGCCAATTGTCGAGCAGGTGGCCGTCCCCGTTCCTGTGTATATACCGGTGGTTTCCAGCCCGCATGTGCGGAGGCACGCAGGACTGATCGGCTCGCAACCTCTCGACCCTTCACCCGGTTTTGGAGCGGTCGTGCCTGCGCAACAACAGCACAAGTCTGCTCACCCCGTTTATTGGGGATGGGGAGGCAAGTTGCGTCCTGATGCCTGGAAACCAGCGGCGGAATCCGGGCACCGTCCGAACCAGAAGCCCGAGTCGCAACCGGCGAAACCGCCTCGCCAGTAGCCGGTCACGCGTCGGTGACGCGAACGTCACTGAGTCCTTCACCTGGCTCCGTTCCGCGTTGTCGCATCAGGCGGCGCGGTCGTCGGACGAGTCTCGGGTCGACAGCCGATGCTTCACGTCCTTGCCGATTTTGAGGACAGCTGGTAACAGCGCCGCTGTACCGATCAGCAGGTCACTCGTCCGCACCGCTAATTCCACGGGCCGCTGAGAAGTGGGCCGCTGAGAGGTGGGCCGCTGAGAGGTATCGAGGTCGGAGTTGACGTCTTCGGGAAATGGAACAGCAGGCAGTTCGCCTCGCGCCCGCCGCTCCTCGTAGGCTCTTTCCGCGGCACGTCCGATCCGCTTCTTTTCCCCGGGCACCTTCTCGCCGGCGGACTTGCCGTAGGGCGAGGCGTGCTCGATCTCGGCGTTCAACTCGCCGCCAATGAGGATGACCAGGCCGGAGAGATAAAACCACAGGAGAAGGATCATCACGCCGCCGATCGCGCCGTAGGTTTCGTTGTAGCTGGCGGCAAGCGACAAGTACAGTTTGAGGCCGAGCGAAACAGCCACCCATAGCAGCGTGGCGAGGATCGAGCCCGGCGTGATCCAGACCCAGTCCTGCTCCGCGTCGGGACCGAAGTAATAGACGAGCGCGATCGCCGTGGCGACGAGAACGAACACGATGGGCCACTGGCCGATCTTCCAGGCCCATTCGAACACATCCCCGAGGCCGAACGCGGACGCCACCCGCTCCGCGAGGCTGGGCCCGGCGATAATCAGCGTCATCGACACCAGGATGAACAGCGCCAGGCCCACGGTCAGGGCGATAGCGGTCAGGCGTGTCTTCCACCACGGGCGTCCCTCGGTGATGTCGTACGCCGTGTTCAACGTCGTGATCATCGAGACGAGGGCGTTCGAACTGCTCCAGAGGGTGAAGAGAAACGCCACCGTCAGAATTCCGCCTGTGCGGCTCTGAGAGATCTGCTTGATCTGGTCGGCGATGATCCGGACCACATCGGGAGGCGCTACGCTGCTTAGCCTGCGGACGATTTCGTCCACGAGGTTGTGCACCGGAAAGAAGCTGGCGATCGAAATGAGCGCCAGCAGTGCGGGGAAAAGCGCGAAGAAATAGTAGTAAGCCTGCTGGGCCGCAAGGCCCGGCACGTCGTCGGCCATCGTCTCGCGCGCCGTTCGCCTGGTCAGCTCCCACCAGCTCAACGGGACCTTCAGGTTCGCCAGCATGCTGGGTGAAAAGCAAGCCGGCTGCCAGGCTGGGCCCCTCGACTATCCGGGGCGGCGGCGCTTGTGTTATAAGGCCACATCTCCCACGTCAGGAGGACTTCATGAGTGGCCGTTCGCTGCGAGGCGCCTCCATCCGCTTCGTATTCGCTTTCCTGCTGCTTGTCGTGAGCATGCCCGGGCTGGAGCCCTTGGCGCAGTCACGGCGGCAAGCCCCCCGACAACGTGTTGATGAAGAGTACACCGCGAAGATCAAGGAGTACACGCAGGATCCGCGGATCATCACGGAGCTGGTGGATCACCTTCCCGCCTCGGATACCGTCCCGACGCCGCTGAAGTTTTTCGGCCGGATGCCCGGCACGCCAGGCGAGCTGACCTACGCGAAAGACATCTATCGCTACTACGAGGCGATCGACAAGGCATCGGATCGCATCGCGATGTGGACCATCGGCAAGACCGAGGAGGGGCGCGACATGGTGCTCCTGGCCGTCGCCGATGAATCGACGATCAGGGACATCGAGAAGTACAAGGGCATGCTGGCCGCGCTCACCGATCCGCGAAAGACCACCGAGGATCGGGCGCAGCAGATCCTGCAGACCGCCAAGCCCATTTACTGGATCACGAGCGGCATGCACTCACCCGAGAACGGCGGTCCCGAGATGCTGATCGAGCTTCCGTACCGCCTGGCCGTCGGCGAGTCTCCGTTCATCCAGCAGATCCGCAACAACGTGATCACTATCATCACGCCGGTCATCGAGGTGGATGGGCGTGAGAAGCAGGTCGACACCTACTACTTCAACAAGAAGCGGCCGCAGGGCGAGCAGCGGCTTCCGCTGATGTACTGGGGCAAGTACGTCGCGCACGACAACAACCGCGACGGCATGGGCCAGTTCCTGGCGCTGACGCGCAACGTGACGAAGACGTTTCTCGAGTGGACGCCGACCGTGATGCACGATCTTCACGAGCAGTCCACGTATCTCTACGCATCCACGGGGACGGGCCCCTACAACGAAGCGATCGATCCGATCACCGTGGACGAGTGGTGGCTCCTCGCGAAAACGGAGGTCATGGAGATGACCAAGCGCGGCGTTCCGGGCGTGTGGACCTACGGGTTCTACGACGGTTGGACGCCGAACTACATGTTCTTCATCGCGCACACGCACAATGCGATCGGCCGGTTCTACGAGGTCATGGGTTATGGTCCTGACAACCGGGAGGTCAGGGCGGGCGCGACGACCACGAGCCGCGAGTGGTTCCGGCCCAACCCGCCGCTTCCGTCGATCAAATGGGGACCTCGCAACAACACGAACATCCAGCAGTCGGCGATCCTGATCGCCCTCAATCATGTTGCGAAGAACAGGGAGACCTACCTGGAGAACTACTGGCTGAAGAACAAGCGCGCCGTCGAGCGAGGGAAGAACGGCCCGACGTACGGCTGGGTCATTCCCGCATCGCAGCGCCGGAAGGCCGACGCTGCCGACGCGGTGAACGAACTGCGCCGCCAGGGTCTGGAGATTCACCGCGCGGCCGCCGCATACAAGGCCGGGGATGTCCAGGTCGAGGCCGGCGATTACGTCATCCGGGGCGATCAGCCCTACCGGACGCTGGCCGACATGTATTTCTCGGTGCAGAGCTTTTCCCCGTCGAACCCCCGGCCGTACGACGACACAGGCTGGACCTTCCCGCTCCTGCGAAACGTCGTCGTCAGGACGGTGAACGACAAGGCGATCCTGGATCAGCGCGGCACGATCGTGACGGCTGATGCGAGGGCGTCTGGCGGCGTCGAGGGCAGCGGTCCCGTCATCGTGGTCGATCACACCACCGACAACAACCTCGTCACGTTCCGGTTCAAGCATGCCGACGTGAAGATGCGTGCCGCGCAGGAAGAGTTCGAGGCCGGCGGCCGGAAGTTCCGCGCTGGCGCGTTCGTGATTGACGGCGCGGATCGCGCGAAGGTCGAGCCGACTCTCCGCGACCTCGGCCTGTCGGGGTTCGCGGTGCCCTCGGCGCCGTCGGTTCCGATGCACGATCTGGACATCCCGCGCATCGGGTACGTCCACTCGTGGCAGCGCACCCAGGACGAAGGCTGGGTGCGCGCCGCGTTCGATACGTTCCGCGTGCCCTACACCTACTTCGCGGATATCACGCTTCGCGATGGCAACCTGCGCCAGAAGTACGACGTCATCGTCTTCCCGCACGTGGGGGGCACGGCGCAGTCGCAGGTGGCCGGCATCGCGCGCACGGGCAAGCTGGCGCTGCCTTACAAGAAGACGGCGGAGACGCCCAACCTGGGTGCGATCGACGAGGCAGACGACATCCGCGGCGGGATGGGCTGGGAAGGGCTGATGGAGCTCGTCAAGTTCGTCCAGCAGGGAGGCACGCTGATCGTCGAGGGCTCGACGTCCACGATCTTCCCCGAGTACAACGTGACGACTGGGATCACCGTCGAGGCGCCGGGCAGCCTGTTCGTGCGTGGATCGGTCATGCGCGGTGTGGTCGCCGATCGGCGCAGCCCGATCGCGTATGGATTCGACGCGCAAGTACCGGTGTACTTCAACCAGGATCCGGTGTTGAATGCCGCTGGTGGCGGCGGCGGATTCGGCGGAGGACGCGGCGGTGGCGGCACGCCGGGCGTCGGCATGAACATCACGCCGATGGCGGGCGCGTCGCAGAACCGGCTGTCCACGTGGGATTGGGACCATCCCGCGGCGCCGGGCCGTGGTCCGCAACGCGGACAGGGTGATGACGCCGACGGGGCGTTCGGCGGGCGCGGTGGTTTTGGCGGAATCGGTGGAGCCGATCCGGAGACGCGGCCGCGCGTGATCCTGCAGTTTCCATCGAACCCGGACGACATGCTCCTCTCGGGAGTGCTCGTCGGTGGCCAGGCGCTGGCGAACCGGGCGCAGGTTGTCGATGCGCCAGTCGGGCAGGGCCATGTGGTGATGTTCGCGATCCGTCCCTACTGGCGCTGGCAGACGCAGGGTACCTACTTCCTCGGCTTCAATGCGATTCTGCACTGGAACGATCTGAACGCGGGTCGCGACCGAGCGCGCGGGACGGCGACGTCGCAACAGGAGTAGGGGGACAGTCCCCTTAAGGGGACTGGTGCCCTAAGGGGACAGGTGCCTTAAGGAGCCTGTCCCCTTTCCATTTTCTGCTTACCCGCTCGATCCATTCCTGCGTACGCGTTCCATCCACTCCGGATCGCCGAACGGTTCCCCCAAGCGGGCACACCGCCGCAGCGCCGCGAGCTGATCCTTCGGTTGACTTTGATTGACAATCGAGAGCCAGTTGGGCGGCAGCTGAAAGCGGCCGTCGTGTGACAGGATGTCCTCCCAGACGCGCTTGCGTCGCAGCGAGGCGCTCGACCACTCCCAGTCCTCCGCCCGATCGATCAGGCTCGCGCGTATCGGATTGGCTTCCACGTACCGCATGACGGTGTACAGGTGTCGGTCGTCCTGAATCGGAAACGCCTTGTACCGATCCTGATACAGATGGCCGAGACCGGTGAGGCTGTAGTGCCGGTGATAGCGATGAACATGCACATTGAGCACCCAGTGCATGTACTCAGAAATTGCGTACGCCTGGTCCGGCCAGACCAGCAAATGAACATGGTTGCTCATCAAACAGAGGCCGCAGAGCGGCATGTCGAAGCGGCGGTGCGCTTCTTCGAGGATCGCCAGAAACGCCTGATAATCCTCGGATTTGTGGAAGATGGTCTGCTTGCGATTCCCACGTGTGAGCAGGTGATACGCGGCTCCGTCGATACGGACTCTTGGTCCCCTCGGCATAGTACCTCCATCTCGGTACATGCCAAGAGTCGTGCCGTCGAGATGGAGGGCGGCGAGCGCGGTTATGATCGACACGTGACCGAACGGGCCGATGTCATCGTCATCGGGGCTGGCATCATCGGCTGCGCCATCGCCTACCAGTTGGCGCGACGCGGCGCAGCGGTTCGCCTTTTCGATGCGCGCGCGATTGGAGGCGGCGCCACCCAGGCGTCGGCAGGCGTTTTGGCGCCTTATATCGAATCCCCATCTCCCGGACCGCTGCTGGACCTCGCCGCCCGAAGTCTTTCGATGTACGACCGGTTCATCAGCGACCTCCATCAGGATTCAGGAATAGATGTCGAGTATCGCCTGACGGGGACGTTGGAAGTGATGACGGAACCCGATGCTGCGACGCACGCGAAGGAGAACGTGCACGAAGGGGGAGAATGGTTCGACACCGCCTCGGCAGTCGCTCTGGAGCCGTCGCTGCCACCGACGATACACGGCGCCATTCTGACGCGCGCTCATGGATATGTTGTCGCACCTCAGCTCACCGAGGCGTTGACGTGGGCAGCGCTCAGGTACGGCGCGGAAATGGAGACCGGTCGCCGGGTCGCCGGCATCGAACGGCGGGGTGACGACCTCGAGATTCGTACGGATGATGGCGAGAGATGGATCGCTGGACGAGTGGTGATTGCTGCGGGTAGCTGGGCTGCGCAGGTGGGAGTCGCGGATCGCGCCTCGGCGGCCGTTCGACCGATACGAGGTCAGCTCATACGCCTGGCCTGGCCGGCGAGGTCGCCGCGGCACGTGCTTTGGGGTCCTGACTGCTACGTCGTTCCGTGGAGGGATGGCTCGGTTCTGGTTGGTGCGACCGTCGAAGATGTGGGGTTCGACGAGCGGACGACCGCGGCTGGTGTGCGGGACCTGCTGGACGCTGTGTGCGAGCTGGTACCAGCGGCGTGGGGCGCCACGTTCCGGGAGGCTCGGGTCGGGCTGCGACCCGCGACATCGGATGGCCTGCCGATTATCGGACCGTCCGGATCAATGCCCGGCGTCATCTACGCGACGGGCCACTATCGTAACGGCATCCTGCTAGCGCCGGTGACCGCGGCACTCGTCACCGACCTGATCCTGGACAATCGGTTCGATCCGGCGTTGCAGGGGTTTCACCCATTGCGATTCTCTGTAAAGGAGGGACAGGCTCCTTAAGGTGCCTGTCCCCCTAGAGTGCCTGTCCCCCTAGAGTGCCTGTCCCCTTAAGGTGCCAGTCCCCCTCAGCGCGTCGCGGCCTGCTGCACCGCCTCGAATGCAACGGCCGCGAGTTGATAGTCGAGCAGCGCCTGCAGCTCGTTGTTGCGCGCGATGGCGAGATCGCGCTGGGCCTGAATGACGAGGAAGCTGGTCGACATCCCAACCTCGAACCGCTTCTGTTCGGCGTCGAGGCGCTGTTCGGCCAGCTCCCGTCCCAGGCGTGTGGTTTCAATGCGCTCTTGATTTTGCTCCACACGCCACGCCGCCTGCCGGACCTCCCGCACGGCAGCAATCTCCGACGTCTTGAGCCGCGCGGTCGCCTGATCGCGCTCGATGCGGGCACGCGCGAGGTTCGCCTGAGCGGTGCTCCTGCCCAGGGGATAGCTGAATGCAAGACCCAAGGTCCATGTCGGGTAGTCTGCGGTGAACAGCTGCCCCAACACGCTGCCGTAACCGGTCGTCTGCCGTCCAACCACGGTCCCTGGGAACCCACCCTCGCGAATCAGCCTGGTGCCCCCTGCTGCATCCGTGAGGTAGGTCGCCTCGACGCGGAGATCGGGCAATACTTCACTACGCGACAGCGAGATGTTCGTCTCGGTGTTCTGGATCTCCTTGCGCACGCGGGCCAGATCCGTGCGCTCGCTGAGCGCCCGACCTACGGCGGCCTCGATATCCGGCGGGGCCCCCACGGTCGGTACGCGGTCGGCCGGCTCCAGGCGGATGGTCCAGTAGTCGTCGCGCCTGGGATCCAGGATCACC
This sequence comes from Vicinamibacterales bacterium, assembly GCA_035711845.1. Classification (GTDB taxonomy): domain Bacteria; phylum Acidobacteriota; class Vicinamibacteria; order Vicinamibacterales; family 2-12-FULL-66-21; genus DASTBU01. Next base: position 55,727 of record DASTBU010000162.1, read on the forward strand.
GTGCGCAACACGTCCTCCGCCTGCCGCGCCACGGTGCGCGCAACGATCAGGTTCTCACGACGCTGCGCCACTTCCGCGCGAGCGGCCACCAGGTCGAGGGGCGGCGACTGCCCGACGTCGACACGGGCGCGGTTCGTCCGCTCGAGCTCCAATGCGAGATCCAGCGAGCGTTGCTGGACATCGACGAACGCCTGTGCCGCCACGAATGCCCAGTAGGCGCGTTCCGCATCTGCTTTCGTCGTGACCCGCGTCTCACGGAGGCGCGTGTCGGCGATCTCCACGTTTCGGCGCGAAACGTCGAGCGTTGCCCGTTCGGGATCGATCTTGAAGTTCCGGAGGAGCGGCTGAGAGAAAGTCAGCTGCAACCTCGATGCGAGCGACGGATCGAAGCTCGTGATCAGGCTGTCGGTCGTCGAGCGAGAGGACTCCCAGCCAACCGAATATCTGGCGCCGCCCCACGGCACCAGCTGGTTCATGGCGACCGATGTGGACCAGAGGTTCGTCTGGATTCCCTGCGTGCCTGCGAAGAGATTGGTGGGCGGCTGCTGCTGGCTGTTGTGCAGCAGCACCGAATCCAGCGTCGGCATGAACGCGCCGCGCGCCGCAGCGACATCCGTTTCGCTGATCGCCGGATCGAACTCGCTGACGGCAAGGTCCGGGTTGTTCTCCAGCGCCAGCCGGATGGCATCGTCGCGTGTGACCCGGAGAGCCTCCGCGGGTGGCGGGGCCTGCGCTGATGCTGCCGGCGTCGGCGGCTGGACCGATTGTGCCGAGAGCCGTGCGGGCGCAGCCGCAAGGGCCAGCACGGAGACGACTGCGGCAACCGCGTGGCGGTTCGATTTCCATGACCGTGAAAGCGACGGAGCGCCGCGGAACGAATGAACGACCGAACGGGGGGTGGAAGGTAAAAACAGCACGGCTGATTGTCCTCCAATGTTTTCAGGGGCCTGCGCACGGCTCTCCAAGCCGAGGGCGATACGATTTCCTGCCGCCGTGGCGAGATCGCTCGCGTTGAGGTCTGCAACGGGTTCAAGCTTCGGGTTGGCTCTCATGCGGCCTCGCTATTCCTCGCCGGAAACCGACGAGAGCGGCAGGACAGTCACGGGACTGCCGGCGCGCAGCCCGGCGAGCGTAGCCTCGAGGGTGTCTCGCGCCAGCGCGTCAGAGTCCTCGTTGGGAACGCCGCGGTGGCACAAACGTCTGACCGCCGCGCCGTGAATGGCAGTGCCGAGAATGTTGAAGATGGCGTCAGGCTGCGATCCCGGAGGAAACAGCCCCGCATCGATCGCGCGCTGGATGCCTGCGCCGACCCTCGTCTTCATCTCGTGCATGAAGCCGAAGCGCTCCCAGTCCTGGTTGATCCGAGGCACCGTCCGATCCACGAACATCAGGGCGAAGTACTCAGGGTGGGTCTTGCTGAACTCGTAGATCCGCCAGAACGCTCCCCGAATCGAATCGAGCGGCGCTCCATCGCGGCAGCAGTCGGGACCGGGAGAGAGGATGCGGAATCCCTCTTCAGCCAGCGCATAGAAGATGTCGTCCTTGCTCGCAAAGTAGCTGTAGATCGCGCCGGGACTGTACTCGACGCGCTCGGCGATCTTGCGGATCGACACGTTGTGGTATCCCTCGGCGACGAAGAGGTCGCGCGCCGCGTCCAGAATCGCGCGCGCCACCTCCGCCCTCTCGCGTTCCTGCCGCTCCCTGAGCCCCAACAGACCTCCCTAGGGGGACAGTCCCCTTAACGGGACAGGCACCCTAAGGGGACAGTCACCTTAAGGAGCCTGTCCCATATTGAACACCGTTCAACAATCTTAACAGCGTTATACGCAGACTGAGACCGGAGAGTTCCGACCGGGTTTATGCTTCCTCGATGCAGAAGCTCCACGAAGACGAGATACGTACCAGAATGGATGAGCTGGAGTCCTGGACCCTCGACGCGGACACCATCCGCCGCCAATACACGTTCCGGGATTTTGCCGACGCGCTGACCTTCGTTCTCCGGCTCGGGTTCGAGGCCGAATCAGTCGACCACCACCCCGCGATTCGCGTCGACTACAAGCGCGTCACGCTGACCTACTCGACGCACAGCGCCGGCGGCCTGACGGGCAAGGATTTCGAGGGTGCCAAGCGCGCGGATCAACTCGCCCTCAGGATGGGTGGGACGTGAGCGACCGATCACCGAAACCGCGCGTTGAGGTGATCACCCGATCGGGAAGATTTTGTCGAGTCCATCGGCCGGCCGCGCGATGACGTGAACGCCGACCAGCTCGCCGACGCGACGCGCCGCCGACGCGCCCGCGTCGGTCGCAGCCTTCACCGATGCAACATCGCCCCGGACGATCGCAGTGACGAGCCCGGCGTCGACCTTTTGCCAGCCCACGAAAACGACGTGCGCTGCCTTGACCATCGCGTCGGCAGCCTCGATCATTCCCACGAAACCGCGTGTCTCGACGAGGCCGAGCGCTTCCCCGGGCAGGTCCTTGGCCATGAGCGGCCATTCTACTACGTGATCCTCCCGCGCGCCGCGACGTCGAGCCGCTCCAACACCTCGTCGCCGCTCACGAGCCAGACGGCGTCCACCAGGTTCGAGACCACGCACGAATGGTTGGGGACAACGCGAACCAGATCGCCCGGCTCGAGGCCGCGCCTGCCACCTTTCACACGGACCGTTGCGTGCTCTTCCGACAGCCGTTCGACGAGCAGCCCCTCGTCCGGCTCGAGCTCCTCCAGCCCTCTGAGCACGGCCCCATAGCCCGGCTGGTTCTCGAACCCACGCGCGAGATCCGTCGTCAACGTCTTGCTGCCGGAGTCGATGATCACGCGATCCGGAGCCGGCCGGCTGACGACCCGCGCCAGGACGGTCAGCGCACAGTCGGCCCACGTTGCGGAACCGAGCCCCACCTGCGTGCGATCGAAGTAGATGTAGTTGCCGGGTCGGAGCTCTGTAATCCCCTGGCAATCGACGCTGAATCTCGCGGTGGGTGTCGCGCCGACGCTGATTTCCTCGCTGCGCACCCCAAGGGCTGCCGCGCGTTCAGCAAGGCCCATCAGCATCGCGGCCTCGGCCGCCGCGAATTCGCGGGCTTCGTCCTCGGAGCGGGCCCCATAGGCATGGCCGGCGTGGCTCAGCAACCCGCGGTAGCGAAGTCCCGGCATCTCCGCCACGCGCGCCACGAACTCACCCGAGTCCGGCGAGTGTGGATCGATACCGCACCGATGGAAGCCCACGTCCACCTTGACCAGCACATCGATCTCGCGCCCTGCCTGTGACATGGCGTCGGACCATCCTCGCGCGACGGCCGGGTGATCGACGATGAAGGACAGGTGGGTACGGTCGAGCAGCTTCAGGACCCGATCCGCATTGACCGGATGAATCGGATACGGCAGCCGGATGTCGCTGATGCCCGCTTCGGCGAACACTTCTGCTTCGCCGAGCTTCGCGCAGCAGACGCCGACAGCGCCGCGGCCGATCTGCACACGGGCGAGCTCCGGACACTTGTGGGTCTTTGCATGCGGCCGGAGGCGGAGCCGCCGGCCGTTGGCGGCCGTCTGCATCCGTTCGATGTTTCGTTCGATTCGGCCGTGCTCGACGAGCACGCATGGTGTGCGGAGGTCCGTGATCTTCACCGCCATGAGTGTATTCGCGAACTTGGTGTCTCGTCTCCGTATTTCGTGACATACCTCCCGGGCGGGGTATCCCGTCTGGCGGCGCCCGCCGTCGCCCACGAGCACGCGGGCTCTGGCGAGGTCTCGCCGAAGCCTTGGCGGAGGTGGATTGCTCATCGCTCACCTATGCCCAATGTTGGCTATCCACTTGACTCAAGTGACCCCAATATATAGGGTCTCCCGTCGTGGACGAGGATTATCCGCGGACACTCGCGGAGTTCGCCTCGCGGTTTGCGACGGATGCGGCCTGCCGCGCCTATCTGGCGCACTTGCGCTGGCCCGCCGGATTTGTCTGCCCACAGTGCCGGGGTACGAAGAGCTGGCTGACGCAGCGAGGATTGCAGCACTGCGCGGCAACAACTGGGACGCGAGCTCGTGATGGCCGCGCAAGTACGAAACGCGATGGTGATAGCGGTGTTTGACCTGCTCGTACCCGTCCCAGCCATCGGTATGCACGTCGCTGCCTGGCTCGATCGCGTCGTCGATGAAGGCCTGCAGTGTCGCCGCGGAGCCGTCGGAGATTCGGCGCATCCGGATCCGGCCGATGCCGTGCCCCACGACTTCGGCTGCCACAACAATCAGAGCTTTCTTGCCTGCGCCGCGGCCCCGGTTGCCGCCACGGCCGCCGACCAAGGTCTCGTCGACCTCGACTTCTCCCGACAGGCGGTCGCGGTCGGGCCTGACCATCGCGCGTCGCAGCTTGTGCACCCACGCCCACGCGGTTTGATAACTCCCGAGGCCCAACACCTGCTGCACTGTCACGGCGGGCACGATCTTCCAGGACACGCGGCTTCCCCTGACCACCTGGTTCCGGGCGATGTGGTATGTCACCGGGACCAAGACGGGGTCCAGCGACCGACGTCTGCCGGCTGCAGCCGCGTGGTGTCGTTGCTCAAACGCTGGCTGCTTGGGACCCATCACGGCGCGGTGAGCCAGGTGCCTTTGGACTACTACCTCGACGAGTTCACGTTTCGATTCAACCGTCGCCGGTCTCGACATTGCGGCAAACTCTTCTTCCGTCTCGTTCAGCCAGCCGTCGCAGTCGATCCGGTCCCCTACGGGCGCCTCATCCAGGGCGAACGACGGCGTTTTCGGCGCCACCATTAGTGGGGGCCACTTGAGTCAAGTGGATAGCTTCGCGCCTGGCCAGCCGGGCGCCGCGCTCCGGGATTCATGCCACGAATTACGGAGTCAGCACTTAGCTCGGGAGCCCGGGAAAGAACGATCTCAGCCGAACAGACCGAGACGTGCGGTGCTCTGGAACCCGGGGAACACGCCAGACAGGTCGGTCAATCCGAGATGTCCGCGAACCACTTCGGCAAAAACGGTGCGGAAGTCCGTGGTGACGGCAAGGTCGCGTCCTTCGTATCGTTGCTCGCGCGCGAGTCCCGGCCATTGACCGTACACTCTGCCGCCCCTGATGCCACCGCCGATCATCATCATCGCGTTGCCATGGCCGTGATCGGTGCCGCGATTGCCGTTCTCGGACACCGCGCGGCCGAATTCCGACATCGTCAGGATCGCGACGTCAGCCATGCGATCGCCGAGGTCGCGGACGAGTGCGGCAATCCCTCGTGCGAAGTCGTCGAGGCGATTGGCGAGCTGACCGACAGCCGCGCCCTCGTTGACGTGATGATCCCAGTTGCCCGATTCCGCGAACGCCACCTCGAGCCCCACATCGGCCTTGATCAGCTGCGCGATCTGCTTCAGCGACTCGCCGTAGGGCGAACGCGGGTACTCGGCGCCGTTCTCGGCCGCGTAGCGCTCGGGCTTCGCTTCCTCGAGCATTCGGACCGCATCGAATGCCTCCCTCCCAGTCTCTCCGAGCACGCTGCTGGCGGCCGACGCATACTCGGCCTCGAAGGACGACTGCATGGCCTCTGATGCCTGGCCGGCGCGGATCCCGAAGCGGCCGATCTGACCGATGGCGAGCGCAGGCTCGACGCCCTGCAGAGCCCGCGGCAGCTGGGGCGCCAATGCGACAGCCCGGAACGGAGTCGCTCTGGCGTGTTCGCGTGCGTGGAGATACCGGTTGAGCCAGCCGTCGGTCGTGTTCTTGATCCCCGGCGTCGCGGTCTCCATGTAGTCCTGTGCATCGAAATGCGAGCGCGTGTCGTCGTCCGATCCGGTTGCGTGCACGATGGCGAGCTGTTCGGTGTCGAACAACGGTTCGAGCGGTGCGAGCCGCGGATGCATGCCGAAGAAACCGTCCAGATCGAGCGCGGCGTCCGGACCCGAGCCGGGTCGCGCGATGGCGATCGTTGGCCGGGTGTCGTAGTAGTTGCGTTCGCCGAACGGCACGATCATGTTCAGACCGTCCACCGCGCCTCGCTGGAAGATGGTCACCAGCACGCGCCTGCGGGGGCTCGCGGCCGCGACGGTGCGCGCCAGGAAGGCCGGCGCGAATCCGAGGCTGACAAGCGCCATCCCGCCGTGTTTCAGGAACACCCGCCTGGCAATCATGGGTTTCACCTCTTCTGGAAGTCCGGCGATCCGAGAACCAGGGCCATCGCCTGAGGAGCCGTAGTCGCTCTCGCGACGGTGGCAGACGTTGTCGAAGAGACGTCGCCTGCGAGCACCCGGCCTGTGAGGACAGCAGCTGCCGTCACGGCTGTCGCACGGGCCGTATCGGACCTGATGCCGCGCATGCGACCGCCTGTCAGCGCAACGGCGAAGTTCATTCGGTTCAGCAGCGCACCGGCGTTCACCCACGCCTCCGCCTTGTCACCGTACCCGGTCGGCGACTGACACAGGTACAGCGGCATACCCAGCTGGCGCAGCGACCCGACGAGCGGCAGCGCGTTCACGACATCGATCTGTATCGCGCGCAGCGCGCTCACAACGAACTCGAACGGGCTCTTGACCTTGGCCCTGTAGGACGCGGACGCGAAGAACTCGGGCGACTCGATGATCGTGCGCACGACCTCGCGGATGTCCCCGCGTGTATCGAGGAAGCGCTTCGCAGCACGATCGACGAGGGCCGGCGGTGGTTCGTCCGAGACGAAGCGTCGGGCGAGCTTCGTCGCGATGTGCCGCGCGGTTGACGGGTGCCCGGCGAGGATGTCCAGTACCTGCTCCCCGTCCGATTTGCCGCCGCCCGATTCGATGCGATGTCCGAGCACGGTCTTTTCCCCGTCGTCGTGCATCCGCGGTACGAACGTGAACGGCCCTCCCTGACGCGGGTTCGTGATCGTCCAGCCCGTGAACGCGCGCGCGACCTCCTGCACGTCCTTCTGCGAGTAGCCACCATCCACACCGAGCGTGTGCAATTCCATCAGCTCGCGCGCGTAATTCTCGTTCAGACCGCGCCGACGGTTCTGCTGCGCACGAGGACGATCCTCGCCCGTTATCGTCCGCTGGCGATCGGCAACGGCGGCTCGCCCCGGCCCGCGCCGGGCCTCCCGGCGGCCTCCGGACATCGCAGCACTCGATGGCGCCGCACTCTGCCAGTTGTCCAGATAGAACAACATCGCGGGGCTCTCTGCGGTCGCCTGCAAGAGACCCCTGAAACGGCCCAGCACGTGGGGACGGATCGCGTCGCGCTCGTACTCCGAGAGGTAGACCCGTGTCAGCCCTTTGGCCGCGAACACATTGAAATGGTTGAACCAGAAGTCCACCATCACTTCCTCGAGCTGGCGCTCGCTATAGGTGGCCCGCAGGATCTTCTGTTGGCTCAGCTCGAGCAAGACGATGCGCTCCCGGCCAATAGCGGTACTGGGCGCCGTGTCGGGCATTGCCGCCGCGCCTGGGTCGGTGCCGGCAGGCATGGCCTGGCCGGCGACAGCGCGCTGCTGTCGTTGTCGGGCCATCTGCGCCGGAAGGAAGTACTCCTGGGTAAGCTCGCCAGTGTTTTTGGCGAGTGTCGGGAGTTCGGAAAGCCTGGAGGCCAGGCCTGAATCGGCTATCCGCTCCGGATGGAGTTGTTGGTCGATGTAGGCGTCGAGCCCGATGGCGCGGACCCGCGCGATGTCTCCGGGTGTGGGGCCGAATCCGATCCGGTTGAGAACATGCGCAATCGTTCGGTCGTCAGGGCGGGCAGGAATCAATAATCTGGTCTCGGTCGACGTCGCCCGAATGCTGGCGCTGCCCCACGCGCTCGCCCATGCCGTCGCACTCACCGCCAGCACGAGGCTCGCACCTCCGACGACCCTTCGCATTTTCGGCCTCGTCCGCCTTTCCAGCGAGAGAGGAGCTCAGGACAAAGCGTCGCCCGACGCTCCCGACATCGCCGTGTATCCTGGCGGATTAGCCCCCGACACCTACTTGGCTACAATCTTGCGCCACTCTTCCACGAGCGCGACCTGTGGGCCGCCCGCCTCCTGGTAGGCTGCGGCATGCTTGGCAAAGAGCGCCTTGTCCTCGCCCGGGGTCCTGATTGCGCCGCCGCTCTTTCGAGCTTCGTAGATGATCCGGAGGACGATGAAATGCCGATCGAGGTCGGTCGGGTGGCGAGCGAGGTACGGCTCGAGGAACCCCAGCGCCTCCGCGCCACGGCCCGCTGAGGCCAGCGCCGTTCCCAGCCGCAGCTCCACCTGCTCGCTGTCGGGCCAGAGCGTTCGGGCTTCGTTCAGGATGCCGAGCGCGGATTCATTGTCACGCAGCCGGAGGAAAGCGTCCGCCAGCAGCGTATAGATGAACGGCGCGTTGCTCTCGGTCACGAGCGATGTCTGCCAGGCGCCCACGGCCTGATCGTCTCTGCCCCCCGCGGCGTAACACGAGCCGAGATAGAACGCCGCCGGGAAGAACTCGGAATCCAGTCGCAAGGACTCGCGGAACTTCTGTGCGGCGGCTTCCAGCTGTCCCTTCGCGTAGAGTGAAAGCCCGCTGAGGAACACCCGTGCCAGCTGTGCGTTCTCCGCTGACGCGAGCGCTTCGATGGCCTCCTGGTAGCGGCCGTCACGAGCGTGTTCGATGACGGCCGCTCCTCCCGGGGCGCCGCCGGGACCGAAGTTCATGCGTTCCATGAAGAACCCGACCACCTCCGGCGAGAGGACCGACGAGCGTTCGAACCGTTCCGGACGGGACACGAACGGAATCACGGGTCTGGACCCTGCACCGCGTGAAACGAAGGTGTGCGCGGCTTTCGTTTTCGATACCCGGAACGGTCTGATGACGTGGCCCACTTTGCGGCCCGACACGTTTATTACCGCCCGCGCGACGTAGTCACCGGGAGGCAGCAGGGCGATGGGGACTGCGGCCTCGGCGGTCCTGCGGTTCGGGAATTCGGTGAGCGCCGCGCCCAGCCGGGCCTGCGCTGCATCGAGCGTGCGTCCCTCCTCGCTCGTGGCCACTTCGAGTGCCACCGTCGTATCTTTGAGGATCGCCTCGTCGTCCGAGTACAGCTCGACGTATCCCTGAAGGACGTTGCTCGACATTTCCCCGGTCACGGAGGGCTGCACGCTGTCGGGGGCGTCACTCGTGCGCTCGCCGAGCAACAGATCCGTCACCCTGACCTGACCGACGCTGGAGAGCTGCGCGCGGAACCTGTGCTCGACGCTGCCTCGCCGGCCGCGTTCATCGACGGCCGCGAACTTGAGCGTATAGAGGCCGCTGGCGTCAACCGGAATCCAGGCGACGTAGTTCTGCGCGCGGGTCTCCGCCTGCATGGGCATCGTCACGTTCTCAACGAGTCGGCTCCCGACGACGGTCCCTTTGGCGTCGACCATCACGTATGCGAGCGAGAGCGTTTCGTTGGGATTCGCCGACCGATCGATCTCGGCTGCGAAGAGCACCTTGAATCTGTTGGTCGACGGTTCTCGAAGCGTGTAAGTGGAAAGTTTCAGGGGAATCTCGCTCTCGAGCAGCGGGGCGTTGAGCGTTTCGGACAGCATCTGGCTGGCGCCGCGGACCCGCGTGTCGCCGATGATGAACTCCTTCCGCGCGCGTACTGACGTGTTTGGTTTCGCAGGGACGGCAACCGATATCTTGTGACGCTTGCCGTCGCGGTCACCCGGTTCCGGCTCGAAGCTGAGAATGTAGTATCCCGACAGCTCGAGCGAGAGCCGCTTGAACGCCCCTTCGGCGTTGCCCACCACACGCATGAGGGCGCCGCGGGTGGCGCCGGCGAGCATTCCCAGCCCCTCTTCCGCCAGGACTCGATCCTGGGTGCCGGTTGGAGAGAGTCGGGCCACCGACACGTCGTAGGTGGCTGGATGGAGCTGCAGTATGTAGAGCACCGCCTGGGACCGGGCCGCCACCTCGGCGATCCAGTCGACATCGGCCACGTCACGATCGACGACGAGGCCCTCCGAGAAATAGATGATCGTCTTCTGCGAAGGTGTGAGCGCCAGACGTTCGAGCAGGCGCCTGAGCCCTACCAGCGAATTCCGCGACCGTTCGCGCGCCATCGCGTAGAGCGTCTGCGCCTCCGACGAGATCTGACGCCTGCACACGTCGAGCTCGAAGCCGCGCATCCCGGCGCACTCCCGGGTGATCACCTCGCCCGACATCATCTGATTGCCGCGATGGATCTCGGCCGCTTCCGCCAGGCCGATGTTGTACATCGTTGCGCCCGCGGATTCCTGTCCGCTCATCTTGGACAGCATCGTTCGAACGAGGGCGTGATGCTCGGTGAAGTCGATCTGCGGTCCCGCGCCTGGCAGCGTCGTGAGGCCGATGCGGTCCGCTGGCGAGAGCTGCGCGATGAACTTGCTGGCCGACTCGAGCGCGTCGCGGCCGCGGCCAACCCCGATGTTCCCCTGATCGAAGACGAACATGATCATGCGGCCACCGCCGGCCCTGTCGTTGCTGCTGTAGTACGTCGGCGTGTCCGCCGCGGGTTTGCTCTCGCGAACCGACGGCACGTACTGGACCGACGCGACTCTTCTCGGCCTGCCGTCGACCTCCAACACGAAATCCGAAGCCTGAAGGTCCGGCAGGGGCTTCCCTTCGCGGTCGAGGATGTTCACATCCACCGGCACGAGGTCAACCGCGGATCGGAATGTGGGCTGGGCGGGTTGAGCCGGATCCTGAGACGGTGTCTGCCCGGATGCGACGAGCCCGCAGATGGCCAGGGTTCGAAGGAAGTTGTTCATAAGACACTCCGAGTGGTCCTGGTAAGCCTGTAGCCTTCTCGCGCGCGCACCTTGTACTTGCCGCCGCCCGCCGTCACCTTGATGGAATGAAACTTCCCATCGTGCTGCGTGCTCGGCGCCGGATAATTCAGGAGGTACTGGTGCCGGAGATCTTCGAGGATCTCCGCGAAGACAGCGTCGAGCTTCTTGTCATCTTCCGTGAAGAACGCCCGGCCTCCGCTGACCCTCGCGATTCGATTCATCAGGTCCTGCAGCTCCTTGTTCTGAACGGCGCGTCCCTGCCCGATGGCATAGATCGTTGCGTCGCTGCCCTCGGTGCGAGCGATGGCATCCTTCAGGGATGCGAAGCTCGACTGGTCGTCACCATCGCTGAAGAGCACAATCGAGCGCCGGCCAGACAACCGGCCGAGCACGTCACAGGCGCGGATGATGACATCGTGAAGGGACGTGCCGCCCCACGGCGCCATCCTGTCGATCGCGCGCGCCCGAACCTCCTGGTCCGTGCTCCGGCGCGCCAGCATGAAGATGTTGTCGTTGAATGACAGGAGCGTCACCTGGTCGATCGGTTGCAGGCCCGAGAGGAAACGTTTGGCCGATTCCCTCACCTGCGGCAGCACGTCCTGCATGCTCGAGCTCACGTCGACTGCCGCCACCATCTCCAGCGGAATGTCCTCCGAGGCGAAGTGCGAGATCGGTTGCAGCTTGTCGTCTTCGTACACTGCGAAATCCTTCTGCGAGAGCCCCTTCACGAACCGCCCGTCACTGTCGGTCACCACGGCGGTGACCTGGACCACATCGACCTCGACGGTTTCCGCGAAACCGACACCCTTCGTCCGGACCGACTCGGAGAGCTGTTCCCCGCCGCGCAGCGTTGCGACGACGCGGATCTGGTGCTCTTCGAACCCGTCGCCGGCATCCCAGTCGCACTCGAACGGGGCGCGCGTGACCGCGCATACTTTCTGTCCGTTCGCATAGAAGGTGACCCGTGTGGCGCGACTGCCGAGTGCCGGTGGGTCGAACATCGCCACGAGCCGCGTCGGTCCGATGACGTAGGTCTCGCTGGTCGGCGCGACGAGCTTCAAGGCTGATCGTGGTTGCTGCGCGGCCGTCCAGGCGGCGCTCATCAGGCACGAGAGCACGAACAACCGGGTCCATCTGGTGCGGTCCATGGCGTTACGGCCTCTTGCCGTTGTCGGTTTCCACAGGCAGCAGCGGTCCACCGGCCGTGAGCGCTGCCACGTAGTCGAGAACTCGCTCCCTTGGGATATTCTGCGCCGCTCGTCCAAACTCGGACCAGTCGTCGAAGTACGCAGGCTGGGCGCCGTGGAGGGCATCGAGCATCGCAAATGCCATGACGCCAGGGGCGAGCGTGGCCGGCAGTTGCAGCTCCGCGAAGTGCTCCGCAATCAGCAGCGCGACGTCGGCGCCACGTGCCGCCAGAAGCCCGGTCGTTGGCCGGCCGGCATAGAACTCCCATGGCCCGCGGCGTGGCATTTCCAGACACAGGCAGCCGGTGCGCGCGAGCGACGCGGAGCCCCACGCGTCGATCGCCACGCGCTCGGTCGCTCGCGGAGCCCCGAGCCACATCAGCTCGAGCAGCGAGAGCTGCGTGTCCAGGTGCTCGCGATCGTTTTCAAGGGCCCATCGAAGGCTTTCGCGGCGCCACCCGCTCAGCCCGGCCTCTTCGGCGGTGCGCTCGAGCCCTTCACCATTCGCACACAGCGCCGCAAACCGCGCGCGGCCCCGCTTGATCGCGGCCGCGATCTCGTCCCGGCCTTCGTCGGTCAGTCGCCGCGGCTGCATGAGCGCGGCGGTGTTGGCGGCCGTCTGTCGCTCGGTCGAGGTCAGCTTCGGCGCAGCGGGCGGCGTGGTGAGATCGATCCAGCGAAGGCCGAACCGGCTGAGGGCCACGTCCAGCCCCAGCAGGGAACCTCGGAGCTGCCACCCGCCCGCCGGGCGGAAGACCTCGATTCCGAATTGCCACGCCTCGACGGGCTTTTCACGCGCGCCGTCATAGAACGTCAGCGCATGTCGAAGCGCGACATTGTCAGTGGCGAGGATCCGTTCGTTCGACTGTCCGATGTGCGCAGCATAGAGAATCGACGTCAGCACGTCGGCAATCGACTCCGCACGGCTTTCGTCATTCTTCTTCCCTTGCCCCTGTTCGGCCAGCACGTCGTCGAGCGCAGGGCCGCCCTGCCGTCGTCGCACGCGGCGAAGACGCGTCAGCTCGGCAAGCTCCGGGCTGACCCGATACCTGTATCCCTCCCATTCAACGACGCGGGGGGCCTCCGCCATGTGGGCGGTACCGGCCAGGGCGGAGAGCACGGCATCCTCCGCCGATTCCGCAGTCCCCGAGGGCGTCAGGGCAGGCAACAGATCGCGGCGCAGCCAGTTCACGTACTGCGGAAGGAAATCCTCCTTCGAGAGGTCGAGCGCGAGCAGCGACGTGACCAGCGTCTCCACTGACGCGCGCTTCAACCCTCCCTTGACCGCGCTCCTGTCGATAATGCCCAGGGCGGTCTGAAAAAGTCTGGTTGCGTCTCGCCGGAACGAATCGCGTCCAATCGAGTTCAGCGCGTCAGCGCGCCGCGCAGCCGTAGCCAGCGTCTGAGGCGAATGAATGCCGCACCGCTCCAGCGTGAGCATCAGCGATGGAAATGCGAGCACGCCTCTGAGCGCCGTCACGACGTCAGCGCTCTGGTTCGGACTCGGCTCGCGGAAGACCCTCTGCGCGAAGAGAAACGTGTCGAGTCGGCGCCTGCCGATCAGGGACCGCTCCGCTATGTGTGCCAGCAACCACGCGGCATCCACCCGCGCCGGGTCGTCATCCTGCGGCAGCTGGCCCGGTGCCATGTCGGCAAAAACCGGCTGAATGCCGTCGTCCAGGCTGAAGACAGACTCCCAGAGGCGCCGCGACACGGGTCCGGCCAGCGTTCCGTCTGATCCGACCTGCAGGACTGCCAGCGTGATCGCGCCGTCGACAGGCTGGCGCGCGAACGGTCGGACCTCCAGCTGCTCCTCCGGGAGCGAGCGCTCGAAAGCCTTTGCCGCTGCCCGGACCCGATCGACACGGGTCGTAGCCGGCTCGTTCAGAGCGAGCACGAAGCGCTGACGAGGCTCGTCGAGCTGTGCGATGGTGTCGTAGAAATGCGCCAGCCGGCCGTCCGAGCGGCCGAAGAGGCGCCGTACGAACGCGCCGGGTTCGAGCGGCGACGCGCCAACGACCCGCGACCAACTCGCTTCCGCTTCGCGCCCGCCGGGGACGACGACGCGCCCGCCCCTGATCTTCAGGCTCGGCGCGGTGGCTGCGAATGTGCCGGGATGCTCCAGCAGGTCGGCGAGCAGGCCGCGCTCGGCTCCGATCCAGCCGAGCGTCTCGTCGTCGAGCGCCGCGAGCCCATGGTAGAGGAGAGCCATGCGACGGTCCGAGAGAATCGCACCGAGCAGGCGCGCGTCAGGTACGTTCCCGCGCAGAATCGATTCGCGCCAGATCGACGGATCGAGGGGCAAAGGAGCCGTCTCCCCAGGCGCGGACGATGCGATGAGGGCGTCCAACCGTGCGCGCAGCTGCGTGTCCTTCGGGTCGGCCAACTCGGGCGTGTCGAATATCAGCCGGACGATGTCGACGACGATACGGTCGCGATGTGGGACGGAAAGGCCGAGCGTTTCAGCGAGAACGGCGGCGGGCGCGGGCAGCGGAACCGACGTACGGACCGCTGGCTGACGGCCGGCGACGGCACCATACGATAGCAGCAGAACGACGACCGCGAGGGTCCTCGCACGGGGCATGTATCACCGAGCCAGCGAGCAGAAGGGCTACATTCTACTGCGGATGCCGGGCTGGATGGCCCCGCAGGACGAAGTCGCTACACTCCGATTCAGGCGGTACGAACTGCGGTGACGAAGTGCCAGCGCAGCCGTATCCCATGGCGTTTGATCCGAGCCAAGTCCGCAGTTCCCCGCGCCCCGTCAACCTTCACGTGGTCCAGGACTCGAATCGTCGGACAAACCCGGGGGCATCGGTTGGATTCGGCCGGGCGGTATCGGCTGAGTTTCCGTCTCGACGCCCAACGAGTCGTCCCGGGGGCAAGTGTGCCCCAACTGTGGGTAGAAGTCCTTAGCTATTTGTGGGTTTCTTCTGAGGGCGCCGAAGGTCCCTCGCGATCTCGCGGGCCGCGTTTTGCCCCGACCCCCCCGTCAGGCCTCCGCCGGGATGGGTGCCTGCGCCGCACATATAAAGGTTGCGAATGGGGGTGCGATACTGCGCCCAGCCCAGGACTGGCCGCATGGTGAACAACTGATCCAGGGCGGGCTCGCCGTGAAGGATGTGGCCGCCCGTGAGGGAGTAGGTCCGCTCGAGATCTTCTGGCGTCAGGACCTGCTGGGCGCGAATCAGGCCGCGGATTCCCGGAGCGGAGCGCTCGAGGGTCCGCACGACTGCCTCCGACAGTGCCGTCCGTTGGTCCGTCCAGCTCCGTCCGCCCCGCAGGCGGTATGGGGCGTACTGCATGTAGACCGACATCACGTGCGCGCCCGGTGGCGCGAGCGCCGGATCGTGCAGTGTCGGGAACGTGATATCCAGATAGGGCTCGGTGGATATCTCGCCGTATTTGGATGCGTCGAACGCTCTCTCCAGGTAGTCAATCCCCGGTCCTATCTGCAGCCGCCCGCGCAGGTCCGCCGGGTTCGTCACAGACGGAAAGACGGGCAGCTCGGCGAGCGCCAGGTTGACCTTGGCGGCCGTGCCGCGGCACCGGTAGTTGCGGATTCGGGTCAGGAAGCTGGGATCGAGATCGACAGGGTCCACGAGACTCAGGAAGGTCCGGCGCGGATCCACGCCAGACACGACGGCGCGCGCCCCAATTTCGGAACCGTCCTCGAGTACGACACCCGCGACGCTTCCGTCTCGCACGATCACACGCGCCACGGCAGCGTCCGTACGGATCGTGGCGCCCGCGCGCGTCGCGGCCTCCGCCATGGCTGCCGTCAGGGCGCCGAGTCCATTCCTGACCATGACAGTACTGCCGCCGGGGACCGGATCGGCCGCAGCGTTCATGAGGAGCACCGCACCAGTTCCTGCCGACCACGGTCCCTGCGCGGTGCCCACGATGCCGCGCGCCGCGATTGCAGCCTGGACGATGTCGGTGGTGAAATACTCCGCAACCAGGTCTGCGACCGCCATCGGCAGCCATCGCAGCAGTCGAAAGCCGTCGGTGCGACCGAGCCCGCGAAAGCGGCGGCCGACCTTCATGAGATCCCACAGCTCTCCCATCGCGGGCTCATCGAGCGATGGCGGCGTGGCTTCCAGAATTCCTGACAGAAATTTTCCAAGCCGCGCGAGCGTCTGCTGAAATACCGGGTAGCTCGCGGCGTCGGCCGCTGAAAAGCCGCGGATGGAGTCGAGCGTCCGCGCCTCGTCGGTGGAGAACATCAGCGCACGGCCATCAGCAGCCAGCGTGACGAGGCGCGTCTCGGGTCTGACGAACTCGACGCCGTCCAGGCCCATATCGCTGACGATGGAAGCGCGCAACGGGCCCGTCACGTGCGCGAGTGTCGGACCCCTGAAGCCCGGGGCGAACTCCTCGGTGATCGCGGCGCCGCCGACGATCTCGCGCCTCTCGAGGACGAGCGGGCTCAGTCCGGCTTTCGCCAGGTAGAATGCCGCAACCAGCGCGTTGTGTCCGCCACCGATGATGACGATGGTGCTCATGGTCGGATCGCGTCCCTATTTCCTGGTGTGGGACAGGATCTTCATCGCCGCGTTCCGTCCTGGAGCGCCCATGATCCCGCCGCCCGGGTGGGTTGCCGATCCGCACATATACAGGTTGCGTACCGGGGTGTTGTACTGGGCCCAGCCGGGCGCCGGGCGGAGGAAGAACAACTGCTCGAGCGTCAACTCTCCCTGGAAGATGTTGCCCTCCGTCAGTCCCCATTCCCGCTCGAGATCGAGCGGGGTCACGACCTGACGGTGGAGGATGATGTCCTTGATGTTCGGCGCGTACTCCGCGAGCGTATCGATGACCGTGTCCCCGAACGCCTCCTTGTGGTCGTCCCAGCTTCCCGCCTTCAGGTGATAGGGCGCGTACTGAACGAAACAGGACATGACGTGCTTCCCGGGCGGGGCAACGGAGGGATCGGTCAGGCTTGGAATCACCATGTCGATGTACGGACGTCTGGAATACCGTCCATACTTCGCGTCGTCGTAGGCGCGCTCCATGTAATCGACGCTCGGAGAGACGGAGACCGCGCCGCGCAGGTGCGCGCCAGGGCCCGGCAGGCACGTGAAGTTCGGCAGTGCATCGAGGGCGAGGTTGACCTTGCCCGACGATCCCCGGTATTTGTAGCGCCGAATCTCGCCGACGAACTCGTCTGGCAGGTGCTCGGTCCCGACCATCTTCAGGAAGGTCAGGTTCGGGTCGACACTCGACGAGATGACGTTCGCGGTGAGGTAGTCCCCGCTCTCGAGCACGACACCCACCGCGGTGCCGTCTTTCACGATGATCTTCGATACGCCCGTCTCGGTCCGAATCTCGACGCCGGCCTCCCGCGCGGCGTCGGCGATGGCATTCGAGATGGCACCGGTGCCGCCGCGCGAGAGCCCCCACGACCTGAAGGCACCGTCGATCTCCCCCATGTAGTGGTGGAGCAGGACGTAGGCGGTCCCTGGCGATCGAACCCCGAGAAAGGTGCCGATGATGCCTGACGCGGACATCGTGGCCTTGAGCACGTCGGTCTCGAACCATTGATCGAGGAAGTCCACGGCGCTCATGGTCATCAGCTGGATCTGGTTGTACTTGTCGTCGTCCGACAAGGCCAGGAAGCGACGGCCGAGGCCGATCAGGTCCATCACGCCACGCGGATCGAGCGACGTCGGGTCGGGTGGCGTCATGTTGAGAATCGGCTTGACGAAGCGGCCCATGTCCACCATCGCCTTGCCGTACTCGTCGTAGGCTTCCGCATCCACGCGGGAATGCCTGGCAATCTCCCGGCGCGTTTTCGCGTGGTCGTTCACCCTCCAGAGATAATCGCCGTTCGGCATCGGGGTAAAGGTGCCGTCGAGGGGCAGGATCTCGAGCCCGTGGCGCGGCAGATCGAGCTCGCGGATGATCTCCGGGCGCAGCAGCGACACCACGTAGGAACAGACCGAGAACTTGAAGCCGGGGAACACTTCCTCGGTCACGGCCGCGCCGCCGAGGACATGACGACGCTCGAGCACGAGCACTTTCCGGCCGGCGCGCGCCAGGTACGCGGCGTTCACCAGGCCGTTGTGACCGCCGCCGATGACGATTGCGTCGTAGTGACTCATGCGAAGGGAAGTGTGAAGGCTGAAGGCTGAACGGACAGAAGGCCATTCTTCCCGCCGTTCACCACGTCTGTCAATAGAAGGCCTGGGACGAAGGGGAAAGGCTGACGGCTCAAGTTGGAAGGCTGAGGGGACAAGTCCCGGGTTGACAAACCTGCGGCCGAGGATGAAATGATCCAGCCATGCCGATTGGAACAGCCGTACACGATCGCACCTCGGCACTCTGCGAGAGCCTCAACTACCGGGAATGGTCCGGCTACTACGCGGTCAGTGCCTACGAGAGCCACCACGAGCACGAGTACAACGCCATCAGAAACGCCGCGGCGCTCATCGACGTCTCGCCGCTGTTCAAGTATCTCGTGAGGGGCCGGGACGCGGCGAGGTTCGTGGATCGGCTCGTCACCCGCGACGTCTCGAAGATGACGCCGGGACAGGTGTACTACACGCCCTGGTGCGACGAGCACGGGAAGGTGATCGACGACGGGACGGTGTCGAGGCTCGACGACCGGACGTTTCGGTGGACCGCCGCCGATCCGAGCCTGCGGTGGTTCCGCCAGAACGCTTCCGGGTTCGATGTCACGATTGACGAGGTCTCGGAGGAGATCGCGGCGCTCGCGCTCCAGGGTCCGACCTCCGCGCGTGTGCTGCGCGCCGTCTCGGACGCGGACATCGATCGCCTCAAGTACTTTCGCGTGACGAGCGGAACGATAGCCGGCGTTCGCGTGGACATCTCGCGAACCGGTTACACGGGCGATCTGGGCTACGAGATCTGGATTCCGGCCCGGAGCGCGTTGACGGTCTGGGACGAGCTGATGGCGGGCGGACGGCCGTTCGACATCAGGCCGGCCGGCATGCTCGCGCTCGACGTGGCGCGCGTCGAAGCGGGGTTGCTGCTCATCGAGGTGGACTTCTTCAGCAGCAAGAAGGCTCTCATCGAATCGCAGAAGTACACGCCCTACGAGATGGGTCTTGGCCGGCTCGTCAGCCTGGAGAAGTCGCGCTTCATCGGGCAGCAGGCGCTCAGGGAGGAGCACCGACGCGGTCCAGCACGTCAGGTCGTGGGCCTCGAGGTGGCCTGGACGGAGGTCGAGGAGATCTACGAGCGTGTCGGCCTTCCGCCGGCAGTCGCCGCCACCGCGTCACGCGTGGCGGTTCCGCTCTACCGTGGCGGCCGGCAGATCGGCAAGGCGACGACCACCACGTGGTCCCCGGTGCTCAAGAAGATGATCGCGCTCGGCACGGTCAACCGGCCGCACTACACGGAGGGGACGACGGCACAGATGGAATTCACGGTGGAGTCGGTCCGTCACAAGGTCACGGCCACCGTCGTCAAGACGCCGTTTTTCAATCCCGCACGAAAGACGGCCACGCCGCCGCTCTAGCAGCATCCGGCTTGTCCCCACGATTCAGTTGCGTTGACATGAACGCGGCTCCTGGCGCCCGGCAGCCCCACGCGTCCCCACCACCCCACCGCGCAGGCGTGCGCGGCGGGGACCCCGGCTCGGCGCCAGAAGCACTTGTCACGCGTGTGGCACCCCACCGCGCTGGAAAACGCGCGGCGGAGGCCCCGGCGGCTGCGCGGCGGGCGGGGCGGGGTCCCCGGCGTGCGTCCTTTGCACGCTGGGGTGCCGAGGCGGCCCCGCCGTGCGCCACCCGCGTCGAATGCTCAATTGAAGTGAATCGCGGAGCACGTGCGGCTACGGCTAACGCGCACAGCCTCCAGACTTCGGGTCGGACCGCCGTCAGGCTTCAGCGCCGGTGCAGCTCCACGATCATCCTGTCAAAGGCGTAGAGCAGATCTTCGCGATTCGAGTACGGTCCCGGCCTGTACGACCGTGACCCAATTCCCGCCTGTGATAATTCGCAGACGTGCCAGTCCTGCCGGTTGGTCACGTCCCAGAGCTCGATCGCGTCGGACGCATCAAAGTCCGGCCGGTGCAGCTCCGTCGGATGGAAGTGCCACTCGCAGACGTTGATGGTGCGGTCAGGCGCGATGGGCCAGAGCGTGTGTACCATCATGTAGTCGGGATGCAGGCTGAGCAGCATGTTCGGGAAGATCGCGTAGTAGTACACGCGGCGCCGATCCTCGGAGGAGAGCTCCGGCAGGAACGCGCGCGGGCAGCTTCCATCCATCGACAGCGTGGCCACGCCCGGCCGCAAGTCCATCCGGCCGCCCATGTAGGTCGGCTGCAGCGGCTCGTTCTCCCCGCTCAGGTAATGCGAGAGCTTGTTCAAGGCAGGATGGAGATTGGGGCAGTGGAGGCACTCGTTGTAGTTCTGGATGATCAGCTTCCAGTTCGCCTTGACGTCGTACACGATGCGCTGCCCGACGCGCAGCTCCGACATGCGCCACGGCGCGAACTTCGAGGGCAGATCCGCGAGCTGCTCGGCGAGCGGCGCCGGCCGATCGGCGAGGTTGATGAAGAGGTGGCCGTCCCAATCGTCCACGTGCACGCGATGAAGAGGGTAATCCTGCTTGTTGAAATGGGGCACGTCCTCCATGTGCGGCGCTCCGAGCAGGCGGCCGTCGAGCGCGTAGGTCCAGGCGTGATAGGGGCACTGGATGCTGCCCGGGAAGGTGCCGGACGGTGCCGTGCACAGCCGTGTGCCGCGGTGGCGGCAGACATTGTGAAAGGCATGGAGGTCCCCCGACTCGCTCCGGGTGATCACCATGTTGTCGCCCGGCAGCTCGCGGACCACGAATTGCCCGGCGCGGGCGACCTCTTCGCTCCTGCCCGCGCAGATCCACGTCCGCCGGAACAAAAGGTCGAGCTCGCGCGCGAAGTACTCGCCGCTGACGTAGTACTCCGCCGGCAGCGTCAGCGCGTTCCCCGGCAGGACGTCGCGCGGCTTTCCAACGATCCCCGTGTCGTGCATGGCTGCGTTCATGATACAACCTGACGGTGTCCCAGGGTCTCCCGTGCGCGCTTCGGGCAATGCCGCGCCGCCACCGACGGGTGCGACGAGCGGCGCTTCGGCGCCTCCGCTCGGCTCCCCGCGGTCAGCGGGCGGGTCGATGATTGTCCCACCGCCCCGGTCCGCCCCGGCACCGCGTGCGTCGCTGCTGCGGCGCGAGCTGGGCCGCTGGGATCTGACCGCGATTGGCGTCAATCAGGTGATTGGCAGTGCGGTGTTCGTCATGCCCGCGGCGCTCGCGGCGAACGCAGGCGCGTGGAGTCCCTGGATCGTGGCGGCCGTCGGACTGGGGTCGATGCTGATCGCGCTGTCGTTTGCCGAGGTCAGCAGCCGGTTCGAGTCCACGGGTGGACCGTACTTGTACACGCGCGCGGCGTTCGGGCGCTTTCCGGCGTTCCAGGTCGGATGGCTCCTGTGGTTCACGCGCGCCGCGAGCTGGGCGTCGGTCATCAGCGTTCTCGTCCTGTCGCTGGGGTTCTACTTCCCGGGAGTTACGGCAGGCTGGCCGCGGGCTGCCGTGATCGCGGGGACCATCGGCGTGCTCGCCTTCATCAACATCCGCGGCATCAGGCAGAGCAGCCTCGTCGTGAACGCCTTCACGATTGGCAAATTGACGCCCCTCGTGATGTTCATCCTCGTCGGGTTGTTCTCCATGAGCCCCGCTGTGCTGTCGATCAGCGAGACACCCGCGCTGACCGACGTGTCCGCGACCGCTCTGCTGCTGATCTTCGCGTTCGGCGGATACGAAGTCGTTCCGGTTCCAGCCGGTGAGGCCAGGGATCCGAGAACGGCCGTACCATTCGCTCTCGTCATGACGCTGATCGTCGTCACGGTCGTGATGGTGCTGGTCCAGGTCGTCGCCCTCGGCACTTACCCGGACCTGGGTTCTTCGAAAACACCGCTTGCGGATGCATCCGGGCAAATCATGGGTCCCCTCGGCGCAGCCATGATGACGTTCGGCGCGGTCGTGTCTACCACGGGAAACAACATGGGCCAGGCGCTCTCCGGCTCACGGAATCTGTTCGCGCTGGCAGAGCAGGGCGATCTGCCAGCTGTGTTTGCGCGGGTCCATCCCAGGTTCCGTACGCCCATCGTAGCGATCCTCGTGACGTCGGGGGTCGCTCTGGTGCTCGCGCTTACCGGCACGTTCGTGAAGCTCGCCACGGCCAGCGCGATCAGCCGGCTCGTGGTGTATGTCGCGACCTGTGCCTCGACGCTTCGGTTGCGGACGCCGGCATTCGATGGACAGGTAGCCCCGGCGACGTTCATCGTGCCCCTCGGCCCGCTCATTCCGCTCGCGGCGATAGCCATCTCGTTGAGCATCCTTGCGGGAGCGTCGGCCGCGCAACTGACGGGCGGAGCCTGGGCGATTGCGGCCGGGGCCGTGCTGTATCTCATTGCGATCCGGGGCCGAAGCCGGATCACCAGAGAGGAGAGCGTGCAGTGACGACAATTCGACGGCTCTTGTTGGCGATGGCGCTCATCGCACTCGCGGCGCCGCAGGTCAGCGCGCAGAACACCGTGTTCGTAGTGCGGCATGCGGAGAAGGCGGTCGTGACGGGTCAGGGCGGGATGATGGCCGAGGATCCAGATCTGTCGGACGAGGGACGGGCCCGCGCGGAATCCCTGGCCGGGATGCTGAAGGCCGCCGGCATCAAAGCGATCTTCGCGACCGAGTACAAGCGCACCCGGCAGACGGTCGAGCCGCTCGCAAAGGCGCTGGGCATTCAGGTCACCCGGATCGGATCGCGCGAGACCGCACAGCTCGTGGAGATGGTCAGGAAGGCGGATGGCAACGTCCTCGTGGCTGGCCATTCCAATACAGTTCCAGAGGTTCTCAAGATGCTCGGCATTCAGGATCCGGTCACGATCGACGAGTCGGAGTACGACAATCTGTTCATCGTTTCGACCGGCGCCCAGCCGCACATGGTGAGGCTGCATTTTCGCTGAGGAGATTCTGGATGGCTCGTAGTCGTCGTACTTCGATCTCGAGGAGAGCGCTCGTCTCAGCGTTGCTCTGCACGATGCTCGCGGCACCGGTGGCGGGACAGCGAGGGGTCCAGTTGTCGACCACTCCGCAGGAGCTTGCGCGGATCTGGGACAGCGGACACGTGTCGGCGCCCCTGCCGCCCCTCGTCGATCACGTGGACGTGGTGCGCCGCCTCGAAGCGCTCGCCGCCGCCTCGCCGGACCTCTTCAGCGTCGAGAAGATCGGCGAGTCGATCGAGGGCCGTTCGATCAATGCGGTCCGTGTGGGCAGCGGAGGGTTCCCCGTCCTGCTGTGGTCGCAGATGCACGGGGACGAGCCCACGGCGACCTCGGCGCTCTTCGACCTGTTCGAGTACGTCCGCAGCCACCGGGAGGAGCCCGCGGTCCGCCGCATTCTCAGCCAGCTCACGCTTCACGCGGTCCCGATGCTCAACCCGGACGGCGCGGAGCGCTTTCAGCGCCGAAATGCGCAGAGCATCGACATCAATCGCGACGCGCTTCGGCTGCAGACGCCGGAGGGTCGCGCGCTCAAGGCGCTGCGCGACCGGCTCAATCCCCGCGTCGGGTTCAATCTGCACAACCAGAGCTGGCGCACGTCGGTCGGCGAGCCGCCGAAGCCGGCATCCATCTCGCTGCTGTCGGTCGCGTACGACGACGAGCGCTCGGAGAATGCCGGCCGCCGTCTGACGAAGAAGATCTGCGCCGTGATTCGGGACGCGCTCGAACCGTTCGCATCCGGGCAGATCGGTCGATACGACGACGAATTCGAAGTGCGGGCGTTCGGCGACAACATCACGTTATGGGGCACGCCCGTCGTCCTGATCGAGACCGGTCCCTGGCCATCGGAAGCACCGGATCCGGCGCTCGTCCGGCTGAACTTCGTTGCGCTGGTGTCAGCGCTCGACGCGCTCGCGACCGGACAGGTGGAGCGGGCGGATGCGAAACGATACGAGACGTTGCCGGTCAACGAATCGCAGATGTTCTACGTGCTGGTGAAAAACGCGACGGTGATCAACGGTGCCGGTGTGCCGCCGTTCACGGCTGACATCGGCATCGCCGCGAACCGTCGCGTCGGGATGGCCAATGGCCGCCGGGAGCTGCGGCTGTCGATGACAATCGACGACCTCGGGGACCTGCGGACGCTTGGCGGTCTGCGCACGATCGACGCGACGGGGATGACGGCAATCCCGGCCGCCGACGACGATCTGCAGGCGGGTCAGATTGTGGATCTCCCGGAGTGGAAAGCGAAAGCTGCCACGACGATCGCCGTCGGTCAGCCTGCGCGGCTGGCGGTCCTGAAACCAGCCGCCGAGCCCGGCAAGTATGTGGTGGAAGTGGTGCTGAGGGGGACAGTCCCCTTAACGGGACAGGCACCCTAAGGGGACAGGCACCCTAAGGGGACAGGCACCCTAAGGGGACAGGCACCCTAAGGGGACAGGCACCTTAAGGAGCCTGTCCCCTGTACGCACAAACGGCGTACGTTGGTTTAGTTGGTGCCGCGGTCGCGCTGGTAGACGACCTTGCCGTCCAGGATTGTGACGACAACCCGGGTGCGCGCGAGCCTCGACGGCGGCGCGTCGAAGATGCTCTCCGACAGCACCACCAGATCGGCGAGCATGCCGGGCGCGAGGCTCCCTTTGCGCTGCTCGTCGAACGACGCCCACGCCGCCCCTGACGTGTAGGCGTCGATCGCCGCCTCGAGCGACAGCCGCTGGGCCGGATTCCATCCGCCCTCCGGCAACCCGTCCCCCGTCGTTCGCGTCACGGCAGCGTGAATGCCGAGCAGCGGGTTGAGCGAACCTGCCGGCCATCCGCTCCCGAACGCCAGTCGACCGTCTGCCGCCAGGATGCTGCCGTACGGCAGCGTCTCCAGCGCGCGCTCCGGGCCCAGCGTCTCCAGCCATGTC
This sequence comes from Vicinamibacterales bacterium, assembly GCA_035711845.1. Lineage (GTDB taxonomy): Bacteria > Acidobacteriota > Vicinamibacteria > Vicinamibacterales > 2-12-FULL-66-21 > DASTBU01. The sequence continues at coordinate 80,545 of DASTBU010000162.1, forward strand.
TGGAGTCGCGCCCCGGTCGGCGATCCGCGGAGCGGTTGCATGGACGCGATCACTGACAGCGAACCGAACCGCGGCAGATCGGCGGCGTGGACCAGATCGGCGTGCTCGACGCGGTGCCGCCGGCCTCGAGCCGGCCTCGGGTTTGACCGGGCGGCATGCGCGTACGCGTTCAAGGCCATCCGCACGGCGCGGTCGCCGCTCGCGCGCGTCATCACCTGCCACCCCTCCGCGTCGATCAGTCGCACGAGCCGATTCAGGTCGTCGGCGGCCATCGTGGGAGGGCGGTCTATCTGACGACTCGCATACGGCGCCAGCAAGGCGGCCGTCTGGTTCTCGATCGCTCCGTCGAGCGTGATGTTCACGGCCCCCGTCTTGAAGATGTGATCGTCGGGATGACGCCGAGCCGCCGTGTGCAAGCGCGTCCGATCCGCGTCGCTGAATGCGGTACCGACGGCGAGCGCGGAATAAATACGCAGGTTGAGGTCGCCCGATCGACGCGTCTCGGCGTACAGCTCCAGCTCGTCCGGATCGGCGCTCGGGTTCTGAACGCTGGTCACCCCGTTCGCATGCGCTTCGGCAATCGCGGCCCGAAGCGCCCGGGCGGCTTCTTCTGGCGTCGGTTCCGGGACCAGACGCCCGACAAGCGTCATCGCTTCGTCCTTCAGCAACCCGGTGGGCTCTCCGGTGCGCGAATCCTTCGCAACGACACCGTTGGCGGGATCGGCGGTCTTTCGTGTCACGCCGGCGAGTCTCAGCGCGGCGGAGTTCACCCATGAGGCGCGGCCGTCACGTGACACCAGCTGAACCGGCCTGTCCCGGACGGCCGCATCGAGGATCTGCCGGCTCGGTTGGTTGCCGGGTGATTGCGGGTAGGCCCAACCGCGCCCCAGGACCCACGGCGCGTCCGGATTCGCCTCTGCCCAGTCACGCACGCGCTCCTGAACCTCCTCGGCGGTGACCGCATCGCGCAGATCGATCATCTCGGCGTCGAGCCCGCCCGCAATGAGGTGGGCGTGTGCGTCGTTGAATCCCGGCAGAACCGTCGCCCCCCTGGCGTCAATCATCTGTGTCTGCGGACGGCGCAGCCGGAGGATCTCCCGCTCGCCCCCGACGCGCAGGATCTGATTGCCGCGGATCGCCACCGCTTCGGCCATGGTTCGGTCGTCGTCGGCGGTGTAGACCTCGGCGTTGTGAACGATCATGTCGACCGGGCCCTCGTTGTCTTCGCGCTGCGCTCCGACAATCAGGCCGGCAATGAGGGTGGCACCGACGATTGCGACGACGAGGTACGTTGTGAGGCGGGCCGCCATTGGACCTCCGGGGCCGGTGGTGACAGATCCGCCGCGACACGGCTGGAGTCGGCATTCTAGCACCGGCGGGACGCACGCGCTGCTTCAAGCGAAAATCGACATCCCACCCCGCCGTGGTACAGTTCGGCGCCAGTCTGCCAACAGGAGGAGGGCGAGGTGCGGGAGCGGGCAGTGTGGGCGTGACGACTCGGCCTGACGATCAGCTCGTTCAGGCCATCGGCATCGGCTCGGCCATCCTCTTCGTCATCGGGAGCGTGATCGGCTCCGGTATTTTCCTGACGACTGGAGTCATGGCCGCAAGCATTCCCTCCGCGTCGCTCCTGCTGCTGGCCTGGACGGCCGGAGGGCTCTTTGCGATCACCGGCGGCCTGACCTACGCGGAGATGGGGACCATGTTTCCCCGCTCGGGAGGGGTGTACGTCTTCCTCCGCGAAGCGTACGGGCCATTGCCCGCGTTCCTCTACGGATGGGTCGCCTTGCTGGTGGTGATGAGCGGCGGGATTGCCGCGGTCGCCGTCGGGTTTGCCGAGTATCTGAGTTTCTTCGTCCCTGCGCTGTCCCCCTCACGCGTCCTGCTCACCATCGGGCCGCTCGGCGGGTTCACGCTGTCGGCCGGTCAGCTCACCGCCGCCGCGGCAATCTGCACGCTCGGGGCGATCAACTACATCGGCGTCAGGCGAGGCAACCTGGTCAACGTCGTGTTGACGACGGCGAAGGTAGCCGGGCTGGTAGCGTTGCCAGTGATGGCGCTCGCGTCGGCCCGTGTGGACCCTTCATTCAGCCCCGTTGTCCCGGCCAATCTCGCGAGGCCGGCCGCCTCGTTCGGCGTGGCGATGATCGCGGTGCTGTGGACCTCCGAAGGCTGGTATTTCCTGACGCTGGCCGCCGGCGAGGTCAAGGATCCTCGCCGCAACCTGCCGCGCGCGCTCGTCTGCGGAATCCTTGCGCTCACCTCGATCTATCTCGTGGTGAACGTCGCCTACCTGTACGCGCTCTCCATCGACGAGATGAAAGGCGTCACCCGAGTGGCCGAGCGCGCCGCATCGGCGATGATCGGTCCGCCGGGCGCCACCTTCGTGGCGCTCACGGTCGTGGTGTCGACACTCGGCGCCAATGTGGCCGCTCTCCTGGCGGGTTCGCGTCTGCTGTTTGCGATGGCCAACGACGGTCTGTTCTTCCCGATCGCGCGGCGGGTTCACCCTGCCTATCGAACGCCGCACGTGGCCATCGTCGCGCTGACGGCGTGGGCCGCCCTGCTGGCGTTGTCGGGCACCTACGAGCAGCTGTTCACGTACGTGATGTTCACGTCCATCCTGTTCAGTGTTGCCGCCGGGCTCGCCTTGTTCCGACTGCGCGCGAAGCTGCCGCACCATCCCCGCCCTTATCGCACCTGGGGATACCCCGTGGTCCCGCTCGTCTTCATCACCGGATCGATCGCGTTCGTCGCGAACACACTGATGGAGCGCCCCGTCGAGTCGCTCAGCGGACTGCTGCTCCTCGCGCTGGGAGTGCCGGTGTACTGGTATTGGCAGTGGCGGTAGAGTGAAACGAATCGGCCGACGGACCCTGGACCAGGGACTCGGGACTCCGGACTGGGGACTCGGGACTCGACCAAGGGACCCGGACCAGGGACCCTGGACCCAGGGACTTAGGGACTTAGGGACTTAGGGACTTAGGGACTCAAGGATTATCAATGAGATTCTCCATCCTCGGATCAGGCGCCGTTGGAGGCTACTACGGAGCGAAGCTGGCGCAGGCCGGCCATG
>DASTBU010000163.1:0-41768 GCA_035711845.1 Vicinamibacterales bacterium
CCCGGGCCGGGCCGAATGGCTGGCCGACGAGGTCGCGATCGATTTTCCCTCCGTTGCCAACGTGCTCGACTCCATGCGTCACGCTTTCTTCGGCGAGGTCCCCCTCGTCAACCTCTCCGCCGAGATCATCGTCAGCCGCGACGAAGCATTCTGGGGAACGACGGTACCGCTCGGCGTGCCGTTGCGGCGCACGTGCCCGCGCTGCGGCGGGCGCGGGGAAACGTGGGAGGAATACTGCGACGCCTGCGAGGGAGAAGGCGAGATCGCCGCGCCCCATCAGATGCAGCTTCGGGTCCCGGCCGGTGTCCGCGAGGGCGAGCGATTCAGGTTCGCCGTGAGGCCCCCGGGCGCTCCGCACACCGTTGTCGAAGTGCGGGTCAGTATCCGCTGAGGCGGTCGTTTGCGACCTCACGTCGCGCTTCTCGGCATTCTCCAACTGGTCTGGGGCGCCATCGCGTTTCTGCTTGGCGGCTCGACGCTGATGCTCGCCGTGGGCGCCGTGGCGATCGGTCTGACGTCGAGGACCGAGGGCTTTTCTGCAGCGGCCACCGCCGCTGTCTTCGGCGTGTTCGCGGTCGCGTTGCTGCTCGGTGGCCTGGCGAACGCCTGGGCCGGCGCCGCTCTCCGCCGCCAGGAGCCCTCCGGCCGAATGGTCACGCTCGGCCTGGCGGTTCCGAACCTGTTCATCCTGCCATTTGGCACCGCGCTCGGCGTGTATGCGTTCTGGGTGTTGCTGCACGAGGAGACGCGGCGGATGTTCATGAGAAAGTTGGAAGGCTGAAGGTGGAAGGCTGAACGACTGATGGCTCTGGAGCAGAAGCAGAAGACGGCGAGCGGGTTGGACGCCAACGTTGCGGGCGCGCTGGCGTATGCACTCGGGTGGATCACCGGCGTCGGGTTCCTCCTGACCGAGCCCGAGAACAGGTTCGTCCGGTTCCACGCCGTGCAGTCCACGATCGTGTTCGGCGCCCTGAGCGTGTTGTGCATCCTGCTCCAGTCGATTCCCCTGCTCGGGATGCTGCTCGCCGTGTTTCTCGTGATCCCCGCGTCAGCCATTCTCTGGCTGATCCTGATGTTCAAGGCCTACCAGGGCGAACTGTTCAAGCTGCCGGTTGTCGGCGACGCGGCAGAACGGAATATCTAAAGAGTTTCCAGTTTCCAGTTTCCAGTTTCCCAGTTTCGAGCTTTGTTTCGACGGGCGGACGGCGGGCGGCAGCCGTTCGCAGTACAATCAAAGCATGCAAGTTTCAGAAACTGCGGTGCTGGAGGCACTCAGGGCGGTCCACGATCCCGACCTGCATCGCGACATCGTGTCGCTCAAGTTCATCAAGAACCTGCGTATCGAGGATGGGCGGGTCGCCTTCTCGATCGAGCTGACGACACCGGCCTGCCCGGTCAAGGATCAGATGCGCGATCAGGCACGCGCCGCCGTGTTGGCCGTGCCGGGAGTCACCGCGGTCGATATCGAGATGACGGCCCAGGTACGATCGACGGTCGGCGCCGATCTGGGGAAGGCGCCCGTGCCGGGCGTCAAGAACATCATCGCCGTGGGGGCCGGAAAGGGCGGGGTCGGGAAGACCACCGTCGCCGTGAACCTGGCGATCGCGCTGAGCCAGTACGGGGGACGCGTGGCGATGATCGACGGCGACATCTACGGGCCGAACGTTCCCATCATGCTGGGGATCCAGACCCAGCTGACCACCGACGGCCAGAAAATCGTTCCAGCGGAGCAGTTTGGAATCCAGCTCGTCTCGATGGCCTTCCTGACCGGCGACGATGCCCCGGTGATCTGGCGGGGTCCGATGCTGCACGGCGTGATTCAGCAGTTCTTCCGCGAGGTGCGCTGGGACAACATCGACTACCTGATCGTCGACATGCCGCCCGGCACGGGCGACGTGGCGCTCAGCCTGAGCCAGACCGTTCCGGTGTCGGGCGCCGTGGTGGTCACCACGCCGCAGACGGTTTCGGTCGCCGATTCCCGGCGGGCCATCCGGATGTATCAGAAGCTGAACATCCCGGCACTCGGATTGATCGAGAACATGAGCCACTTCGTCTGCCCCGGATGCAACATGGAGAGCGACATCTTCGGCAAAGGGGGCGGCGAGGCCCTGGCCCAGGAGCTATCTGTGCCCTTCCTCGGCCGGATACCGATCTACCAGCCGATCCGCATCGGCGGCGATACGGGCGTGCCGATCACCGTGGGCGAGCCGCAGTCGGTTGCCGCACGCGCGTTCCGCGCAACCGCGGAGCGATTGGCGGCGCAGCTTTCAATCGCCAGCTATGCCAAGAAGGCGATTCCGCTGACGCAGGTCAGGTGACGGGGCCGGTTGGCATTTGCCAGTTTCCAGTTTCCAGTTGGGGCGAGTACATGAGGACGCTCTTTGCGTGTGCGGCAGCCTTCGCGATTGTCTCGAGCGGGGCCGAGGCTTCCGAAACCCTGAAAGCCGTGGTGGCCCCGTATCTCGAAGTCCAGGCGCAGCTCGCGGCCGACAAGGTTGACGGGATCAAAGCGTCTGCTGCCGCCATCTCGACGGCCGCGTCGTCGCTCGGCAAGCCTGGCGAGGCCATCGTGGAGGCCGCAAAAGCTCTCGAGCGGGCCGCGGACCTCGAAGTGGCGCGCGAGGCGTTCGGGCCCCTGAGCGACGCGGTCATTGCAGCCGCAAAAGCCGAGGGATGGACAGGCCTCGACGACGTGAAGGTTGCGTTCTGCCCCATGGTGAACCGGTCCTGGCTGCAGAAGGGCGAGAAGATCCGCAACCCCTTCTACGGTTCCGCCATGCTCACGTGCGGAGAGATAAAGGGGAAGTTCTGAATGTTGAATGCTGAATGCTGAATTGGGGGGTCTGAGCCGGTCGACGGGCTTCGACGTGGCTCGCGCATTCAGCATCATTCAGCATCATTCAGCATTCAGCAATCAGCATTCAGCACTCTCAGAACCCAACCTTGATCCCGGCGTGCACGAGTCGCGGCGCGCCCGGCAGAATCCCTCTCGAGCGATCCACGATGACGAGGCGGTCGAAGGCGTTCTTGACCGCGACGAACAGCGTCAGTCTTCTTGACGCTGGATAGTTTGCCGCCGCATTCCAGAGCGTGTACGACGGCAGCAGCCCGCGCTGGCCGTCGGGTGTTGGCGCAACAGTGTTCAGGTCGTCGCCGAACTGCTCGCCCGTCATGACGGCTTCGACACTCAGGTCGAGCCCGCTCGCGTGGACGGCGCCGAGCGTCGATGTGAGCAGATGTCGCGGCGCGTACGGCAGCCGATTCCCTGACACTGATGTCGTGTGGAATCCCGGAACGCTGCTGAAGCGCTGGCTCTCGAAGCGTGCAATCGGGAGCCATGTATACGCGATGCGAGAGTAGAAGTTGAGCCGCGACGGACGCCAGCCAGCCGAGTCGAGGCGCGCGCTGACCTCGAAGCCCTGATGGAGCGTCGCCCCCGCGTTGGTCAGCGTCGATCCGACACCGCCGGCGAGCGTCGCGGGAATGATCTGGTTCTCGTAGTCGAGCCTGAAGAACGCCGCCTCGGCGTGGACGCCCGGCATCACGCGGCCGCGCATACCAGCCTCGTAGTTCCAGCTCCGTTCCGGATCCAGATCGATGACACCTCCGGTCGAGTTGTTGATGACGTCCTCGGTGCGGGGCGGCGTGAAGCCGCGGTGAACCCCCGTGAAGACAGTGAGCTCCGCGCCCGGGCTGAACGCCGCCCCCACGCCCGGAATGATCTCGGTCAGTTCGGTGCTGCCCGTGACGCCGGCGAGCCGGTTGGTGCGCTCGTAATCGACGCGTTCGATCCGCACCCCTGGCGTCACGCTCCAGGCGCCGGCAAGAAAGCGATTCTGGACGAAGCCGGAGTAGGCCAGGTTCTGCCGTTCGTTGTTCTCGACCAGCGCGCCGCTGCGCGCATCCGGGGAGGCCCCGTTCTCCTGACGCCGCTCCTGGTCTTCGGCGTGGAGCCGCACGCCGAAGTCCGTTTCGTTGACGATCGGGCCGAGGCGGCTGAACGCCCGCAGGCGGGGTTCGACCCCCCACACCACGTAGCGGCGCAGGCGCCCCTCGTTGCCGCAAGTGGTGTTCAGGTTCGCCATGCCGCCGCAGGCGGGATCGGACGCGTCATTGGGCCGCTGCGACGAGTTACTCGACTGCCTCCACCAGTGCCGGCGGAAGCTCGACGAGTAGACGTTCGTCGTCGCCACCAGGGAGTCGCTGATGCTGAAGGCATGCGTGGCGGAAAGGCCGAATCGATCGGCGTAGAAGAAATCGTTCTGGAAGGGATTCTGTCGGGGGTTCGACCGATATTCGTCTTCCCGGAGGCCCGAGTACGTGATGTTCGAATCCTCGCCGTAGTAACTGGCGCGCACCGTGAGCACGTGCGCGCTGGCCAGCCGCGACACGAGCTTCGCATTCACGTCGTTGAGCTCGGACGAGATGTGGTCTCGTGCACCGTCACCCTGCTTTCGCATGAAGTCCAGCAGCAGGCCCGTGCGGCCAATCGTGGTGCCCCAGCCTCCCTGGGCATTGAAGTAGTCGCGGTTGCCCGCCGCCACGGTTGCGACGCCGCGCGAGCGGCCGGGCGGCGCCGGGGTGACGTAATTGATCACGCCGCCCACGGTCATGGGACCGTATGCGATCTGGCCCGCTCCTTTCAGCAGCTCGATTCGCTCGAACCGCTCGATGGGCGGATGATAGTAGGACGCGTTGTCGCCATAGGGCGCATAGGTGAGCGGAATGCCGTCTTCGAGCAGCAGAACGCGGGAGGATCGGGTGGGGTTCAGGCCGCGCACGCCGATGTTGGGACGCAGGCCGAAGCCCTCCTCGTCGCGGACGTGCACTCCGGAGGCCTTGCGCAAGACTTCCGCCGTCGTGAAGACGCGCCGGTTCTCGAGCTCAGCCAGGTCGAGGATTTCCACGCTGCCGGGAATGCGCCGTGCGGCATCGTGGCCGGCAATCACGCGGTCGGGCACGACCTGTACGAGCTCGTTCAATCCGCCGATTTCCAGGGTGACGTCAACACGGGCGTGCTCGCCTGGCCCGAGGGCCACCTCCATGTTGCGCGGAGCGAATCCAGCGCCCTCGACGGTGATCTGAACTCGACCTGGTGCGAGCCGATCCAAGCGGAACCGGCCACTGGCGTCCGACACGGCTGTCGAGACCGTCCCGTCCGCCGTCCGAATCACCACCGCCGCGGCGGGGACGACCGCGCCGCTAGCGTCGAGAATCCGGCCGGACAAGGCACCCATCTGGGCGGCGGTGTCAGGAGTCTGGGCACCAGCCACGGAGGTCGCTGCGAGAGAGAGACAGAACAAAAGGGCTGAAACCGGACGGCAGGGCATCGCTGCACCTCGAACGGTCAGGCGGCTCCGGGCTACCTGACTCCACTCATTTTTGAGACTGATCTCAAGATCTGCCCCAGCGTATATCCGACTAAATTGGTCGGTCAAGTCTCGAGGTGATATGCGTAGCGGGTGCCAGATCCAAACTGGCTGGTTTTATTGGATTTTTTGCTGAGGAACGAAAAAAACGGCGCTGGCTGCCGAAATCCCGTCAGTGAGACTGACTCGCAAGTCGGCGCATGGCGATGGCGCCCAGGATCGGGCCCGGGACCAGCGCCAGGAAGGCCCACCGCCAGCCCACCTCTGCAGCGACCCCCGGCAGCAGCCGCATGCTGACCATCGTCAGCAGGAACCCCACACACGTCTGGAGGGTCAGCGCGGTGCCGACCTGGGTCCGCGGGCTGAATTCAGCGACGAGCGCCGAAAACTGTGCGGAGTCCGCCACGATGGAGAAGCCCCAGACGATGCCCAGGAGCAGGAGCGCCGGCAGCGGCGCGCCGAAGACGAACCCCGCCAGCACGCAACAGCTTGCGCTCACAGCCATCGCGCCCCCCGCGACCCGGGCCTTTCCCCACTCGTCGGCCCAGCGCCCGGCCAGCACGCAGCCGACTGCACCGCTGGCGATGCTGACGAAAGCCACGAGCGAACCTACGCGTCCAGCAGGCCAGCCAGATCCGGCGAGAGAGGCCGTAGCGAACACCGGAATCCACGTCCACATGGCGTACAACTCCCACATGTGGCCCAGATAGCCGAGCGTGGCCATCCGTACGCCCCGATTCCGAACGACCGCGGCGAGCGCATGCGGATCGAACGGGGCCGACGCGCTGACGTACGGACCGTCCTTCACGGCCGCGCCGACGATGGCGGCGCCGAGGAGCGCGAGGGCCGACGAAGCGACCAACATCGATCGCCACGAGACGCTGGCGGTGCCCCAGGCCAGCAGGTGGGGAAAGGCCGATCCGACCGTCAAGGCTCCCACGACCACTCCGAGCGCGGTGCCACGCCGGTCGAGGAACCATCCGGCGGCGATCTTCAGCCCGGGCGGGTACACACATGCGAGTGCGACGCCGGTCGCGAAGCGGAGCGCGATGATTACCCACGCGGATTCGGCAAAGGCGATCGCACCGTTCGCCACGGCTCCAGCGATACAGCCCATGGCGAAGAGCCGCCTCGCGTTGAACACGTCAGCGAGATTCAGGATGGCGCTGATGAGCGTGCCTGCGACGAATCCGCCCTGCACCGCCATCGTGAGCCACGCCGTGCCGCCGCTCGTGATCGAGAACTCGGTCGCAAGCGCAGGCGCGGCGGCGGTGGCCGAGAACCAGAGCGTCATCCCGAAGAACTGCCCTGCGGCGATGAGCAGGAGCATTCGCCCGGCGGGATGCCGCGATGGAGACGAGAGAAGCGCCGGAGTCTCCATGCCGCGAGCGGACTCCGGGCCGAGGATGGCGGACGGCTGACGGCGGAGAGGCATGAGTGTTGTTTACGATGGGCCAAATAGCCGATACGATTCAACTGTGCCGGTCATGAACATTCCTTTTGCACGCCACACGCTCGACAACGGTCTCGACGTCCTCGTGCACGAGGACCACAACTGTCCGATCGTGGCGGTGAACGTCTGGTACCACGTGGGCTCGAAGAACGAGAAGCCCGGCCGCACCGGCCTCGCACACCTCTTCGAGCACCTGATGTTCGAGGGCTCCCGGCATCACGACAAGGGCTATTTCCAGCCGCTTCAGGAGGCGGGCGGAACGCTCAACGGTTCGACCAACGCGGACCGCACGAACTACTGGGAGGTGGTCCCGACCAACGCGTTGGAGCTGGCGCTCTGGATGGAGTCCGACCGGATGGGCTACCTCCTCCCTGCGCTCACCGAGGCCAAGTTCCAGAACCAGCGCGACGTGGTCCTCAACGAGCGTCGCCAGAACTACGAGAACCGTCCCTATGGCCTCGCCGGGATGTCGCTCGTCGCCTCGCTCTATGCGCCCGAGCATCCGTATCACTGGCTCACGATTGGCGCAGCCGAGGACCTTCGCGCGGCAACGCTCGACGATGCGAGGCAATTCTTTCAGACCTACTATCGGCCCCGCAATGCGTCGCTCGCACTGGCCGGGGACGTCGACACCGAGCATGCGGTGGCGCTGGCGACGCGTTACTTCGGCGAACTGGAGGCCGGGGACGACCCTCCTCCGGTCGAGTGCCCTCCGCCTGGTTCGCTGAATCGGGAGATTCGACTGGTGCTCGAGGATCGGGTGGAGCTCCCGCGCCTCTATCTTGCGTGGCATTCGCCGTCGTTGTTCCATGCCGGCGATGCTGAGCTGGATCTGGTCGCCGACATACTGGCGGGCGGCAAGACGTCGCGACTTTACCGGCGCCTCGTCTATGAGCAGCGCCTGGCGACGGAAGTTGCGGCTTCGCACAACTCCCGTGAGATCGGGAGCTTCTTTCAGCTGGTGGCTACCGCGGCGCCAGACCGCACGCTTGCCGAACTGGGTCGCGCGATTGTCGAGGAGCTGCAAGGGTTTTGCGACCATGGCCCGACGGCGGTGGAGATGGAGCGCTCGGTCGCGCAGGCGGAGGCGCATTTCGTTTTCAGGCTGCAGACGGTCGGCGGCTTCGGCGGGAAGGGCGATCAGCTGAACGCCTACAACGTGTTTCTCGACGATCCGGCGTACTTCGACAAGGACCTGGAACGCTATCGGAGCGCCCGCCCGGAGTCGCTGCGGGAGAACGCGGTTCGCTGGCTCACGCCCGGCCGCGTCGTCCTGAGCGTCGTCCCGCGCGGCCGGGTCGATTTGGCCGTGCTCCAGTCGCAGCCCGTTTCGGTGTCGTGATGGCCGTCGATCGCACGCGACTTCCAGCGCTTGGCCCCGAGCCGCAATTCGCATTTCCGGAGATTCGGCGCCGGACGCTGCGCAACGGCCTCCGCGTGCTGACCGTCGAGCACCGCGAGGTCCCGCTCATCAGCGTTCTGGCGCTCGTTCCATCGGGCGCTGCGGCGGACCCTCCCGATCGACCGGGCCTGGCGGCTATCACCGGCGACCTCCTGGACGAAGGCAGCGGCGATCTCGACGCGCTGGGATTCCACGACGCGCTCGCTCGCATCGGCGCGCATCTCGAAACCGAGGTCGGCGCGGATGCCACGCTGCTGGGGATCACGGTGCTCGAGCGACTGGCCCCGCGCGCGCTCGAGCTGTTTGCCGGCGTCCTGATACGTCCGCGTCTCGAGCCGCAGGAGTTCGACCGTGTGCGCGAGCTGCGGCTGAATCGGCTGCTGCAGTTGCGCGAGGTGCCGCCCGCCATCGCCGAGCGCGCTTTTGCCAGGCTCGTCTACGCGGAACACCCGTACGGGCACCTGCCGATCGGCTCCGAGCAGTCGCTTCGCGCGATGGATGCGAGCGATGTGCAGCGATTTCACGGCGTTGCGTACAACCCGTCGGACGCGTGGATGATTGCGGTGGGGGACGCGACGCACGACCGGCTCGCGGATCTGGTCGAGCAGGCGTTCGAGGGTTGGACTACACGCCGCGACGGGCCCGCGCCGGCCAGTGCAGCGGTACTGGCCCCGGCGCGGACAGCCAGGCGCGTGACCCTGATCGATCGGCCCGGAGCGCCACAGTCGGAGCTTCGCATCGGGCACGTATCGGTTCCTCGCAGCACGCCGGACTACCATGCGCTGCTCGTCTTGAACATGATTCTCGGCGGGCAGTTCGTCAGCCGCATCAACATGAACCTGCGGGAGGACAAGGGTTACACCTACGGCGCGCGGACCAGCTTCGACTTTCGCCGCGGCCCTGGCCCATTCGTGCTGCAGGCCAGCGTGCAGTCCGATGCGACGGCCGCGGCGGTACGAGAGTCACTCCTGGAGCTCGGCGCCATTCGGGGCGATCGGCCCGTCACAAGGCAGGAGCTCGAGCTCGGTCGCGCCGGCCTGACACGCGGATATCCCCGCAACTTCGAGACAGCGGACCAGATGGGCCGGGCGGCCGCGCAACTGGCCCTTTACAATCTGCCCGACGATTACTTCACCACCTTCGTGCCGCGGGTTCTGACGCTCAGCGAATCCGACGTCACCGATGCCGCGCACCGTCACCTGGATCCTTCGAGCATGGTGACCGTCGTTGTCGGGGATGGCGACCGCGCAGGCGATCTTGCGGCGGCAGGGGCGGGCGAGCTGGTAGCGCCTCCAATCGAAGGCTGATGCGATCGGCAGAACGCACCACCCATCATGATCCCGGATCGATGAAAGCGGTTCGTTTCCACGAGCACGGCGGGCCGGATGTCCTGCGATACGAGGACGCGCCGGATCCGCAACCACGGCCTGGACGGGCCCTCGTCCGGGTGCGAGCCTGCGCGCTCAACCATCTCGACCTCTGGCAGCGGCAGGGCGTCCCGCGCACGCGCATTCCGCTTCCGCACATCTCGGGCAGCGATGTGTCGGGCGAACTGCTCGATTCAGGCGGCAGCGACATCCGACCCGGGACCCGGGTGCTGCTGCAGCCGGGGCTGAGTTGCGGTAGATGTGTCCGGTGCCTCGAAGGCCGGGACAGTCTGTGTCCCTCCTACGACGTGCTCGGACTGCAGTCGGACGGCGGCTACGCGGAGATGGTGTCGGTTCCGGTGGAGAGTCTGGTTCCCATTCCGGATCACATCGAGTTCGTGAAGGCCGCCGCCTTTCCGCTCACGTTCCTGACGGCCTGGCACATGCTCGTCACGCTCGCGCGCATCCGGTCGGGCGATGTGGTCCTCGTGCTGGCGGGTGGCAGCGGTGTCGGCCAGGCGGCGATCCAGATTGCGCGCCTTCGCGGCGCGCGTGTCTTCGCAACAGCGGGGCCGTCCAAGCTCGACAAGACGCGCGCGCTCGGCGCAGAGGCGGTCTTCGACCACTATGCGACCGATTTCGGAAAGGAAGCCCGCGCCCTCACCGATGGTCGCGGCGTCGATATCGTGGTCGAGCACGTGGGCGAGGCGACCTGGGACCGAAGCGTCAGAGCGCTGGCCAACGGCGGACGTCTGGTCACTTGCGGGGCCACGACGGGCGCAAAGGCATCTTTGGACCTGCGCCACCTCTTCGCGCGTCAACTGTCCTTTCTCGGCTCGTACATGGGCGGCCGAGCCGAGCTGCTCGAGGCTGCCACGCATTTCTTCGCACGCAGCCTCGATCCGGTGATCGACGTGGTGTTGCCGCTGGCCGAGGCGGCAACGGCTCAGATCCGACTGGAATCCAGGGCTCAGTTCGGCAAGATCGTGCTGACGACTTAGAGGTACTTGAGCAGGCCCTGAAGGGCCTGGTAGAGCACCCCTGCGATCGCCTCAGCCAGCGGCGACACCTCTCCCTGGGCGACCGCATCGGCCACGGTCACCGGCTGCGTGACGAGCAGCCAGATCGTGGCGCCCGCGAGCGTGATCGCCATGACGCCGATTACGGCGACAAGGCTGAGGCTGATTCGGGCGAAGCTCATACGAAAGATCGGCTCAGTGTACAACGGCGGTCGTGAAATCTGTCAGTTGGACGCTGGCGCCTCCGGGACAGTTCCTCCGCCCGCCGAAGCCTGGCCGCCGTCTGCCGAGGGGTCAGGTGAGCCTGACGCCTGGAGGAGGTGGTCTTAAAGGCTCTTGCTCAAGAATCGGCAGAGCGCCAGCCCGTCGATCCATTTGAACGGCGTGACCCCGGTGGTGTAATGGCCGCAGGGCAGGACGGTCAGCTCGTGATCCACGCCGCGGCGCTGGAACTCGCTGACGAGGAACCGCGAGAGGTGCACCGGAAAGGTGAGGTCGTAGGCTGCGTATACGAGCAGCACGCGCTTCCCCGCCAGCCGTTCGAGATAGGGATACGGTGAGATCGGCATCCAGATGCGGCGCAGCCGGTCGAGATCGATCCGGCCCTCGAGCGTCCGTCGCACGTGTTCGGTCGAGAGCCCGTTCCACACGACGTCAGCGAAGTAGGGCGAGATGTGGTTCAGGGCCGCGGCCTTGACCAGCGGCTCGTGCGCGGCCGTGAGCATCGACAGGCAGGAACCGAGGCTGGTGCCAAGGATGCCGATCGATTGGTATCCTTGCCGGGAGAGCCAGGCAATCGCGCGTCTCGCGTCGAGCACGGCCTGGCGGCAGGCCACGACCGTCCGCCCGAGATTGGAGCTGACGATGTAGTCGGCGCGCCGGAGTTCGGGGGGCATGCGCTCGTCATGATATGGAAGGCTGAGGCGCAGCGCGCTGATGCGGAAGCGGTTCAGCAGCCGGCACAAGCCGACATGACCCTTTGCATCCGCGTTCCATTGTGGCAGGACGAGCACCGCGCGCCGTTTTCCCTCGGCGGATCGCTCGGGGAAGTATCGGGCCCGGACCGTGTCGTTGCTGGCGTGGGGCGTGCGAACGGCGCTCGGGAACGAGAGCAGCGGGCCCGCGAGCGTGTAGTCGTCGCATGGCTCGAGCCGGTAGAACGTCTCGCTCGAGGCGACGGCCTCGTCTGCCCACCGTTCGAGATGCGCGCACGCGCTCGAGTCGCCGTGACCGTCGATCTGGCCGAGCCACTCGAGACCCCACTCGAACCCACGCACGACGCGGTCGTCGGAACCGGCGGCGAGCCGGCGCTCCCATCCATGAAAGACTCGCGAGATCACGACCCTACCGGCCTCCTTCTTCCGCCTTTTTTCGAATGGCCTGATAAGTCCGATCGGGCGCCTCGGACTCGACGGGCAGACCCGCCTGCGTCCATCCCTCGTCGCGCACCGAGCCCGTCATCGGATCGCGTGAGCCGCCGTAGCCTCCGAGAACGTTCGAAACGTCGCTGAAACCCGACGCGACGAGCATTTGCGCCGCCTGCATCGAGCGGCCGCCAACCTGGCAGCCGATCAGCAACCTGCTGTCCGGCCGAAAGCTCGCGCGCATGACATGCACGAACTCGTGATTGGGTACCATCTGCCGGGTCCGCTCGTCGAGGTTGAGCAGCGGGATGTTGACCGCCCCCGCCGGGTGCCCCGCCTCGAACTCCGGCACTGAACGGACGTCGACGTAAACATAGCCCTCTGTCTGCTTCCGATGCGCTTCGCGAACCGTGACATGCTTGACCATTGAACCTTGAACCCCTGAACCTTGAACCCCGGAACCCTGAACCTTGAACCCTGAACCCTGAACCCCGGACTGGCCCCTTGGTTGCAGCGGCCGTCCCCATGCTCGAACAACCACCCATCCCTGACGTGCCGCACCCGCCGGATGTAATCAAGCATCCGCCGCCGGTGAACACGCCGGTGCCGCCCGCTGAGCCCGATCCGGGCGACCGACCGGACATTCATCCCGTCCCGCCGCCGACCGATCCCGGGCCGCCGGAGATCTGAGGTTCGACCGCCGTCGCGATGGCCAGGAGACGCTCGGTGGCGTGCCGCGCGCCGACGAGCTGAAGGCTGCGCGGGAGGCCGTCGCGGCCTGCGCCGGCCGGTAGAGCGATCGACGGGTGGCCTGTCAGATTGAACAGCTGTGTCAATCGCAGCATGGCCGCCCGCACCGGCTCCCGGTGGCCGTTGACGTCCATGACAGTGGCACCGAGCTCAGGAGCGGCGGCCGGCAGCGTGGGCAGCAGCAGGGCGTCGCATCCATCGAGCGCGCGATCCACGCGCAGCTGCAGCGCACTCCGGAGCTCCAGCGCCCGCAGATAATCTTCCGCGAGCACGTACCGGCCCATTTCGATCCGAAGCCGCACGCCGGGCGAGTAGCTCGAGCCGTGCCGCACGAGCAGCGGCGCATGATACCAGGAGGCCTCGGGCAGCACGATGTGCAGGTACACGTGAGGTGTCCAGCTCGCGTGTTCGATCGCGACGTCGATGGTCTCATGGCCTGCCGCTTCGAACGATGCTCTCGCGCGAGTCAACGCAGTGGCCACGTCTTCGTCCACCCGCTCGCAGAAGTACGGGACGGGCACGCCGAACACGAGACGGCGCGGCGCGGCAGGCAGTGGCATCGGTTGGAGGCCCTTCATCACCTGGAAGAGCAGGGCCGCATCCGCCACGCTGCGCGCCATCGGACCGACATGATCGAGCGTGGTGCTGAGGGGCACTATCGCCTCGAGTGGCAGCTCTCCGTATGTGGGCTTGAGTCCGACGGTGCCGCACGCCGCCGAAGGAATGCGGATCGAGCCGCCCGTGTCGGTCCCGACAGCCGCGAAACACATACCCGCGGCAAGGGCCGCCGCCGATCCGCCGCTCGATCCGCCGGCCGAGCGGGTCTCGTCGAGCGGGTTGCGTACGGGTCCAAAGGCCGTTTCCTCGCTGGTCGTCCCGAATGCGAACTCGTGCAGGTTCGTCTTGCCGAGGATGATGGCGCCCGCCTCGCGCAGCCGTGTCACGATGGGTGCATCCTCCACGGCTTCCGTCGACGGAAGCGCCGATCCCGATGTGGTGCGCGTGCCCGCGACGTCGATCAGGTCCTTGACCGCGACAGGGATTCCGTGGAGCGGCCCTCTCCAGCGGCCCGCGCCGATCTCGGTCCCGGCGCGCTTCGCCTCCTCGAGGGCGCTCTCCTTCAGGAGCGTGATGAAGGCGTTGACCTGCGGCCTGGCTTCAATCTGCTCGAGACATTCGAGCACGAGATCCTGCGGCGCAAGCGCTCCCGTTTTGAGGAGCCTCGCAACGTCGACGATTCGCCGCAGGTCGGGTGCGCTCATGGGTTCGAAGCGTGATGATCGTCGGGCTGCGCGCGCAGCCGGAGCTGTTCGTCTGCCTCGCGAAGCGCTGCGGTCGACCGCGCGAGGGTTTCGAGGAGCGGCTTCAGTTCCGGGAGCCCGCGCCGATCGGCATCGGCCTGGGCAGCGGCGAGCCAGGACTCGATTTCGGGTGTCATCAGAAGCTCACCATGGCTCGAAGTGTCACCGGGATCGTGAAGAACCGATGCTCGATGGGATCGCTCAGCCGGTTCCACGCGAACTTCACGGCCAGCTGGAGGCCAAACGGCCCGGAGTTGAGGCCGCCGCCCCCCTCGGCGAAGTAGCGGCGTCCGTCTCCGAGATCGCTTCGGATCCGCCCCAGGCCTCCCGCCACGAATGCATGGCTGCCCAGACCCCAGCCCGCGGAGCGATCGGCCACGAACACGCCGATGCCCGCATCGTAGGCGCGCGCGTTGGTCAGCTGGTAGTTGTCGAGCGCGCCAGGGCCGTCGATCGCGAGGCGGATTGTCGGAAGACCCTCGACGCTGCCCCGCAGCGCCAGCGTCGCGCCCCTGCGGAGGCCCAGGGGATAGATCGTGACACCTGCGCCGCGAGTGCGCCGCCGGAACTCGAGCACCTCGACCCGCGTGCTGCCGTCGCGCGTTTCGTAATCGTAGTCCTGCCCCTGTGCGGACGCGACCTCCGTCCCCAGCAGGTCCTCGAGCGGGTGCTCGGCAAAGTGCAGGGGCTGGGTGTACAGCCAGTCGTAGCTCACGCTGATGAACTGCCGCCGAGGAAGAGGGGGCGAATATGTCTGAGCGGCCGCGGCAGCCGCGGTGCACAGCACGAAACCAGACGCGAGAACCGATCGGGGGAACACAGGGCGTTTCAGGAGAGGCCTTCGAAAGGTTTCATCGGGTGATAAGCTGAACAATCGCCGCCGTGGACTGGCGCGGCGCCAACAAGGGTAGCGTACGACGTGACCAACCGCATCCTCGCGGCGGTGATGACCGCACCGCGCCAGCCAATCGAGATTCGTGAGTTCGCGAGGCCCGATCTGCCGCCGGGCAGCGCCCTGTTGCGCACCGCACGGTCGGAAGTGTGCGGCACCGACGTTCATCTCTGGCACGGGCGGCTCGCAGGGGTGCCATACCCGATCATTCCGGGCCATATCTCGGCTGGCGTGCTCGAATCCGTTCGCGGCCCCTTGCAGGGGCTCGACGGTTCGCTGTTGCGCGAAGGCGACCGGGCGGTCTTCTTCGACGTGCATCGAACGTGCGGGAGGTGCCGCGCATGCACGGTACACCGCACGCCCACGCGGTGCGCGGCGCGCCGCGTGTACGGGATCACGGACCCGGCCGCCGAGGGGCTGTTCGGCGGATGGTCCCAGCACATCTTCCTGGAGCCTGGAGTTGGCATCGCCCGCCTCCCCGACAGCGTGAGCGTGGACGACTACATCGGCGGCGGCTGCGGCCTGCTCACGGCGGTCCACATCCTCGAACGCGCGGCGCTTCGGCCCGGCGACACGGTCCTCGTGCAGGGTGCCGGCGCGGTGGGGCTCAGCGCCGTCGCTCTGGCACGAATCGGCGGCGCCTCCTCCATCTTCCTCATCGGAGCGCCCGCGGATCGTCTCGCGCTCGGACGGCAGATGGGCGCCGATGACGTTTTCGATCTGAATGCCACGACACCCCAGGAACGGATGGAGCAGGTGCTGGCGCGGACGCATCGCGAGGGCGCCGACGTCGTGATCGAAGCCGCTGGCTCCGCGCGAGCGATCGAGGAAGGCCTGACCCTGGTGCGCGACGGCGGGCGATACGTCATCGCCGGACACTATACCGACGTCGGCGACAGCATCCTCAACGGGCATCGGCACATCAACCGCAAGCACCTCGAGATCCGGGGATGCTGGGGCAGCGAGGCGGGTCACTTCCTTCGCGCGCTGAGCCTGCTGGAGCGGTACGCCGCGAGGATTCCCTGGCACGCGGTCGGCGGGCGGACATATCCCCTGAGCGCGCTCGGGGAAGCGCTAGCCGATGCCGAAGCGATGCGAGTCACCAAGGCACTGGTCGATCCATGGGCCCCAGCCTGACCGGTGGTGCAGCTCACGTATCGACGAACGTCTGTCGAGTGCCGTGCCGCGCCCGTGCCCGCACATGGGTTACAGTGGGCAACCATGCGGCACACGAAGATTGTGGCGACGGTCGGCCCCGCCAGCAGCAGCGCCGAGGCGATTGACGCGCTCATCAAGGCCGGTGTGGACGTCTTTCGCCTGAACTTCTCGCACGGCACGCACGAATCGCACGCCGCCGTCGTCGCGCTCGTCCGCGAGGCTGCGAAGCGGGCCGGCTGGCACGTCGGCATCATGCAGGATCTCAGCGGCCCGAAGATCCGGACCGGTCCGCTCGATGGGCACGATCCCGTACAGCTCGTGCAGGGCGATGCCCTCCTGTTGAAACCTGGCGATCTGCCGACGAGGTCCGGGGTCCTCTACACGACGTATGCGGAGCTGATTCACTCGGCAAGGCCGGGCGATCGGCTGCTGCTCGACGACGGGCGGATTGAGCTGCGGGTCAGGGAGAAGCGTGCAGAGGCGCTGGAGGCGGTGGTGGTCAGCGGCGGCCTCCTCGGCGGGCACAAGGGGATCAACGCACCCGGCGTCGCCCTGCCGGCATCGGCCCTGACCGAGAAGGATGTCGTGGACCTTCGATTCGGCCTGGCGATAGGGGTCGATCTCGTCGCGCTGAGCTTCGTCCAGACAGCCGAAGACGTCGTGCGCGCCAAACACGTCATGGAGACGGCCGGCACCGTTGTGCCGATCGTCGCGAAGATCGAGCGGCCGGCCGGCGTCGAGAACCTGACGTCGATTTTGAAAGAGGCGCAGGGTGTCATGGTGGCGCGCGGGGATCTCGGCCTCGAGATGCCGCTCGAGCAGGTGCCGCGCATTCAGAAGCAGATCATCAGGGAAGCGCGCGCTCTCGGACGGCCCTCGATACTCGCGACCCAGGTGTTCGAGTCGATGCGTGTCTATCCCCGGCCGACGCGTGCGGAGGTGAGCGATGCGGCGAATGCCGTGGACGAGGGCGCCGATGCGATCATGCTGGCCGGCGAAACCGCCATCGGCCGGTTCCCGGTCGCGGCCGTCCAGACGCTCGACGCCGTCATCCGGGATGCCGAGTCGGCGCCGGCCACCGATCATGTGGTACCGGCGCCGGATCCTGAGGGAAGCCGGCACACGCAGGCGCTCTGCGAGGCGGCGGTCACGCTCGCGACTACCGGACATGCCGACGCGATCGTGGCGATCACCGAAGAAGGGAAGACGGCGCGGCTGCTGGCATCTCTGAGGCCCCCGACGCCGATCCTGGCGGCAACACCCGGCGAGCCGGTCGCCAATCGCCTCACCCTGCTCCGCGGCGTTCGCCCGTTCGTCTCGGCCGAGCACGACATCGAGCGCGCCAAGGAGGATCTGCTGCGACGCCGGCTCGTGCCGGCGCGCGCGGTTGTCGTGTTCATCAACGTCAGCCCGCACCTGGATCGGTTAGATACGAACTTCCTGACTGTGCAAAGGGTATGAACGAGTTTCAGCTGTGAGCTGTCAGCTGGCTGGGAGCGGAGAGCCGGGAGGTGATACAGTTTTTCGAAGGATGTCAGCCCATCAGCAGCCGCTCGCGTATCACGATCACGATTTCCTCGAGAGCACGGACGCACGTCCGATCAGGATCCTGGCCGAGTACCTCGAGCCGCTCCGCCGCTTCCGGCAGGAGAACATCCAGGATACGGTCGTGTTCTTCGGATCGGCCCGCGTCCACAGCAGGGAGGTCGCCGAGGGCAGGCTGCTGAAGCTCACGAGGATCAGGGGCCGGCGGAAGGTCGGCCACGCTGCCGCCCTCAAACGCAGCCGCAAGGCCGTCGAGTGGTCGCGCTACTACGAGGATGCACGGCAGCTCGCCGCGATGTTGACCGACTGGAGCCTTTCGCTCGAAGAGCCGCGGCGCCGGTTCGTGGTTTGCTCCGGAGGCGGCCCGGGCATCATGGAGGCGGCCAACCGCGGAGCCCACGAGGCGGGTGGGAAGTCGATTGGCTTGAACATTCGCCTGCCGTTCGAGCAGGGGCCCAACCGCTATATCACCAAGGGCCTCCACTTCGAGTTCCATTACTTCTTCATGCGGAAGTTCTGGTTCGCGTATCTCGCCAAGGCTCTGGTGATCTTTCCCGGCGGCTTCGGGACCCTCGACGAGATGTTCGAGATTCTGACGCTCTCGCAGACCGCCAAGTTCTCCAAGAGGCTGCTCGTGATCCTTTACGGGAGCGAGTACTGGAGCGAGGTGTTCGATCTCAAGCCGCTCGTCGAGTGGGGCGCCATCGAAGAGAAGGACCTCGACCTCCTGTATCGGGCCGATACCCCGGCGGCGGCGTTCAAGCAGCTCAAGGAACACCTCACCAAGTACCACATGGTGCCGGCAACCCCGCAGGAGAACCGCGCACCGGGCATCGCGAAAACGCGAGGGTAGCCATGGCTGGTGAGCGCGCGGCGCTGACCGCGCAGTAGTGCGGGGATCCAAGTCGAGGGTCTGCTTCGGGGTTGGCGGAGCTGGTTAAGGTGGGCGGTCGCCGTCACATCGGCAAATCGCCAATGAAATCTTCAATCCGAATCAAATTTCCAATCCCCAATTCCTCAATCCAAAAACAATCTGCAATCCTCAATCAACGAATCTGCAATTAGTAGAGCAAGTACTCCCGTCTCCTTGCCCTGAAGGCCTCCTCGTCCGATTCCCACACGGCGAAGAGCGGGGCGAGGTCCAGGCCAGAGTCGATCGTGGCCCGCAACCGATCGGAGCCGTAGAGGATATCGATCGGCTGCTTGTCGTGCTCGTACTCGTAGGGCGGCTCGCGCCAGGCGAATCGGGACGGATCCTGGCGGCGGAACTCCGCAATCAGCTCGACAGCCGTACGAACCGGCTCGAACGCGCGGCGGTCCGTGACGTGCAGCTGGCAGCCGCCGCACGTCTGTCGCGCGTGCTTCTGGAACGTCGGCTCGAAGAAGACCGGACGGAAGTGCACGCCGGGCAGGCCGCGCCTGTTGAGGGCCGCCGCCAGCCGATCGCCGTCGATCCACGGCGCGCCGATCAGCTCGAACGGACGCGTCGTCCCCCTGCCTTCGGACAGCGTCGTCCCCTCGAAGAGCACCGCCCCGGGATAGACGATCGCGGTGTCCAGCGTCGGGATGTTCGGGGAGGTGATGACCCAGGGAAGCCCGGTCTCGTCGTGATACATGCTCCGGCGCCAACCCTCGAGCGGCACGACTTCCAGGGCTGCTCCCAACCCGAACGCCTCGTTGAACAGTCGGGCCAGTTCGGCGATCGTCATCCCGTGGCGCAGCGGAATGGGAAACTGCCCGACGAACGACGTCCACGGCTCCCGCAGCGTTGGACCCTCCACCTCGTCGCCGCCGATAGGGTTCGGTCGATCGCAGACCACCACCTTGACACCGTGTCGCGCGGCGGCGCGCATGCAGTTCGCCATCGTGTAGATGTAGGTGTAGACCCGCGTGCCGACGTCCTGGAGATCGATCACGAGCGCATCGATCCCCTGTAGCATCCCGGCGGTCGGTTCGCGTGTTTCGCTGTAGAGCGAATAGATCGGGACGCGCCGGCGTGCATCCTCCGCGTGCGGGCTCTCGATCATGTTGTCTTGCAGGTCCGACCTGAACCCGTGCTGCGGACCAAAAATCGCGCCCAGCCGGATTTCGGGATCCTCGAACAGCAGATCGGCACTGTGCCTGAATCCCTCGTCGATCGATGCCGGATTGCAGACCAGCCCGACCGTCGTGCCTGCCACGAGGCCACGGTCCGGCCCGAGCAGGCGCGCGATGCCGGGGATGATGGCAGGCCCTGCGAGGGAGGGGGCCGATGGGGTCATGATAAGGACCTCGGTGACCGCGGGACCATTTTCGGCTGACGCGACGCGGCCAATCGCTCCGCCAGGAACACGCCACGCGTGGCGTCGGTGAAGGAGTTGCAGCGAAAACGATACAACTGCTCTCGGTTCCGGCCCGTCAGGACCACGTCACGCTCGGATCGAAGGGCCTCGCCGATCGAGTGCCACGGAAGACTGATGACGCGGGCGCCGCCAACGAAGACTGCTCGACGATCCGTCAGCAGCAGCCGTCCAGCGGGCTGGGCGGGATCGTCGGGCATCGAGGCCGGCGCGCTGAAGTGGCATCGGTCCGAGCCGATGACCCGATGGCCCGTCTCCACCACCGGCAGTGCGCACCCATCGACCTGCTGGCGAAGCGCATTCAGATCCCGAAGCGCCTCGAGCATTTCCCGCTCGACCTCGATGTCGTCCTCGGGCAGGCCGAGCGCATCGAGCTCGGAGCCGAGCGCCGCTTCGTCTCCGCGGCCGGGAGAGCCGACGGCATCGTTCCATGCGCGGCGCCAGTGGGAGAGACGAGGGTCACCACCGTTCGATTTTCGCTTCAGCCAGCCGAGCAAGCCCATCCGGAATCCGCTTTCTCCCCCAACGCTGTCGCGTGCGGTCTGATGTTGGTCCTGTGTCGAGGCGAAGCCGCGCTTGCCCGCCTGAATAGTCGTGGGCATCATTCTGACATGAGAAGAACAACGACTGAACCGGCGCCCTGGGGAATCCTCCGCGCCCAACGTGAATTCCTTCGCGCTTCGAGCGAGGCGGGCCTTCAAAATCGCCAGAAACAAGCCGTTTCCGAGCATCCGCAGCTGGTACGAGTCCTGCTTTCCCGGATGGGCAGCCATGTGTCGTGCGGTCCGTACGCTGAGTCGTCCCGTTGGCGTACTCCTCCTGGCCATCCTGGTCAGTCCGAGCGTCGTAGCCGAGTGCCGGCCCGCGATGGCCGCTTCCGCGACCCGGATGCCGTGCTGCCCTGAGGCGTCCGACGAAGCATCCCTCGATCCCGAATGCTGCGCGGTGGGGCAGCCGGACCGGGGCTCGGAAAGCCAGCCCCTCACCCTGCCACAGGTGCGCACGGTGAGTGGCACAGACCTGCTGCCAAGCGCTTCACCGGCCGGCGCCGACATGGCAGCGCCCCCCCCTGCGATCGCTGACATCCCTGCGGCCGCTCCACGCGTTCCCCAGGACCGGCTCTACCTGCGCAACTCCGTCATTCGACGATAGACCCCTTTCATCGCGCGATCGCGTGATCGCGTGATTGGTGATCGATCCATCGCGCGATCGCGCGATCGGAGATGAATCGATTGCGATCGCGCGATCGTTCGATCGCGCGATCACCCGATTCAAGGTTTCCAAAGGGGCTCCTATGTCATTCAACCGCTCGTTACGCGCGCTCGTACTTCTCGTGTCCGTCTGCGCTGCCGTGCCGGCAGCGGCACAAGAGGCGCCCCTCACGCTGCAGTCGGCGATCGACGAAGCGCTCTCCCGTCACCCGGAGCTGATTGCGATTCGTGCCGGCATCGAGGGTCAACGTCTCCGCGCCGCGCAGCAGCGCACGCTGATGCCGCCCATGCTGGAGGCGCAGATCTGGCAATGGCCCATCGATACCGCCAACCCCTCGCGCGTCACGTACATGGTCTCGGCGCAGCAGTCCTTCCCGGGTCCCGGCAAGCGCGCGCTTCGCGAGCGGCTTGCGCTCTCCGACGTCAGCGTGGCTGATGCCCGCCTCGTCGCCCGCGCGCGCGACATCGTCAACGAGCTTCGCCGCACCTATGCGGAACTGTTCGTCGCGCGGCAGTCCCTTGACGTGACGGCCGAGCGGATCGGGCTGCTCCGCCAGATGGCCGATGCGTCTCAGGTGCGGTACGCCGCGGGGCGCTCGTCCCAGCAGGATGTGCTCAAGGCGGTCGTGGAGATCTCCAGGCTTCACGAAGAGCAACTGATCGACGAGGAGCGGGTCCGTCTGGCTGAGGCGCGATTGAACACGTTGCTCGCCCGCGATCCGGGCATGCCGGTCGGTCCACTGGCGGCGCCGGATGAGAACGCGCGGCTCCGCCCCGTTGCGGTCTTGCAGCAGGCCGCTCTCGAGCAGCAGCCGGACCTGCAGGTCGCCCGCGCGGAGATTGCCAGGGCCGAAGCGGCGTCAGCCGTCGCCGACAGCAGCCGCAAGCCGGACTTCGTGGTGACCGGTGGCTACATGCTGATGGGCGGAGAGCGCGACGCGTTCACCGCGGCGGTCGGGATTACCTGGCCGAATGCGCCGTGGGCGCGCAAGGGGGTCGAGCTGGCGCGCAGGGAGGCGCGATCCGAGATCGCCGCCAGCCAGGCGCGGTTCGACGCCGAAGTCAACCGGGTCCGGCTGATGGTCCAGGCGGCGTGGATCCGCGCGGACTCCGCGTCGCGGCGCGCCGCGCTGCTCCGCACCAGCATCGTGCCGCAGTCACACCAGACCCTGGAGGTCTCGCGCGTCGGCTATCAGGCCGACCGCAATGGCTTTCTCGACATCATCGACAACCAGCGCACCCTGGCCGAGGCCCGGCTCGGATACTACCGCGCGCTCGCGGAGCTCGAACAGGCACGAGCCGATCTCGAGCGCGCCGTGGGCGCCCCGATTCTCGACAGCAGCGTCCAGGCGTCACGGGAGCAGGATCATGAGTAGAAAGGCAATCGTTGCGTTGATTGGCGCCGCGACGCTCGTATCCGGCGGCCTGCTGCTCTACACGGTGGGCCACGTGCGCCTGGCCAACCGGGCCTCGGCTGCTGCACCGGCGGCGCAGGCGGTCTGGACCTGCCCGATGCACCCAGACGTCCGGGAGCACGGGCCTGGCCAGTGCCCGACGTGCGGCATGGAACTCGTGAAGGAGGAACCAAACGAGCCGCCAGCGGATGCGATCGAGCCGACCGCAGGCGTTCCCCGGGCTGGCGTGCAGCTCGACACGCGAAGGCGGCAGCTGCTGGGCGTGCGCACGGCGCGCGCCGAGCGTACGGACCTCTCACGCGAGGTTCGGGCCGTGGGGCTCGTGCGGTACGACGAAACGCGCCAATCGGACGTCAACCTGAAAGTCGATGGCTGGGTGCAGAAGCTGTACGTGGCCTCCACGGGCGCGCCGATCAGGCGCGGTCAGCCGCTGCTGGAGTTGTACAGCCCGGATCTGCTGGCGACGCAGAACGAGTACGTGCTCGCCTTGCACAGCAGGGATGCCATGCAGCAGTCCCGGATCGCCGACGCGCGCGATCAGGCCGAGCAGCTCGTCCAGTCTGCCCGGG
This sequence comes from Vicinamibacterales bacterium, assembly GCA_035711845.1. Classification (GTDB taxonomy): domain Bacteria; phylum Acidobacteriota; class Vicinamibacteria; order Vicinamibacterales; family 2-12-FULL-66-21; genus DASTBU01. The sequence continues at coordinate 23,155 of DASTBU010000163.1, forward strand.
CGCGCATGGCCTTGTGGGACCTCTCCTCGGCGCAGCTCGACGCGCTCGAGCGGACGCGCAAGGCCACTGCCACCATCACGTTCCGGTCGCCCGTCAGCGGGTTCGTGATCGAAAAGCCGGTCGTCGAGGGTATGCGGGTCGCTCCCGGCCAGACGCTCTTCAGAGTCGTGGATCTGTCGGCGGTGTGGGTCGAAGCCGACGTGTTCGAGTCCGATGCGCCATTCGTGAAGGTCGGCGCGCCTGCAACCGTTACAGTCGATGCCGCACCGGGCCTGATGTTGCGCGGCCGCGCGGTCTACGTCTACCCGTTCGTCGAAGAGAAGACACGGACGCTGAAGGTGCGCTTCGCGTTCCCCAACCCGCAACACCAGCTCAAACCGGGAATGTACGCCGATGTCCAGCTGACGTCTTCGCTCGGCTCCGGCCTCACGATTCCTGCCGATGCGCTGCTCGACGCAGGCCAGCGGCAACTCGTGTTCGTCGCCGAAGGTGACGGATACTTCCGGCCGCGCGACGTGAAAGCGGGGCAGCGGGTGGGCGATCGCGTCCAGATCCTCGAAGGACTCGAGGAAGGCGACGAGGTCGGGGCGGGCGCCGCGTTCTTCCTCGACTCCGAGAGTCAGCTGCGCGCGGCGACGGGGAGCTGGGATCACCAGGGGGAACGGACGCAGGCCGAGGCGGCGGGTTCCGCCGCGACGATCGTCCTGCGCACGGAGCCGAATCCCCCCCGGACCGGCGAGAACACCTTCGAAGTGGAGGTGAACGGCGCCGACGGCCAACCGCTCGTGGATGCCCGCGTGAAACTGACGCTCTTCATGCCGGCGATGCCCTCCATGAACATGCCGGCGATGTCGTCGGAAGCGACGCTGGCGCCGGCCGGCCTCGGTGTCTACCGCGGATCGGCGCTCATCTCCATGGCGGGCAGGTGGGACGTGACGATCACTGCCACGCGCGGCGGGCAGCGCGTGGTCGCCCGGCACACGACGCTCGTGGCGCGATAGCAGGAGCCGACCATGATCGAACGCATCATCGAGGCGTGCACGCGCAACCGCTTCCTCGTCATTGCCGCTGCGCTGGCGCTGAGCGCCTGGGGCGCCTGGAGCATGCTGCGCAGCCCGCTCGACGCGGTCCCGGACATCTCGGACGTGCAGGTCATCATCTCGAGCGAGTGGCCCGGCAGAAGCCCCGACTTGATCGAGGACCAGGTGACCTATCCGATCGTGTCGGCGCTGGTCTCCGCGCCGAGTGTCAAGACCGTTCGCGGCTTCACGGACTTCGGCATCTCGTACGTGTACGTGATCTTCGAGGACGGCACGGACATCTATTGGGCGCGAACCCGGGTGTCCGAATACCTCCAGGGACTTCGCGCGCAGCTGCCGGACAACGTCAGTCCCGCCATCGGTCCGGACGCGACCGGCGTCGGCTGGGTCTTCGAGTACGCGCTCGTCGACGAATCGGGGCGACACAATCTCGCCGAGCTGCGCAGCTTTCAGGACTGGTACCTGCGGTACTGGCTCGCGAGCGTTCCCGGCGTCGCCGAGGTCGCCAGCATCGGCGGCTTCGTGAAGCAGTACCAGATCAATCTCGACCCCAACAGGCTCTACGCCTATGGCTTGTCGTCGAAGGACGTCGTCGACGCGGTGCGAGAGAGCAATCAGGAAGTCGAAGGCCGGCTGCTCGAGTTCTCGGGTCGCGAATACATGGTTCGCGGGCGCGGGTATCTCACCTCGATCGAGGACATCGAACAGGTCGCGGTGGCGAGCGACACGAAGGGCACGCCCATCCGGGTGCGCGACGTCGCCTCCGTGCGCATCGGTCCCGACATTCGCCGCGGCATCGCGGAGCTCGACGGCAAAGGCGAAGTGGTCGGCGGCATCGTGGTCATGCGATTCGGCGAGAACGCGCTGCAGGTCATCGACCGCGTGAAGGCCAGGCTGGACGAGGTGCGAAGCTCACTCCCGGAAGGCGTGCAGGTCCTCACCACGTACGATCGCTCGGGGCTCATCCGGGATTCGATCGGCACGCTTCGCACGGCGCTCATCGAAGAAGTCATCGTCGTCTCGCTCGTGACGCTCCTGTTCCTCTTCCATTTCCGATCGGCCCTCATCCCCATCATCACATTGCCCATCGTCGTGATTGCCACGTTCGTTCCCGTCTATTACTTCGGCGTGACATCGAACATCATGTCGCTCGGAGGCATAGCGCTCGCCATCGGCGAGCTCGTGGACGCCTCGCTCGTCATGGTCGAGAACGCGTACCGGCGGCTGTCCGAGCCGGCGCCGGACGGGGCACGGCCGCCGGCCACTCGCGCCGCGCAGGTCCATGCCATCGTGGGTGCGGCGCGCCAGGTCGGTCGCCCGCTGTTCTTCTCCATCCTCATCATCATCGTGTCGTTCACGCCCGTCTTCCTGCTGGAAGCCCAGGAAGGGCGAATGTTCCTGCCGCTGGCGCTGACGAAGACGTTCGCGATGACGGCCGCGTCGGTACTCTCCATCACGCTCGTGCCGGTCCTGATGGTGGTGTTTCTCCGCGGCCGCAGACTGCGGCCCGAAGGGGAGAACCCGGTGGCGCGGCTGTTCACGGCGCTGTACCGCCCGGTGCTGCATCTTGCGCTCCGCTGGAAATGGACGACGCTCGGGCTCAATTTCCTGGTGATTCCGCTCACGCTGCCGTTGGTGTTTGCGATCGGCAGCGAGTTCATGCCGGCGTTGTACGAAGGCGCGCTGCTGTACATGCCGACGTCGCCACCCGGCCTGTCGATCACCGAGGCGGGCCGAATGCTGCAAATCCAGGATCGAATCATCAAGGCGGTGCCGGAAGTCGAGCGCGTGTTTGGGACTGCGGGTCGCGCGACGACCGCAACGGACAACTCGCCCATGGGCATGGTCAATACGACCGTGCTGCTCAAGCCGAGAGAGCAGTGGCGGCCGGGGATGACGTTCGTGCAGCTGCAGGCCGAGCTCGACGAGCAGCTTCAGATCCCCGGGTTTCCCAACACCTGGACCCAACCGATCAGGAACAGGCTCGACATGCTGTTCACCGGCATCAAGACCCCGGTCGGGATCAAGGTGCTCGGGCCAGACCTCGACACGATCGACCGCATCGGCCGCGAGATCGAGACGACGCTCCAGGATGTCGAAGGCACGCGCAGCGTCTACGCGGAACGCGTGGCGCAGGGGTATTTCACCGACGTCGTGCCCACCCGCGAGGCGCTTGCGCGTCATGGCTTGACGACCAGGGACGTGCAGGAAGTCATCCAGACGGCGATCGGCGGCGAGAACGTCACGCGCACGGTCGAGGGACGCGAGCGCTATCCGGTGAACGTACGCTACGAACGCGACTTTCGCGACGATCTGGCCGCACTCGGTCGCGTGCTCGTGCCGACGGCTGCCGGCACGCAGGTGCCGCTCGCGCAGCTCGCGGAGATCCAGGTTCGGACCGGCCCCGCGATGATCCGGGACGAGGACGGTCAGCTGGCCGGATACGTCTACGTGGACACCAGCACGAGCGACATCGGCGGGTATGTGGATCGAGCCCGCGAGGCCATCGCCGGGACCGTCAGGATCCCGTCCGGGTACACGCTCGACTGGACGGGGCAGTACGAGTTCCAGGTCCGCGCCCGCGAGCGGCTGATGCTGCTCGTCCCGATCGTGTTCGCGGTCATCTTCCTCTTGCTGTATCTCACGTTCCACTCAGTCGCCGAGTCCGTCATCGTGATGTTGTCGGTCGTCTACGCGATGACGGGTGGCGTCATTCTGCAGTGGTTGCTTGGATACAATTTCTCGGTTGCGGTCTGGGTAGGCTACATCGCGCTGTATGGCATCGCCGTCCAGACAGGCGTCGTGATGGTCGTGTATCTGCACGAGGCGCTCGACCAGCGCCTCGCGATGTCGGCGGCACCAACCGTGGACGATGTCTGGCAGGCGACAATCGGCGGATCGGTGCTCAGGCTGCGGCCGAAGCTGATGACCGTTGCAACGACCGTGATCGGGTTGCTGCCGATTCTCTGGAGCACCGGCGTCGGCTCCGACCTGATGAAACCGGTGGCCGCACCAATCGTCGGCGGCATGGTGACCTCGACCCTGCACGTGCTGATCGTCACGCCGGTGATCTTCTACATCATGAAGACGGCAGCGTTGCGACGGGGAACACTCCGCCGATCGGACATCGCGCGACGCCCCTGGTCGGACGCGGCCGAGGCCACAACGGCCTGGTGATCCGGTCGCAACCTCCAGGTCGGGTTGGAGAGGCACGCGCGCGTCACGCGCGCCGATACACCGTCAACCTCGCCGGCCTCTCGGCACTTTCGCATCTGGTAAGGTTCAGTCGGCCCGGAATGCTGAGTATTTTGACCGCGCTCACCGGCCAACCCTCTGTGGTGCCGGCGTGATATTTGCCTGATTTTTGGTGCGGACAAAGAAAGGCGGGAACGATGCGAGCCCGATCATCCGGCTTTTCGGGCGGTCTGCTGCTGTCGATCGGCGCGATACTGCTGCTCGGTCCCGGCTGCGACGGCGGTTCCTCACCGACCACTCCAACGCCGCCGCCCGCCACCTGCACCTATCAACTGACTGCCGCCAGCCAGGCGATGGGGCCGGACGCTTCGAGCACCACGGTCACGGTGAACACCGGAGCAAACTGTTCCTGGACGGCAACCGTCCAGGGCGACTGGCTCTCGATCGCGTCGGGCGCGAGCGGAACCGGTCCCGGAACGGTGACTGTCACCGTCGCCGCCAACGCCAGCGAGGCTGCGCGCGAAGCCACAGTGAGGGTCGCAGACCAGTCGGTGCGCCTGACCCAGCAAGGTCGCCCGAGCGGAAGCTGTGACGTCGCCCTGGAGCCAGAGTGGGTCGAAATCGACAAGCAGGGTGGCACGCGCACCGCCAACCTGGTCGCCGGCGCGGGCTGCGCCTGGACGCTGGTCGTCACCGAGCCCTGGCTGATCGTCTCGCCGCTGTCGGGCACAGGCAGCACGACGCTGTCGCTTCGGGTGCCGCCTTACAGCGGCATCCCCGAGCGACGGGCCGACATCCAGGTCGCAGGCGACAGCTTACGGGTGGACCAGGCCGGTGATATCAGTGCGTGCAGCTATGCGGTCACGCCGGTCGAATTCACGCTGCACTGGCATCACACAGGTGGCGAGATCAAGCTGACCGCACAGGCGGGCTGCCCATGGACTGTTTCGGCGCGGGACTGGCTCCGGGTGCCGGGAGACTCGCACGGTGACGGCGACGCGACGATTCTGTTCCAGATGGGGGAATTCTTCGACGACGGACAGCGAAGGGCTCCAGTCGAAGTTCGATGGCCGACGCCGACAGCCGGCCAGAACGTCTGGGTTACCCAGGAAGGATGTCGATACGGGCTGGGACCGGCCCCCGCCGTTTTCCCCGCGGCCGGCGGCACGGCCGACGCGTTTGTCGTTCAGCAGCCGGTGAGCTCCAGCTGCAACATCGGCTGCCGGTGGACTGTCGAAGCCAACGTGCCCTGGATCGTTCTTTCCAAGAAGACCGGCGCAGACGACGACAAGTTCTCCTACCAGGTGCTTCCGAATACGTCGGGACCTCATCCTCGCGTCGGACAAATCCGCGTAATGACCGAGGTGCTCACGATTACGCAGCAGTAACTCTCTCGCAATCCCGCGCTGGAGCTTCCTGTGTTCCCTTTCGTCCGGGCGGATTCGCGCCGGAACACGACGCTCGAAGCGTCTCCGGAGCGACACGCGTTTTGCATTGAGCGGCGAAACCGCTGAATTGGTCGCGATCTGGGCGTACCCTGCCGGAAGTCCGAGGGGCGGTCGTCGGATTTCCGGCGCTGCGAGAATGCCATGGAAGAGCGTCTCGTGCGTCTCGAAGCGCGGCTCGCCGAGCTGGAGTCCACGGTGACCGAGCTCGAAGCTCGGATCGCGGCGGTGGGAGAGCGGCCTGCGCCAGAGATCGTCCAGGCCGAAGCCGCGTCATTGGTGCCCGAACTCGGTGCCGCGGCGATCCAGCGGTGGCTGGCGCTGATTGGCCGAACGCTCGTTGTTCTTGGCGGGGCGTACCTGCTGCGAGCGGTGACCGGAGCTGGCGTGGTGCCGGCACACGTCGGTGTGTCCGTGGGACTCATCTACGGCGCGCCATGGCTTTACCTCGCCTCGCGCGCCGCCGCTCGGGGCGGACATCTCGACGCGCTCTGGCACGGCCTCGCCACGGCCCTCATTGGCTATCCGCTCGTCTGGGAAGCGACGATCCGTTTCGGCGCGTTTACGCCTGCGGAGAGCGCTCTGCTGCTCGGCATATTGACCGCCGCCGCGTTTCTGCTGGCATTCCGCACGCGGCTGCACAGCCTCGCCTGGATCCTGACGCTCGGCGCATCGCTCTCCGCGTTGGGGCTCGCGATGGCGACCGGCAACTGGATTGTGTACACCGTACTGGCCCTCGCCGTCGGTATCGGCGCCTTGTGGCTGGGTTACACGCGCGAGTGGATTCTGTTGCGGTGGCCCGCGGCCGCCGTCGCGAACTTCATGATGTTCGTCGCCACCGGCCGTTCGCTGTCCGACGGCTCGTCCACCGCCGTGCTCGCCGTTCAATTCCTCCTGCTCACTGGTTATCTGGGCAGCTTCGCCTGGCGCACGCTCGTGATCGGCCGTGACGTGATTCCCTTCGAGCTCGCACAGTCGGCCGGTGCGCTGGCCGTCGGCTTCGGCGGCGCCATCTTCCTGATTCAGTCGACCGGGTCCAATCTCGTGCCGTTCGGCATCGCCACGCTCGCGCTGGCGGTTTCGGGCTACATCGTAGCCTTCGCGTTCGTGGAGCGCCGGCTGAACATCAAGAACTTCGTCTTCTACACGCTGCTGGCGCTGGTTTTTTCGATTGCCGGCATTGCGCTGAGTTTCGGGGCGTCCGCGGGTTCCGTGCTGTTTGCCGCGATTTCGATTGCGGCGGCTGCGGGCGCGCGGCGCTATCAGCGGTCCACCCTCTATCTCCACGCCGCGATCTACGCCACCGCCGGCGTCATCACCGCGGGTCTCCTCGGCGCCGCAACCGGGGCGCTGCTGCAGCCGCCGGGCGCCGCCTGGACCCCGCCTCCGGTCGTCGCGCTGATTCAGCTGGCCGCGCTTGCGCTGGTCGTGTTGATACCGGCGACTGTTTCCTGCGGGTCGCTGGCCTTCGCGCCGCGTCTCGCGCTCGTGGTCATGCTGGTGTGGACGTCGATGGGCACGGCCGTCGCCCTGATCGTGCCCGCCGTCTACGGCAATCGCGCAGTCGATCCTGGGGCGCTCGCTTCGATGCGAACGGCTGCGATGATCGCTGCAACCTTGCTCGTGGCCCGCGCGGGCGGGACAGTGGCCGGCCGCGAGGCGGGCTGGCTGGCGTATCCCCTGCTGATCTTGACGGGCGCCAAGCTCGCCCTTGCGGATTTCCTGCAGGGCCGACCCTCGACGCTGTTCGTGTCGCTTGCTCTCTACGGAATCGCGCTGATTGTCGTCCCTCGTCTGTTGCGCCGTCCGGATCGCGCGGCCGCCGCCAGCCCCGCGGAACTGCCTGTCGCAGTGGCGGGCGCGGCTGCGCCCCCGGGTCCACACGGCCCCGCTCACGGGCGGTGAGCAAGATCGGGTCGGCCTTCGAACATCAGCCTTGTTTCGCCGCGGCCGGCTGCGCCTTCACCGACTCCTCCATGCGACGGTTCATCTCCTCCGGCGACACGTCCTCGACGTGGGTCGCGATGCTCCAGCGGTGTCCGAACGGATCGATCACCGTGCCGGTCCGATCGCCGTAGAACTCGTTCTGCACCGCCCTTTCGACCTTGCCGCCCGCATCGACGGCGCGCTTGAACGCCTTGTCGACGTCCTCGACGTAGATCATCAGGCTCACCGTCGTGCCGCCCCGTTGCCTGGGACTGAGGAGTCCCATGTCGGGCCATTCGTCGGAGAGCATCACGATCGTGTCGCCGATCTTGATCTCGGCATGGGCGATCTTGTCGCCCATCGGCATGCGGAAGAGCTCTTCGGCCCCGAATGCCTTCTTGTAGAACTCGATCGCCCGGGTCCCCTCGTCTACGACGAGCCCTGCTGTCACGCTGTGAAAACCGGCGGGGATTGGTTTGACTGGCATGAACGTGCTCCTTTCGCGCAGTGGTCAGTCATACCACGAGGACGTGACTCCGCCATAACGAGGAGTGATGAATCGCCAACGGGCGACGCGCTCAGCGTGGCGACATCGACCGCAGGATGATTTCGGAGAGTTGGCGCGGCCGCTCGAGCGCGATCATGTGACCCGCGCCCTCGAGGACGACCATCTCTCCCGCGCGCACACGGCCAGCCACGATTCGTCCCACATCCTGCGAGCCGAACTGATCCCGATCGCCTGCGATCACGGTGACGGGTACCGCAACCTCTTCGAGCCGGCTTCCGGCTGGAGGCGTGAGTCCGGGCGCGCGAGAAAGGCCCCAGATACGCGCGTTGTCGGCCACGACGCGACGAATTCTGGCAGCCGCGTCCGGACGCGCTCGAAGCGCCTCGAAGAGCGGGCTGTCCCACCACAATTCTGCAGCTCGCGACGGGTCCCCCGCCCGCACGACCGACATGATCGGCGACAGCCATGCCGGGCTCGCGCCCTGTTCGACACCGGGCACCCCGGGCGCGACGAGGATCAGGCGCTCGACGCGCGTGGGCGCCGTGAGTGCCAGCTCGAGCGCAATCGTGGCGCCCATCGATGACCCGACGAGCGTAGCGCCATCGATGCGGAGCTCGTCGAGAAGCGTCGACAGATCGGCTGATGGAGAGGGGAGGGGCCCGGCGACTCTGGACGACCCGTGTCCACGCACGTCGTACCGTACGATCCGACGCGAGCCCGTCAGCTCAGGCGCCACGTCGTCCCACTCCCGCAGATCCATGTGGAACGCATGAATGAGTACCACGACCGGGCCGTGCCCCTCTGCCACGTAATGCAGTCCGCCGGCGCTGAACCCTTCGTACATTTCCGATTGCGCCGACACGCCGGAGAGCAGCGTCAGGGCCCACACGACTACCGCGAGGGAGCAGCTACGCACCACGAACCACTGGCTACGGACCACGAGCCATAAGCTGCGGACCACGCCCTGGAAGGATGTGCTTCGCGCGAGTGGCATTGGCGCCTCCTTCGTTGAATTCAGCGAAACCCGGTGGCGGACACGATCAGCCGATCAGCGTTCAGGACGAACACCGTGATACCGGTACCCTTGACCGCCTTGTCCTGGTCGATCGCGTTCCACTCGACGAGGATCATGCCCTGACAGTGGCGAAGACCGCCGGTCCGGGACAGTCGCAGGCCCGGCATGAAGCGTTGCGCTGCGCCGATATGAGCAGACAGTTCTTCGCGCCCCGTTATGCAGCTGAACCGGTCGCGATAGGTCACTGCGGGCACGGCAATCGCGAACAGCGCGCGGCCCCGGCTGTCGGGATCCGGGTCCGCCCACGTCTGGAACCATCGATTGATGGCTCCCTCCGCGTTGGCGTGGAGGCGGTCTGTGACCGCGTTGGCGAACAGCGACAGCTGGTAGCGCCAGCCCTGAACGTGCTCGTCGCGAGCGCGCTCGTCGGCGAACTCGTGGGCCAGGTGGAGACGGGTGCCGCCGGCGATCGTTTCGAGACTGATCGACACACGCGACGCGCCTGGCCCAATCGGACTCCCACTCGCATACCCGTACGAAAAGACGATCCGCTCGGGCGGCTTCACCTCGAGGACCTGACCTGATGCTTCGGTTCCTCCGGGGTACCGGATGAGCATGGCGCCGCCTGGCCGCGGATCGATGCGCGATCCCGCACCCCACCAGGATGCCCAGCGCTCTTCATCGGCAAAGAACTCGAAGACGATGTCGCGGGGAGCTTCGATGACGATGGTGCGGTCGAGCCGGTGGGGTAGTTCGTTCATGGTTGTCTCTTTCTCGTGCTTGACGTTCGTGTTCGCGTGCGACGCGGCTTCGGGCCGCGCCGTGAGGCTTCGAGTTCCGCCTGCAGCTTCAGCCGCCAGAGCGCGTCGTCCCACATGCGCTCGAGCGCTCCGGCGAGATCGCCGAATGCTTCGGGGCGCGCGCGGTAAAAATGCTGGCGGCCGGCCCGGCGCATCGCGATCAGGCCCGCGTCGACCAGGGCGCGAAGTTGCAGCGAGACGGCCCCGAACGTGACGTCGGCCATCGCTTCGTGAATGGCTCCCGCGGGACGTTCGGCGAGCCAGATCAGGCGCAGGATTTCGAGCCGGCGCGGCGACGACACGGCGGCGAGCACGCGCGGATCGAGCATGACAAATGTTTTAGATTAAACTAAAATATTTGTCAACCTCCGCCTTTCGCTGCGGGTGGTTGTCAGCCTACTGATGCCCAAAGGTCGCGCTCGGCTGCGTTCCCGGTTCCGCGATCCTTGATTTTGCTGTGGTTTCAAAAGGCCCGAGTCTTGCTCACGCTGCCGGTTGGCGTGCCGCTGCGGGTGTGCCCAGCGGTACCATCGTCGAGCCGGTGGCCGCCCACCGGTCCGTGAGGCCCTTCATGGAGCGTTGTCCGTCCTGCGGCCAGTCGCGCTGGGTCTACCCCAGAACTGTGATGCTCGGTCCACTCGCGGAGTGGCTGACCGGCCTGAGTCCCTACGAATGTCTTTCGTGCGGGTGGCGTGGATGGCGGCACAAACGCTCCACTCACCATCCCTTTGGCAGCTACATCTCCCGTCTGCAACCCATCCTCGCGTCGGCCGAGCGCGGCCTCGACCGGCTGGCGGATATCGTGGTGCGCCGCCTTGCAGCGCTGCGCTGGTTCACTGCTCGACGCATGGTGAGGTGGCTGATTCCCGCCTTTGCGCTCGGGCTCACCGTGGGCGGGTTGTTCTTCTCGGGCGAGGAGAGCGTCGCGGAACCGCAGACCTTCGTCTCCGCCGACGAGTCGACTTCGAGCCAGCCGGCGTCACCGGCGGTCCTTTCGAGTGAGACGGCTGTGACTCCTCCTCCTGGCCTCCAAGCCGCCCGGACGATCGAGAGCCCGCGCGTCGTTCCGACATCCGGCAGGAGCCGCGCAAAGGCGGCGGCGCCTCCGCGGCAGCTTGGCGCTCGAGTACCCGTCGCGTCGAAACCGGCTCCCAAAGCCGCGAGCGCGTCCGAGCGATCGACAGCCGCGGCGCAACCTCGGTTCCGCGGGTCTCTTGCTATCGAGTCCGATCCCCCGGGTGCCATCGTGACTGTCGATGGCCGCGTCGTCGGCTCCACGCCTGTCCTTCTAAAAGATGTTCCCGCGGGTTCCTGCGTCGTCCGCGTCGAGTCGAGCGGCTACGAGCGCTGGAGCGCTGCGGTGCGGGTGGTGGCGAACAAGGAAACCCGGGTGAGCGCCACCCTGCAAGGCGGATCGAGACAATAGACGACGCGGCGGCGAGAGAACCCCACGCGGGCGCTACCCGCACCCCTTCCAGTACCCTTATCGAGCGCAGCGAAGCGTCGCCTTTTCGGTCGGCGCCGGCCCCGCGTGTTGGACGAGGAGGGGTCCGCTGTTACCATCGGCATTTCCGGCTCCTCTCTCTCGCCACACATGAGCTTCGAGGCCCCGTCAAGGAGCGCCCGTCCAGTTATCGCGGCCAAGGCTCGCCTTCTGATAGTTTCCAACAGGCTGCCGGTCAGCGCGTTGGTGGAGGAGGGCCGACTGCAGTTCGTGGACGCGACAGGCGGGCTCGCGACCGGACTCCGCAGCTGGCATCTGCAGTCTCACGGCCTCTGGATTGGCTGGCCTGGTGAGCTCTCGCGCGTGAACGCTTCGCACCGCGAGGAGCTCAGGGAGAAGCTGGCGCAGCGCGGCGTCGTTCCCGTGCTGTTGTCGTCCGAGGAGGTGGAGCGGTTCTACGACGGGTTCTCGAATCGTGTGCTCTGGCCACTCTTTCACTACCAGGTGGATCGGGTTCCCGTCGAGTCGAGCGGATGGGATGCCTACCGCCAGGTGAACGAGAAGTTCGCCGATGCGGTGGCCGCGTCGTACGAGCCGGGGGATGCGATCTGGATCCACGACTACCAGCTGATGCTGGTACCCGCGATGCTGCGAGAGCGCCTGCCGGACGCCCGCATTGGGTTCTTCCTCCACATTCCCTTTCCCTCCTCCGAAGTGTTCCGCGTGCTGCCGTGGCGCACCCAGATCCTCCGCGGCCTGCTTGGCGCCGATCTGCTCGGCTTCCACACGTTCGCGTACCTTCGACACTTCGTGACGTCGCTCCTGCACCTCGAGGGCATCGAAGCGCAGGTGGACCGCATCGATCTCGACGACCGGTCGGTTCGGCTCGGCGTGTTTCCGATGGGTGTCGACTCAGCCTCCTTCAACGAACTGGCCCACGACCCCGTCGTCATTGCCGACGCGGCGGCGATTCGCGAGGATGCCGGCGGACGGCGGATCCTCCTCGGCATCGATCGCCTCGACTACACGAAAGGGATTCCGCGGCGCCTGCGGGCGATCGAGCAGCTGCTCGTCAGGGAGCCGGAACTGCGCGACCGTCTCCGCTACATTCAGATTGCGGTGCCCTCGCGCGAAAACGTCGATTCCTATCAGGTCTTCCGCCGGCAGGTCGAGGAGGCGGTCGGACGCATCAACGGGGCCAGCGCCACGCTGCGTTCGACGCCGATTCACTACCTGCATCAGACGGTTTCACGACGACAGCTGGTGGCGCTCTATTGCGCAGCCGACGTCATGCTGGTGACACCGCTCAGGGACGGAATGAATCTGGTCGCGAAAGAGTTCGTCGCCTCGCGAGCCGACGAGGACGGCGTGCTCGTGTTGAGCGAGTTCGCCGGCGCGGTCGACGAGCTCGGCGCGGCCCTTGTGGTGAACCCGTACGACAACGACGCCGTGGGTCGCGCCATCAAGGACGCGTTGGCGATGGAGCCGTCCGTCCGCCGCGCGCGAATGCGGAACCTTCGCCGGCGCGTCCTGGAGCACGACGTCCATCGGTGGGCGGAGACTTTTCTCGAGCAGCTCGGCACCACGGAGGTTTCAGCATGTGCCCCGGCGCCCGTGCTTCGCGAGCCCTCCGAGCTCGCTGCGATGGCGCTCGACGGGCGGCGCCTCATCCTGCTGCTCGACTACGATGGCACGCTCGTGCCGCTGGCCTCGGCGCCCGAGCTGGCCGTACCGGATGCGCAGCTGCTGGACCTCCTGGCTACCCTTGCGGCAAAACCGGAGACTGCGCTCCACATCGTCAGCGGCCGGTCGCGCGACATCCTCGACACGTGGTTCGGCCACCTGCCCCTCACGCTCTGGGCCGAACACGGCAGCTATCATCGCGCGGCACCGAATGGGGACTGGGTGTCCGCGCTGCCGGTTCCCGCCGACTGCATGCGGAGGGTCTATCCAGTCCTCGAGCAGTTCACCGCCAACACGCCCGGCTCGTTGATAGAGAAAAAGAGCGCGTCGGTGGCATGGCATTACCGTATGGCAGACGCCGAGTTCGGCGCGCGGCAGGCCCACGAGCTGCGGATGCTGCTCGGCGACGCGCTGAGCAACCAGCCCCTGGAAGTCGTCGAAGGCAAGAAGGTGATTGAGGTGCGCTTGCGCGGCACCGGCAAGGCTTTCGTGGCGCATCGCGTCGTGACGGCCGTGGCCGAGCCGTCAACGATCCTTGCCGTGGGGGACGATCGCACGGACGAGGAAATGTTCGCCGCGCTTCCGAACGAAGCCTTCAAGGTCGCGGTCGGCATGCGCAGCAGCGGCGCCGATCACCGGTTGGCAGACCACCGGGCCGTCCGCGCGCTGCTCGCGCATCTGGTCGAGGAACGCGATCCGCGCTCGCACGAGACTTTCTGAAAGGAATGCCGTGGCCAGAGCTCAGCGCAGAGCAATCAAAACCAGGAAGAGGCGGCGCCGCACGCCGTCCGCCGGACGGGCTGCGAGGGTTGGGGCAACGCCGGCGCAGCCGGGAGCGCGCTCCAAGTTCGAGCTGACCAACGAGCAGATCGAAGGATCGCTGCTGACCGGGGAGCATGCGGGACTGCTCGAGGATTACTTCGGTCCGCAGGAGTACGCCGAGCTGCGCCAATTGTCCCGCGAGGCCGCCGCGCGCACGACGCGCGGCGGTCCCAGGGTCCTGATCCTGCCGGGGATCATGGGCTCCAAGATCGGCAAACGCGGCCGCATCGGGATCTTCGACGACGTCTACTGGTTCGATCCACTGGACATTGCGGCGGGCCGGCTGACGGCGCTCGCGCTGCCGCCGCGAGGCGGACGGTTCGAGGCGCTCGGCGTCCTGCTGTTCGCGTATCTGAAGCTGAAGCTGCGGCTGCAGATTGGTGGCTACGACGCGGAGTTCTACCCGTTCGACTGGCGACAGAGCATCGCCGACCTGGGGAAGGACCTCGCCGGAGCGTTGAACGCGAAGGGTGGAGACCATGTCAACCTGGTGGCCCACAGCATGGGCGGCCTGGTCGCGCGCTGGGCGCTCGGCCACGGCGGGAAATGCCGCCGTCTGATCATGCTCGGCACGCCCAACTTCGGGTCCTTCGCGCCCGTCCTGGCGCTTCGCGGCACGTACTCGGTCGTGCGGAAAGTCGCGGCCCTCGACCTGAAGCACACGCCGGAGCAGCTCGCATCGACCGTCTTCAACACTTTCCCGGGCCTCACCGAGATGCTGCCATCTCCCGAGCGTTACCGGGATGTCGATCTGTACGATCTGGCGAGCTGGCCGGAGCCCGAGAAAGGCCTGCTTCCACGGGCCTCGATCCTCGCCGGCGTGAAGGGGGTACAACACACGCTCGCGGCGTCCGATGATCGCTTTTTCCTGATTGCCGGCGTCGATCAGGAGACCGTAACGGGTCTCCAGCGCGATCAGAGCGGGGGCTTCAGCTACTCGATATCGAGCGCCGGGGACGGGACGGTGCCCCTCGAGTTCGCCCGGTTGTTGGAGACGCCCACCTTCTACATATCCGAAGGGCACGGCAGCCTCCCGAACAACAGGGTCGTCGGCCAGGCGGTCCTCGATCTGCTGGACCGCGGCGACACGACGGCGCTTCCCCGCACCTACGAAGGCGAGGCCCGCTCCGCGGAGGTGCGGCAGGTGACGGAGGCCGACCTTCGAATCGATCCCTACGCGGGCCGCCGGGGCGCGCTTCTGAGCCAGCGCGAGCTCCGGACGATGCTCGAAGAGGTGGCAGCGCCGTACGCCCGAATCGACCTCATGGCTCCGGTCGTGGCTGCTCCGCTCCCGGCCGCCCAAGCGGCCGGAACCGGCTACCAGCATGCGTTCGATCGGATCGTCGTCGGGCGGCGCCGGCAGCACAGGATCGATCTACGGTTCGCCTTCGGCAGCATCACCGAGGCGGATACGCGGGCCGTGGCCGTGGGCATCTTCAAGGATGTCGCACCCAGTGGAGCGGCACGTGCGCTCGATCAGCGCGTTGCCGGGGCGATCACGGAGGTCTCCCGCCGGCGCATGTTCTCGGGCAATGTCGGCGAGATTTTCGTCCTCCCGACCGGACGCCACGCGATAGCCGCCGAGTACATCGCATTCGTGGGTCTCGGTCCGTTCGATCGCTTCACCGACGAGGTGATGCAGATTGCGGCCGAGAACCTGGTCCGGACCTTCGTGAATTGCCACGTCGAGGAGTTCGCCACCGTGCTCTTCGGCGGCGGCTCCGGCGAAACACCGGCCTCCGCCCTGCGCAACCTGCTCACCGGCTTCATCCGAGGGCTTTCCGATGGCGACGTCGATCACCGTTTTCGGCGTCTCGTCATCTGTGAATGGGATCAGCAGCGCTATACCGAACTGAAGGCGGAGTTGTACCGGCTGTCGAGCACCGCTCTCTGCCAGGACATCGAGTTCACGTTCGACGAGGTCTCGCTGAGGCCGCCGCCGGAAATCGCGGCCCCCACCAGGCGACGGCCTTCGAAGGATCCCGTGTATCTGATCGTCAGGCAGGAACAGAGCCGCGACGAGGAGTTCGACGTTCGAACGTCGATCCTCACCGCCGGGCAGAAGGCGACCGTCATCACCGGCGTGCGGACGGTGAAACAGCGCCAGCTCGAGCTGACAATCGGGCGCCTGGTGGACCCGGCCGTCAAGGACATGGCGGCCGACGCGGTGAAGCTCGCGACGCTTCTGTTGAGCGACGAGATTCGCGCCGTGCTCCCACGGCATCGCCAGTACCATCTCGTCGTCGTGCACGACGCACCGATGTCGCGGGTGCCCTGGGAGACGATGGCCATCAACGCGAACGGGAGCGCCGGGCAGGCGTGGTTTCCTGCCGCCGAAGAAGGCCTCACGCATCGCTACGCCGCCGAGAATCTCTCCGTCGCGAAGTGGCTCGAGGAGCGGCTGGAAGACGACGTGCTCACGGTGCTGCTCGTGGTGAATCCCACCGAGGACCTGGAGGGCGCGGAGGAGGAAGGCAAGCGCCTGCGCGAGTTGCTCGGCGATCGGCCCGGCTGCCGCCTCGAGGTGCTGCGCGGCGGCGCGGCCACGCGTCCGGCACTCCTGACGGCGTTCAGCTCGGGCAAGTACGATCTGATCCACTACGCCGGCCACGCCTTCTTCGATCCCAAGAAGCCCGAGCGGAGCGGCATCCTCTGCCACGGCGGCATCGTCCTGAGCGGCGCCGATCTGGCCGGCCTCGGGAACCTGCCGACGCTGGTGTTCTTCAACGCGTGCGAAACCGGGCGCATCCGGCGCGGTCGGGCAGCGGGTTCAGGACGGAAGTCGTCCGCGGAACGCGTCAAGCGGATCGAGACGGGATCCGGCTTCGCCGAAGCCTTCATGCGCGGAGGGGTCGCCAACTTCCTGGCGACCTATTGGCCGGTCGGTGATCTGGCCGCGAAGGTGTTCGCGGATCGGTTCTACGGGCACCTGATGCAGGGCACGTCCGTGCGCGAGGCGATCCAGCACGGGCGCCGGAGTGTGCAGGACAGCGGGTCGAAGGACTGGGCGGACTATGTCTTCTACGGCGATCCGGAGTTCGTGGTGAAGACGAGCGCGTCCGCTGTCAGCGAGCCGCGGCCCTGACCGCCGGGATCACGAGAGCTGCACGGGAACGACCTGCAGCAGTCGCGACCGTAAGCACAACGGTTCGATCGACGACCTGGAGCCTCCCCTTACCCATTCTTAACCATTTCAGACCTCAGTCCTCGAAACCAGGCCTCGCGCCGCGACGTCCTTAACTATGTAGCGCCTGAATGGGAGTGCACATCATGTCGGCTTTCTCACGGGTTGTTTCGGGGATGACCGTCCTGGCGGCGGTCGTGGCGGCGCCGGGGCTGGCCGCGGCGCAAGCCGAACGGTCGGTCTACGCCAGCGTCCTCGACAAGGGCGGCGCACCGGTGACCGCGCTGACCGCGCGCGACTTCATCGTGCGCGAGGACGGGGTGGAGCGGGAGGTGCTTCGCGCGGCTCGCGCTGACGAGCCGCTGCAGATTGCCGTGCTGGTCGATACCAGCCAGGCTGTCGAGCGCCACATCCCCGACCTCAGACGAGCGCTGACGACGTTTTTCCGGGAGATGGCGGGTGAGCACGAGCTCGCACTTATCGGATTCGGTGAGCGGCCGGCCGTGCTCGTGCAATACACGCGAGATCTCGCGCGGCTGGAAGCGGGTGTCGGTTTGCTGTTCGCCCGGCGGGGCAGCGGCGCCTACGCGCTCGACGCCATCGTCGATGCATCGAGGGCGCTCGGTGGGCGCGAAGGCGCGCGGCACGCCATCGTCGTCATCACCACCGAAGGTCCCGAGTTCAGCGAGCGCTATCACCAGCAGGTGCTCGACGAGCTGGGGAGCAGGGCGATGCTCCACTCGTTCATCCTCAGTCGTCGCGGAGGGTTTCTGGACGAGGGCCGCCGGCAGCGTGAGATCACCCTTGAGGAGGGCGCGTCGGCGACCGGAGGCCGTCGCGAGCATCTGCTGACCAGCATGGCGCTCGAAGACCGGCTCCACGGTCTGGCGGTCGAGCTGAAGAACCAGTACCGGGTGGATTACGCCCGGCCGGCGGCGTTGATTCCTCCGGAAAAGATCGACGTGGACGTGAGGCGGCCCGGGGTCACGGTTCGCGCCCCACGCGCGGTGCCGGCAGTTCGCACCGGTTCGTAGCGGCCCGGAGTCGTCCGTTTTCCCGCATCGCAGGACTCGAGAAGCTTCGCGAGGCGTCGCCTTCTCGGGTCCTCCTGCCTTTCATCCCGCCCCAGGGTCGGCCCATTCTCGCGGATTAGCAGACCGAAGTCGCGCCTATCGGTGAACTTCTGGCTCGGCAACGACGTTCACCGCAGCATCCTGCCCGCAGCTAATCCTTTGCGATTGTGTTGTTTAGTCGCCGCATTTCCCAGGTCAGGCTTTCGGGAACGGTCGTTGCCACTGCGGTGCAGGTCGATTTCTCGGTCCGCCTCGGTTTTCCGGGAGCTCAGCAGATGCGTCGCCCTCTCCTTTCCTCCGCGCTCATCCTTGCCGCCTTCGCCATTCATCCTGCGGTGGCGAGCGCGATACCGATCGATCCCGTCATCGGGGTCCGGGGGCGCCTCACCGGCTCCGAGCCGAGCACGTCGAACGCGTTCTTCCAGATGGGGGGATGCCCCGGCGACCTGGTTGACGAGTTCGGCTCTTCGAACGTGTTCTGTCTGGAGTACCACATCCTTCAGAACGTCACCAGCATCAACAGCCTGACCTTCCAGTTC
>DASTBU010000164.1:0-25992 GCA_035711845.1 Vicinamibacterales bacterium
GAACCGGCAGGCCGTCGTGGCGATTTCCGTCGTGAGCCCCGAGATCGTTCGCGTCCGGTTCTCGCCGACAGCGAAGCTGGGACGCGACCATTCGTACGCCGTCGTTTCCAGGGATTTCGAGGATCCGCGTCCGGCGATCACCTCCACGGCGAGCATGACGACGATGACGACGACGGCGCTCCGTGTGTCGGTGCGGCACCGGCCGTTTCGCGTGGCCGTGTTCAGCGCGCAGGGGGAGTCGCTCGACGAGGACGATCCCGCTATGGGTACTGCGGTCTCTGGCGCCGCCAGCCGCGTCTACAAACGACTGCGGCCCGACGAGCAGGTCTACGGACTCGGGGAAAAGAGCGGAAAGCTGAATCGCCGGGGGAAGATGCTGGGCGGTTACAGCTTCACCATGTGGAACTCCGACACCTACGGGTACGACGCGAGCATCGATCCGCTGTACGCGTCGTTCCCGTTCTATCTCGTGCTGCGCAACGGACGCGCGCACGGCATCTTCCTGGACAGTACGCACCGCAGCAACTTCGACATCGGCCACCAGTTTCAGAATCTGCTGTCGTTTGGCGCCGACGGCGGCGAGCTGGACTACTACTTCATCGACGGACCAGATCCCAAGCAGGTCATCTCCCGCTACACGCAGCTGACGGGACGCATGCCGCTTCCGCCGCTCTGGGCGCTTGGGTACCACCAGTGCCGCTACAGCTACTATCCCGAATCGCGCGTGCGCTTCATCGCGGAGAATTTTCGTGAACGGCGGATTCCAGCCGACGCGCTCTGGCTGGACATTCACTATTTGGATGGGTACAACCCGTTCACCTGGGACACCACGCGCTTTCCCGATCCGGGCCGCCTGGTGTCCGACCTGCGCTCGCAGGGGTTCCGCACGGTCACGATCATCGATCCACATCCGAAAAAACAGGTCGGCTGGTCCGTGTATGACAGCGGGCTGGCAGGGGATCACTTTGTCAAGAAACCTGACGGTTCCGTCCTCGAGGCGCCGGTGTGGCCTTCACAGGCGGAGAGGGATCCTGCGCCGAGCGTATTCCCCGACTTCAGCCGGCCCGCGACGCGCGACTGGTGGGGCGGACTGTACAAGGAACTCGTCGATCTCGGAGTTGCCGGCATCTGGAACGACATGAACGAACCCGCGTTGTTCGTGCCGCCAACGGGGACGATGCCGCTGGATGCGCGCCACGACAACGAGGGACAACCAACCGATCACCGCGAAATCCACAATGTGTACGGCATGCTGATGACGCGTTCGACCTTCGAAGGGCTTTCGCGGCTGCGGCCTGACGAGCGTCCGTTCGTGCTGACGCGCGCCACGTTTGCCGGCGGGCAGCGCTATGCGGCGCTCTGGCCGGGCGACAACGTCAGCACGTGGACGGCGCTGCAGGGAACGATCCCGATGCTCGCATCGCTTGGCCTCTCGGGATTTGCGTTCGTGGGCAGTGATATCGGCGGCTTTGCCGAATCACCGACCCCAGAGCTGTTTACGCGCTGGCTTCAGGCGGGCGTGTTCTATCCTTTCATGCGGACGCATACGACGTTTGGAACCGACGACCAGGAGCCCTGGTCGTACGGCGTGGCCCACGAGCTCGTCAATCGTCAGGCGATCGAGCTGCGATATCGATTGCTCCCGCACATCTACAATGTGATGCAGCAG
This sequence comes from Vicinamibacterales bacterium, assembly GCA_035711845.1. GTDB lineage: Bacteria > Acidobacteriota > Vicinamibacteria > Vicinamibacterales > 2-12-FULL-66-21 > DASTBU01. The sequence continues at coordinate 1,670 of DASTBU010000164.1, forward strand.
TCCAGCGAAACGGGGCTCCCGGCTCTGAGGCCGCTGTTCGTGGAGTTTCCTTCTGACGACCGGACGTGGGATCAGGACGACCAGTTCATGTTCGGCAGCGACCTCATCGTCGCGCCCGTGCTGCGTCCAGGCGAGCGCAATCGCGTCGTGTACTTGCCGAAGGGCGTCTGGTTCGACTTCTGGACCGGACGGCCACACACCGGGGAACAGTCGATTTCGGTGCCGGTGACGATCAGCTCGATTCCGGTGTTCGTCAGGGCCGGGGCCTTCATCTACCAGCAGCCCGTCGTGCAGCACACGGGCGAGATGCCCGGACAGCCGCTCCGTGTGTCCGTCTATCCCGCGCAGAGCTCGACCTCGACGCTGTACGAGGATGATGGCCACACGTTGCAGTATCGCAGCGGCGCCTTCTCGAAACGGCGCTTTATACAGACGCGCACGTCAGATCGGGACGGGCGGGATCAGCACGCCACAGTCGAAATCGCAGCGGCGGAGGGCAGTTATCGTCCGGCAGCGCGGACGTTGGTGCTCTCGATCCGATGGACTGGCGAACCGAGGAGCGTTTCGGTTCGCGCCGCCGGCTCTCCAAGCGCACCTCTCGATCGTGTCTCAGACGCCGATCTCGAAGCGAGGCAAACCGGATGGACGCTCAGCGAGGATGGTTTCGTGCGGGTGAAGGTCGCCGATCGCTTCGATGGTCTCACCGTCGTCATTGAATGATGTAGGTGGCGAGAGGCTGTCGGACTTCGAGGTCCGTACCGCCGGGTGGGGCGCGTCAGCGATGCTAGAATTGCGCGATGGATCGCCGGAGTGCCTGGCGCCTGTCTGCCATTGCCGCAGCTCTGCTGTCTCTCGCTGCAGCCGCCCGGCCTCAGCAATCGGCTGTCACAGCTGAACCCTCCATCTCAACCCTGAGCGAGGGCCGGGCGTTCCTGCAGGCGGATGATCTCGACCGCGCCAGGGCCAGCTTCGAGTCGGTCCTTGCGGGCAACCCCTCGTCCGCCGAAGCGCACTATCTGCTCGGAATGGTCCTCGAGCGCCAGAAGAACCTGCCGGCGGCGGCCGCCGCGTACGAGAGTGCGATCAGGTATGCACCCCAAATGGCCGAGGCGTACGACCGCCTGGGATTCGTTCTGGGCCAGCAGGGGAAGATTCCGGACGCCCTTCGGCACTTCGCGCAGGCGGTCCACCTCGCGCCCGGCCTGTTCGATGCGCAGTATCACCTCGGAGCGACGCGCTGGTGGACGCGGGATTACGCCGGCGCACTCCCCGCGCTGGAGGCCGCCGTCAAGCTCCGGCCGAACCATGTCGAGGCCCGGTACTATCTGGGGCTGACGCTCGAAGGCCAGGGACGACTCGAGCTCGCAATCGAGCACTTGCGCGAGGCGGCGCGGTTGAGTCCGCAGCTCGCGGTCGTACAGAAACGCCTCGGCGTGGCGCTCCAGGCGTTTGGCGATCTCGATGGCGCCATCGCGCACCTGGAATCCGCCGTGCGACTCGACCCATCAGCGGCGGACGCGCAGAACAGCCTCGGCCTCGCCCTGTCGCAGAAGGGCCGCGGCGACGAGGCGGTGGCGGTGTTCCAGCGCCTGATCAAAGCGCAGCCGGCTTACGCACCGGCGCGCCTGAATCTCGGCACGGCGCTGATGCAGCAAGGGAACCTCGCGGAAGCCGTAGCGGAGTACCGCGCGCTCGTCAAAGTGGATCCGACCAACGCCGAAGCGTTTTACAACCTTGGTCTCGCGCTCAAGCAGCAGGACGACTTCGCGGGCGCGGAGATCGAGCTGCGCCGGGCTGCAAAGCTGAATCCTGAACTGCCCGAAGCGCCCTTCACACTCGGCGTCGTCTTGTGGCAGACCGGACGGCCGGAAGAGGCGGTTCTGCAGCTCCGGGAAACGATCGCGCGCAAACCGGATTACGCCGATGCGTATTACATGCTCGGCACCATCCTCAAGCAGCAGGGTGCGCTCGTCGACGCCGTATCCCAGTTCCGCCACGCCATCAGGTACCGGCCGATGTCCGCCGAAGCGCACCTCAGCCTCGGTCAGGCGCTGAAACAACTGGGGCAGGAGGAGGCCGCGGCGGCGGAACTGGCCGAAGCGGATCGGCTGAATCGGAAGACCGCAGATGCGCAGGCGTCGACCTTCGCCGTGAGTATTGGGGTGCAGAAACTGAAAGCGAATGACTATACAGGCGCCATCGAGAGATTCCGTGAGGCGATCCGGCTCGCGGCCGAGAATCCCCAGGCGCACTATCAGCTGGCCCTGGCGCTGAGACAGACCGGCGCCCGCGCCGAGGCGCGCGCGCATTTTGCCGAGGCCCGGCGGCTGGCACCTCACCTCAGGCCGCCGGACGACGACAAGCGATGATCACCCGCGTGCGCTGCGACCGCGAGGTTCGGCAGATGGAATCTCGTGTCGATCGATTTCGGCGGCTGCGAGCCGTCCTTGCGCTGGCCACGAGCATCTCGGCGGGAGCCTTGGGCGCGACGGGATCGAGAGCGCAGGACGCGCCGCTCGGATTCTCGTTCAGCAACATTGCCCGCGAAGCCGGATTGACAGCCGTGACAGTCTACGGCGGCAGGGAGACCAACAAGTACCTGCTCGAGACGACCGGGTGTGGCGTAGCCGTGCTGGACTACGATGCGGATGGCTGGCTGGATGTGTTGCTGGTCAACGGGTCCATCCTCGAAGGCTTCCCGAGCGGCAGCGCTCCGACCAACCATCTGTATCGCAACAAGCGCGACGGGACGTTCGAGGACGTGACGGACAAGGCGGGGTTGGCTCAGAGCGGGTGGGGGCAGGCGGCCTGCGCTGGTGACTACGACAACGACGGGTACGACGATCTGTTCGTCACCTACTGGGGACAGAACCGCCTGTATCGAAACCGCACGGATGGCACGTTCGAGGACGTGACCGGCGCGGCAGGCCTGCAGACCAGTAAGCCCCGGTGGGGCGCCGGCTGTGCGTTCATCGATTACGACCGAGACGGTCGTCTGGATCTTTTCGCCGCCAACTACATCGACTTCGACCTCGCGTCGGCACCCGTCCCCGATTCCGGCCTCTGTAGATACAAGGGCATCCCCGTTGCGTGCGGGCCGCCAGGGTTGCCGGGCGGGAAGAACGTGCTCTACCGCAATACGGGGAGCGGCACGTTCGAGGATGTCTCGGATCGGACGGGCATCACACGAGCCAGGGGCACATATGCCCTCGGAGTCAGCACGCTCGACTTCAATGATGATGGCTGGTCCGATTTGTACGTGGCCAACGATTCCAACCCCAGCGCTCTCTATTTGAACAACACGGACGGCTCCTTCAAGGATATCGGGGTCGAGGCGGGCTGCGCCTACAGCCAGGACGGCAAGCCCCAGGCCGGGATGGGCATTGCGGTCGGGGACTACGATCGCAACGGCACGATGGACTTGTTCAAGACGAATTTCGCGGGCGACACGTCGACGCTCTATGCCAACAACGGAAAAGGCTACTGCGACGACCGCACGTTCGCCGGCGGGATCGGCCTGAACACCCGGTGGCTCGGGTGGGGTGTCGGCTTCCTCGACCTCGATCGTGATGGGTGGCTGGACTTGTTCCTGGTCAACGGCCATGTTTATCCGGAAGTCGAGCGCCTGAAGACCGAAGCGGGATACAAGCAGCGGAAGGTCGTCTACCGCAATCTCGGCCAGGGCCGGTTCGCGGACATCACGGAACGGCTTGGGCCCCCAGTTACCTCACCTGCAGCCGGCCGGGGAGCGGCGTTTGCCGATCTCGACAACGACGGCGACATCGACGTCATCGTCAACAACGTTCACGCCGCGCCGGATCTGTTCCGGCTCGAATCGCCCCCTGGCACGCACTGGCTGACGGTGAAGCTCGTTGGCACGCGGTCGAACCGCAGTGCCATCGGCGCGCGCGTCCGCCTCGTTGGCGCCGGCGGCGTGCAGGTGCAGGAGGTCCGGGGAGGCGGCAGCTACTACTCGCAGAACGATCTGCGCGTCACGTTCGGGCTTGGCGGATCGACCAGCGTGGAGCGCGTCGAGGTCCGGTGGCCGAACGGACTCGAGGAGCGTTGGGACGACATCGAGATCGACCGGATCGTGACGTTGAAAGAGGGGGGCGGCGTGGCGGCGCGGACGGGGCAATGACGCACTCTACGCTCGTCGGCTGGTGCCGCGTGTTGATCGCAGCGATCACGCTCGCAACGGCCGGTGTGCGCCCCGGAGCGGCCGCCCAGGACAGACCCGGACCACCCGAGTCCGGATCGGCGCGGGTGCTGGCAGAGGCGCGCCAGCTGATCAACGAGGGGAAGCCGCGTGTGGCGATCGAGAGGCTCGAGGGGGCCGCGGATCGGACGCGGCCGGACGTGGCGCACCTGCTGGGAGTCGCGTACTACCACGCCGACGATCATCTGCGCGCGATCGAGTTGCTCGCGCCGGTGGCCACTGCCTGGCCGGAGAACTCGCTGGAGCGGCGGGAAGCGGTGCAGATCCTCGGGCTGTGCCACTTCATCGTGGGCCGGTTCGCGGAGGCCGTTCCGTTTCTCGAAGCCACGCGCGCGTGGGCGGCCAATCGCGAACTGGGATACGTGCTCGGACAGGCATACGTGCAAACGCACAGGCCCGATCGCGCGCGCGAGGTGTTCGCCGACACGTTTGCCGTGGCGCCCGATTCGGCCGCCGCGCATCTCATCACGGCGCAGATGATGATTCGGCTCGAGTTCGAGGAGTTCGCCGAAAAGGAGCTGACCCGGGCGATCGAAAAGGATCCGACACTGCCGCAGGCGCACGCGCTCCTCGGCCAGGTCGCCATCTTTCGCGGCCGCCTGGACGAAGGCATCAGGTTGACCCGGCAGGAAATCGCGCTCAATCCGGGAAATGCGATGGCCTTTCAGCAGTTGGGCGATGCGCTGGTGCGTCAGGGGAACTGGGACGAAGGTATGACCGCGCTGCAGCAGTCGGTCTGGCTCAATCCGTTCTACAGCGCGCCCTATATCGTGCTCGGCCGGGCGTACATGCAGAAGGGGCAGCCGGCGACGGCGGAAGGCATGCTCATGCGGGCCATCCAGTACGACCCGAACAACCGGACGGCCCACTATCTCCTGGGGCAGCTCTATCAGCAGATGGGCAGGCTCGAAGAGGCGAAGCGTGAATTCGCCATCGCCGAGCGCCTGCAGGGGCAACCGGGCCGTTGACGATCGCCCCATGCTCTCAGTAGCTTCAGCTCTCCAATCTTGCCTGGCAGTCTCGGCCTGCCTGGTTGCGATTGGAGCCGCGATGGCACGAGAGGATCAGACGTCGCTGACCGACAGTGAGAAGCGTTCCTCGCCTTGGGGTGTCAGCTTTACCGACATCGCTGATCTCGCGGGACTGCGCGAGCCGTCGATCTATGGCGGCATCGATCGCAAGCGCTTCATCATCGAGACCAACGGCTCCGGCGTCGCGCTCGTCGACTACGACAACGACGGCTGGCTCGACGCGCTGGTGCTGAGCGGCACGCGGCTGAAGGACGGCACCAGGGAAGAGATGACGTACCCGCCAGCGGCCGCGCCCACGAACCGGGTGTACCGAAACCGCGGTGATGGGACCTTCCAAGACGTCACCGATCCGACGGGCATGCGCCGGAGCGGCTGGGCCTCCGGCGTGTGCGCGGGCGATTACGACAACGACGGCTGGACCGACCTCTTCCTCACGTACTACGGCCGCAACGTGCTCTACCGGAACCGCGATGGCAAACGCTTCGAAGACGTTACCGACCAGGCGGGCTTGTCGGCGCGTGAGACCCGCTGGGGCTCCGGCTGCACCTTCGTCGACTACGACCGCGACGGCAGACTCGATCTCTTCGTCGCCAACTACCTGCGTTTCGATCTCGCGACGGCAGCCGAACCGGGATCCGGCGCGAACTGCCTCTGGAAGGGGATTCCGGTCAACTGCGGTCCGAAGGGGCTCCCGACCGAAACGAACCTGCTGTACAGGAACCGGGGTGATGGCACGTTTGCCGACGTTTCGGAGGCGTCCGGAATCGCAGCCGTGACTGGACGCTATTCCATGACCGCCTTCGCCACGGATCTGGATGGGGATGGCTGGTCCGACATCTACGTCGCGTCCGATTCCACCGCTTCGATCCTGTATCGCAACGACCGCGACGGGACGTTCACCGACGTCGCCGTGGAAAGCGGCGCCGCGTACAGCGAGCACGGCAACCCGCAGGCAGGTATGGGGGTGGCCGTCGGCGATTACAATCGCGACGGCCTGCTCGACGTGTTCAAGACGCACTTCGCCGACGACATCCCCGCGTTGTATCGCAGCCTGGGGAAAGGACTGTTCGAGGACGTGGCCGCCGTGTCCGGGCTCGGGGTGGAGAACCGACACGTCGAGTGGGGAGTCGGCATGCCAGATTTGGACAACGACGGTCTTCACGATGTGCTGTACGTGACCGGAAACGTGTACCCGGAGATCGAACGGACCTTGCCGTACTATCCCCATCGGGGTCCGCGTGTGGTTTTCAAGAACGCCGGCGATGGACGCTTCGAGAACCTCACGGCAGCGAGCGGCGACACGTCGATCCCGCATTCGAGCCGTGGCGCCGCGTTCGGGGACGTCGATAATGACGGCGATATCGACGTGCTCGTGATGAACATGAACGAGCCACCCTCGCTGCTGCGAAACGACTACTCAGGCCGGCACGGCTGGATCGTTCTCGAGCTGGAGGGCACGCGATCGAATCGCTCGGCCATCGGAACGGTTGTCGTCGTGACGGTTGCCGGCCAGCAGCAGGCGCGGGCGGTTCTCAGCCAGTCCAGCTACTACTCACATGACGACTTGCGGTTGCATTTCGGGCTCGGCGAGCGGCAGCAGGCCGATCGGATCGAGATCAGGTGGCCCAGCGGGCAGGTCGAGACGTTGACGAACGTGAAGGGCCGCGGAATCGTCCGCATCAAGGAAGGCTCAGCGAGGGAGCGGGCTCCCCAGCGCAACGGTCACCTCCTTGAGGACGTACGCGTCGCCCGTCCCCTCGAAGGCCACCACCAGGTGCGGATCCCCGGCTCCAGTCCCCTTCAGCTGCCCGCCCGACACGGCGCCAGGCTTTCGCGAAGTGCGCAACCAGAGGGCGTACGTGCTGCCTCCGCGCCCTTCCAGCGTGAGGCGCAACGCGTCGCGGTCCGCCCGCGATCGCAGCACTCGGAGTCCGTGGTTTCGCGCGCCGATCGCCGGTGAGCTGATATCGCGATACACGTCGGTGCCGCCTTCGTACGTGAATACCACCGTCGTCGGCGCTCCTTCTCGAAGGGCAACGACGATCTCCGGGCGTTGGATGTCTCCGATGGATCGGAGCTCGAACGGCGCGTCCTCTCCGTTGACGGTGACGCGCTGCATTACCGCATCGAGCGGAAGAGCCGGGGCCAGGACGACGCGCAAGGGACGCGACTCGGCTGGCCCTGACGGGCCGCGAACGATGGAGACGGTCAGGCGGTCAGGCGTTCGGGCAAAACTGAAGTCGACGCGCGCGTCCCCGACAGAAATGTTCTGGACCGACACCTGGTCCCAGTTTGCCGGCAGCTGCGGCGCACAACGAAGCTCGCCGACCGGCGCGTTGGGCTCGAGCCCGAGCAGGCCGCGCAGCACCGGGGTGACGACCATTGCCTCGGACCAGACCTGATGATGCGACGAACGGCCGAAGGCGGCGTTGAACTCGCCCGACAGCAGCTCGGTGACGTATCCCAGCGCGCCCTCCTCGGTGAGCAGCACGTTCGCCATGAGGGACTGGTAGCCGACGTGCGGGCGGCCGTATCGATACGCCCCCATGGACGCCCAGCCCGTGAACAGCGGCCAGACGGATCCGTAGTGATAGGACAACGGATCGTACAGCTCGCTCTCTTCGGAGAGGATTCGATTCCCCCAGTCCGTTGCGATCCGGCCGGCGCCCAGCCGATCGATTTGCAGTTGCGCGCGCGTCGGGTCGAGCGTCCGCCACCAGAGCGGTACGGCGGGGAGGACGGTATCCTCGTCGATCAGTCGGGCGTCCCGAAGAGCATTCAGGCGTGCCTGCCGCCTTTCGCGACGCGGTCCTGGTTCGGCGACGGGCGGTGCCTCGCGCGGCATGGCTGTGGCGAAGGCATAGAAGCCGCGGTCCTGAAGCCAGTAGGTCCGCTCGACTGCCTCTCGCGTGCGTTCCTGCGCGGCCCGGGCCTCCCGCGCCAGCGCCGGATCGTTCATGACGTCGGCGAGCTCCGCGAAGCTGCGCGAGGCTTCCATCCACAAGCCCTGCAAATAGATCTCCTCGTGGGGTGGATAGAGCGCGCCGCCTTCGACCCAGCCGTGGCCCGCGCCGGTGTTCTCGATGAGCGCGTTCCGATCGGTGTCGGTGGTGGCTGAAAAGCGATACGCCTTGACGAGCGAGTCCCATGCCGCGTTCAGGAACTCGCGGTCGGCGCTCGCACGCCAGTAGTCGGCGTGCGCGATGACGTAGAGCGGCGTCGCGTCGGCGCTCGCCCACGCATACGGATAGTCGGTGAACCAGGGCACCAGCGACGCGCTCTGCGAGATTTCGTGCGGAATCTTGCCATCCGCCCGCTGAAACTTGCGGAGAAAATCAAGGGCCGCGCGGCTCGATGTGAAATCTCCTTCGGCGTCGAGGGCGAGCACCGTCCAGAGCGCATCGCGCCCGAAGAACCACGCGAACCCCGGCCGCTCGCTCGCGCCGGACGTTCGGAATCCGGCGAGCAGGCCGGTGCCGAGCAGCGGGTTGGTAGCCAACCCCTTATCCATGCCGATCTTTGCCCAGTCGAACGCCTCGTTCAGCCGCCGATCGGGCGTCACGACGCGTGCGGTGCGTCGAAGGAGTTGCTGGTAATGCGCGGCCGTCTTGTCGTACTGGTCGCGGACGGAGCGGAGCAGCCTCTCGTACGTCGACCGCGCCGTCTCGAGACCCTCCGTGCTGCCCGTGATGATGAGCGCCACGAATGTCTCGTGCGATTCCGGCGGCGTGTCGATCACGAACTGCAGCGGTACGTCGCGAGGCTCTTCCTGGTATGGCATCATCGAGACATCCCGCACCGCCGGCGATCCAATCACGCCGGCAAACCGGCGGCTCTCTTCCGTCAGCTCGTAGGCGTGCGTGCGATCGTTCCAGCCGGCGTTCGGCGTCATCGATCCGGCCGGCCACATCAATCGAAGGCTCGGCCGGAACGATCCGACGATGCTCAGCGGCAGCGTGCTGCGCACCTCGAAAAGCATCACGATGCCAGGCTCGTCGATCGGCGCGATGATGATCTGCCGGACGCGAAACGCCGCGTGCGCATAGCTGAAGATGGTTGCTTCCGGCCGTACCTCGATGCCTGCTTCGATGTCGCGCCCGGCGATTTCGAGGGGGTAGCCTTCGAGGCGAAACGACAGGCTGAAGTCCTCGAGGATCTCGAGCGGATAGACCCAGACTTCCAGCGAGCGGCCTTCATACCCGAAGACCGCCGAGCGGCGTCCGGCGACATCGAAGAACGTGTTGGGACGAGTGGGCCGGGCCAGCGTCAGCGATGCCGGATCGAGCGGAAATCTCGGGACGTATCCGGCGTCCTGGGACGGAACGAAAGACGAGCCCAGCGCTGCCAACAGCGCGAGAGCGCCAGCTGAACCGTGTATCAGCGTCGCAAATCGAACCAACATTTTGGATTCACCCGCGGTTGGGGTCGAACGTGCGGAGAAAGTTTACGTGTCTCATCCCGACAGATCCACCAAGAGTCGAAATTGCACTTGACGATGCGCGAAACGGTGCTAGGATTCGCCTCCATGGCCGTCTGGAGGTTCATGCGCAGGAGTCTCGGATTGATTTTCCTGCGCGAACCGTCCGCCGCCCTCCCGGGAGGTTTGCCATGGCCGGTCTCATCCCCGCTTCGTCGACCGTGCGAAGCACTCCTCTGTTGCGGATCGCAGCTCTGATCTGCATCTCCATCCTGGCTGCAGCGCCGTCGGATGCCGTCGCGCAGGCGGTTTACGGGAGCATCGGCGGCGCTGTGAGAGATGCGCAGGGCGGCGTCATGCCCGGGGCGACGATCACGATCACCAGCCTGGAACGGAAAACGGTCGATACGGTCGTGTCGAACGAGTCCGGCTTCTACGTGAAGGACCGGTTGCTGCCTGGTCTCTACGAGGTCAAAGCGGAAATCGCCGGCTTCAGAGTCGCAGTGGTCCCCGAGGTCCGCGTGAGCGTGGATACACAGACGCCTGTCAACTTCGACCTGCAGCTCGGCGACCTCACCGAGACGGTGGAGGTGAGCGGCGGTTCACCGCTGCTGAAGACCGATCGTGCGGATGTGTCCACCAATTTCGATTCCAAACAAATCAGCGACCTGCCCGTTCTGGACCGCAACTTCACCAAGTTCATCCTGCTGACGCCGGGCACGCAGCAGCTTCACAGCTTCAGTCACGCGGCGAGCGAGAACCCCCAGGGCTCGACCCAGACGATGGTGAACGGGCAGCACTTCAGCGGCACGGGGTACCAGCTCGATGGCACCGAGAACCGCGACGTCATTCTCGGCATCATCGTCATCAATCCGACGCTCGAATCCATCGGCGAGACGAAGATCACGTCTCAGAATTACGACGCGGAGTTCGGTCAGGCGACGGCGGGCGTGGTCTCCGTCCAGACGAAGTCGGGCACCAATGCATATCGCGGCAGCCTGTTCGAGTTCTACCAGAGCGACAAATTCCAGTCGCGGAATCCTTTCACGCAGTTTCAGCCGGATCCTCTCACCGGGAGGCTGGTACCCGAGACGAAGCGCAACCAGTTCGGAGGTTCGATCGGCGGTCCGATCCAGCGAGGTCGGTGGTTCTTTTTCGGCGACTATCAGGGAACGCGCGAGACGAAAGGGGGCTCGCGGCTGCTGACCGTGCCGACCCTTGCTGCGCGGGGCGGCGACCTGAGTGACTACGGCGTGAATATCTACGACCCGCAGACGGGCCAGCAGTTCCCGAACAACGTGATTCCGGAGCACAGGCTGTCGGACGAGGCGCAAAGGCTCCTCGCGCTGATCCCGGAGCCGAACGCGACCGGCGTCGAGAACGGCACGCGCGACAATTTCGTCGCGTCCGGGTCGGAGACGTTCGAGGAGAACTCGTTCAACGTCCGGATGGACGGCCGGCTGTCCGACCGGCTGAACACGTTCGGACGATACAGCCTGGGCGACTTCCTCCGCGACGGTCCCAGTGCATTCGGCGAGGGGGGCGGCCGGGAGCTCGTCAGCCTGGGCGGCATTTCCGACGTGATCAACCAGAGCCTGTCGTACGGATTCGACTACACCTTCTCCTCGACGCTGCTCGCCGACTTCCGCCTCGGGTTCTTCCGGTACAAGGTCAACGTGCTGCCGGGTGACTTCGGCACGACTCCCGCCGCCGATGCCGGAATCGAGGGCCTGAACCTCGATGAGACCTTCACGTCCGGGATGCCTTCGGTGTTCATCGGTGGTAACAACACGACTGCGCCGGGCGACATCGAGTTCGGCTCGGGGCTGGAAGTCAATCGATGCAACTGCCCGTTGGACCAGAACGAGAAACAGCTGCAGCTCGTGGGCAACATCACGAAAGTCTGGCGTGACCACAGTTTCAAGTTTGGAATCGACGTGAGGCGCGCCTGGAATCTGCGGGTGCCGAGCGATGCCCACCGATCCGGCGAGTTGGAATTCAACCACAATCGCACATCACTCAACGGCACGGGCGGCCTCGGGCTGGCGACGTTCCTCATCGGCGATGTGACCAAGCTGAGGCGGTATGTCAGCGAGCAGACCGACGCGGCGGAGCGGCAGTGGCGGCACTTCTATTACGCACAGGACACGTGGCGCGCCACCGACAAACTCACGCTCAACTACGGATTGCGGCTGGACATCATCAACCCGCAGACGGTCAACGAGCCCGGGAATGGCGGCTTCCTTGACCTTGCAACGGGCGAAATCAGAGTGGCGGGAGTGGGCGGTACCAGCTTGAACGGTGATATCGACAACAAGCTCAACTGGGCCCCGCGCGTCGGTGCCACCTACCAGATCGACCAGAAGACCGTCATCCGCGGCGGATTCGGCCGCAGCTACGACATCGGGGTGTTCGGCTCGCTGTTCGGTCACAGTGTGACCCAGAACCTGCCGGTGCTCTCCGTGCAGGACGACCGCGGAACGAGGCCGGACTTCGACGCGCTCTTCAATCTTTCCCAACCAGCGCCGCCGCCGGTTTTCCTCAACTCGGAAACCGGCAGATTCCTGCTCCCGAGTGGGGTATTCGCGCGAGCGTTGCCCACCACGCAGCGACCGCCGACCGTTGACGCATTCAACATCACGGTCCAGCGGCAGCTGACCGACACGATGTCGGTGGAAGCGGGCTACGTGGGCAATCGCGGGCGGGATGTGTTCGCGGGCGACGGTCCCGCGTTCAACATCAACCAGGCAACACTCAACGGGTACCTGAACGGTGTGCCCTTCAACCAGCGGCAGCCGTTCTTCAACAAGTTCGGGTGGACGCAGGGTATCGATTACTTCTGCAACTGCGCCACGAATGCCTACGACTCGTTACAGGCGAAATTCAACAAGCGCTTCTCCGCGGGCTATTCGCTCAAAGCCAGCTACACGCTGCAGCGGGCGCAGCAGCACGACGGCCAATACTTCGAGGCCGATTTGCCCGAACACCAGGGCCTGTTCGACAGCGACCTGAACTACGGCCCCGCCGGCTGGGACCGCACCCACAACTTCATACTGTCGGTCGTGGCCGAACTTCCGATTGGGCGCGGCCGTCGGTACCTGGCCGACATCACGCCGCTCACGGATGCCATCATCGGCGGCTGGCAGGTCAACGCCAATCACATCATGCAGAGCGGGCTGCCGTTCGACGTCACGTATCGCGACGCGGGCGCCGACCGCGATACGGGCCCGAACCGCGTCGATCTGATCGGCGATCCGTCCGGGCCGGAAACGCGGACGCAATGGTTCAACGCCGCCCCGATCGGTGATCCCAACAGTGCGTTCGGACGCCCGGCACGCGGCACGTTCGGCAATATGGAACGCAACTCGCTGCGAGGCCCCGGCTACTGGCGGACCGACGTCTCCTTCTTCAAACACATCGCCATCGGCGGCACGAGACAGCTCGAGGTGCGCATCGAGTCGGTCAATTTCTTCAACCATGTCAACCTGGGCAATCCCGCCTCCGAGGTGGGTGTCCCGGGGAACCCCAACCCGAACGCGGGCCGCATCAACTCGACCGCGTACGGCAACGCCGATCCGCCGCGGAACTTCCAGTTCGCGTTGAAGTTCACGTTCTGATCAGCTATCAGGTATCAGCTTCCAGCCTCAGCACCTCTGGTGCTGGAGCTGGAGGCTGAGAACGGCACAACGTTCCAGGCCCCCCATTCGGCCAACTCTCTTCCCGATTCACTCGGAAGACTCTGGCATCCGATGTATATCCCTACTGAACCGATTGGAAGCATTCCGCGTCCCGCTGAGTTGGTTGCGGCATGGGCCGACAAGCAGGCCGGCCGAATCTCCATTGAACGATTCGACCAGATCACGGAGGCCGCACTCCGGGATACGATCCGCCGATTCGAAGACACCGGTTCTCCGATCATCACAGATGGTGAACAGGCCAAGTCGAGTTTCGCGACGTATCCGCTGGACGGCGCGACAGGCCTCGCCTTCGACGGCGTCGTTGTTCCGTTTGAAGACGGGCATACACGCCAGCTTCCTCGGCTGACGACGGGGCCGTTTCGCTATGCGACATACGCGTCGAAGTATCTCGCGACCGCGAAGCGGCTGACCACTCTGCCCATTAAGCAGGCGGTGATTTCAGCATCTGCGTTGAGCTTGCTGTATCCTGGCACAGACATTCCCGGCTATCGACGCACGAGCTTTCTGACAGACCTGGTCAACGAAGCCGTGGCAGACATCCGGCAGTGCTTCGACCAGGGCGCTGATAGTGTGCAAATCGACTTTACGGAAGGGCGCCTTTCACTCAAGCTGGACCCTTCTGGAGGGCTACTCGAGGACTTCGTCGCGCTGAATAACCGGGTCGTTGATCACTTTACGCCCCAGGAGCGCAGGCGTATAGGCGTGCACACGTGTCCGGGCGGTGATCGAGACTCGACGCACAGTGCGGACATCGACTACGCAGGGCTTCTACCCGCACTCTTTCACCTCCACGCGGGACGGTTTTATGTCCAGCTGGCGAGTGAGAAAAATCCGACGCGCGTGCTCCAGATCATTCGCCAGCATCTTCAGCCCCACCAGACCGTCTACGTAGGCGTGACCGATCCGATCAGCCCGGTCGTGGAAACGGCGGAGGAGGTCCGTGACCGGGTTCTTCAGGCCGCCAAGTACCTGCCGGTGTCGCAGCTGGGAACGACCGATGACTGCGGCTTCGCGCCGTTTGCCGATGATCTGTCCACGTCACGGGAGATTGCGTTCGAGAAGATCCGGGCACGCGTCGCCGGGACGAAGCTCGCCGCTCAATTGGTCCAGGCCTGAGAAAGTTGTTGGCAGGGACCAGAAACGGCAACTCGATTCCTCCAAGAACCGGAGTTGACTCGCCGCTGTGCGCGAGTCAGCCCCTACCGCGCCGCCTCCTGGTCCGGTAGCTTCGTGAAAGGGTGGAGCGAGCGGACGCTCTTGTACGCTCCCGAGCGCGGCAGTGCGAACGCCCTTGGGAGGCGGTGCGGGAATCTTTCAAATCCGCGAATCGATCCGTCGACTGCGGTACCTCGTTACAAATGGAGACAGATCAACTAGTTGCGCGGTGTTGTTCAACGGCATAGAATGCGCGCACCTGCGACGTTGACATTCGTGGCGTCCGGATCATCGGGCCGTGTTGTCGGGGCGGCGTCTCTTGGTCGTGACCTGCGCACGCGTGCGCGTCGAGCGCTGCAGCGGGTCGGACAAGGCGAGGTCATCATGTGCACGAGAAGGCTTTCACTTGGAACGGTGCTCGCGCTGCTGGGATTGGCATCCATCGTCGCGTGGAGCCCGCCCAGGCAGTCGTTCGAGGGGGGAACTTTACAGCGCGCCGCCGGCAAGGTTTCGGCGGCGACACGGGCGCAAGGCGGGCAGGAGCTGTACGGCCCGTACGAGGTCGTCGAGAACTGGCTGCAGCCGCTGCCCGACGACGTTGACGGTGTGAAACACGAGGGGTGGACGTTCGGATCACAGGCAGCGGTGTACGCGGAGTCACCGGATCGCATCTGGATCGCCCAACGCGGCGAGCTGCCCTTGCCCAAGGGCGCGAAGCCGTGGACGCCCTACGCGCAGATCACACCGTCCCCCGGCAGCGCGACGGCGCCGCGCCTGCCCAACATGCGCTTCCACCACTGCATCTTCGTCGTGAACCGCGACGGCAAGATGATCCAGTCGTGGCCGCAGCATGACAAGCTGTTCGATCAGCCGACGGCGCCGCTAAAGCCGCGCGGTCCGCACAAGATCAAGATGAGCCCCTACGACCCGCAGAAGCATGTCTGGGTCATCGACGACAACCTGCACCAGATCTTCAAATTCACCTATGACGGCAAACTGGTGATGACGCTGGGCCAGATGGGCATCGAAGGACGCGGCCCAAACACATTCGCCCGCCCGACTGATATCGCATGGCTGCCTGACGGCACGTTCTTCATCAGCGACGGATATCACGGCAAGCGCGTCGCGAAGTTCGACCAGGACGGCAAGTTCATCATGGACTGGGGAACGGCGCCCGCGGATCCCAAGAAGCCGGGGCCCAACGAGT
This sequence comes from Vicinamibacterales bacterium, assembly GCA_035711845.1. GTDB lineage: Bacteria > Acidobacteriota > Vicinamibacteria > Vicinamibacterales > 2-12-FULL-66-21 > DASTBU01. Next base: position 17,397 of record DASTBU010000164.1, read on the forward strand.
TCAACACGGTCCACAGCATCGCCATTTCCAAGGATCGGAAGATCTACGTGGCCGATCGTGGCCACGAGCGTTTTCAGGTCTTCGACGAGAACGGCAAGTTCCTCGACATGTTCTCGACGCGCGAGTCGCACTGGCCCACCGGCGTGCATTCGCTGCCCTACTACCACTTGATCACCGAGGACCAGCACATCTGGATGGGAGACGGAGGCACGCAGCGGATCGTCAAGTATGACTTGCAAGGCAACTATCTTTACGGTTGGGGACAGCCGGGCGGACAGCCGGGGCAGTTATGGGGACCGCACCAGATCTCCGTGGACCAGGAAGGCAACGTGTATGTCGCCGAGGTCCAGAACGGTCGGATTCAGAAGTTCCGGCCGAAGGCCAACGCCGATCGCGACAAGGTCATAGGCCAGGAGATGCGAACCGGATCGGCGAACTGAGACCATCTCGGGATTCACAACGCAGCGGAACGTGCAGGGGGCGTCTCGAGTGTGATCAGTGCCAACGCTGAGCCGGCACCATAGAGAATCGTCCTGACAACCGTCGCGCCGAGAGTGTCTGACGGACCTTATCGAACAGAAACCGGCGCCACCGTCCTTGGCGGGAATTTCTTGTGACCGGGCACCGGCTTCGACACAACTCTGTTCCGCAATGTGCCAAGGTGCCCGATTGTGAGTTCAACGGTATCGCCGGCCGCGAAATTCATAGTTGGTTGCGGTACGCCGGTGGCGATCAAATCCCCCGGCAGCAGTGTCAGACGTTCGCTGAAGTAGGCAACCATCTCCGGGACGGTGAAGGTGAGAAAGGAGGTCCGGATGTCGATACGTATGGCGGGTATCGTTCCTCCCGCGCCGTGGCAATGAGCCTGGAGACCCTGTGCGCGCGCGTCCCGACCCCATTGATCGAATCCGACATCATGCCAGGCCTCTTTGAGGAGACAGACAGACGAAATACCGCCCATGGAGGAGCGGTCCCCGCGGTGGCGGCGAGACTCGCAGCCCCGCAGCTTCGAACGGGTCAATGACTGATGGATCAGGAGGCTGGTAGAAGGTGAGGCGAACGTCATTGGTCAGTCGGCCTGCGGGATCGAGCATGTCGTAGCTGCCGTCGTGTTGGCCGCCCCTGGCCGCCCGAATCGAGTCCGGACCCGGCAAGGAGGATTGCTGAAAACCGACGCACGACAGCTCAGTCTCGACAAAAGGAGACGGACCACGGACGAGGGACGAAGGGATCACGGACCAGGGACCACGGATAAGGGGGACGTGGACCATGGACCATGGACCGCGGGACAAGGGACCAAGGGACTCAATCCGCTCTGAGCGTCACCGACGGATCGACCTGGACCGCCCTCCAGGCCGGCACCGAGCAGGCGAGCGCCGAGACGCCGAGCAGCAAAGTCCCCACGCCGACGTACGTCACCGGATCGAGCGGGGAGATCTCGAAGAGCAGCGTGGTGATCGCCATGCTCGCGCCGACGGCCGCGGCGAGGCCGACGACGATCCCGAGCATGGTCAGCATCAAACCCTGACGGACTACCAGCGCGAGGATATCGCCTCGCGTGGCGCCCATGGCGGCGCGCACCCCGATCTCGCGCGTCCGCTCCGTCACGCCGCCCGACAGGACGCCGAAGAGACCGATGGCCGCGAGCAGCAGCGCGAGCACGCCGAAGGCCTCGAACAGGGCCAGCGCGAAGCGACGCTCGGCGGCTGACGCAGCCACGCGGTCCTCCATCGTGGCGACGCGCATGATCGGACGGTCCTTGTCGACCGACCAGATGGCCTCGCGGAGGGCCGGCGTAAGCCCGGCCGCGTCGCCGCGGGCACGCACGACCAGCCAGCGCGCGTTGTCTGCGAACTGCCACTGCGTGGGTGTCATGTACACCGCATCTGGCTGCTTCAAGGCCAGTGACGTCTGCTTGACGTCGCCTACGATCCCGACAACGGTGTACCACGGTCCCGAATCGGCACCGATCTGGAGGCGCTCGCCGATCGCGTCTCTGCCCGGGAAGCGACGGGACGCGAGTGATTCGTTGATCACGGCAGCCAATGGGGCGCCGGCGACGTCGCGATCGTTCAGGAAACGCCCTCGGCGCAGCGAGAGGCCGAGCGCCTCGAAGTAGCCCGGACTGACCGCGTACCGGAACGCGCCACCCAGCTCGTCGGCTCTCCCGGGCGTGCTCGACTCGAAACGCACGCCGTACACGTCATAGTCGTCGGTCAGCGGCAACTGGTTGGTGAACGCCGCGGCGCGAACGCCGGGCACGGCGCGGACGGCCTCGAGCGCGTCCGTGAAGAACCGGTGGGTCACGCTGGCGTCCTCGAACCGGTGACCGGACGTCTGGACGTGCATCGTGAGCACGTTCGCGGGGTCGAATCCCGAAGGGACCGCGAACAGGTGCTGCAGGCTGCGCAACAGCAGCCCCGCGCTGACCAGCAGCACCAGCGCGAGCGCCACCTCGACAACGACGAGGACGCGGCGCGTCACCTGATGCCCGCTTGCCGTCGCACGCGAGCGTCGCCGTATTCCTGTGCTCAGGTCCCGCCGGCACGCCTGCAGCGCCGGAATGATGCCGACGACCAGGCCGACGAGCAGCGTCACGCCCGCCCCGAACGCGAGGGCCGCGCCATCCACGTGGATCGCGCTCGCGCGGGGCAGCCCGGGCGGACTGAGGGCGAGCACTGCCTGCACGCCCACGTCGGCCATGATCAAGCCGAGAGCCCCCCCGAAAGCAGCCAGGAGCAGACTCTCGGTGAGCAACTGACGGAGGAGCCGCGCGCGACCGGCGCCGAGGGCGGCACGCATCGCGAGCTCGCCGCTCCGTTGGGCGCCGCGCGCGAGCAGCAGGTTGGTGACGTTGACGCAGGCGATGGCGAGCAGCACGATGACCGCGCCGAAGACGGAGAGCAGCGCCGGTTTGACCCCGCGCGTGATCTCCTCCTGCAGCGGCCGCACGATGAATCCCCGGTCGAGCGACGCCCAGGGCATCCTTGGGAACTCGGCGATCGGCGTCTGTGCGATGCTCTCGAGCTCCCGCCGCGCCGCCTCAGCCGTCGTGGCCGGGTCGCGCCGTCCAATCAGGCGCAGGTGATGACCCCACTCCCGCCCCTGCGATGGAAGCGAGGTGTCGTACTGCAGGGGCGCCCATATCTCCGCCGACGGCGCCAGCACGTTCTCGAACGTGCCCGGCATCACCCCGATCACCGTATACCCGTCATCGTCGAGCGCGATCTCGCGGCCGACGATCGATGCGTCGGCTCCGAAGCGCCGGCGCCAGAGCCCGTCGCTCAGGATCACGACCCTCGGACCCCGGTGCCGATCGTCCGGCTCGGTGAAGTCGCGGCCGAGTGCCGGCGACATGCCAAGGCTCCGGAAGTACGCGGCACTCACACGCTGGCCGTCGAGCCGTTCCGGCACGCTCACGCCGACGAGCGTCGGCTGCCAGCCTTTCATCACAGCGACCGACTTGAACGAGCGGCTCCGCGCGACGAGCTCGCGATAGGTGCCGAACGTGACGTCGACGCCGGAGCCGTCGCCTCCCGTGTCCCAGATCATCGTGATGCGTCCGGCGTTCGGATAGGGCAGCGGCTCGAACAGAACCGGGTTGACGGCGCTGAATATCGCGGTGCTGGCGCCGATGCCCAGGCCGAGCGTGAGCGCGCTGACCGCGACGAATCCCGGGCTCTTGCGCAGCCAGCGGGCGCCGTATCGAAGGTCGGCGATGATCGTGTCGATCGCGTTCTCCCACCCGGACGCGCGGACCTCCTCGCGCAGCGCGACGGTGTTCCCCACCTCCAGCCGCGCGGCGCGCCGTGCATTCTCCGGGGACAATCCTTCCTGCGTCAGCCGGGCCGCTGTCTCTTCGAGGTAATGTGCGACCTCGTCGGCGACATCCCTGTCGGCGGTCGCGCGACGGGTGAGCCCGTGGAAGCCGTGTTTCAGGTGGCGCCACAGAGACATCGGTCAGCCCTCGGCTTTCAGGAGCCGCGCCACGGCGGAGGCTCGCCGGGTCCACTCCACGGTCTGGACCTCCAGCTGCCGTCGGCCCGAGCGGGTGAGCGTATAGAACTTTGCGCGCCGCGAGTTCGGTGTTTCGCGCCACTCGGCGTCGAGCCATCCGGCGCGCTCGAGGCGTTTGAGGGCCGTGAGCAGCGAACCGGGATTCACCCTGAACACCCCTCGCGAGATCTGTTCGACGCGACGCGCGATGCCGTAGCCGTGCATCGGCTCGAGGCTCAGCGTCTTGAGGATGAGCATGTCCAGGGTGCCCTGGATGACGTCGGTGCTGGGAACGTTGTCCACGCAAGCTCCACGGATGACTCCCAGACGATAGGGTCATTCATGTTGATTGTCAAGATATGTCGGTCATAGTGAATGCACGCATCAGGCGGGGGACTCGCGCTGCGCTCACACGGTTAGTCATCCGACGGAGAGACCTTTCTCTGGTGGCCGTGGCCCTTCTGAGCCGTGCGCGCCACAACTAGCAACGTGCCTAACCCCGCGCAATCAACAGGATGTCGTCAGTCGCGAGTTGTCGAGTCTTCCGGTACCCCCCTTGCTCAGTGGATGCTCCGGCCGCCTCGAACTACCCGTCCGGCCGCTTTTCTGAAGTGCGCTAAGGAGCATGCAATGGTGCAGCAGATTCAACGCGCCGCTGTCCGAGTCAAGAAATTCACGGTCTCAGCGTTCCTCCTCCTCGTCGTTCTCGGATATCAGCAACTGGCTGCGCACTCGATTGACTACGTCGGGATGTCTTTCAGCCCGTCCGCGTCGATGGTGGGTGGGTCCGGAAATTGGACGGTGACCGATCCGGTTGCTGGCGGCAGCGATGTCACCTTTGGTTTGACGTTCACCATCAATACGATGGGCAGCACGACGAACTACCCCAGAACCATCGGGTTCGGTGCAACGACAGCTGCGAAGCCTGCAGGAGCGGCAGATGCGACCGTCAGCGGCCTCTCGGCATCGCATACGTTCACGGCCGCAACGGGCGCGGGTTCCACGTTTACCGATAGCGTGACGATTACCGCCCCGACCACCCCCGGCGCTTACACCGTGAGATTCAGCGCCGTATCAGGCACCGGTGGTAGTGGAGGACTCGGCGGGGGCAGCGGCATCAACATCAATTTCACTGTAGCCGAACCCTCAGAACCTCCGTGCGAGCCCGTTCCCACGGTGCTGAACGTCGGGGATATGTGCGTGCTCTTCCGTCAAACGCAACCTGTCGATCTGACGGCGACTCTGACGGGCGGTGGCACGGGCGTCGCCGGCCAGTCCGTCAATTTCTCCGTCGACGGCACGGCGGTCGGGCAGGCCGTCACAGACGCCAATGGTGTCGCGACTCTGGAGGGTGTTGACGTTACCGGCCTCGCCGTGGGCGACCACGAGGTGATGGCCACCTTCGCCGGCCAAGAGTGCACGTATCTGCCGACGAATGGGCTGGGAAATCTCGGCGTTGAGTATCTCTTCGCCGGATTCCAGCAACCGATCAATGCCGACGGAAGCAGCGCCTTCGGCGGACGGACGATTCCCGTAAAGATCAAGATCGCAGATGCCGACGGAGAGCCCGTGACGGATGCGCAAGCGCACGTCTATTTCGCCTTCGGCACTCCGGCGGTCGTTGGCACGGACGCGGAACCGGTGGCCAACACGAGTGGCGATCTTGGCAACGTGATGCGCTACGATTACTCCGCGGACCAGTACATCTTCAATTGGGACATTGCGGGATTGGCCAACGGCACGTATACGATTCGTGTGGACCTGGGCGAAGGCCAATGCGGCGAGCAGCACTCCGTCACGGTGGGTCTCAAGAAGAAAGGAAGCAAGTAAACGCGACTGCCTTTCGATCTCGACACCCTCGGATCAGATCTTGATCTCGTAGGTCCGCTCCCTCAATGCGCGTCGCGCCGGGCACTGCGCCATAGAGGAGCGTCGCCGGACCGCTGACCAGCTCGATGCGCTGCGCCGGTCGGTTCTTCACGTCACGATGACGCCGCTGCCCAACGAACAACTGATTGGCTGCATATCTGGGGCGACGCGGCTAAAATGCGAACGAACTACGCAGACGGGACACACCAGAGACTAGTCAGCCCCGACCTCGCAGCCCCCTGGTCCGGTACCGCAATGCCTCTTGCTGTTCGGCGTATCAATATTTGTGACAAAGGGAAGGCAGAAGCACAGCCAGCTGCAAATAAGGTTGGTCGTATAAAACCCCAGATTCTGACCCGCAATCGTGACGTCGGTGCCCGCCAGGCGCCTGAGGGCGTCTTCGTCCTGCGTCGAAATCGCAGCGAGCTCGGCCGGGGTCAGGTCGAGCTCTTTGATGACATACGGCCAGTCCTTCTGGTCTTTCAGGCTTCTCCGAAATTTCTCATCCGAGTCCAACCGCTCGAGAAACTTTCGCAGCGTTTTTTCTGACATCGGTCTCTTCCTTTCCTGGGTTGTCCGGCCTTGAAGATCGGGGACGGTTGGCGCTCACGGTGATCTCGGAGGAGGCGACGGCAACGCGGGTCTTCATATCCTCGACCGGCACGAGCGCGGTATTGAGCGGTCCGAAGATCAGGTCTGTCGCGTTCGTGGGCTGCGCGAGACGAAGCAGGAAGCTGCCAAGGCCCGCATATCCCAACATCAGGTCGGGTGATACCGCCTCCCTGCCGTGCATTGCATATTCACCCGGTCGCTCCAGCAGCTTGAACTGTTGCAGGTAGCCAACACATTCCTGCGCATATGTGAGCCACTGCGAGCCGCCGAACCGCTGATGGCAATCGAGCATGAAGTGACCTGTGCCGCTCACGCCGTGGCAGATTCCCGAGCGTGTGTGGTTCGCCCGTCGTGCAGCGATCGCGCCGGCGGCGCTGCGAGCGGCCCTTCGATACCGCTCATCGGGTTCGAGAGCGTCGAGCCAGAGGAAGAATTGCCCTATCCCTCCCGCGCCGTGGCAATGAGCCTGGAGGCCCTGTGCCGTGTCATCCAGGTGCCCGGGCCAGATGAACGATTCATCGTCATTCTCGTCTTCGACGACAACATGAGTCGGACACGCCACGGCCTGTGCGAGGAGTAACTCGGCAGCACCCCGTGCTCTGTCGACGTAGTACTCGTCGCCAGTAACGCAGCCCAGATACGCCAGCGCGAGACCAACGCCGGCGGTTCCATGCAAGAGGCCGAGATGCGGAACGATGGGACCGCCCGGAGCCGACGACGCGACCTCCCAATAGCAGCCGTGGCCCTCTTTCTCCGCCAGCGCCTTCCCAACGAGCTGGTCGCCAAGCTTCCGAGCATCCGCCAGGGATGGAGCGTCGCCGGTCGCTGCGTGCATCGCGAGCAGCCCGACAATGGTGCCCGCGGTGCCATACATGAGATCGCTCGTGAGCGACGCCGCCCTCCGAAGCCGCCGCAATCGCATGTCCGCCGCTGTGACGTACCCCGGCGCGTCGAGGAGTTCGGCCAGTCGCAGGTAGAAGAAGGCGACGCCTGCCTCGCCGCTATGGAGTCCATGCTGTGCGCGTCCTCGCCCCCACACGGGACCAGAGAGCCAGCGCGCAGCACCCCGGGCGGCATCCGCGTATCGCTCCTCTCCCGTTGCGTGCGCCAATTCGGCAAGAAACAGGCCGATTCCTGCCGTGCCAGCGTAAAGGTCGGCGCTGTACTCGGTGCGCTCGACCCATTCGAAGCGCCGTTTCCAGCGTACGCCTCCGCCCTGGTCCTCAGCAGACGAACAGAGCGCATCTCCGATCTCCCTCGCTAAACGCAGGGCTTCCGCAGGGTCCACCACTGACGGAGCCGTACTCGCATTCGATTTGACACTGTTCGCTTCGGCGTGCGCCGAAGGGTGTCCACGTAGATCCAGCTGCCGGGCAGCCTCGGAGAGCGCGCCCTGCGCCTCGCGCATCGTGCAGAACCGGTCGGCGGCCTCCCAGGCCACGGCGCGGTCGATCACCTTGGCGAGCACGGACGGGAACGACGGACACAGCTCCAGGAGCGGTCTGCGTTGGAAGGGTCGCAGGAATTCGTGCCCTTTCGGCATGTCCGCGAACGACGGCTCGCCGCCGGCCAGGTGATACAGCACGGCGCCCCACGCAAAGATGTCGTCTGCCGGACACGGAGCACACCCTTGGTATTGCTCGGGTGAGTAGAAAGGCGGCGTCCCGGTACTCAATGGGTGGACACCGCTCTTCAGGTACTCATAGGCAATGCCGAAATCGATCAGCCGATACTGGCCTTCGGGTGTCTTCAACGTATTCGCCGGTTTGAAATCGCGAAATACGAGACCGATCGCGTGCAGATGTGCAAGGGCGTCGGCGGTTGCGAGGCCGATCGCAATGATTTCCCGAGGTTCGATCCCATGTTCGGGCGCCTGCTCGTCCCATAAGGCTCTGTCGAGAGGGGTTCCGTCCACGTACTCGATGGCGATATAACGATTGCCATCCAGCTCGAAGCTGCCATAGAAGCGGGGGAGAACCGGGTTCCCCGCGTAGTGGGTGAGAATGTGCTCTTCATTGGCCGCCCAATCGCGCGCGTCCCGACCCCATTGATCGAATCCGACATCATGCCAGGCCTCTTTCAGGAGACAGACACAGGGCGGATCTGCCAGGACATCGAC
>DASTBU010000165.1:0-17078 GCA_035711845.1 Vicinamibacterales bacterium
CTCCGCGCGCGTCGATCTGGACTCGGGCCTCCTCATCGAAACGCTGGCGCAGGCGATTTGCTACGCGTCAGAGGACAAGCAGGAGGGGACGTCGGCGTTCCTCGAGAAGCGGAAGGCGAAGTTCACGGGCGAGTAATCTCGGCGGGAGCGACAGCGCTATTTCAGGAACTCGATGGCCACGACGATTTTCGTGCTCGCCTGTCCGTCGGCCGGCCGCCAGGAGACATACACCGGCAACGGCTTCGGCAGCGTGCCGCAGCCGACGGTTCCCGTAACGTCCTCCCGGTACGAAATGTAGTCCACCATGGCCATCTGCGGAGCGGCCGCGCGGGCGGGGCCGTCAGCCGTCCGAAGATGAAAGATCGCCGCTCCGCCTGCAAGGCATTCGATGCGTTCGAGCACGGCCTCGAGGCGCTGCTCGCCGGGCTCCAGCTTCCGGTAGACGGGTTGAAAATCCTTCCGGGGTTGCGAGACCGTCCGTGTCGATTCCCCTGATTGGGACGCGGCGGTCCGCTCTTCGGCAGGCCGCGCCCGATTGGCTGCTTCCATCTGAAGGACGTAGCCCATGAGAGCGCGTGCGGCCTCGCGGATCTCGGGAGGGTAGGCCCTCGACATGAACGGCCCGATGGCGTTTCGCGCCGCCGCGAACTCCGACATGCCGGCAAGGACCTGGGCGTGCAGCAGCCCGTAGTCGTGCCGGCCCGGCGCGAGGCTGCGCGCACGCTCGACAGCCTCACGCGTCCCGGCCGTGGGGCGCCCATCGGTCGCGTAGACTTCGATCGAGGCGAGCCGTGCGAGCGCGTTCGGCAGTTCCGGACGTAGCTCTCGTGCGTGCTCGAACAACCGGCGCGCGGTCTGGAGGTGTTTCTCATTAGCGCGTTCGCGCCGATCCTCGACGAGCTCCGCAATGCCTACGCCGGCGGAGTACGCAACCAGCCAGTCGCTGACGCCATCGAGCGACAGCAGACGCGTTTCCGCGCTGGCATGATCCTGCCTGGCGATATCGAGGAGGGCCATGACGGTCTGGACGCGCGGGTTGCCCTGATCCAGCTTCGACACCGCGGCCAGCCTCCGAGCGGCCTCGTCGTAGCGACGCTGCTGCACCAGGAAATCCGCGAGGAAGGCCTGTGCATCCGCAGCCGGCAGCTGCACCGCCGGTGCGTCGAACGCGGCCAGCTTGTCGGGAAACCTGTACCGGGCAGCCCTGAAGAGATCCCGCCGTATGTAGCTCCTGAGCTCCTCCTCCAGGTTGGCCGAACCGAACGCCTGCTTCCACGCCGCCGCAGCTGATGTGCCTTCGGCGATCCTGGCCAGATACGCCGAGAGTTGCGCGCTCCTGCCCGGCTCGCCGAGCAGGATCAGATGGGTGAGCGCCCACGACTGCGCGTAAAAAACGGAGCGCCGGTTGCCTTCGTTGTAGAGCGGCGAGTCGTGGGTGACCTCCAGCAGCTCCTCGAGAGGAAGCAGGCGCCCATCGGCGAGGTTCTGCAGATGCTCCGCGGCCGGCCTCCCGAGCAGGGCCTCGCGCCCGCCCCTGCTCACCTCGTAGGTGCTGTAGTACTCCGCGAGCCCTTCGTTCAACCACGTGGGAATGCTGCGGGTCAGATTGGAGATCACGAGGTGCGCGTACTCGTGGAACACCACCCGCAGGCGTTCCTGGCGGCGGTCGGAGACGAGCGCGATGTAGTTGATGTCGCGCCGCCCGACGAAGAGTCCGGCGAGCTCGACGGGCTTCCCCTCGAACGTCGGCTTGAACGGCGTGAACGCCCGATCCGACGGGAAGACAATCACCACCGTCGGCACGGCCGTCGCCGTGGCCCGCTCCGTGAGGACGCGGCTGAGGGTTTCGCGGAACCCCTCGAACTTCACCGCGATGTCCCTCAGCTCGCCCGCGCCGACTTCGCCGATGACGACGAAGTTCGGGCTGTCCACGCGGCGCCACTCGGCGGCCGCAGGAGCGGCGGCCCCGGCACACACGATGAGAACTGCGGAGATGCTGAAGCCGCGTGCGGTCCGGCTCGCTCGCATAGGGCTGTCGGGGGCAGTTTACTCCCGTTCAGCCGGAAGGGCGAGACGCCGGATGCGCCTCATCGCCCTCTGAAGAACTTTCTCGAGATGTTGAATCCGATATACCAGTCGTCGTAGTCGCGCGCGCCGGTGGCGAGCTGGCCGAACGTCGTGGCGAAGCCGTTCGAGAAGTTGATCTGAAAAAGGTGGCCGCCCGCGCGCTTCTCGACGCCGAAGCTGATCTGGTGGGCGCCCGGATCGAAACCGGCGAGCCGCGGCGTCACTTCGGCGAGGACGTACACCGACGGCCTGACCCGGATGCGGCCGCCGAGGCCCAGCAGCAGCGTGCTGTTGTCCCCGGTATCGAACGGGCTCGCGTTGGCCACCCACATCGGCTGCGCGTACACCGCGCCGAAACTCCCCGTCGTGCGCGACACCACCGCGCCCATCGCCGAGCGATAGTGGTCGTGGAAGTTGTCAATCCCTTCGGCCGTCACGAGGCCGTCCAGACCGACAGGGCTCCCGCTGCCCTCGCTGAAGAAGTTGTGCTGTCCGAAGAACTGGATGCTCTGGTCGCTCGTGCGATGCACGCCGATCTGCGTTCCGCTCGCAAGCCCGTATCGGAGCTCCAGGCCGATCTGCGCGCCGCCATCGAACCCGAAGGCGTCCGAGAGCAGATCACTGAAGTCGCCGCGGCCGAGCGGCCGCGTGAACCGGTGCGTGATGCGAAACGCGAACTTCCCGCGCGGCACCCGCAGCGTCGTCGGCAGCGCCGCGAGCGTGAAGTCCGGCTGCAGCGGATCGAGGCGCAGATCGGGGTCGGCCACGGGTTGCGCGGCGGCCGGAGGCGGCGTCTGCGCGGCAGCCAGAACGGGGAGGAGCGATGCGAGGACGACAGTCGCAATGATGTGACGAATCAAGGAAACTCCTTCGATCGCGATCGGGTGATCGGCGATCGGCTGATGGGATCGCGCGATGGGCCTTCGATCGCTCGATCCCATCGTTCGATCACTCGATCACCCGATCACCGATCGCTCGATCCCATCGCCCGATCACCCGATCACCCGATCGCGCGATCGCGCGATTAGTAGACTGGTCCTCCGGGCCCCTGGGCGTTACCGACGCGGATGACGCCCTGGAGCGACGTGCTGTCGGGGTTGAGGTGATCGTGAAAGGCGCACGCTTTTTCCACGGTGAAAGCCTGTGTGGTCTCGCTCTGGCCGGTGGACATGACCGGCAGGTTCGAGGCCGGGCAGTCGGTGTGCACCAGGTGCGGATTGGACGTGGGCTGGTGCTGGCGGGTGTCCTGGTTGATGAACCGCACGCGCTCGCCGACCGAGATGCGCACTTCCGCCGGCTCGACCCGGCCGTCCGCCCGGATCGTCACCGTCGCGGCCACATTGCCGGTCGAGGGACCGCCTGGCGACGTCGGCGGACCCGAATAGCTTCCTCCACAGCGGGCGAATGCGAGCGCGCTGACGACGGCGATGGCTGCTCCGAAGGCAATGCGATGCTGCATGGGTCTGGCCTCCCTCCAGGAGGCTCGGAACAGCAATCGCAGTGCCCTGCCGGCCGGCACGTATTGGGCCGGAATTCGGCTGGGCTGCGCCGCGCGTTTACCGTGGCCGAAAACTGTTGACGGCCAGCGTAAAGCGTCTCTACTCGACGCGGTGCTTGGCGAGGTAATAGCTGAGCGCCCGCTGGCTGATGCCCATCGCCTCGGCCGCGTCCTTCTTCAGGCCGCGCGCGCTCTCGAGCGCGCGCTTCATCGTCTCGCGCTCCGTCCATTCGATGTTCTGCCGCAGGTTGAGCGAGGGCAGCCCAGGCGGCGGCGAGCTCGGCGCGCCCATCACGCGCACCAGCTCAGGGCCGATGATTGGCGTCTGCGCCAGGACGACCGCACGCTCCATCGTGTTCTCGAGCTCGCGCACGTTGCCCGGCCAGTCCGAGGCCTGCAGGATCTCCATCACGCCCGCCGCGATGCCCGCGATGCGCTTGCCGGCGCGCTGCGAGTGCTTCGCGATGAAATGCTCGACGAGAACCGGGATGTCTTCGCGGCGCTCGCGCAGGGGCGCGATGTGGATGGGAATCACGTTGAGGCGATAGTAGAGATCCTCCTGGAAGCGTCCGTCGCCGACCATCTGCCGCAGATCGCGGTTGGTGGCGGCGACGACGCGCAGGTCCACTTTCTGCGTGCGCTCGGAGCCGAGCGGCTCGAACTCGCGCTCCTGGAGCACGCGCAGCAGCTTCGACTGGAGCGTGGGGCTCATCGTCCCGATCTCGTCGAGAAAGATGGTCCCCCCGTCGGCCAGCGCGAACTTGCCCCGCTTGCTGCCGGTCGCGCCCGTAAATGCGCCGCGAACGTGCCCGAAGAGCTCGGATTCGAGCAGTGTTTCCGGGATGGCCGCGCAGTTGACCTTGATCAGCGGAAGATCCCGCTGGGCGCTGTGATGATGAATCGCCCGCGCGACCATCTCCTTGCCGGTCCCGGTCTCGCCCGTGATGAGCACGGTGCTCTTCGATTGCGCGACGACCTCCGCCGTGCGCATGACGTCCTGCATCCGGCGGCTTCGTCCCACCAGCCCATATTGATTGAACTCGGCGGCGCGCTCGGTGATCAGATACCGGTGCTCGGTCCGCAGGCGCTGGTGATCGATCGCGCGGCTGGCCACCACCAGCAGCTCGTCGATCTCGAACGGCTTCTGCAGGTAGTCGAAGGCGCCCAGCTTCATCGCCTCGATCGCGCTCTCGATCGTCGCGTGCGCGGTCATCATGACCACCTGGGGCCGTTCGGAATTCGGCGTGGCGGCCATCTCCCGGATCAGATCGAGGCCCGTCAGCTCCGGCATCAGGTTGTCGACCACGAAGAGATCGAACATCCGCTGCGAGAGCAGGCGCTGCGCCTCGCGCGCGCTGGTCGTCGCCACCACCTCGTGCCCCTCGTCGCGCAGCGCGTTCGCCAGTGCGTTCAGGATCTTGGTTTCGTCGTCTACGAGCAGAATGGAGCCCATCGTTGTCTCTGCGTCCACCGTTGTTCGGGGGCCGCCCGGAACCTTACGAACACTACGAATCTGGTAACGATCGCGGCGTTGTTGCTCACCCAGCCTGCGTGTCGAAGCCTTCAGCCGCGCGATTGCTCGACGGGCAACTCGATACGCACCTCGGTACCCTGGCCAGGCCTGCTTGTCATTGCAATATTCCCGCCCAACCCCTCGATGATGTTCCGCGAGATGGCCAGGCCGAGGCCGGTGCCTGTGCGCCGGGTCGTGAAGTACGGGTCGAACACCCGTAGCAGATCCTCGGCCGGGATGCCCGGTCCCCGATCGCGTACGTGGATCGCCATCTTCCCATTCCCGATGCGGCGCGTCGTCAGCTCGATCGCGGGAGCGTGCGGTCCATCCTCCGGGACCAGCGATTCCATGGCATGCCGCGCGTTGGTGAGGATGTTGACGAGCGCCAGCCGGAGTCGCTCGGCATCGGTCTTGACGGGCGGCAGGTCCGGATCGAGGCCGAGCGCGATGGGAAACCCGGAGGCGGCCGACTCGGCCGCGCGCGCGGCATCCTCGCACACCGCGTTGACGTCGGCCGGCGCCAGCTCGAACTTGATCGGACGGGCGAAGTCCAGCACCTCGGTCACGATCCGGTTGAGCCGCAGCACCTCTTCATCGATGTCGGCCACCGCGGCGCGCACGTTCTCCGCTGTGGCGGCCGGCGCCTTGAGCGAGCGCAGCGCCGCCTTGATGATCATCAGCGGGTTCCGGATCTCGTGGGCGACGACGGTCGAGAGGCGCCCCAGGGAGGACAGCCGCTCCTTCTGCGACGCCTCACGCTGGAAGCGCGCGATCGAATCGGTCATCGTGTTGAAGGTGGTGGCCAGCAACCGCGCATCCTCGTCCTGCCAGCGGCCGCCTGGAGGGCCGGGGACGCGCCTGGTCAAATCGCCCGTCGCCGCCATGTCCCGCATGGCCGCGGTGACGGCGCCGAGCGGCCGCGTAATCGTCCTGGCAATGCCGTAGCTGAGGAGGGTTGCCGCGAGCACCGCCAGGACGGCCGTCACGGCCAGCTCGCGATGGACCGCGTTGAGCAGCCTCAACCGCTCGGTGCGCGATCGAAGCAGGAGCGCCGTGACCGGAATGCTGCCAAGCGGAGGCTCGCCGCTTTCACCCGTTGGCAGCTCGAGCCGCCTGCTCACGGCGGCATACTCGCCGTCGTCGAGATCCACCCTGGCGACGCCCGTCGAACCCACCAGCCCCGCGAGCTTCTCGTTGAAGCGTGGCGCGAGCGTGGACGCGCGGATCTCTCCGCCGAGCGCAAACGCGATCTCGCTGTTCGTGAGCGCCTTGAACCGCCCGAGCGTCTCGCTGTCCAGGCTCGACCCTACGGCGAGGGTTCCCAGCAGCTCCGTTGCGACGAAGCTGGGGACGGCGGCCACCTGCAGCACGCCGCCCGAATAGGGCCACAGCGCCACGGCCTCGCGCCCGGTCGTCGCCCGCGAAATCGTTTCCCGCACGACGTCGTCCGATGGCAGCCGAACCCGGCCGGCTTCCGCGAGAACACGGCCCTGAGGATCGGTGACCAAAAAGAGATCGGAGCCCAGCAGGCGCTGGTAGTCCTCCGCGATGGGCTGCACCGTGGGAGGATGACCGGTCGTGACCGCCGCCTTCAGCGTTGGCAGATCGGCGATGAGCCGCGCCTCGCGCGCGAAGTGCTCGAAAAGCGTGGTGCGATGCTCGTCGAGCAGCGTGCCGGCTTCCACCAGCCCCCGTCGCAGCTCGTTCTCGGCCTGGGCCGTCACCGCCACGTTGATGCGGTAGACGGCCACGGCGATAGCCAGCACGGCCAGGGCGGCCGTCGCCATGAAGATCCGGTTGCTCAACGACGAGAAAAAGCTCATTGCCGTCCGAGCGAGACGTTCACCTCGACGTCCCCGCCCTGCTCCGGTATCGCCACCCGGCGCTTGTCTTCGGGGGCCGCTTCGTTCCAGACCACCAGGTTGTAGCTCCCCGGCGGGACATTCTCGAGGCGGTACCGCCCCTGGTCGTCCGTCACGGCGAAGTATCGGTGAGAGAAAACGAAGATGAACGCGCTCATGTGCGAGTGAATATCGCAGAACACGCGGACAATCCCTGGACGATCGAACCTGACCGACTTCGATCGGCCGGCCGCATATCGACCCAGGTCGAACGACTTCGTGCGCGACAGCGAGAACACGTTGTGATAGGTCTCGTCGTTGTTCGGAAAGTCCACCACGCTGCCCGCGACGATGGCGAGGACGTGCGGGACGAAGGATTCGTCGCGCTGGTCCATGCGGGCGTGCGGTTCGTCGCGCACGTCGAACGCCGCCCGCGGCGCCGGATCCAGGTACACCACGCTGCGCCGGCGATCGGTCGCGCCGTGCGCCACGGGCATGCCGATGTCGCCAGGGTTCGGCCTCCGGGCGTGATCGGCAGGCGGGTTCTGCAGCTGCACCCGTCCTCGGATCGCGCCGGTGGCGGGCGAGCGGGGCTGGGGCCCCGCGAGCGGAGTGAGACCGGACAGATCGATCGACACGACGGCGAGGAGGAGCGCGAGGATCAAGGGCGCGGTCCCTGGTCCCTTGGTCCCTGGGTCCGGGGTCCCTCGGTCTCTGGTCCCTGCGTCCCGGGTCCCTGGGTCCGGGGTCCCTGGGTCCGGGGTCCCTGGTCCTTTGTCCCTGAGTCGGCGTGCATCCGTTCGGGCGTCGGGGGGCACGCCGCAGGCAGAGTTCCGGGTCGATCCGCTTGGCATCGTCAGCGCCACACGCGAGGACTGCAGTCCCACGTCAGACGGTGGTGGGCGGATGGCGGACGGCGGAAGACGGAGGGCGACATCGTCAGAACCAGTACGCAATCTGTCCGGAAAAATATGTCCGGCGGGCGACGCGGCCGCCGTCGCGATCGTTGAACTGGACGGCCGCCCGCACGACGAGGTTGCGCTGGAGATAATAGCCGGCGCTCGTCTCGACGCGAGTGGTCGGCGCGTCCCAGGTGACGCGCTCGCCGGTTGACGCTGTCACCTCCGAAAAACCCAGGCGATCCAGCCGTGCCGCGACGAAGATGCGCGGGGTGAGACGGTATCGTCCTTCGATCCACGTTCCGAGCGCGTCGAGATCCACATCCGATGCCTCGGCGGCGAGCGGTACCACCCATCTGCTCCAGACGATCTCGGCGCGCAGCAGCCAGTGGTCGCGCGAGTACTCGGCATCGGCGCCGACGGCGGTCTGCGCGTGCGATCGGGCGCCCGCCGGCAGCAGCTCGCTCACCTGGCTGTCGAGCCATTCGCCACGCGCGGCGGACCCGCCGATCGTCAGGCCCGTGATCGGCGAGAGCGCCAGGCGTCCGGACACCTGCCTGCCGTCGTTGTTGTCGGACACCTGCGGATCCGATAACGTCCCCGCGGTCACGGCGCCCGACAGCTCGAGAATCCCCTCGCGCCAGCGCGCCTGGACGCCGGTGTCCCACCGGAACGCCGAAAGGAGCGGCACGCCCGGGGCGGGGTGCGACGCACCAACGGGGTAGCTCACCTGCCAGCCCCGCGCGCGCATGCGCAGCAGATCGTCAACCGTGGCTGGAATGGCGTCGGGCCGCAAGGACGTCAGGTACTGATATGCGAGCGGGTAGCCGATCAGCGGGTTGTCGGTCGAATAAGCACGGCGGCCGAAGGCGCCAAACGTCGGCGGAATGCGGCCCGCCTGGAAGTCGAGCGCTGTCGAGCGCCAGGGTCGGACCCGTATGTAAGCCGCGTACGCCTGCACATCGTCCAGATCTTCCGTCCGGACGTCGGCGACCAACGCGACGGCGTCGAAGGGCCGCCAGGCGGCCGACAACGACAGCCTGAACATCCGCAACACATTGCGCTCGTAGTCGGTGTAGTTGAAGAAGGCGGTCTCGTCGTGGTCGCCCACGGTCGCGACGACCTCCGCGCCCACGGCGAGCCGCCCGTCGAGCGCACTGACCGGTCCGTAGGGCAGAGCCTGGGCACCCGCGGATCGGGACATCAGCAGAACGAAGAGGACCAGGCAGAGTAGCCGTGAAGGGGTGGTCGTCACGGTCGAGTCGCGCACTCGCGGCGCGCAGTTGACCGACGAGAGCGCGCAATTATAATCAAGCCCACGATGAGGACCTCCGAGCATCCGTCGATCTTCTCGCTCGATCAGGCGCGCGCGCTCCTGCCGCAGGTGAAGCACCTGACGGCGGACGCGGTCCGCCGCGCCGAGAGCCTCGCTTCCCAACTCCACGGCCTGCCCGAAGACGATCCGGAGCATACCTCCCTGTCCGCAGCCCTCCACCAGGTCGTCAACGGTTGGGTCGAACAGGTGCAGTCGCTCGGCCTCGAGGCCAAAGGACTCTGGCTCGTCGACTTCGACAACGGCGAAGGCTACTACTGCTGGAGCTACCCCGAGCCTACCATCGCCCACTACCACACCTATGACGCCGGATTCGCCGGAAGGATAACGATTCAATAGAGAAAAGTCCGTGGTCCGCAGCAGCGGCGACGTTTGCTGTTGCCGCATTCGGCCGAACAGTGGTACGCTTGTATCACAAGTTGGAATCATATTCCGCATAATGGAATGACCAATGTGCCCGGTCAAGGATACGCAGACGTCGCTCGAAAAGGCGCTCGACGTGTGCGAGGCACTCTCCGGGGCCCAGCGGGGCTGCAGCGTGACGGAGCTGGCGAAGCTGGTCCGTCAGCCCGCGCCGACCGTGCACCGGCTGCTCCGGGTCCTGAAGCGGCGCGGCTTCGTCCGGCAGGACGAGGACACGATGCGGTACAGCCTGACGTTGAAGATGCTGGATCTCAGCTTCAAGCTGCTCGGGCGATCGGAGCTGCGGCTGCACGCGTACCCGGTGCTCCGCGAGTTCGTGCTGCGGACCGCGCTGCGGTCGTTCATCGCGGTCCCCGGCGCCGGCGAGGTCACCTACCTGTGGCAGGCGGGGCTCGACGAGGTGGGCATGCACACCACCTACGGCCGGCAGATGCCCGTGCACTGCGCCATCTACATTGCCGGGGAGCAGGGTGCGGGACGACGGCTGAGCTGCTTCAAACTTCAGCAGCAGGGTGACGCGGAACAGGCGGATCGGATCGCCGTGCGCTTCGGCGCGCCCGTCAGTCCCTCGCCCTCCGTTCAGCGCCTGCTCTGCACGTGCTCGCCGGTGTGCGACTACACGGGACGCGAAGTGGCGCGTGTGGGTGTCTTCGCCCACGCGCCCGACGAACGTCCGTTTTCGATGGAGCAGACGGGCGCGGCCAGCGAGCTCGCTCGGCTCATCTCGTTGCGGCTGGGTTCAATGGGTTCACTGGGTTCAATGGGTTCAGCACGTTCATCGGGTTCAGCAGGTTCATCGGGTTCGGCACGTTCATTGAGTTCATCGGGTTCCTTGCGTTGATCGAGGTGACCGCTCATCGCGTCGGAGGCGTTCGTTGGCATACATCATCTGTGAACCATGCATCGGGACGAAAGACACGGCCTGCGTGGACGTCTGTCCTGTAGACTGCATTCATCCACGGAAGGACGAGCCGGAGTTTGCGGCGGCGGAAATGCTGTATATCCATCCCGACGAGTGCATCGACTGCGGCGCCTGCGTGCCGGCCTGCCCGGTCGAGGCGATCTTCGCGCTCGACGAGACGCCGGAGAAGTGGAAGAACTTCATTCCGGTCAACGCGGAGTATTACGCGCGTTGAAACTGGAAACTGGAAACTGGAAACTGGAAACTGGAAACTGGAAGCTGACTGATATGGGCCTCATCGAGCATCGCTTCGAGGACAACTTCATCACCACGAATCTCGACAAAGTGCTCAACTGGGCGCGGCAGTCGTCGTTGTGGCCGCTGGGGTTCGGGCTCGCGTGCTGCGCCATCGAGATGATGGCGGCGTCGGCCTCCCGCTACGACATCTCGCGCTTCGGCGCCGAGGTGTTCCGCGCCTCGCCCCGGCAGGCCGACCTGCTGATTGTGGCCGGCACGGTCACCAAGAAGATGGCGCCCGTGCTGCGCCGGCTCTACGACCAGATGCCGGAACCGAAGTGGGTCATCTCGATGGGCAGCTGCTCGAATGCGGGGGGGCCGTTTCCGACCTACAGCGTGCTGCAGGGCGTGGACAAGATCGTGCCGGTCGACGTGTACGTCTCGGGTTGCCCGCCTCGTCCCGAAGCGCTCCTGTATGGCCTCATGCGGCTCCAGGACAAGATTCGCCGGGAGAGCACGGTGCTGCGCCGCGAGCGCGTCATCCACGCCGGCGACACGGAGCCGACGATGGTGAGATGAGCACATTGCGGATTCGTCGATTGTCGATTGCAGATTGATTGGGGATTGGGGATTGTCGAGGGGCGATTTCATTCGGGCATTGAGGATTGAAGATTGCGTTCAGAATTGCGGATTGCGGACTGCGCCGACGCGGAATGCGTCGGGCTTCTATTCGGGCGGTGCTGAAGACCGGCTGGCCTGGCGCGCGATCCTGCCCCAGCCAATCCCCGAATAAAATCTCAAGTCGTCAATCCTCAATCGTCCCTTAATCTGCAATCTGCAATCAACGAATCCGCAATCGACAGGAGTTTTGATGCCGCGCCTGAGCCAGTTCGTTCGCACCGTCTTCCTGGTCGATTTGCTCAAAGGGCTCTGGTTGACCCTGCGGTACACGCCGCAGCCGGCCTTCACGTTCCAGTATCCGGCCGAGCGCCGGCCGGTAGCACCGCGCTTCCGGGGCGTGCTTCGCCTGCAGGTCGAGCCCGAAACCGGCGCGCAGACCTGCATCGTCTGCGACCAGTGCGCGAAGGCGTGCCCCGACGATCTGATCGAGCTCGGCGGCCACCGCGAGCCGGGGCAGAAGATCAAGGTGCTCGACTACTTCGACTTCAACCTCTCACGCTGCAGCTTCTGCGGCCTCTGCGCGGAGGTCTGTCCCACCAAGCCGGTCAAGGCGCTCATCATGAGCGAGGATTACGAGCTGGGCAGCTACTCACGCAACTCCCAAGTGCTCCGCATCGACGAGATGTACGACGGGGTCAAAATCGAGGAGTACACCCGATAGTCCGTACGTCCATCGTGAGTCGCCGGTCTCAGCGAGCAGTTCCAGTCAGCAGTCAGCAATCCGCCGTCTGCGATCCGCAGTCGATTGAGTCGACAGTCGAGTGGGCGTCTGGCGACCTGCCTGCGGATCGCGCAACCGCGCGCCAAGGGCCCGAGCGATGTGGCCGCGCCGCGACCTTTGAGCGTTGCGATACGCGTCAGTTCTAAAACCGCCGCGGAGGCGTCCCGATCGGCGGCGCCTCTTTCGCCACAAGCGTTCAACTCACCCCATGGCCCAACCGATTGTTCACGGGCGTCCGGCTCACCCGAGCCGCGGACGCGATCGGCCGCACCCGCGCCGCAGCGGCCGTTTTTCCGCGACGCGAAACGGGAGCAGGCGGCCACATTCGCTCGGGCGGTTGGCGCGTCCCCTCCTCCGAACGCTTCCCGTCGCGCGCCTGATCGGCGGCGGCGCGCTTACGCCACGAGCGTCCTGACCGCCCGGCTGCTGCCTCGCCGAAGCAAGCGTGAGTGAAACGGGAAGGCGGGCCGATTGGGACTGCTGACTGGGACTGACGAGTGCCGACAGGCGACTACGGAGTGTGCCGGAGCGCCGCCTTGGCCTGGAGGCGCTCCTTGCGGCGGACCTCGGCTTCGGCGGCGCGGCGTCTCTCATCGTCGGTTTCGAGGAGCAGGCCGGCGACAGGAATCGGGGATCCGTCCCTGTCGATTGCGACGAACGTGAGGTACGCGCGGCTCGTCATGCGCCTGACGCCCGTCAGGATCTCCTCCGAGTACACCTCGACGCCTACCTCGAGTGACGTGGTCCAGGCCGCCGTCACCTGCGATTTCAGGATGATGAGATCCCCGACCTTGATTGGGTGAAGGAACTGGAGCCCGTCCACCGC
This sequence comes from Vicinamibacterales bacterium, assembly GCA_035711845.1. Taxonomy (GTDB): domain Bacteria; phylum Acidobacteriota; class Vicinamibacteria; order Vicinamibacterales; family 2-12-FULL-66-21; genus DASTBU01. Next base: position 12,941 of record DASTBU010000165.1, read on the forward strand.
GGCCGTGACCAGCAGGCTGCGCGTGTGGCGATGACAGGCAATGGCGCCGGCAATGTCGATGAGGTGCATCACGGTGCCGCCGAGGATGAACCCGAGCGGGTTCGCATCGTTCGGCAGGACGACCTGCACCATCTCGGTGGCGGTCTCAGACGGACGTTTGGGAGTCACCCGACGATTATATGTGTGCGGACTGATCGTGATTGGGAGGGCGGTCCGGCGGGCGTCACAGACGGTGACCGACGCAGGTGGAGGTGCGGACCCTCAGTTCCCGCAATTCCGGTGCAGGAACGCCCGCAGCGTACAGCGCAGCTCGCGCGGAAGGTCCTCGTCCTTGATCGAGCGGAGGAGCGAGAGGGTCGACTGGTAGGTCTTCAGCTGGGCGACGCAGCGCGGACAACGGGAGAGGTGGCGGTCGAGCTCCGCGTGGACGTCCGGCGGCAGGCGGTGTTCCACATAGTCCGCCAGAAGGTCCACGATCGCTCTACAGCGATGGTTTGGGTGAGTCATGTCACGTACGTCGCACCCCGCACGTGACAAGTCGCACGTTGAACCTCGCACGTCGCACGCCGCACGTGACACGTATCACCTAGAAGTCGTACCCAATCCACACGCTGAACTTCGCGCGGCGGAACCAGTCGCTGCCGCCCTGCAGCCCGTACACGACGTCCTCCCAGTCGCGGTTGAACAGCGTCCGCCACGACCAGTCGAAGTGAATCGGGAAGCCCAGCGCGAACGTCTCGAGGCCGACGCCGTAGGAAGCGCGGCCGTCGACCAGCCGGAAGCCCGAGACCAGCCGCGGCTCCCCGAAGACCGGGCGGAAGCCGCTGATAGAGGTCGGATCGAAGACGTAGTCGACGATTGGCGTCTCGATCGAATCGCCGCTCTCCGAGAAGGTCATCGGGATGCCGTGAAAACCGCTTGCGCCGACGTTGAAGAAGAACACGCCCCGCAGGCCGCCCACGACGCCTATGGGCGTGAGCGCGGCTTCGATGATCGGGAAGCGCATCTCGGCATTCGCGAAGAACCCCTTGTTGCCGATGAAGGACAGGTAATCGTAGCCGCGCATCTCGGAGTTCCCGCCGAAGTAGACGTACCCGGGGAAGTCGCCCCAGCTTCGATACCCGCGCGCGCGGAGGGCGAGCACGCCGTTGGTGCCGAGGCGCATGTAGTATCGCGCGTCCGCGTCCACCGACTGCCGCGACAGGAAGTTGCCGAAGGCGGGTGCGTACTCGTAGCCGGCGTACACCGTGTGGCCCGCCAGGGGACCGTACTCGCGGAAGATCGTCGTTTCCTGGACGAAGTTGATGCCGAGCGGCATGAAGTTGCCGTTCGTGAAGAGCGGGCGACCGTAGACCGCCCGCTGATACTCCTCCGCGATCTGCTGCAGGCCAGGTTGCTCGAACTCCTGGCTGAACTGCAGCATGCCCGCCGACAGTTCGAGGCGGGCGTAGCGGTTGAGCGGGTAGATGCCGACGGCCGTCCCGCCCCGCGACGTCTGGGTCGCGAGCGCCTGATCGCGATCGATCCAGCCGTACTCGGCGCCGTAGAGCTGGTCCCCGTACCCGTAGTAGAACTGCGTTTGCGAGTAGCCCTGCAGCGCGTACTGGAAGCGGCGCGAGAGGTTGATGTACGAGAACGCCATCGTGCGGTACTGCGAGACCGACGCGGCGAACATGTTGAACTGCTTGTCGCCGAGCACGTCGGTGAACGTGACCTGCGTGCCGCCGAAGACGTCGCCGCCGCTCGTGACCCCGAGCGCCACCGGGGGCCGGCCCTCGAGGAACATCTTCTCGAACGTCCCCTTCTTCTTGATGTTCGAGTCCACCAGCGTGTGGCTGAGGGGCGGCTGGAACGGGATGGTCGGCGCCGGCTCCCCGAAGTCCGCGCTCGCCACCGTGTGCAGCGGCTCCTCGCGGTTCAGCACGTGGATGCCGTGCTCACCCTTGTAGTAGGTGACAAACGCGATGCGCGCCGGGCTCTGGTCCCGCAGGACGACCGGCGACGTGTTGGCGGTCAGCGTGTCGGTGTACTGCCGCAGCTCGCCGTTCTTCAGGTTGAGCGTCCAGATGTTGTAGATGATGCCGTTCAGCGAGACTTCCTCCGGCACCGTCTGGTTCGGATCGATCGCGGTCGACGGGAACACGAGCGTGTCCGGGTCCACGAACTGCGCGCCGCCGTCGTCGTGCGTGCCGAAGGTCAGCTGCGTCTTCGTACCGGTCCCGAGCTCCAGCCTGAACAGCTTGTCGTTCTGGCTCACCCGCGAAAGGTAGATCAGCGATTTGCCGTCCGGCGCCCAGGTCGGCGAGAAGTCGCCCGCCTCGTCCTTCGTGACGTTCTGCAGGTCGCCGCTGTCGAGATCGATGACGAAAATGTCGCCCGTGGCCTCGCTGAGCCCGGCGAAGGCAACTTTCTTCCCGTCCGGGCTGATGTCCGGCGACTCGGGCATGTCCACTGCCTTCAGCTCGAACCGCTTCTCGATCCTGCCCGTCACGACGTTCTGCAGGATCAGGGTCTTCACCTTCTCCGTGCGCGCGAAGTAGGCGATGCGGTCCCCGGCGGGCGCCCAGGAGATCCACGGCACCGCGTTGTTGCGGAAACCGCCCGGCGTCGCGATGTACTCGTAGCCGCGGTCCTTGTTGAACCCGCTCGTGAGGTTGCGCAGCACCTTGCTGTCCTTCGTGGACATCAGGATGATGTCGAGCTCCTGGTCCTTGCGGTTGCCGGCCATGACGGCCATCAGGTCTCCGGAGGGTGAGGGTTCGATGGAGATCACCACGACGTAGGGCGTCTTGTCGCGCTTCGGCGCCAGATCGCGCCCGTAGTCGGCCGGCCGCTCCTTGTCGCGGAACGGCTTGAACCGATCCTTCAGGTACTTCTCGAACTGCTCGTCGAACTCCTCCGGCTTGAGCCGGAACGCTTCCTCGTACGCGCTGTCGCCGCCGCCGATCACGCTCTTCCGCAGCGCGAAGAGGAACTGCCGCAGGCCCTCCTTGCCCCAGCGCGACTCGATGAACTCGAAGGCCGCGTGACCGAGGTTGTACGGGAGCCGCCCGTCCACGAACGCCGCACCCTGGAAGTCGCTCATCGCCGGGACGATGTCCGCGATGGCCGCGTCGCGGACCGTCATCAGGTCGAACGGGTTCCAGTAGGCGGTCATGTAGTCGGCGAGACCTTCGTCCACCCAGAGCGGGAGCGTGCGCCGCAGCAGCGAGCGCGGGATGATGTCGAACTCGAAGATGTGGGTCAGCTCGTGCGTGATCAGCCGATACAGCGCGTCGGCCTGCTCGTCGATCGGCAGCACCATCCGGTCCCGGTACGGCTCGGCAAACGCCAGCACGCCTTCGGGCAACTCGGTCGGCTCGATGTTCTGCTGCTGGAACTCGCTTTGCGTCTTATAGAGGACGAGCGGGACTTTCGTGGCGAGATCGTGCTTCAGGTTCGAGCTGAGCTCCTGATACGCGCTTTCCGCGTAGCTCGTGATGCGCTCGAGGTGCTGCTGGATCTCGGGGTAGTAATAGATCTCGAAGTGATCCGTGGTGTAGATGTGCCACCTGAAGTTGTCGTAGCGGATCTTGTTCTTGCCGTAGTACGGGACGTACCCGGTTTGAGCCCGGACGCTGGCGCTCCCCCCCTTCTCCAGCGCGATCGCCCGGCGCTGCAGCAGGTCGCACGTTTGTGCCCATGCGGAGGGGACGCCTGCAACCAGGGTTGTCGAAAAGAAGGCAATGCCCGCTAACGCGACAGGGCCGCGCGTAATGCGCGTGCGCATGGTTCACCTCGGAAAGAGCAGCGGAGGCAGGCAGCCCGGCTGCGAACGCGGCGACGTCAGATCGTCGGCTGCTATCGCCGATGTTACTGTAGCTTAGACGGTTGTCGCAATAAGAGGATCCCGTGGGTGGTGCCTCGTGCCGGGGGTCCCTCGGTGCCGGATCGCGCCTCGTGCCGGGGGTGCCTGGTGCCTGCCGGGTGCCTAGTGACCGGCGCTGCGGGAAGACAAATCCTCTGCGGGCGCGGGCCTCAGCAAGGGATGTGCCCTTGGGACCCGGCGTGTTGATGCGGCCATCTCGCGGCTCTCGGGCCCGGAGTGTCCTCTCTGGAGCACGTCACCGTCCCCGTTGGGGGGCATTTAGTACAATGT
>DASTBU010000166.1:0-80313 GCA_035711845.1 Vicinamibacterales bacterium
GTCCGGTGGAATTCGAGAGCAGGGTCGACTGAACCTGCGCAACTTTTCTCACCGTGCTGGTCAGGTAGGCGCCCTGTCTGTCGCTTTCGATGCCCAACGGCGACCCCGCGACGATGTCCGCGATCGTCGTGGTGACTGGAACATCGATCGAACGCGGAGAGGCCGTCGTGAGCCGGGACACGGCACCGACGGCCAGACCCACAACGATCAAAGTGGAGAACGCGGTTCTCAGGTTCATAGAGCCTCTCCTCGTATTCGCGCGTGTACAGACGATGACATTTGCTCGGCTGCAGATCGGCGACCCGCGATCAGCGCGCGGTCACTCCTCGAATATCTAAATGCCGGCGCCGCCGAATCCGCACACCCGTTATTTGCGTGAGGGGGAGGAAGGGAGCGGGGTAATCCAGAGCTCGGTGTCGTTGAACCTATCGACGTAGGCGATGTGTCCGCCGTCAGGGCTGACGCTGACAACATTCACCGTCGGGCCGGTCGAAAACCGCATGTCCAGCGGCTCGCCGCCACCAACTGGTATCCACCATAGCGTGTACGGCGATGTTCCGGCACCCCGCGAATAAAGCAGGTACTGGCCATCCGGCGTCCACGCCTGCAGATCGAGTCGATCCGGGTGCCTTGCCCGGGCCAGCCGCACGCGTCGGCCGCCAAACGCCTGGACGTCGAGCGCGCTCGCGCGGTCCACAAAAATGCGGATGAACGCAATCGATCGGCCGTCCGGTGACACGGCGAATCGTGCCGGCGCCGACTGCGCGTCGGCGGCGATGATCACGCTTTCGCTGCCGGTTGCAAGATGTCGCCCGACGATCCCGCGCGACGGCGATAGATAGAAAAACTGCGCTCCATCGGGCGAGTACTGGGAGACCGCCATCGTGTTCGTCCCGAGCGTCACGATTTTGATCGCGTCCCCGGTGGCAATGTCGACGCGGAAGTATCCGAAATCCTTCGGGCTGTCTCCGTCGCGCCCCCAGACCATCACGTACCTGCCGTCGGGCGACCACCGTGGACTCCAGCCGCCCAAGAACCGGATCGGAACGTGAATCTGGCGTGGCTCCCCGGAAGGCGAGACCCAGTCCTGAATCGTCAAGGTTCGCTTATCGCGCTCAAGGCGATGGAGCGAGAGCCCGCGCTCCGCTACGCATCCGCGCGGGACATGGCGGCCGACCTCCAGCGATTCGTCGAGGGCCGGCCGGTGCAGGCGCGGCCGTCTGTCTATACCTCTACGCTGTCGGTGCGCACCGGTCCGCACGTGCAGCAGATCGCCGAATGGCAGCGGCTGCGGCTGATCTATCCGCACGAGGCCGAGCGCCTGCGCGGCGCCTATCGAGCGCTCGAAGCGCGCGAGGACGACTGGATTCTGGCCAGCCGGGCGCTCACACGGCCGCAGCTTGCGCTCTATCTCGGCGCGTTCCTGCTTGTCTGCGGCAGCCTCTTCTATTTCACCGCGGACCGTTGGTACGAGGCGGTCGAGGGGATCGCGCGTCCGCTCGCGGTGCTCGGCCTGCCGTTCGCCGGCCTGAACGCCGCCGCGCACCTGCTCTACAGACGCGACCACAAGGCGGTCGCCGTGGCGTTCGCGCTCGGAGCCGTCGCGCTCCTGCCACTGCTGCTGATGATCCTCTTCCACGAAACCGGCCTGCTCGTCGCGGCGCCGGAGACGCCCGGCGAGCTGTTTCAGGACGGATCGATTTCGAACCGACAGCTGCAGCTCACCACGCTCATCGCCTGCCTCTGGTGCGGATGGCTCGCCATCGTTACTCGAACGACCGCGCTGAGCACGGTCTTCACGGGGCTGCTGCTGCTCTTCGGCATGTCGGTGCTCGGCGACTTCGGGCTCCGGACATGGGTCGAGGAACAGCATTGGGACCTGCTGTCGCTTCACACGTTCCCGCTCGTGGTCACACTCGGCGGCCTCGGGGCGCTCGCCGAGCGCCAGAGGCGCGCATGGCTGGCGGTCCCCCTCTATGCTGCCGCCACACTCCTGCTGATGGTGGTGCTCGAGCTGTTGGCCCAGGACGGCCGGGCCTTTTCGTATCTGGGCATTTCGCTCCAGGCGTTTCAGTCCCCGAACGTCTCGAACCAATGGCTTCTCGACACGCTGGCGGCGATGACGATCAATGGCGTCATCTTCTACGTCGTGGCCGGGGCGCTGGATCGCCATGGCAGCGAGGTCCTGTCGATCGCGCCCCGGCTCCTCTTCGCCGTGGCGCCGTTCGCGCTCCTCGCTCCGCTCGGATTTCTGGTGCACACGGGCGAGTATTCCCTGCGGTACGACTGGCTCTATCTCGCCTGCGCGGTGGCGATCGCCCTGCTGAGCGAGAAGCGGCAGCGTCGCGCGTTCTTCTACGCGGGCGTGTTGAACACAGGGGCCGCACTCGTCCGCATCGCGGACCACCGAGACTGGTTCGACAAGCCCGCGTGGGCTGTGGCCGTCATCACAGCCGGCCTCGCCGCACTCGCCCTCGGATTCGAGCTGGATCGACGGCAGCGCAGGGGCCTCAGAGGTTGAGGGTGCCCCACCTGAGCTGACACTCGTTTTCACCGCGGAGAGCGCAGAGGCACCGAGCGCGCGGTCGGCGTGCGACGGCGCAGACCGGCGGTTGGCAGGCGGCGCGGCGGTCGTCGCGCTGGCGTTGCGATCTCGGCGCCCCCGCGATCTCTGCGATCGATCGTCGGGGCAAGACTTCGCCACCCGGCACGCCGCTGAAGTAGAATCCCCGAAACTCGGGAGGATTCTCATGAACGCCAGCCTTCGGCGAATTAACTCGGGAGCACTGCGCATCGCGATCGCCCTCGGCCTGCTCCTCGCGTGGACTGCGGGAGCCCACCTTGCCGCCCAGAGCGCCGCGCCGCCGCAACAGCCCCGGCCGATGACGTTCCTCGACATGCAGCAGCTGAAGCAGGCCGGATCGCCGACGCCGAGCCCCGACGGGAAGTGGCTGCTCTACACGCTGTCCACGCCGGACTGGAAGGAAGCGAAGCGCCAGACCGACATCTACCTCGTGTCGGTGCAGCGGGGCGTGCCCTCCACGAAGCAGATGACGTTCACCAAAGAACAGAACGAGACGTCGCCCGGGTGGACGCGCGATGGCAGCGCGTTCTTCTTTCTCTCGAACCGTGACGCGCCCGAGAACGCGGCGACGCGCAATCAGCTCTACATGATGCGTCCCGACGGCGGTGAGGCGCGCCGGATCACGGACGCGAAGGAGGGCGTCTCGAACTACGCCGCCAGCCGCGACGGCCGGTGGCTGGTCTATCGAGCCGGCAAGCCGGGTGAAGAACAACTCTATCGCCTCCCGATCGAGAACATCGAGAACGCCAGCGCCGAACAGCTCACGAAGGAGAGGGCCGGCGTCGGAACGTGGCGATGGGCACCCGACAGCCGCCGCATCTACTTCATCACCGCCAACGAGGCCGATGCCGACGAGAAGCTGCGCCGCGAGAAGAAGTTCACCGTGAACATCCGCAACGCGGACACGCCGCTCTCGAGCCTCTGGGCACTCGGATTCGATCCGATCACCACGACTCGCGTCGCCGAGGGCGCCGACTACAGCGTGGCGGACTTCACGATTTCCGACGACAGCAAGTGGGTCGGGTTCCGCGGCTCGTCCCCCGACAGGTACAAGCGGAACATCACGCAGGAGAACCTCTACGCCGATCTCTATCTGCTCGAGGCGGCGAGCGGTCACATCGAGCGGCTCACGCACAACGTGGAAGTCAACGAAAGCGGCCTCAGCTTCTCGCCGGACGGCCGGTGGATCGCCTTCTCGGCGTCCGACGACCTCGAGAAATACAGCATGGCCAACGGGCGCGTCTACTTGCGCGCGGTGACAGATCGCGGCAAGCCGTTCAGGAAGCTCGGCAGCTCGTTCGACGGCGACGTCACCACCGGCTTCTGGTCGAAGGACGGCAACACGATCTACTTCAACGAAGGCATCCGCGCCACGAATCAGCTGATGGCACTCGACGTGCGCCAGAACGGCGTCACGCAGGTGACCAACGAGAAAGCCTCACTCTCCGTGAGTCAGGACGACAGCGGCGTTCTGTTGATCAACTACAGCGACGGCACGACGCCCCCGACGATCTTCACCACGCCCGGCCTGGACCGGATCGGCGACCGATCGTCCTGGATTCGGATCACCGACGCCAACCCGCAGGTCCGGACCCTCCTGCTCGGCGAGCAGGAAGAGATTACCTGGCGATCGAAGGACGGCAGAACGGTCGGCGGCGTCCTGGTGAAACCGGTCGGCTATCGAGCAGGACAGCGGTACCCGCTGATCGTCGCCATCCACGGCGGCCCGGCGTCGGCGGATGTTCTCGGTTTCAACGGCGGCTACGGTTCCCAGGTCTACGCGGGCAGCGGTTACGTCGTCCTCCGCCCCAACTACCGCGGATCGACCAACTACGGCCAGAAGCACAAGACCGACATCGTCGGGAACTACTTCGCTCCCGGCTACGACGACATCATGGCCGGCGTGGATCATCTCATCGCGCAGGGGATCGCCGATCCGGATCGAATGGGCGCGCTCGGCTGGAGCGCAGGCGGGCACTGGTCGAACTGGATCCTCGTGCAGACGAACCGATTCAAGGCGATCAGCTCCGGCGCGGGCACCTCGAACTGGATTTCGATGTACGCGCAGAGCGACGTGCAGCGGAACCGGCAGTTCTACCTCGGCAACAAGCTGCCGTACGACGACTTCGACGCGTACTGGAGCCAGTCACCCCTCAAATACATCAGGAACGCGAAGACGCCGACGATGATTCATGTGGTCGAGGGCGATCCGCGGGTGCCGAGCCCGCAGTCGGTGGAGCTGCACATGGCACTGAAGCAGCTCGGCGTGCCAACGGAGCTCTTCATGTATCCCGGAAACACGCACGGCATCCCGGATCCGAGGAATCAGCTCGTGAAGGCGATGAGCGAGATGGCATGGATGGACTACTACGTCCGCGGCAAGGGCAAGAAGTTCAGCTGGCGCGACGTGTTGTCGACACTGGAAGAGAGCGGCGCGGCGGTCAAGACCACGACCGCGCCGCAGGCGACGGCGAAATGAAGTGCTGAAGGCTGAATGCTGAGTGCTGAGTGCATTCCCCATTCAGCATTCAGCATTCCACATTCAGCATTCCCTCAGTGTCCGCCCCGTTTACCCCAGGTGGGCGGCGGCGGCTCCGTCGTCATGCGGCGCGGCGGGTTGGCTTTCAGTTGTTTCATCGCCTCTTCTACCGCCCGTTCGAGCTGCGGATCCTTGCCCGCGATCACGTCCTTCGGCCAGTTCTCCACGTCGATGTCCGGCGCAACGCCCTCGTTCTCGACGGCCCACTTGCCGTCGCGCGTGAAAAAGCCGCCGCGCGGCGCGATCATCGTGCCGCCGTCGACGAACGGCGGCGAGTCGGCCGTGTGCACCAGGCCGCCCCACGTGCGCTTGCCGACGAGCGGGCCGATCTTGCGGCGCCTGAACATATAGGGCATCAGATCGCCGCCCGAGCCGGCCATCTCGTTGATGATCATCACCTTCGGGCCCCAGATGCCGGCCGATGGGCTCGTGAAGGGCATGCGGTCGCCCGCGACGTTGTTGAAGTAGCCGTCGAAGTCCCGCCCGAGCACGTCGATGATGTAGTCGGCCGCCGAACCGCCGCCGTTGAACCGCTCGTCGATGATCGCGCCCTTTCGATCCTGCTGAGCGAAGTAGTACCGGTTGAAGCTCGCGTAGCCTCCCTGGCCCGTGTTCGGCACGTAGACGTAGGCGAGCTGACCGGCCGAGAGCTTGTCCACCAGCCGGCGGTTGTGCTCGACCCAGGCCCGCGTGCGAAGTCCCTGCTCGTTGGCAACAGGGACGACCGTCACCTCGCGCGCTCCCTCCATGACGGGCTTGCTGTTCACCGAGAGCACCGTCTGGCGGTTGGCGGTGCCGTCGAGCAGGCGGTAGATATTGTCGGGGGCACGCAGCTCGATGCCGTTGATCGCAAGGATGAAGTCGCCAACCGACACGTCGACACCGGGAGCTGCGAGCGGCGCCCGCAGGTCCGGGTTCCAGCTTTCCGTGTCGTAGATGCGCGTGATCTTGTAGCGCCCCTGCTCGATCGTGAAGTCGGCGCCGAGCAGGCCCCCTGGAGAGTCCGGGACGTCCGGCATCGCGCCGCCGCGGACGTACGAATGGCCGACGGCAATCTCGGCGCCCATGTTGTCCAGCAGGTAATTGAGATCCGCCCGGTGGTTGACGAAAGGCAGCAACTGGCCGTACATCTCCTTCATCCTCGGCCAGTCGGTCCCGTGCATGTTGGGCACGTAGAGATAGTCGCGCTGCTTGCGCCATCCCTCGGTGAAGATCTGCCTGAACTCCTCGCGTGGCTCCAGGTACATGCGAAGGCTGACGTTCAGTCGTCCCTGGCCGGACTGCGGCGGGTTGCGATCCGCATCGACCAGGAACAGGTTCACGCCGCCGCCCTCGGCCGGCGGTCCCCCGCGCCCGCGACCACCACCCCCGCCGCCGGTGCGATAGAGGAGCTTTCGGCCGTCGGCGCTGACCGCATACTCCGCCACCCCGGTCACGAACTGCTGCGCGCGCCGATCGCTCAGGCGATACCGGTGCAGCACGCTTCCGCCGCCGCCCCCGCCCCGACCCCCGCCGCCCGCCGGGCCCGCTTCGAGATAGAACACGGTGCCAGGCGCGCCTGCCTTGAGCTGCGCGTATTCACGGTTCGGGATGCCGGGAACCGAGAGGATGCGCTGTTGCAGGCCGTCGAATTCGATCTCGACCGTCACCGGACCGCGCGGGCGCGGGGTCTGGTCCTGCTGATCTCCCTGTTGCGTGGTGTCCGCCCCGGCCGCACCCGCCGGCCCACCGCCGCGTCCGCCGCGCCCCCCGGCAGGCGGCGCGCTGCCTACACCCTTGTCCTCGTCGCTTTCGGGAAGCAGCGGGCTCGGCTCGCCCTTCTTCAGGACGGCGACGTAGAGCCCGAATGTCTCCTCACGGTCGTACGAGGTCATGTCGAGCCATTGCGAACGGAGCCCGAAGTCGGTCGATGCGAGGAACCACAGATACTTCCCGCCCGCGTCCCATACCGGGAACATCGTGTCGGCGAGACCGTCGGTGACCTGCTTCGTGTCGCCTGTCTCGACGTTTGTCACGAAGATGGCGCGGTAGAGCGAGCTCAAACGGCTCGCAAACGCCACCCATTTCGAATCGGGGCTCCACGTGGGGAACAATGTCCGCTGCGGCACCATCCACGGATCGCGACCGACGACCTTCGCCTGGCCGGACTCGACGTCCATGACCCAGACCTTCAGATCCGTGTCGTGATAGAGAAGCTTCTTCGAGTCGGGCGACCACGACGGCGTGTAGTAGTGCTTCGGGTTCTGGAGCGCGATCTCGCGCGGTGGCTTCAGACCGTCCTGCGACTCGATCACGAGCGTGTTCTCGCCCGACTTGTCGCTGAAGTACGACACCCATTTGCCGTCAGGCGACCACGCGGGCTCGCGCTCGGCCGATCCGCTCGAATTCGTGAGGTTCCTGATGTCCCCCTTCTCAGCGGGGATCGTGAAGATCTCGCCCCGGGCCTCCACCACGACCCGCCGGCCGGTCGGCGACAGCGAGATGCGGGTCATGCGGGACGTGACGTCTTCCCACCGCGGCATCATCCAGGGAAAGTCGCCGCGCGCCGTGATGTCGAGCGTGCGCGTGCGGCCCGTCTTCGTATCCAGCTCGTGAATCACGCCGGCCTGCTCGAATACGACAGCGCCGGCGCCTGCATCAATCGATTTCACGTCGAAGTCGGTGAATTTCGTCACCTGCGCGAGGCGCTTCGATTCGAGGTCATAGGACCAGACGTTCGAGACGCCGTCGCGATCGGACAGGAAGTAGACGGTCTGGCCAACCCATACCGGGTCCATGTCCTTCGAGTCGGTCCAGGGCGGCGACACGAGATCGTACGTCTTCAGATCGACGATCCAGATCGGCCGGTTCTGTCCGCCCCGGTAGTTACGGCGCTCCTCATCCCAGGAGGTGTTCATTCGATAGGCGACGTGCGTACCGCCTGGCGAGATCTTCCCCTGATAGGCGCGCGGCAGCGCCATCGGCTCCTCGACGCCGCCCTCGACCGGCACGGTCCAGAACCGCTGCGCGCCGCTCGGCGCCCACGTGGCGCGCCCCGAGGCGAACATGATCGCCTTGCCATCCGGCATCCATCCCTGGACGAGATCCGCCCCCGGGTGCCAGGTCAGACGCTTCGGATCTCCGCCTTCGACGGGCACCACATACACGTCTGTGTTCCCCGCATACTCGCCGCTGAACGCGATCAGCCGGCCGTCGGGCGAGAACCGCGGGTTCGTCGTCTGACCCTGAAAGCTCGTCAGCCGGCGAGCGAGCCCGCCGTTGCGTTCCGACACCCAGATGTTGTTCGCGTAGGCGAACGCGACGTGTGTCGCGCTGACCGTCGGCGACCGCAGGAGCTTCGTGGGGCCGTTGCCGTTCGTGTCCGCACCGAGCGCTGCGACGACGAGCGCCGGTGCGAGCCAGGGGAGGAAGCGGATCAGCGTTCGAGTGGATGCAGGCCTCGACATCGTGCCTCCGAGAAGTTGCAGGTGGAGCAGGGCGGGCCGTGGCCGAAACCCGAACCGTCGTCGGCGAGGCCCGACGGGTGGGCATCGTAGCACAGGCGGCCATGATTCCCTGGACGTTCTCGAGTCGCGTTGGGCCGCACCGCAGGCGCACATTCGAGACAGGTTCCTGGCCCAAAGCTACAGCCCTCAGCCACGATGCCATCCACGTCCAGTGCCGAAACTGGCCACGCGATCACAAACCCGAATGCCGCAGGGGCCAGACTTCCCGGAAATTCTCTGAAAAGCTCCGCTTTTCGCCTGGCACCGACCTTGCGCCCCCGGTGATGGATCGATTTGAGGGGCGAGGCGGATAAGTGTGCTCGCGCCACCGGCCACTGTCATGACCAACATCATTCGACTGCTCGGCGGTCTCGTCTTCCTCGGCCTCGGAGCGCTCACCATGGTTCCGGCGCCGACACCGCTTCTCTGGAAGGCGGCCATGGCGGCAACGGAGTGGGGATACTGGGTGGCAATCGCCGCCCTCCTTCCGATGATCCCCACCCGCGATCAAACGAAGGTCGGCAAACTTGGCGGATTGCTGAGCCTCGGCGCGATCGCCCTGTTCATCATGCCCGTCGTCCGCGCATCCGAGATGAGTCGGAACCTGCCGAAGGAGTTCGACGCCCGGTTCGGGTCGGAGAAGCGCATCCGCGCGCACATGTCCGAGGAGCCCCGCGAGGAACCGTTGGTCATCCCCGAACTGCTGCGCCCGCTGTCCCTGCCTGCGATCCGGTTCCAAGAACGCGTGTTCAGCACCCAAGACGACGAGAAGCTCACCCTGGACGTGTACCGGCCGGCATACGAGCACGGCCCGCTGCCAGGCTTGATCGTCGTGCACGGCGGCGCGCTCCAGGGCAGCAGCAACGCCGAGTTCGTCGCGCTCAACGCTTATCTCGCGGGTCGCGACTTCGTTGTCGTCGCCATCAACTATCGGATCGCGTCCAAGTGGCCGTTTCCGGCAGGGCGAGACGACGTCCTGGCGGCGATCGCGTATCTGAAGGTGTACGGACCTCAGTTCGGGCTGGATCCGTCGCGCCTTGCGTTGCTGGGACGTTCGGCCGGCGGCCAGTTGGCGCTCCTTGCCGCCTACACGGCCGGCGACCCCTCGATTCGAGGGGTAATCTCAATCTACGGCCCGACCGATCTCCAGTTCTGGTACGAACATCCGGCGCCCTCGGCGCTGTTCGACACACGCGGGGTGCTCGACGCCTATCTGGGCGGGACGCCGTCGAGTGCCTCGGAGGCGTACTTCGCGGCCTCCCCCATCAACTTCGTCAACGCCTCGACGCCGCCGACCCTGCTCATTCACGGGATGCAGGATGCCCTGGTTCCCCCCGACGAGAGCGCACGGCTCGCCGGTCGGCTGGAGGAAGCGGGCGTCAAGCACATGTTCGTTCGTCTTCCCTGGGCCACTCATGGATGTGACAAGAGCTTTGGAGGGCCCTGCGGCCAGATTGCGACGTATGCCGTCGAGCGGTTCCTCGACGGCGTCATGATCGGGCCGGCGCCCGAATCGAAATCTCCGTCGAAGCGGAAGCCGAAGGCCTCCGGGACGAAGGTCGCCGTCGTCAAAGCCGGCGGCAAGATCGCAGGCTAGTCATTTACCCGATCCTGACAGCCGGCAGCCCCGCCTGTTCGAGCTTCGCGTTCAACGCGGGCAGCTCCACCGTCCTGAGCGTTCGCCATCGTGCCATCACGCGGGCGGCTGCGGCCTGGGCGGCCGCGATGGCATTCTCGGCGTTGCGGGTTGGGGCGACGTCGGCTGCCTGAAGCGAGTTCATCAGTGCGCCGAGCGAGGCTGGTCCGCTGATCACGCCCCACAGCGTCTCGGCGGCGATCTGCGCGCCGCTGGCTGCGCGCCCTCGGCCGGCAGGCAGCGCGGCGCCACGGCCGCCCCGTCCACGTCCACCCCCCTCATCAGGCTGAACGCCGTGGAGCGCCTCCGCACGTTTGGCAAACGCCATCAGTTCGGCCGCGAGCGGACCCTCGGCTTTGGGAGCGATCGCGGCGATCTGCTCGCGAACCCGCGCCAGCCTCATCGCCGCCTCCTCCGCCTCGCGAGCCCCGAAGTACATGGCGTGCGTCAGATCGTAGACGCGCCGCATCACCGGCGCTGGCGTCTTGACTCGCGGATCCTGCTTGACGGTAATCGGCTGCGTATAGCTCCGTCCGTCCACGGTGAGCTTCACCGTGTAGGTTCCGGGATTCACCCACGGCGTCGAAGGCAGCGGCGCGGTGTTATAGGGAACAGCCTGAATGGGCAGACCGCCGCGTCCACCGCCAGCCGTTGCCGGCAGTGCCTGGTAGTGGACGTCCCAGATGAAGCGGTGCATGCCGGGCTCGACAGAGAGCGATTGAGGGTGCCGGTACCAATAGAGCGGCACCGGCGCGTTCGCCGCCTCGGGAATCGGCGTGACCGGATCGCTGCTCGAATAGCGCCGCAGCACGCGGTTGTCCTGCTCGAGGATCTCCAGCACGACCGGGCCGGATGCCCGGCTCTCGAGGTAGTAATCGATCGGCACGCCGTCGGGTGGATTCGGGCCGGTCGGCTCCTCGACGGGCCAGGGCATATCGACGCTGGTGTTCCAGCGGACGCGCCATGCCACCGTGGGTTTGAAGAGGATCGCGTCCTGCGCGGCGGAAGCCGCATCGATCTGACGCAGCGGCGTGATGTCGTCCAGAATCCAGAAGCCGCGCCCGTGCGCGGCAGCCACGAGGTCATCGTCTTTGACGATTAGATCACGCACCGACGATACCGCCATATTCAAGCGCAGAGACTGCCAGTGCGCGCCGTCGTCGAATGACACGTACACGGCGCGCTCGGTGCCGGCAAAGAGCAGCCCCTTTCTGTGCGGATCTTCCCGGACGGCGTTGACGGTTTCGCCGTCAGGAATGCCGGTGACGATCTCGGTCCACGTCTTGCCGCCGTCGTGCGTGCGGTAGATGTGCGGGCGCAGATCGTCGAGGCGCAGCGTATTGATTGCTGCGTAGGCACTGAGCGGGCTGAACCGTCCCGCGTCGATCAACGACACTTTCGCCCACGGGCCGACGCCGGGCGGCGTGATGTCCTGCCAGGTCTGTCCGCCGTCGGCCGTGACGTGGATCAACCCGTCGTCGGTGCCCACCCAGATCCGGCTGACGTCCTGATAGGACGGCGCAACGGTGTAGATGACGCCGCGCTGCGAGGGCTGCGCGCTCGGTTGATCCAGATACTTCCCCACGCTTTTCGGCGTCGTCCACGTCGCACGTGTGAGGTCGGGGCTGATCTGCTTCCACGTCGTTCCGCCGTCGGTCGTCTTCCAGAGATGGTTGTTTGCAAAGAACAGTACCCGCTTGTCGACCTCGGAAAAGACGACCGGCATCGTACGAACCGTCCGGAAGCTTCCCTGCGCGCCGGGTGCGCCGCCGCGCCCGCCCACCGGGCCGAAGACCGACACCTGGCCCGTTCGGCGGTCGAATCGCGTGACGTTGCGGCCGCCGTACACGATGTCGGGGTCGAGCGGATCGGGTGCGACGTAGCCGTACTCATCGACGCCGACGGGCAGCCAGTCGCGCACCGAGATCGCGCCGTAGTTGCCGCGGCTCGCGATGCACACCGAGCCGCTTTCCTGCTGGCCGCTGCACACGCGGTAGGGGAACGCGTTGTCGGCGCTGACGTGGTACAGCTGTGCGGTCGGCTGGTTGTACCAGGAGCTCCACGATGCCCCGCCATTCAGGGTCACCACCGCACCCTGGTCGGCCGCCAACAGCATGATGTCGGGATTCTGGGGGTTGATCCAGCCGTTCTGATAGTCCTCGCCGCCGGGCGCGCCCTTGAACGGCGCCCAGGTGCGGCCACCGTCAATCGACTTCCACGAGACCGTGCCTGCTATGATGACCTCGTCGGGGTTCGTGGGATGCGGGAGAGGGATCGGCAGATCGCCGCCGCCAATCCGGCCCGCAGGCCGATTGTCGGTGCTGATCTGCGTCCAGCGCTCACCGGCATCGTCGCTGCGATAGATGCCGCTCGCGCCGCGGGCGCTCCCGCTCCCCGCCTCTGTGCTTCCTGCGACCAACGCGTAGATCCGCGACGGGTTCGACCGTGCGATCGCCAGGTTTGCCTGGACCACGAAGGGCAGCCCCGTTGTGAGCTTCCGCCAGGTCGAGCCGCCATCTGTCGACTTGAAGATGCCGCCGTTCGTGCCGGCCCACACCGCGTTCTCCCACGGCCCCTGGCGCTCTTCCCACATCGTCGCATAGACAACCTGCGGGTTCGCCGGATCGATGTCCACGTCGTTGCCGCCCGTGTTCTCGTCGATGTACAAGACCCTCTCGAACGTGCGCCCGCCGTCGCTCGAGCGATAGATCCCACGCTCCTCGTTCGGTCCATACGGATGTCCGAGCGCCGCAACGAACAGGCGGCTCGCGTCGCGCGGGTCGACCGCCAGTGCAGGAATCTGCTGCGCGTCGCGCAGGCCGAGATGCGTCCACGATCGACCGGCATCGGTCGACTTGTACACGCCGTCCCCGGTCGACAGATCCGGCCGGTGCAGCCCCTCGCCGCTCCCGACATAGACTGTGTTCGGGTCGGACGGCGCCACCTCGATGGCGCCGATCGATCCTGTCGGCTGGTCATCGAAGATCGGTTCCCACGTGCGTCCCGCATCGGTCGTTTTCCAGACGCCGCCGTTGCACACACCCATATAGAACGTGTACGGATGGCTCGGGTGCCCTGCGGCGGCGCGAGTGCGACTGGCCCGGAATGGACCGATGCTGCGCCATCTCATCTCGGCAAACAGCTCGCGGCTGACGGCTGCGGGTTGCTGGGTATCCGGCGCCGGACGAAACGATCCCAGCGCGAGGGCAACGAGGACGATGGCAGAAGCGGCTGCGCGCATGCGAACCCTCCGAGGTTCAAGGAAGGATGGCGGGAGTATAGCGCCGATGTGTGACATGCCGAGCGCAGGACCCGCCCGGACAGGCAACCATGATCAAGAAGATTGTGCTCGTCGTCATCGCGGTTCTGGCCGTCGGCGCCCTGGCGCTGGTGCTCTACGCGCGCAGCATGCTGGCTTCCGACAACGTGCGCGCCACGTTGGAGCAGCGCCTCACCGCGCAAATCGGCGAGCCCGTCAAGATCGCGTCCGCGAGCGCACGGATCTATCCCCGGGTGGCGCTCGACCTCGGGAATGTCACGGTCGGCGACCCGCCGGAGGTCTCGGTCGAGCGCGTTTCGATCAGTACCGGCCTGCGCGGGCTGTTCAGCCGCCGGGTCGAGGATGCCGAAGTGACGCTCTCGGGCGGGCGCGTAATGCTGCCAGCCGCGCTGGCGCTGACCACGATCGGCGACGCGCGGTCGGAGGATGGGGAGAATGGCGCCCCGGGGCTCACCGTCGACTCGGTCCGGGCGATCGCCCTGCGCGATGTGGAGGTTATGGCCGGCTCCTCGTCCGTGCGCGTCGATTCGGACTCGGCGCTCGAGGGAGGTCGGCTCACCATCTCGCGCCTGACGGTGGAATCTCCCCGCACCCGTTTCGAGGCGTCGGGAACGGTCACGACGGCCACCCGGCACGGCAGGTTCGACGTCGTTGCCGACTCGCTCGATATCGACGAACTGCTGACGATTGCCGCGGGACTCACATCCGGAGACAGCGACGGACGTTCGGCGCCGGTGAAGCCGATGCGGCTGGAGCTCGAGGTTGCAGCGAAGGCGGGCCGGTTCGCCGGCTACGACTTCTCGGACTGCAAGGCCAGCCTGAACGCTACGCCCGGTCGCGTCAACATGCCCGCGCTTGCCTTCCAGATCTTCGGCGGGAGCTTCGCCGGGTCGCTCGACGCAGACACATCCGCCGCTAGGCCGAAGCTTCGGCTTCGGGGGAAGGCGGATGCCATGGACGTATCGCGCCTTGCTGCAACGGCCGGCCGGCCCGGAAGCATCACCGGCAGGCTCGCCGCCACGATTGATCTGGCCGCCGGGGGTGCGGATGCGAGCGCTCTCGTGCGGAGTACGATGGGCACGGCCGATGCCGTCGTCACCAACGGAGTGATTCCCGGTCTCGAAATGGTGCGGGCAATCGTGCTCGCCTTCGGCAAGCCCTCCGGCGCGCCGCCACCCGGCTCGGGGTCCGCGTTCTCCCGCCTCGCAGGACATTTCACCGTCCAGAATGGGGTCCTGCGCTCGAACAACGTCACATTCGCGTCGAGGGACTTCGACATGGGCGGACGGGCATCGCTCGCGGTGCCGAACGGCGCTGTCGATGCACACGTGGACGTCGTGCTGTCCAGGGAGCTGACGGCGCAAGCCGGCACAGACTTGCGCCGATACGCGGCGAGCGACGGCCGCGTGATCGTCCCGGCGCAAATCTCCGGCACCCTCAACCAGCCGACGGTTACGGTCGATGTCGCCGCCGCCATGCGGCGCGCGCTCGAAAACGAGCTGAAGCGACGCACGCGGGGGTGGCTCGACGATTTGATCAAACGGAAGAAGGGCGGCGGATAGGGCGCCCCAGCACGCGTGACGATTGTCACCCTCCACACCTGACGCCGAACACTACCGCCCGGGCTACGTCCGCACCACAATCTCACCTGACAAGGAGGCTTGATGATCGCGGAACTCCGGGGGGTCACCAAGAAGTACGGTCGGGTCACAGCGCTGAACGACGTCACGCTGGGTCTCGAATCGGGGCGCGTGACGGCCGTGCTCGGGCCGAACGGTGCGGGCAAGACGAGTGCCGTCAAGTTGCTGCTCGGTCTGACGCGTCCGACGAGGGGACGGGCCACGATCTTCGAACAGGATCCTCGCGAGCCCGGCGCGCGCCGGCGCACGGGCGTCATGCTCCAGGTTTCGAAGGTGCCCGAAACGTTGACCGTCCGGGAACACCTCGACTTGTTCTGCAGCTACTACCCCGCGCCGATGTCGGTGGACGCGGCGCTGGCGGCAGCTGACCTCACGAGCGTCGCCGACCGGCGCTACGGGCTGCTCTCGGGCGGACAGCGACAGCGCGCCCAGTTCGCGTTCGCCATCTGCGGCAACCCGGATCTGCTCTTCCTCGACGAGCCGACGGTCGGGTTGGACGTCGAGTCGCGACGCAGCTTCTGGCATCAGATCAGGGCCCTCGCCTCACGCGGCCGTTCCATCGTCCTCACCACCCACTACCTCGAGGAAGCCGACGCGCTTGCGGACCGCATCGTCATGCTCAGCGGCGGCACGATCGTGGCCGACGGATCGCCGCACCAGATCAAATCGCGTGTGGCATCACGACGGATACGGTGCACGACGTCGCTGTCGAATACGGAGATCCGGGACGTGGCCTCCGTGCAGTCGGCGCGTCAGGATGGCGCGGCGGTCGAGATCTTCACGAGCGACGCCGAACGCGTCGTGCGCGAGCTGCTGGCTCGCGATCCCGGGCTGTCGGGCCTCGAGGTCACCGGTGCGGGGCTCGAAGAGGCCTTCCTGACGTTGACGTCCGTCGGCGCCGCCCTCAGCCTCGGTGGCCTCGACCGACGAACGGTGGCTGCAGCGGGAGGTGCGAGATGAACGGTTCGGCTGTCCCCGTGGAGTGGTCGACGAGGCGTGCATACGTGCTCGAGGCGAAGTACGAGCTGCTCAAACTGGTGCGAATGCCGGTGTATGCGATTCCGTCCATCGCCTTCCCGGTCATGTTCTACGCGCTCTTCGGGCTGGTGTTCGGCGGACGCAGCGCGGGCAGCGTCTCGATGTCCACGTATCTCATCGCCACCTACGGTGCCTTCGGCGTGATCGGCGCGGCGCTGTTCGGGTTCGGCGTGGGTGTCGCCGTCGAGCGCGGCCAGGGATGGATGCTGTTGAAGCGCGCCACGCCGATGCCGCCACTCGCGTTCTTTACAGGAAAGCTGTTCGTCTGCACGCTGTTCTCCGCCGCTATCGTCCTGCTGCTGATGGCACTGGGAATCCTGGCGGGCGGCGTGCGCCTTCCGGTCTCGACACTGCTGGCGCTCGGCGGAACCCTGATCCTCGGAGCGATTCCCTTCTGCGCGCTGGGGCTCGCCGCGGGATATCTGACGGGCCCGAACTCCGCGCCGGCCATTGTCAACCTCCTATACCTGCCGATGGCGTTCGCTTCGGGCCTGTGGATACCGATGGAAGCGCTGCCCGCCTTCATCAAGAGCATCGCCCCGTTTCTGCCCGCTTACCATCTGGCCCAACTCGCGCTGCGAACCATCGGCGCCGGCATGGGGGCGCCGGTCTGGAGTCACGTTGTCGCCCTGGCCGGATTCACGCTCCTCGGACTGACGGTCGGGATCTGGGGATATCACAGGGACGAAGACGGGACGTGGGGGTAGGTCGGCCCGTAGTCGCAGTTCGGTCGGCGGCGGTCGACAGTCGGGCGTTGAGAGTTGGGAGTCAGGCCTATGAACAAGTTGTCAATCGGGTTCGTGCTCGGGGGCATCATGATTGGCGCGGGCATCGTGGGGTCGCGGGCAGGGGACGCGCGGCCCGCGGCGGCCGGCGATGGGAGCTTCGCGATCCGGAACGTACGCGTGTTCGATGGAGCGCGCACCATTCCCCGCACGAACGTCGTGGTCCGCGAGGGCTCGATTGCCAGCATCGGCGAGTCGCTGCCGTCGGGGATCGAGACGATCGACGGCGAGGGGCAGACGCTGCTTCCCGGGTTGATCGATGCGCACACGCACGCATTCGGCGATGCGCTGGCGCGCGCGCTCGTGTTCGGGGTGACGACCGAGCTGGACATGTTCACCGAGCACCGGCTCGCCGGCGCGATGCGGCGCGAACAGCGGGAAGCCGGTGGCGCTCTGCAGCGAGCGGACCTCTTGTCCGCGGGCACGCTCATCACCGCTCCCGGCGGACACGGCACCGAGTATGGCCTCCAGATCCCCACGCTCACCCGGCCCGAGGAGGCGCTGGCCTTCGTGGATGCCAGGATTGCCGAAGGATCCGACTATCTCAAGATTGTGTATGACGATGGCGCGACGTTCGGGAAGCAGATTCCAACGGTGAGCCGGGACGTGATGGGGGCTGCAATCCGAGCGGCCAGGAGCCGCGACAAGCTCGCGGTGGTCCACATCTCGGCGCGGCGCGCGGCAGACGAAGCGATTGCAGCTGGAGCGAGCGGATTGATTCACCTGTTCGCCGACGAGCCGCCCGATCCGGCGTTCGGGCGCCGCGTCAAGAATGCGGGGGCCTTCGTCACACCCACGCTGACGGTCATCGCGAGCACGACAGGGGTGCCGGGGAGCGGACCCTTGCTCGACGATGCGAATCTCACCCCATTCATGACCGCCGCCGAGCGTGCGGCACTGGCCGCGAGTTTCCCGAAACGCCCCGGCTCGACGAGCAATCTGGATCATGCCTTTGCCGCGGTCCGGCTGCTTCGCGACGCCGGCGTTCCGCTGCTGGCAGGGACCGACGCGCCGAATCCAGGCACGGCGCACGGCGCCAGCATCCATCGCGAGCTGGAGCTGCTGGTGCAGGCGGGCCTGTCGCCCGAAGCAGCGCTGGCGGCTTCGACGTCTGCTCCGGCTCGTGCGTTCGGCCTCGCGGACCGCGGCCGGATCGCGCCCGGCCTGCGCGCCGACCTGCTGCTCGTCTCGGGCGATCCCACCCGCGACATCAAGGCCACGCGGAAGATCGTGTCGATCTGGAAGCGCGGCACGCGCCTCGACCGCCGCACGGCACCCGAGGGTCCCTCCACGCCTGACGCCGCAACCTCCTCGGGAATGATCAGCGGGTTCAACGACAAGGAGGCCAGCGCCGAGTTCGGCGTGGGCTGGCAGATATCCACCGACACGCGCATGGGCGGCAAGTCAGAGGGCACGATGAAGATCGTTGCCCCTGGTGCTCAGGGAACGCCAGGCGCGCTCGAGGCGACCGGAGAGCTCCGCGCCGGGGCGCCCTTCCCATGGGCCGGCCCGATGTTCTTTCCCGGTGCGTCGCCGATGGCGCCGGTGAACCTCTCGCGGTTCAGGGAGATCGCTTTCTGGGTGCGCGGCGACGGCGCCGAGTATCAGCTCATGGTATTCGCGACCCGGCTCGGTAACATTCCCGCGACTTATGCGTTCAGGGCCGGGACGGAGTGGACCGAGGTCGTCGTGCCCTTCAAGGCGCTGTCGGACCTCGATGGCTCCGATATCAGAGGGGTGCTCTTCTCGGCGGGAAGCCCCGGGCCGTTCCGGTTCGCGATCGATGAGGTCCGCTTCCGGTAGTACACCGGGGGCGTCGCCCCGTCCGCCTTCGCCGAGGCTCAGCGCTCCCAAGACGAATCTGCTCAAGATCGCCATCTCTACCTCATTGACCGCTATTTCGGTGCCTTCGCCTGTCTGTATTTCCGCGCCGAGATGTCATTGTCGACCTCAACTATTGGCACTTCCGCGCGCAATGCTCTGCCGAGAACCGGCGAAGTCGCTTGATGATGCGATCCCGAAACCTCTTGATCTCTCGCCGCTTCACGTCGCCGATGCGGAGGACCAAGAGACGCTCGGCCGCGGCAAACGGTAACGGCCGGAAGAGGACCGAATCCGCGAGGCTGAACACGGCCGTGTTGGCGCCGATCCCGAGAGCGACCGTCAGCATCGCGGTCGCGGCGTACCCGCGGTGCCTGTTGAACGAGCGGAGCGCGAAGCGGATGTCCTGCAGCACGGGTGCCACCCGTGGTTTTCGTATGTCGATGTCACGAGAGCCGGGACGCACACCCGTCGAGCGCTGGCCGACCAGGATGAAGCCGGCCAGCACCGAGGCGGCACGTCTTCACCCCGGTCATTGGCACGTATATCCGCCGTCGACGCTGACGAGCGCGCCGGTCATGAACGCACAGTCATCGGACAGCATGAACATCACAGCCCGGCCGATCTCGTCCGGCGTTCCCAGACGCTGGATCGGCTGGGCCTTTCGCAGGATCTCGTAAATCTGCTCGATCGGCATTCCGCTCGCCTCATGAAACCTCTGGACCGACGGCCCGATCATCGGGGTATCGATGGTACCCGGACAGATGCAGTTGACCCTGACGTTGTACTGCGCGTAATCGATGGCAGTGCTCTTCGTGAGCTGTCCCAGAGCCGCCTTGCTCAACCCGTACACCGCGCTCGATCCCTTGCCGATGAATACCTGATCCGAACCCATGATGACCACGTTTCCGGACCGCTGTTGCCGCATGATTGGCAGCACTTCCTTCAAGACGTAAAACGGCCCTTTCAGGTTGATCGACAGCACACGCTCGAACTCCTCGATCGTCGTGTCCTCGATGCTCGCGAAGAGATGAACACCGGCAGCGATGAAGAGCAGATCGATCCGCCGCTCCTGCGCGACGACCAGTTGTACACAGCGGCGCACCTGGTCGTAGTCGCAGACGTCGCACGCCTGGTACATGCCGTCAGCCGTCGGCTTGATGTCGAACACGTGCGGGCGGGCTCCTTCCCCGGCCAGCAGCCGCACCACGGCATTGCCCATGCCCGAGGCTCCGCCAACGACGAGCCCGACCTTGCCCTCGAATCCACGCGCACGTTCCATCGCGGTCACTCCCATCGCCGTTATCGAACACCGGAACACCTACGAACGCAGGCCCGCCGCGGCAGGCCGGTCAGCACAGCCGATCGGCATTCGCGCCGCCTTCACCCGCATCAGGTATACTCGGCGACACAATACCCGCTCGGTCGCATTCTAATCTTCAGGGCCAGAGCATGCCACGCCTCTCCGACCTCCTCCACGAACGCTCTCTGAAAGATCCGGACGGCTTTTGGGGCGACGCCGCGGAAGCCATCGACTGGTATCGGAGATGGGATCGGATATGCGACGACTCCCGTGCCCCGTTCTATCGATGGTTCGATGGCGCCAAGGTGAACACGTGCTACAACGCGCTCGATCGGCACGTCGCGGGCAGCCGGGCCGAACAGCCGGCGCTGATCTACGACAGCCCTGTCACTGCCACGGTTCGCACGTTGACATTTCGTGAGCTGCTCGACACGGTCGCCGAGTTCGCGGGCGCTCTCGCGCGCTTGGGAGTATCGAAGGGCGACCGCGTCCTGATCTACATGCCGATGATTCCCGAGGCGGTGATCGCCATGCTCGCCGTGGCGCGTCTCGGAGCCATTCACTCGGTGGTCTTCGGCGGCTTTGCGTCGCGCGAGCTGGCCACACGCATCGACGACGCGCGTCCAACACTCGTCGTGACGGCGTCATGCGGAATGGAGCCGGGCCGGACGGTTCCATACAAGCCGCTTCTCGACGCAGCCATCCAGATGTCTCAGCACAAGCCCTCGCGCTGCATCGTGTACCAACGGCCGATGGCTGCCGCCGAGCTGATCGCGGGACGCGATCTCGAATGGCACGAAGCCATCTCCGGCGTACAGCGACACGACTGCGTCCCCGTTGCCGCAACCGATCCGCTCTACATCCTGTACACCTCCGGAACGACAGGCCAGCCGAAGGGCATCGTCCGCGACAACGGCGGACACCTCGTCGCGCTCGATTGGACGATGAAGAACGTCTACGGTGTCGAACCCGGCGAGGTGTTCTGGGCAGCGTCGGACATCGGCTGGGTCGTCGGCCATTCCTACATCGTGTACGGTCCGCTCGTCCACGGATGCACGACGGTTCTGTTCGAAGGCAAGCCGGTAGGAACGCCGGATGCCGGGGTCTACTGGCGGGTCGCGTCGCAGCACGGGGTCGTCTGTCTGTTCACGGCACCGACCGCTTTTCGCGCCATCAAGCGCGACGATCCGAAGGGATCGCTGGTCACCGGGTACGACCTGTCGGCGCTCCGTACGCTGTTCCTCGCCGGCGAGCGGACCGACCCCGATACGCTCGCCTGGGCGGAGGACAGATTGAAGGTGCCGGTCATCGATCACTGGTGGCAGACCGAAACAGGATGGCCAATCTGCGCGAACTGCGTTGGCATCGAGCGACTGCCGGTGAAACCGGGGTCGGCGACGAGACCTGTCGCCGGATGGGACGTCCAGGTCGTCGATCCGAGTGGACGGCCCGTGGGCGCCGGCGAGATGGGATCGCTCGTGTGCAGGCTGCCGCTGCCGCCGGGGACGCTCACGACGCTCTGGAATGCCGATGCGCGCTACCAGCAGACGTATCTGTCCGAGTATCCGGGCTACTACAAGACCGCCGACGCGGGGTTCATCGACGAGGACGGCTACGTTCACGTGATGACGAGAACGGACGACGTGATCAATATCGCGGGGCACCGACTGGCCACGGGCGCCGTGGAGGAGGTGCTGTCGTCGCATCCCGACGTCGCCGAATGTGCGGTGATCGGAATCGAGGACGACCTCAAGGGTCAACTGCCCCTCGGATTCGTCGTGCTCAAAGCCGGGGTGGCCGAGGCGCGGCACGCCGGTATCGTGTCGGAAGTCGTGCAGCTCGTGCGCGAACGCATCGGCCCGGTCGCCGCATTCAAGACCGCGATGGTCGTCAAGCGGCTGCCGAAAACGCGCTCGGGAAAGATCCTGCGCAGCACCATGCGGAGGATCGCCGACGGGCAGACCTATGAGATCCCGGCGACAATCGACGACCCCGCGGTGCTGCCGGAGATCGAAGAGGCGGTTCGGATCGTGCGGCGGGTCATCCCGCCCTAGTTTCCGCCCGCCGCGTCCTCGTCTACTTCCGCAGTTCCGCGACCCACTTGACGACGACCGTGAACGGCGCCAAGCGATCGTCGGCGACGGGGACCATGAAGAGAAACCGGCGGCCATCCCGGCTGATGTCGTAGTGATTCCTGGCCTCGCCCCAGTGCGGCGACATGCCGGTATCGAAGGGCGGAACCGGCGGACCGTGCTCGAACGTCGCCCCGACGTCAACGGGGCGGCCATCAGTCTTCAGTCGCTGGCAATGTAGAACAGCTCGCGGCCGTCGGCCCGCCATCGCATCGCCGCCTCCGGCCGTCGAGATTCGCCACCTACCACCGGCTGACCTGAAACGCTGCACGTACACTTCCGGGTGACCCGACTCGTCCGACGTGTACGAGAGCCACCGTACATCAGGGGAGATCGACGCCTGCGCTTCGTTGAACTCCGTCCGCAGCAGCGGCTTCGCCTGTCGATCACCGTCGAGCGACAGCATTCAGAGGTCCTCGCGTGTGGGTGGATCGTAGGTTCCGAACGGCGACCACGCCTGGGCGCGCTTCGCGGTTGGTGACTCGAACAGGAGCTCGTCGGGGCCGGATCCATCCGCGCGCTTCTGATAGAGATCGAGCACGCCCGCGTCTGTTCGACGAGAACACGACTGTCGAGCCGGCCGGCGACCACAGCGGATCGAAGTCCGCGCCCGGATCGAACGTGAACTGCGAGGCGATCCCGCTCGCGGTGTCGAGAATCCAGATATCCGACGAGACGCGCGCCGTGCCATAGCGTTTCGGTCGGGATTGACGCGGATCGAAGACATCGACACCCACCCGCCGCTCATCCCCTGAACAGCGTCGGTTCGTAGTAGTCCGCAGGCGTGCTGACGAACGGCGAACGGCGTCCCTCTGCCTCCGGATGCCGCTAATGCTTCCTATCGTGATCGATCGGCGAGTTGACGCCACACCCGATCAGCGGCACCTGCCGCGTGTGCGTTCCGCTCGGAAACTCCGGTGTCGCGATGCAGCCGATACTGTCGCCCGACGGCGCGCATGTGGCGTATTTCCAGGCGGGCGACCTCAAGCGCGTGGCGGTCACGAGCCGCGTCCCCTCGACGGTTTGCGCGTGCGGCGACGCACGGGGCGCCACGTGGGGCGAAGACGGCTACAATCCTGTACGGGCGCGGCACGCCGTCTCGCACCGCAGCCCGCGGCGGGATCTGGCGCGTCCCGGCGGCCGGCACCGGAGCTCGTCATCGAAGGCGAGGCCGGTCAGACGTTTCTGCGACCGCACCTGAATGCGACGGGCGGCTCACGCCTGGGCCATAATCCGTATCATGCCACGAGTCCGCACGCACTCCCTCCTGTTGACGACCGCGGCGCTGATCACGTTCACCATGGCGGCAGCGCCGCGGGGACAGACACAGGCCCCTGCGCCGGCGCCGCTCACCGGAATCGACCTGGTGAGGTCGGGCTACACGAAGTACGAATACATGGTCCCGATGCGTGACGGCGCGCGCCTCTTCACTGCCGTCTACGTCCCCAAGGACGCCTCGCAACGGTATCCGTTCCTGATTACGCGCACGCCCTACAGCGTGTCGCCGTACGGCGTCGACCAGTACCCGGCGCGGCTCGGGCCGTCGGAACACTTCCAGAAGGAGGGCTTCATCTTCGTCTATCAGGACGCACGCGGGCGATACATGTCCGAGGGCGAATTCCAGCAGGTGCGGCCTTTCAATCCCTCGAAAGGGCCGAAGGACATCGACGAAAGCACCGACACCTACGACACGATCGAATGGCTGCTCCAGACCGTGCCGAACAACAACGGACGCGTCGGCATGATCGGCATCTCGCAGCCGGGATTTCACGTCGCCGCGAGCATCATCGACTCACACCCCGCGCTCAAGGCCGCGTCGCCGCAGGCGCCAACGGCCGATTACTACATGGGCGACGACGTGTATCACAACGGCGCGTTCATGCTCGGGGCGAACTTCGGCTTCTACTCGGGGTTCGTGCCTCGCGGTCCAACGACGCAGCCGCCGAAGCCCGCAGTGAGGTTCGACCCCGGCACACCGGACATGTACGACTTCTTCCTGAACACGCCCGTGCCGCTGGCGCGCATGAACGCCGACCTCTTCGGCGGCAAGGCGACCTACTGGCAGGAGATCGTCGACCATACGACGTACGACGAGTTCTGGAAGAAGCGCTCGCTGTGGCGGTTCATGGACGGCGTGAAGTGCGCCGTGCTCAACGTCGGCGGCTGGTTCGACGCCGAGGATCCCGTCGGACCGCTGACGATCTACCGGTCGATCGAAAAGAAGAACGCGGGCATCGCCAACATGCTGGTCATGGGGCCGTGGTCGCATGGCGGGTGGGCGCGCGGCACAGGAATCAGCCTCGGCAACCTGAACTTCGGCGTACGGACTTCGGAGTACTTCCGCGAGAACATCCAGTTCCCCTTCTTCATGCAGTACCTGAAGGACAAGCCGGCCAGCATGCCGGAAGCCTGGATGTTCCTGACCGGTGTGAACGAGTTCCGGCGGCTGGACGCGTGGCCGCCCAAGAATCTGCAGCCCACGACGCTGTATCTCGACGCCGACGGCGTGCTGTCGCGAACGCAGCCGGCGGACGAGGGCCAGTTCGACGAGTACGTGAGCGACCCGAATAGACCGGTGCCGTACGTCGGCTACACCGCGTCAGGAATGACGTCGGACTACATGACGGAGGACCAGCGATTCGCCAGCCGGCGCACCGACGTCCTCGTCTATCAGACACCGCCGCTCGATCGCGACATGATCGTCGCTGGCCCGATTCAGGTGAAGCTGCACGTCTCGACGACCGGAACCGACTCGGATTTCGTCGTCAAGATCGTGGACGTCTATCCGAACGACTACCCGACGCCTGCGGCACCGGCCGGCCAGCCGGTCCGCGCCGACGCCGTGGAGATGGGCGGCTATCAGCAGCTGGTTCGCGGCGAGCCGTTCCGCGGCAAGTACCGCAACGGCTTCGAGAAGCCGCAGCCGTTCGTCGCCGGCGAGCCGGCGGTGATTACTTACGAGCTGCCGGACGTCTACCACGCGTTTCGCAAGGGACACCGCGTGATGGTGCAGGTGCAGAGCTCGTGGTTCCCGCTCGTCGATCGCAATCCGCAGGTATTCATGGAGATTCCGACGGCCGGGCCGTCGGACTTCAGGAAGGCGACCCAGCGGGTCTATCGCTCGAAGACGATGGCCTCGTCGATCACCGTGATGGTGCAGCAGTGACTACTCGTATCGCAGCGCCACCATCGGATCGACCTTCGCGGCGCGCCGCGCCGGGATGACGCACGCCACCGCCGCCACGCCGCCGAGCAGGAGCGTCACGCCGGCGAAGATGAGGGGATCCGTCGCTTCGATGCCGAACAACAGACCGGTGTCGAAGAGCGCCGTCTGCGGCACGCGCGTCAGCGCAACGCTGATCAGGAGCCCTGTCGCGAGACCGACTGCGACGACGGACATCCCTTCACCCACGATCTTTTTCAGGATATCGGTGCCCGCCGCACCGAGTGCCTTGCGGATCCCGACCTCGCGCGTACGCTGCGCGACC
The DNA here is from genome assembly GCA_035711845.1 of Vicinamibacterales bacterium. Lineage (GTDB taxonomy): Bacteria > Acidobacteriota > Vicinamibacteria > Vicinamibacterales > 2-12-FULL-66-21 > DASTBU01. Next base: position 25,732 of record DASTBU010000166.1, read on the forward strand.
GAATAGGAGACGATGCCGTAGATGCCGAGCGTCGCCAGCAGCAGCGCGAGAGCGCCGCACGCCGCGAGGACGATCGCGACCAGCCGGAACGGATAGGCCATGGTCGCGAACAGACCGCGTAGCGGCTGGATGTCGGCCACCGGGATACGCGGATCGAGCGTCCGGATCGTCTGCCGGACGGCGCCGACGTGCGCCGCCGGATCGCCGTCGGTGTTCACCAGCAGCATGATTCGCTGCCGCATCGTCTGCTGCATCGCCAGCCAGAAATGAGGCCGTATGTCCTTCTCGAGCGACTGCCAGGGGTTGTCGCGCACGGCGCCGACAATCGCGCAGGGCTTGGGTCCGAGAACGGGGCTTACGGTGCCTCCGGATGCCGCTAATGCTTCCTGTCGTCTTGGGAATTGGGCGTTGGGAGCGGGTGCCTGTCCCCTTAGGGTGCCTGTCCCCTTAGGGTGCCTGTCCCCTTAGAGTGCCTGTCCCCTTAAAGTGCCTGTCCCCTTAAAGTGCCAGTCCCCCTCCTGCAGGGTAACCTCGAGCGGCAGCTTATAATCCGCCTACCTCATGCCCCTCGCTCCTGGAACTCGACTCGGCCCATATGAAGTCCTCGCTGCCAGCGGCGCCGGCGGCATGGGCGAGGTCTACCGTGCGCGCGACACGCGGCTGGGGCGCGATGTAGCGATCAAGGTGTTGCCCGCACGCCTGGCGGAGGACCCGGAATTCCGGCAGCGTCTCGATCGCGAGGCGCGGGCCATCTCGTCTCTCTCGCACCCGAATATCTGCGCGCTCTACGACATCGGACACCGGGACGGCATGGGTTTCCTGGTGATGGAATACCTCGATGGCGAGACGCTGGCCACGCGCCTGACGCGCGGCCCCTTGCCGCTCGATCAGGTGCTCCGGTACGGAATCGAAATCGCCGACGCGCTCGCGGCCGCGCACCGCAAAGCGGTCGTGCACCGTGATCTGAAGCCGGGCAATGTCATGCTGACGCGCACAGGCGCACGGCTGCTCGATTTCGGGCTCGCCAAGCCGGTCGCCGGCGGTCACGCCGCCGGCGGGGTACATGCGGCAACGGTCAGCGCCCCCCTGACCTCTCAGGGCACTCTGCTCGGCACGTTCCAGTACATGTCGCCGGAGCAGCTCCAGGGCCAGGAGGCTGATGCCCGCAGCGACATCTTTGCGCTGGGAGCCGTGCTCTACGAGATGGCGACCGGCACACGCGCGTTCGACGGCAAGACGACGGCGAGCGTTATCGCCGCCATCCTGGAACGCGAGCCGGCGCCGATTCCGAGCCTGCAGCCACTCGCGCCCGCCGCGCTCGACGACGTCGTCCGCGGATGCCTTGCCAAGGATCCGGAGGTGCGGTGGCAGACTGCCCACGACGTCAGCCTGCAGCTGAGGACGCTCCGCACGCGTGGCGTCGAGAGGGAATCGCAATCAATCCCGACGGCTCTACCGAAACGGCGCCTCGCTCTCTGGGGTGTGGCGGCGATCGCGCTCTTTGCGGCCGGACTGCTGGCGGCTCGGTACTTCGCCACGGCTGCACCGCCAGACGCTCCCGAGTTGCTGCGGGCGCCGGTTCTGGCGCCCACCGGGCACGCCTTTACGCCGAACGACTTCGCCATCTCACCCGACGGGCGGCGCGTTGCATTCATCGCGGCAGGCGCCGACGGCGTGCAGACGTTGTGGGTCACCTCGCTCGAATCCGGTCAGTCGGCGGAGGTTGCGGGAAGCGACGATGCGAAGTCCCCATTCTGGGCGCCCGACAGCCGCTGGATCGGATTCTTCGCGCGCGGCAAGTTGATGAAAGTCGAGCCCGGCGGCGTCGGCCTCCAGACCGTGTGTGATGCCCACGCCACTGCCCGCGGAGGCGCCTGGGGGCCCAGCGGCGACATTCTGTTCTCGAGCGCGGTGTTCGGGCCGCTCGTGCGCGTCCCCGCGGTGGGCGGCACGGCCCAACCGGTTACACAGATTCCACCCGATATGCCGGGGGAAGCGCACCGCTTTCCCCAGTTCCTGTCCGACGGCCGGCGGTTTCTCTTTTCGGCGAGCTGGACCAACCAGCAGCGCGGCGGGGTCTATCTCGCGAGCGTCGGTGGCGGCGCTCCGAAGCTTCTGTCTTCGGAGATCCGCAGCCGGACGGTCCTGGCCAGCGGATATCTCATCTACGTTGCCGAGGGCACCGTCTATGCCCGCCCCTTCGACGAACGGGACGGCCAATTCACCGGCGAACCGCGAGCCCTCCTGAGAAACGAGATCGCGGCCGACTGGCGCTTCGGCGACATGCCGCTGTCCGCATCCGGGAACGGCCGGATCGTCTTCCAATCGCGCCAGACCTACTATTCGCAGCTGCTGTGGTTCGACCGCTCGGGGAAGGAACTGGGAGTTGTCGGCCCGCCGGGCTACTGGTCGCCCGCACTGTCGCCGGACGGGACCCGACTCGCCGTGACCCACGATCCGGACGGCACGGGTCGCACGAACGTATGGATCCACGATCTGAACCGCAATGTGGCCGCGCCGCTCACGACAACCGGGACGCACACGGCGCTCGCCTGGTCCCGCGACGGGAAATGGATCGCGTATTCGGCGATGCGATCGAAGACCGGAATCTACAGGCGGCCGGCGGACGGATCGGGTCCCGAGGAGACGATACACGAGTCGGAAGCTCACCTGCTGGTGAACTCGTACTCGCGGGACGGCGCTGTGCTCGCCATGGACTTTGCGAAGGGGATCCCCGAGCTGCGCGCGTTCGATGTGCAGTCGAAACAGAGCCGGTTGTTCGACGTCGGTGCCGAAGGCAGCTACTCGCCGGACGGCAAGTGGATCGCCCACCTCGGATACAACAACACACCGGGCGTGAGCGTGACCCCCGCGGCGGGGGGTGGTCAGATCAGGGTCTCGAGCGGCCCTGGCAGTCAGGCGCGCTGGCGCCGTGACATGACGGAGCTGTATTACATCGCGCCCAACAGGAAGATGATGGTCGTCCCGCTGACCAGCCGCGACGGCACGCTCGAACCTGGTCCGCCGCGGGAGCTCTTCCAGACCCGCGTCGTCCAGCCGGCGCTGGCGCTGTTCCAGTACGACGTGACCGCGGACGGGCAGAAGTTCCTGATCAACTCGCTGCCGCGCGAGGGCGTCAGCGCACCGCTCACGTTGCTCGTGAACTGGACCGCCGCGCTCTCGCGATAATCGACTGCTGACGCCGCGCTTCACCACCCTGATCCGGTGTCCCGGCATCGAGGCTTTCCGTCGCGCCGGGTCGGTGGAGCGGTCTCCGGTCAGACGCGCTGCCTTCGGCAGGCGGCCGGGCGTCGCGGTGCGGCCGTGTCAGCTCGACGAACGACCCGAAGTCCCGCAGCGCATCGAGGTGCGGTCCAGATGCAGCCGGAGGCCGCGGTACTCCCCCTGGCCGAGTGCTTCTCGCAGCAGGGCGACCGCCCGTTCCTTGTCTCCAGGGAGGGCAGCGATGCAGGCTCGCCAGTACGTGTGACGCCCAAACAGCCATAGGCCGTTGCCTGCGTTCAGCCGCGGAAGGAAGAAGTCGGGGCAACAGAGCAGATGGTGCCTCCGGATGCCGCTAATGCTTCCTATCGTCCTCGATGGCTCCGATATCAGAGGGGTGCTCTTCCCGGCGGGAAGCCCCGGGGCCGTTCCGGTTCGCGATCGATGAGGTCCGCTTCCGGCGATAATGATGCAGCATGCGCCTGAGGCTGCTTCCGGAGAACTCGCCGCTCGGGTGGACGCCGTTCGCGTGGCTCGTCTACCTGTCCTTCTTCCTCGTCTGGGCGGTGTTGAACAACACCGCCTTTGACTGGTTGATTGACGGACCCGCCGTCGCGGCGTTTCTCGTGCTGTACTTCCGGGGCTTCTGGGTCTCGGGAACACGGCTCCTGCCAATCATCGTCCTGATCCTCGGGATCGGCCTGGCCACCAGCATCAGGAACCCGGGCGCCAGCTGCTTCGTCATCTTCGCGGCAGCGTTCGTCGGCGACGTCGGGCGGCCAGCGACGGCCGTCCGCTGGCTGGCTGCGGTCATCGGCATCACCGCGATCCACGCGTGGCTGTTCGCGCTGTCGCCGGCGTTCTGGGTTCCCGCCCTCGTGCTGTCGGTGCTCATCGGCGGCGCCAACATTCACTTCTGCGAGATGCGGCGCAAGGACCGCGCGCTCATCAAGGCGCACGCGCAGGCCGAGCAGCTCGCGCGCGTGGCCGAACGCGAGCGCATCGCCCGCGATCTACACGACCTGCTCGGACACACGCTCTCGGTGATCGTGCTGAAGTCGGAGCTCGCGGCCAAGCTGGCGGAGCGGAATCCGTCCCGGGCGGTCGCCGAGATCCGCGAGGTCGAACAGATCTCGCGACACGCGCTCGCCGAGGTCCGCCGCGCCGTGCACGGCTATCGAGGCGAACGGCTGGCCGACGAGCTGACCGCGGGCCGCGGCGTGCTGGAAGCAGCGGGCGTGACGCTGCTGGCCGAGGTAGAACCCGTCGCGCTCCCGGCCTACACCGAGCGCGTTCTCGCGCTCGCCCTCCGCGAGGCCGTCACCAACGTCGTCCGCCACGCCCGTGCGTCACGGTGTATCGTAAGGCTCGCAACACTGGGCGACACCGTGCGGCTGAGCGTCGAGGACAACGGCGTGGGAGGGGAACTGGCGGAAGGAGCAGGCCTGGCTGGCATGCGCGAGAGGCTGGCGGAGATTGGCGGCCGCCTGGAGCGCGATGGCATCAACGGCACGTGCCTGAGGCTGAGCGTACCCGTTTCGTCGGCACTGCCAGGGTTGCCCCAGTTCCTAAAGTCCGGCGAGGTCGCCTGATCCCGTTTTGGCAGCCGTGGCCGGTTCTCCCATTCGCACGGGCTGAGTTTTTCCGGCGATTGTGCCCCTGGCAATGTTGACCGTCGCGGCCATTTCGTCCATTTCCTGAGTGATCAGAATCCTCCTTGCAGAAGACCAGGCGATGGTGCTCGGCGCGCTTGCCGCGCTGCTCGAGATAGAGAGCGATTTCGAGGTGGTGGCGCAGGCTCGAACGGGTGACGAGGCGCTCGATCTGGCGCTCCGGCACAAGCCCGACGTGCTCGTCACCGACATCGAAATGCCCGGCCTGACGGGCCTCGACATCGCCTCGGCGCTGCGCGACAGGCGGTCGACATCGCGGGTGATCATCCTGACCACGTTTGCGCGGCCGGGGTATCTTCGACGGGCGCTGGAGGTAGGGGCATCGGGATACCTGCTGAAGGATGCGCCATCTGCACAGCTCGCCGACGCGATCAGGCGAGTGGCGGGCGGCGGGCGCGCGATCGATCCGGCGCTGGCGAGCGAGGCCTGGACCGAGCCCGATCCGCTCACCGAACGGGAGCGGCAGGTGCTGCGGCTCGCGGACGAGGGACTGGCGAGCGCGGAGATCGCCCGGCGCTTGAAGCTCTCTGAGGGGACCGTGCGGAATTATCTCTCCGAGTCGATTGGCAAGCTCGGAGCCCGGAATCGCGCTGACGCTGCACGCCTCGCCCGTCAGAAGGGGTGGCTCTGAACACCGTCGACCACTGGTTGACGCCTGGAGGAGGTCCCTGTGACAGTCGCGCTCCTGTTGCCGGTATTGCTGGCGCTTGCCCGCTCGGGGCCGGCGCAGCAACCGACCCAGCCGCCGATCCGGTCCGGAGTGGAGCTCGTGGTCGTGGACGTCCAAGTGGTCGATCGGCAGGGGCGGCCGCTTGGGTCCCTGCGGCCCGAGGACTTCGAAGTGTCGCTCGACGGCAAACGGCGGCGGGTGGTATCCGCGGAGCTCGTGCGGCATGAGGGTGTCGTTCAGCCTGGCGGGCTCGCGGGCCAGCCAGCCCCTTCGGCTGCTCCGTCGGGGGCAGACACGCAGGGACGCCGCTTCATCCTCGCCATCGACGAGCACAGTTTCAGGCCGGCGTCCGCGCGTGCAGCGATGCAGGCCGCCGGACGCTTCATCGACCGGCTGCAGCCCAACGACCTCGTGGGCCTATACACCTATCCAACGGGCGCGGTGCACTCTGACCTCACGAACGATCACGCCTCGGTCAAACAGCTGGTCGAGAAGGTGACAGGCCTTCTCGATTTGCCGCTCAATCGCTTCGACCTCTCGAAATCCGAGGTGATCGACATCGCCTCGGGCGACCTGGACACGCTGAATCGAGTGGCGTTGCGCACATGCGTTCAGGGAGACAGCACCTGCCGCCGGTCGATTCAGAACGACGCCGTCTCGCTGGCGGGTTATTTCGAGATGCAGGTCACGCAGAGCCTCGGCGGGCTGCGCCACCTCGTACGCGGGCTCGCGCAGCTTCAGGGCCGCAAGACGCTCGTGATTGTCAGCGGCGGCCTGTTCACGTCCGACCGTGGCGGCGGGAGAGTCAATATGGGCTCCGAGATCCAGTACGTCGGCCGTGAGGCCGCCTCCGCCAACGCGAACCTGTACGTACTGCACATGGACTCGAGCTTCATCGATGCGTTTTCGACGCAGCGCGGGCCGAGCCAGACATTGTTCCGCGACAGCAATGCGCTCGCGTCCGGCCTGGAGATGATCGCCGGCGCGGCAGGAGGCGCGTCGATCCGCGTGCAGGCGGGCACCGGCGATTCCGCATTCGACCGCGTGCTCCTCGAGAACTCCGCATACTACCTGCTCGGCGTGGAACCCGACGCCGCCGATCGCGATGGCGAGCCCCACCGGATCCAGGTCCGCGTGCGAGTGCGGGGAGCGACGGTCCGGAGCCGTGCGACCGTCACGGTGCCTCGCCTCCAGGGCTGATTGCGGATCGGCGGAACCATCGCCTACCTGTCGGTCCGCCGCGGCGTCACGCCGGTACCGAGCTTCTCGATCCGACGCGTCTTCATGTTGTAGACATCGCCCGCCGACAGCACGAAGTACGACTTTTCCCACGGTTGGTAGAGCCGCGTGTTGTCGTGCACCGCGACCTTCCACCTCCCCATCACCTCGAATCGATCGCCGGTCACGACGATGGCGGTGGCTTCGGAGAGGCCGAGCCCGAGCAGGTTCGGGTACTTCTGAATCACTGGCACGAGATCGTCCCACCGGTTGCGCGCGTTGATGTGCTGATCGATGGCGCTCTTCTTGAGGAACTTGAAGGCCTCCTGGTGGTTCGGCTCCTGCGTCATCATCACGTTCGGACCCGATGTATCCCCGCGCACGAGATACTCGCCCTGGATCGTGGCGCCGGCGGAGCTGCCGCCGATGACGCCGCCGCGTTCGAGCACCTTGTGAAGCTCGCGGTAGGTGAGGGTGTTCGCGTACGAATCCACGATGTTCCACTGCCGGCCGCCGTTGAACCAGACGGCGTTGGCCTCGCGCAGGGGCTTCACGAACTCCTCGGTGTCGGCCACTTTGGGATCGTCCGTGTGCAGCATCCGCACGCGTTTCAACCCGCGCGCCAGCCACGGGGCGACGATCTCCTGCTCTTTGTAGGTCTGGATGGCGCCATCCCGATCCCGGTTACCTCCGGCAGTCGGCACGATGATGAACTTCGCTTCCGGCCCTCCGGCCAGCTCGATGAACTTCTCGACGATCCCGGTGCCCTCGAGCCGCCCACCCCCCACGATCATCAGCGTGCCTTTCGGCGGCCCGTACTCGATCGTCTCCTGGACCGCCGCCGCGACGGACCAGAAGACCAGCAGCCCGAAGATCGCGCCGAACCGTCTCGTCCCCTTGCGCATTCGCACAGCCCTCCTGAACTGCTGAACCTGATGAACCCCTGAACCCGATGAACCCCCTGAACCTGATGAACCTTGAACCCCTGAACCTATTTGTTCTTCACCACCCTGACATACCAGAGCCTGAATGCCACGTGCGAGTCGGACGGAAGCGATCGGAACGGCGCTCCGGAGTCGCCTGCGCGCACGGTACGCGACGCGAGCAGATCGAGCCGGTTCCAGCGAGACACGCGATCGGACGGCACACGCATTCGATAGGTCCCCATCCGCCTCGGATCGCGGGTCAGGTCGATCTCCATGAGCGGCATCCGGTTCAAAAACACCCTCAGCTCCGGGTGAGGCGCGGGCACTGTCGTCACTGGCGGGTCGAGGCGGAGCGTCATCGTGTAGTCCCCCTTCTCGAGCGGCAGGCGGATGGCCGTCAGCTCTGCCTGGGCCACGCGAACAGTGACGTTCGTGCCATCGTAGATTGGTGCCGACCAGGCGCCCGTGAAGAACCAGCGGTCGCGGGGGCCCGCCATGATGGTGACCTCCCCGTCAACTGCAATCGCCTCCCGTGCGATGAGGATGGGCGCTACCCAATACGCAAACCATGCGAGCCCGACCATCCCCGCGATCGATGCCGCGCCCATCACATCACGTCGAGAGATGGAGATCCCCTGGAAGTCCTTCCCGACGGTGGTCGCCGCGGCGCGCAGCAGGATCGCCGCAGCCTGGAACGCGCACACGAGGTACATCGGATAGACGTGCTGGGTGAACCGCCACTCGCCCCCTCCTCCGACCGACCAGGTCAGCGCGTAGGGAATGAGCGACGTGACGAGAATCACCAGCAACAGCCGTCCGGAGGGGGACCAGACCGCCGCCAGCATACCGAGCGCGCCGAGCCACTGCAGTACGGGGCCAATCGCGCGGTTCCAGGCAGTCCAGCCCTGCCACTTGTTCCGGAACGGCACGATCGTCAGGCCCTGCGCGGCCGTGTCGAGGGTCGTCACAGGCTTGGTGGCCAGCTTGCCGGACACATAATCCAGGGCGCTCACGGATTCGTCCAGCGTCTTGCCCTCAGCGCTGCGGTAGTAGCGCGTATGATAGTTGAGCGCGTACAACGGATCGCCAGTGGCGCGCCAGCAGTTGACCAGGTACGGCGCCACCAGGATGGTGGCGATCAGCCCCGCGGTCGCCGCCGCCTTGCGCACGTCGGCCCGCCGGTCGTGCGGGGCGAACATCGCGATCCACAGTAATGCGGGCGCCACGAAGGAAAGCGCCGAGATCCTCGTGAGGCAGGCGGCCGCCATCGAGAAACCTGCAAACGTGCTCACGCTCGCCGACGGACGCTGAAGGAGCCACACCAGCGATGCCGCCGCAAACGTGACGCACATCATGAACGTGTCGTCGCGCCATCCCCCGACACTCCACGCCACTGCCTCGAATTCGGCGGCGAGGGCCAGGCCAGCAGCCAGCCCGACGGCTCGCGACCACACGATTGCGCCAAGAAGGCACGTGGCGAGCACGGCCAACGTTCCACCCGCGGCCGATGCGTAGCTGAGGGCGATGTCCCGGCCGTCGCTCAACCAGAGAAACGCCCTCGTCACCGCGAGGAACACCGGCTCGCGTACATGCGCCTGATAGAAGTGACGCATCTCGCGCGCGTACTGCAGATAGTTGATCGGATCACCGCCCACGTAGGGATCGGCGATAGGCCCCCAGACGATCGTGTCGGGGCGAAGCGCGCGGGCGATAGGTACAGCGTACTGCTCGGCGACTCGTGCCCACCGGGGCTGGCCCATCCACCCGTAGTTGCCGACGAGGGCCTCGAACCGCAACAGTCCGCCGTATGCGGAGACGAGCAGCGCGGCGAAGATGAAGAGCCGATTGGCGCGGATGGCCGATCGCCTGATCCTGACGGAATCGAGCGCGGTCGCAGACGAGGGAGCAGGAGCCACGCAGGGAATGCGGAACAGCGGGCCAGCGATCAGGAGGGAACGACCTCCTGATCTTCTGGCCCTGGTGCACGATGGTCTCTACTGCGGCAGGCCGGTGCCGGATGGATCGCCGGCCAGGCCGACCTGCCAGAGAACGAACGCGTACATGAAGGCGGTCTCGCGAAGCGCGTCGTAGCGTCCGGACGACCCGCCGTGGCCCGCGCCCATGTTGGTTCTGAGCAACAGGGGGTTCGTGTCGGTCTTCATGGCGCGGAGCTTGGCCGCGAACTTGGCGCCCTCCCAGTATGGAACCTGGCTGTCGTTGAGCGAAACCCGCACGAGCATCGCCGGGTAGGTCGTGGCGCGAATATTGTCGTACGGCGAGTACTTCATCATGTACTCGAACGCCGGCTTCTCGTTCGGGTTGCCCCATTCGGTGTATTCGCTGGTCGTCAGTGGCAGCGACGCGTCGAGCATCGTGTTGACCACGTCGACAAACGGCACTTCCGCCACGACCGCCTTGAACAGATCGGGCCGCAGGTTGGCCGCCGCGCCGACCAGCAGGCCACCCGCGCTCCCGCCGTGGATTACCAGCCGGTCGGCCGACGTGTACTTCTTCTTGACCAGATGTTCGGCGGCATCGACGAAGTCGTAGAACGTGTTCAGCTTCTGCAACATCCGGCCCTGCTGCCGCCAGTCCTCGCCGAGTTCGCCTCCCCCGCGGATGTAGGCGATCGCGTAGATCACGCCCCGGTCCAGCAGACTCAACCGGCTCGAGGAGAACGCCGGCGCCATCGATGCGCCGTAGGACCCGTAGCCGTACAGCATCAACGGCGCGCGGCCGTCCATCTTCACGTCCTTACGGTGAACGATCGAGATCGGGACCTTCGTTCCATCCCGCGAGACCGACCAAATCCGCCTGGCTTCGTACTGCGCCGGATCGTAGCCGCCGAGCACCTCCTGCCGTTTGAGGAGCTTTCGTTCACGCGTGTTCAGGTCGTAGTCGTAGACCGATTGCGGCGTGACCATCGACTGGTAGGCGAAACGCACGGTCGTGGTGTCGAATTCCGGATTGCTGCTGAGCCCGAGCGCGTAATCGGACTCCTCGGTGGGGATCCGGTGCGACTGCCTCGTCTTCATGTCGATGACCCGCAGATACACGAGGCCGTCCTCGCGCTCTGACACCACTACGTGATTCGCGAAGAACGTCAGCCCATCGATCTTGACCTTTGGATTGTGTTCGATGAACGGCTTCCAGTTCTTCTCCGAAGGGTCCGACATGGGGGCTGTCACGACCCGGAAGTTCGTGGCGCCGCGATTGGTGACGATGTAGAACTCGCCGTTGTAATGGTCGACGTCGAACTCGTGGCCCGCTTCTCGCGGCCGGACCAGCTTCAGCGCGCTGGTGGGCTCGTCCGCCGGGAGATATCTGAACTCCCTCGAGGTCTTGGCATAGGAACCCAGGAAGATGACCTTCCGGTCGAGCGAGCGACCGGCCCCCACGTCGAACAGGACGTCCTTCTCCTCGTACAAGAGCTCGCTGTCCTTCGCGCCGACGACGTGCCGCCAGAACTGGTTCGACCGCTTGGAGACCTCGTCCTCCGTCGTGTAGAAGATCGTCGTGTTGTCGTTGGCCCATACGACCGAGCCGGCCCGGTCGATGCTCTCGGCGAGGACCTGCCCCGTCCGAAGGTCCTTGACGTGCAGCGTGAACTGCCGGTAGCCCGTCGTGTCGGTCGAATACGCGAGCCAGTTCCCGTCGTCGCTCACCCGATACGCGCCCAGCCCGAGAAATTTGTGCCCTTCGGCCAGCTGGTTGAGATCGAGCAGGATCTCTTCGGGGGCCTCCATGCGTTCCTTGCGGCGGCACATGTAGGGATACTGCTTCCCCTCTTCCGTTCGCGAGTAGTAGTAGTACGAACCGATTCGCGATGGGACGCTCAGGTCGGTCTGCTTGATCCGCCCGAGCATCTCCTTGTAAAGCGTGTCCTGCAGGCCCTTGGTCGGGGCCATGATCGAATCGGTGAACGCGTTCTCTGCCTCGAGGTGCTTGATGACCTCGGGGTTGGACTTTTCCCGGAGCCAGAAGTAGTCGTCCACGAGCGTGTAGCCGTGGATTTCGGTCTTGTGCGGTTTCTTTGCGGCCATGGGTGGTCGATTGACGGCTTCCTGACCAGACGCTGCTGGCGCCAGGAGGCCGATTGCCAGCGCCGACAACGCCAGCGGTAGACGACGAATCTGCATGAAGCTGGATCCTTTCTTACCCAATGCTCACGAGCTGATCAGGACTGGTCGAGGGAAGTAGCGTCGGGCGCGAGGGCATCCTGACGATTTTCTCCCATGATAGCGCAGTACAGAAAGCTGTCAGGCAGGTTCAGGGTTCAGGGTTCCCGGGTTCCCTGTCGCTCGTGTTCGAGAGGATGAAGGCCTGGACGCGGAGGCCGAGCGGGAGCTCGCGGCCGTCCTCGAGCTGCACGAGCGTTTCAAGGACTTTGGTGTCGATGCGCTCGGCGGGTTCTTCGGTGCGCACGTTCTTTCGACCGAGAATGCGGCTGATCCGGACGACACGGCCGCGGAACTGCCGGTCTCCGAAGGCATCGGCCGTGACGTACGCATGCTGTCCCACCGTGATGCCGGCCACGTCTGCTTCATCCACGTCCACGCGCACGCGCCGCACCGAGTCGTCTGCCATCGTCACGATCGGCGTGTCGAACTGCGTGGACACGCTTTCGCCGGCCTTCCGGTGCCGCCTGAGGATGATGCCGTGGATCGGCGCGCGGATGAAGGTTTTGTCGTAGAGAGCGCGCGCTTCGGCAACTCGCGCGCGAGCCAGGCTGACCTCGGATTCCGCCCGTGCCCGGTCCTCCTCGCGCGCCTCGGCGTTGATCAGCTCGACGCGCTGGCGCGCCGCATCGACTCTCGCCTCGGCGACCCGCTCGACGCGGTCGGCCTCCTCTGCCTCGGCGCGTGCGATCACCCGCTCGCGCAGGAGATTGTGCCGGCGTTCGCGTTCGGCGCGGGCGTTCAGAAGAACGGCTTCGGCCTCGGCCAGCTCTGCGGCGGCAACCTTGCGCTCCTGCGCGCGCGCGCCGTTGACGACACGCCGGAGCTCGGCTTCGCGCAGGGATAGTTCGGCGTCGGCCGAGCGTACGCGCGCGGCGTACTCGCCGTTTTCGATCACCGCCAGCACCTCTCCTGCGCGCACGCGGTCCCCGTCGGCGGCGGTCACGCGTTCGAGGCGTCCACCGACCTGCGCACTCACGTGCAGCTCCTCCGATACCGGCTCGACGAGCCCGGGCCCTGCGGCGACGATGTCGGCCCGGACGGGTGGTGGGACCGACGCCTCGACCGCCGGCTCACGCTGTCGGAGCATCAGGAAGTTCAGCGCGGTGATAGCGCCAAGCGCCAGGATCAGGGTCGAGCGACGCATGAGAGCCTCCGTATGAGGGGGACAGTCCCCTTAGGGGGACAGTCCCCTTAAGGGGACAGGCACCCTAGGGGGACAGGCACCTTAAGGAGCCTGTCCCCCTGTGCAACATTTGCAGTCTCGGGGTGCACAATTCGGCCATCTTCGATCTGGATGACCCGGTCAGCGAAGGACAGCAGGCGGCTGTCGTGCGTGACGATGACGATGGACCGATGGCGCTCGCGCGCGAGAGCGCGAAGCAACTCCATGACGGCCTGACCGCTGTGCGTGTCCAGCGCGGCGGTCGGCTCGTCGGCCAGGACGATCGGCGGATCGTTGGCCATCGCGCGCGCGATGGCGACTCGCTGCTTCTGACCGCCGCTCAGATCCTCAGGATAGACGTGCAGCTTGCCCGCAAGGCCCACCTGCGCGAGCAGCCCGGCGGCGCGCCGGGAGGCCTCCTGCCGCGGGACCCCCCTGAGGTTCAGCGCCAGCGCGACATTACCGACCGCGCTCATCGTCGGAAACAGATTGAACCCCTGGAAAACGAAGCCGACGTGCCCGAGTCTGACGCGCGGCAACTCACGCTCGCTCAGGCTGGTGACATCCCGGCCTGCAATCTCTACCCGGCCGCTGCTCGGTGTCAGAATGCACCCCATGATCGACAGCAGCGTCGTCTTGCCGCTGCCCGAGGGGCCCATGAGCAGCACGAGCTCGCCGCGGTGAATGTCGAGATCGATGCGGTCGAGCGCACGGGTCGCGGTCTCCCCCTGACCGTACACCTTGGTGACGTCACGTACGGCAATCACGACATCGCGCATGACTCACCCCTTGAAGACCATCGCGGGGTCCAGCCGCGTGATCCTGTTGATCGACACGATGGCCGCGCCGATGCACATCGCAAGCGTGAGCCCGAACATCGCGAGCACGAGCCAACCCGGGACGAGAATCGCCGCGCCACCCTGCTCGCTGGCCCGGGCGACGAACCCGCCCGTGAGCATTCCCAGCGCATAACCGATGAGCGCCGCGATCACCGCCTGGTTCACGATGACGCCGTAGAGATACCAGTTGCTCGAGCCCATCGCCTTCAGCGTTCCGTATTCGCGGATGTGATCGACGGTGGTGGCATAGATCGTCTGGGCGACCACCACGACGCCGACCACGAGCCCGAGCAGGGCCGCGAGCAGGACGCCGACCCCCGCCCCCGTGGTGAACATCCAGTAGGCGCGCGTCATGCGGCTGAACTCGCTGTTGGTGACCACGTGGACGTCCGGGATGCTCGAGGCCAGCGACGTGCGAAGCGCCTCGATGTCGACGCCTGGAGCCGCCTTGACGAGGATGTAGAGTGTCTGATCCTCGCGGACATCAGCGAAATCCTGCGCGTTCTTGAACGACGTGAAAACGTAGGGCGACACGGTGAACGCCCGAATCCCCCGCGTGAAGCCCGCGATACGCGCTTTGTGTCCGCGGATCTCCACGGCCTGACCCGTCCCGGTCACGCCCAGCTTCTCCTTGTAGATCTCGTCCACGAACACGGCGTCGGGCTTGCGCAGGTCGTCGAGCGCGCCGTCCACGATGTTCCAGGGGCCGCCGAGCCCGGTCTGCAGGTCGATCCCGACGATCTGCACGCTTTCCTGACGGCCGTCGGGACGCTTCCACTGGGTGAACCTGCCGATATATTTCGAGGCGCGCTCCACGCCGGGCGTCGCACGCACCGTAGCGAGCCTGCGCTCGCTGAACGGTACGCCCATCTCGATATAGGGGACGTTGGGGGCCGTCACCCACAGGTCGGCGCCGGAGCGGTCGATGAGGCTGGAGGTGGTCGTGAGAAAACCCAGGAAGAGGCCCAGTTCGACGACAACGAGCACGACGGCAAAAACGATCCCGGTCACGGTGACGCCGAACCGGACCTTGTCGTGCACGAGGTTGCGCCAGGCCAGGATGAACATTTACATTGTTCTTTTACGTTACAGCGTTAAGCAATGTTCAAAAAAAGAGGCCTCACCGAAGCCCGTCCACGAGCATCGAGACCAGCTGATCGATGACGCGCTCGCGATCGCCCCAGTCGAATCGCGGCATGACGATCAGCAGCGACGTGAGTCCGTGAACCCCGGCCCACACGCTTCGTGCGGCTGTCTCGACATCGATTCGCCGCAGCTTCTTCTGCCGCACGCACTCCGCCACCAGCTCAACCAGCAACCCGAACCCCTGCATGCTCATGGTCGCCGGCTCGGTGAACCGGGCCTCCATTTCCGGCGTGTTCGCGTGTGGAATGACGAACGTGGCGAGGTACTGCTGCTGGTTCGCCAGGCCGAACTCGATGTAGCGCCGCAGCGATTTCCTGAGCGCCGCCATCGGGTCCGAAGTACGACCGACGATGTCCTGCATCTCCCTGACCAGGCCGGCCATGAACTCCTCGCACACGCAGAAGACCAGCTCGTCGCGGTCCTTGAAGTGCAGGTAGATGGCCGTCGGCGAGTAGTCGATCTTGTCAGCGACCCGACGCATCGAGAGGCTGTCGTACCCCTCGCGGACCAGAATGTCTCGCGCGGCATCGAGGATCTCCTGCCGCAGGAGGCTTTTCTGCCGGGCCCGCCGCTCTTTTACGCCCATGGGTGACTGGCTGTCATCACAATGTCACTATAGTTAACGGTGTTAACTTAGCGTCTCCGGCGCGGAATGTCAAGGGCGGCCCCTGGCGCCTCTCCGGCCCTCCCGCAGGATCGCAGGCCCTGACGGATCGGCAGGCTTGGGGTGCGGCGCCACTCCTGCTATTCTGGAGTTGCCACTCCTGCTGTGTTGGATCTCTCCCCCGTATCATCCCATGTCTTCCACTCGTCCCTGGTGCGTGCTGATTCTCCTCCTGTCCTCTGCAACCGTGGGGTCCGGCCCCGCCGCACGTGCACAACACGTCGACACTGGACCCACACAGCGGGTTGACAGGCCGTTTCCCGATCCCGCTGCTTTCATGCGGCAGGTGCGTGAAGCCGTTCGACTGGACTCCGAGCTGCAGAGCGGATTCACGTACGTGGAGGAGCGGCGTGACGTTCGAATCTCCAGACTGGGCAAGGTTGCTGTCGGCCCGCTTCGCACGTTCCAGGTCTTCCCATCATCCCGTCCCGGCCGGACATACAAGCGACTGCTCGCCATCGACGGCAGGCCACTCGAGCCGGCCGAGCGCGAGAGGCGCGAACGCGAGCACCAGCAACATCTCGCCGAAATGGATGAGAGGGAGAAGCACGAGTCCGCGGCGGACCGTACAAGGCGGTGGAGGAAGGAGCAGGAGGAGATGGCCGAGCGCGAGGCGATTCTCGACGATGCGCTCGCGGTGTTCGACGCGAGGTTCGAGTCACGCGACCGAATTGACGGCCAGGCGGTCTATGTCATCCGCCTGGCCCAACGGAAGCAGGCGCACGTGTCGACCCGCGAGGGCCGCTGGATGCGGGGGTTCGAGGGCCGGATCTGGATCGCGGAAACCGATGATCAGATCGTGAAGCTCGATTTGCGCGCGCGTCAGGACGTGACGATCGGCTGGGGAATCCTCGGCCGTGTGCAGGAAGGCAGCCGGTTCACGTTCGCGCGGCGGTGGTTCGAGGGCGCGTGGCTGCCCGCCAGAGTCGTATTCGACGCAAGAGGGCGCACGCTGCTCTTCCGGTCGTTCGACATCGACCTGGTCACGACGTATTCGGACTACAGGCGGATCGGGTGATCGCGCGATCACCCGATCGCGCGAGTCAGCGTCCTCCGTTCTCGGTCTTGATCGGCACCCGCTTCTCGTACGGCGGCCGCTGGGGCGGCGGCGGCAGCTTCGCGGCCCGTTCCATCACTTCCTTGATCGCGCGCTCCAGCTGAGGGTCGGTGCCTTTCGCCAGGATCGTGGGATCGTCATCGACCCTGATGTCGGGCTCGACGCCGTGTCCCTCGGCGAACCACTTGCCTGCGGGATCGTACATCCGGAACGTCGGAACCGTGACCGCGCCGCCATCGACGAGCGCCGGCGCGCCGCTGATCCCAATCAGCCCACCCCAGGTACGAGTGCCGATCAGAGGTCCGAGGCCTGCCTGGCGGAAGTAGGTCGGAAACGCATCGCCGCCCGAGCCGCTCCACCCGTTGATGAGCATCACCTGCGGACCCCGATGCGCGACGGGAGGCCACTGCTGGCTCTCGCCGTCACGGACAGCCCAGTACGCGAGGATTGGGCGGTTCAGGAGCTCGATGAACCGATCGGGAATCTGCCCTCCGCTGTTCCAGCGCTCGTCGATGATGAGGCCGCTCTTCCTCCACTGCGCCGTGAACTGGCGGACCAGCTCGTTCTGCGCGGGGACACCTGTGCTCTGCACGTAGATGTAGCCGACTTTTCCGCCGCTCGCCTTGTCCACGATCCGGCGGCGCTCCTCGATCCACGCGCGGAAACGCAGCTCTGTTTCATCGGTGAGGCACCGCACGACCACCTGCCGGGCGCCTGCCATCGACGGTGTGCCGTTCACCGTGAGCACGACCGTCTTGCTGCCCAGCCCCTGGAACCCGGCCCAGGGATCGGCTTTCGTCTCGAGCGGGATGCCGTTGACCGCCAGGACGTACTCGCCCTCCTTGACGTTGACGCCCGGCTCCTCGAGCGGCGACCGCACGGAGGCGTCCCACGGGCCGCCGCGGACAATGCGCTCGATGCGCCAGGCGTTGTTGGCGAGCTCCCAGTCCACGCCGAGCATGCCGACGGTCCGGGTGGCCGGCTGCTCTTCGTCGCCGCCGCCGCGGTAGGTATGGGACGCATTCAGCTCGGCGATGAACTCGCCGAGGACGAAGTTCACGTCCCACCGCGTCACCGCGTCGTTCAGCAGCCGGCCGTAGCGATCCTTCAGGCCGGCCCAGTCGACCCCGTGCATGTTCGGATCGTAGAAGTAGTCGCGCTCGAAGCGGTACGCGTCGAGGAACATCTGCCGCCATTCGGCGCGCGGATCGACGGGCACCTCGATCTCGGCGGTGGCCATCGGTTTCTCGAACTTCTGCGCGGGCTTGATCTCGACCATCGCGTACTTGCCGCCGCTCCGGACGAAGAGCTTCGTTCCGTCGAACGTGGGCTCGAAGGTCTGCGCATCCTCGAGCACGGTCTTCTCTTCGCGCTCCGCCAGATCGAAATAGACCACCGGGCTCTTTTCCTCGCCGGATCCCGTGCGCGGCCCCCGGCGGTACAGGACCTTTCCCTTCAGGGCCCACAGATCCGAGTAATTCCCGGCCTTCGGCGGCAGCACGACCACCCGCGACTCGAAGCCATCGACGTCGATGTCGACGTTGGCGGGGGCAGGCGGACGTGCGGCCTGGGCGGGCGCCGGCTTCTCGTCCGGTTTTTTCTGGCCCTCCGCCGGCTTCTGCTCGTCCGGCTTCTTCTGCTCGTCTGGCTTCTTCGGCTCCTCGGGCTTCTTCTCGCTTGCGGTATCCGCCGCGCCCTCGGCGTCGTTGCGTGCGGCGAGCGGCGACTTCACGTCTCTTCGCAGCGGCACGGCCACGATCTGCGTGGCGTTGGGATAGCTCCAGCTGTTGTCGAAGTCGGAGTACACCGGATCGAACGCCCGATTCGACAGATAGAAGAGATACTTGCCTTCCGGCTCGAACACCGGCAGCGCGTCGCTGAAATAGCCGGAGGTCGCCTGCTGGAGTTTGCCCGCCTTCGTGTCGTACAGGAAGACGGCCGTGTTTCCGGTGTCCACGGGACGGCTATACACGAGCCAGCGCGAGTCGGGCGACCAGTCGAACCGGAAGCCCTGGAGCGGGCCGTGCGAGAGCCAGCCTGGGCTCACGTCGATGTCGCTCGTCTTTGCGGCCGCGATGTCGTGAACGTGCACACGCATGGCCTGATCGATGAATGCGATCTTTTTGCTGTCGGGCGACCAGTGCGGCGCATACCGGAAGCCCGGCCCCAGCGAAGTGAGCTGCTTCTCCTCGCCGGTTCCGTCGGCCGGCCTGACGGTCAACTCGTACTCTCCACTACGGTCGCTCCAGTAGGCGACCAGCTTGCCGTCCGGCGACCAGCGCGGGTAGCGCTCCGCCACGCCCGAGGATCGGCTGACGTTCATGACCGCACCGTGCTCCGCCGGCAGCGTCAGCAGGTCTCCGCGGGCTTCGAAGATCGCTCGCTTCCCGGTGGGAGAAACCGATGCGCCGTTGATGAGCGCATCGGCCTTGACCGTCCTCGGGCGCATCGTGCTTTCGTCGGTCACGACCCGCACGGGGACTTCGGTCGCCTTCTCGGTCGCGAGATCAAGCAGGTAGAGACGTCCGCCGGCCTGGAATACGACGGCATCGGGGCCAATGGACGGAAACGTGATGTCGAACTCGTCGAAGTGCGTGATTTGACGGGTCCGTCCGTTCGCCACGTCGTACGCCCAGATGTTGTTTCGCTCGCTCGGGCCCCGGTCCGACACGAAGTAGATCGTGCTGCCGTGCCACATCGGCTGGGCATCGTTGGCGGGGTTGGTGGTGATGTTCCGGGACGCGAGGGTCTTGACGTCGAAGAGCCATAGATCCGGCGCCCAGCCGCCACGGTAGCGCTTCCAGGTCCGGAAGTCCGTCGACATCGGCATGTAGGCCAGCTGACCGCCATCGGCAGAGAACGCGCCGAACTCGCCGTAGGGCACCGGCAGCTTCTCGGGCAGGCCGCCCTCCACGCGCACGAGGAAGAACTGGTTGAACCGCTGACGTCCGCTTTCACGGCTCGACGCAAACAGCACGCGACGGCCGTCGGGGTGCCACCCGAGGACGCGATCGTCCATCGGGTGGTGAGTCAGCCGAACGGGCATCCCCCCGTCGGCATCGGCGACGTACACGTCCACGTTGCCGTCGTAGCTGGCGCTGTAGGCAATCCGCGTCCCGTCGGGCGAGAAGCGGGGGAACGATTCCTCGCCGAGCGGCGAGCTGAGGCGGACGGCGGTGCCTCCCGCCTTCGGGACGAGCCAGATGTCGCCGGCGTACACGAAGGCAATCTGAGTCTTCGACACCGCCGGGTACCGGAACATCCGGGCGTCGACCTGCGCCGATGCCGGTGCCGGTGCGAGAGCAACGAATGCCAGCAGGACGGCGCCTGCAGCGATCTTGGAGATGGTCATGACCGGCGATCGTAGCATGCGACCGTCGCCCTCGCCGCCCGTTCGTCCCTGGTTGGCAGGGATCAGGTTTTTACTTGCCAGTGGCCAGTCCTCAGCTGGAAGCTGAAAGCTGGTAGCTGAAAGCTGGTAGCTGAAAGCTGGTAGCTGAAAGCTGGTAGCTGGAAGCTGGTAGCTGAAAGCTGGTAGCTGGAAGCTGGTAGCTGGAAGCTGGTAACTGAAAGCTGGTAGCTGAAAGCTGGTAACTGGTAGCTGATACTTTGTGCGTATGCTCCGCGTCAACGATGCCATCTCCATCGACGAGTCCGAGCTCGACGAGCGGTTCGTGCGGGCCTCGGGGCCGGGTGGACAGAACGTGAACAAAGTCGCGACGGCGGTGGAACTGCGATTCGACGCCGCGCGGTGCCCGGCTCTCACCGATGAGGTTCGCGGCCGGCTGCGAACCCTGGCCGGCTCCCGTATGTCGGAAGACGGCATCCTCCTGATCGATGCGCGCCGGCACCGGACGCAGTCGCAGAACCGGCAGGACGCACGCCAGCGCCTGGCCGGCCTGATCAGGCAGGCCGCGGTGCGCCCGAAACGCCGCCGGCGCACGAGGCCCACGGCCGCATCGAAGGAACGCCGCATCCAGTTCAAGCGTCAGCGCTCCGACACCAAGCGCGGACGCGTCCGCGTAGACCGGGACGAGTAGTCCCGTTCCTTTCCTACAGACCGCGAACGGCCACCCGGCGACAACCGTATAGACGAAGTATGCCCGCCAGAATCCGTCGCACGTTCAGACGCCTGTTGTCCGCACCGCTTTTCACCGCCATCGCCGCCACCACGCTTGCGCTGGGCATCGGCGCCAACAGCGCGATCTTCAGCGTCGTTCGAGGTGTGCTCCTGAAGCCTCTGCCGTTCGACGCTCCCGACCGGCTCGTGGGAGTCTGGCACACGGCGCCGGGCCTCGGCTTTCCGGTGATGAACCAGTCCCCCGCCACCTACCTCACCTATCGCACCGATAACCAGGTGTTCGAGGACATCGGGCTGTGGGACAACACGACGGTGACGGTCACCGGCGTGGGCGAGCCCGAACGGATCTCCGGGCTCCTGGTCACCGACGGCACGCTCACGCTGCTCCGGGTGAACCCGCAAATCGGCCGCCGCTTCACCGCCGACGACGACTCGCCGAAATCCCCGCACAGGGTGATGCTCGCGCACGCGTACTGGCAGAGGAAGTTCGGCGGCGATCCTGCGGTGCTCGGGCGGCAGATAGTGGTCGACGGCCAGCCACGGGAAATCATCGGCGTCATGCCCGCGGGGTTCACGTTCCTGGACAACAACCCGCAACTGCTGCTTCCGTTCCGCTTCAATCCGGCGGAGGTCTTCATCGGCAACTTCAGCTATCAGGCCGTCGCCCGCCTCAAGGCTGGCGTCACGCTCGAACAGGCCAACGCCGATGTCGCGCGGATGATTCCGCTGACGATCGAGAGGTTCCAGCTCCCGCCCGGCTTCACGAGGCAGATGTTCGACGAGGTGAAGCTCGGGCCCAATGTGCGTCCGCTCTCTGCAGACGTCATCGGGGACGTCGGCCAGATGCTCTGGATCCTGCTTGGCACGGTCGCGATCGTCCTCCTGATCGCCTGCGCGAACGTGGCGAACCTGTTTTTGGTGCGGGCGGAAGGCCGCCAGCAGGAGCTCGCCATTCACGCGGCGCTCGGCGCCGGATCCCGCAGGATCGCGTGGGAGCTGCTCTCCGAGAGCCTGGCATTGGGGCTGATCGGCGGCGTGCTGGGCCTGTTGCTGGCATACACCGGCGTCAAAGGGCTCGTGGCCGCAGCGCCGGAAGGGCTGCCCCGGCTCGGAGAGATCGCCGTGGACGGTCCGGTGCTCATGTTCACGCTCGCGATCTCCGTGATCGCGGGACTGCTGTTCGGACTGATTCCGGTGCTCAAGTTCTCCCGGCCGCAGCTCTCGTCTGCGCTCAAGGAGGGCGGACGGCTTGCCAGTGTGGGGCGCGAACGCCATCGCGCCCGCAATGCGCTCGTCGTCGCGGAGATCGCGCTCGCATTGGTGCTGCTCGTGGCCTCCGGGTTGATGATACGCACGTTCCAGGAGATGCGCCGCGTCCAACCCGGGTTCACCGACCCCGACACCGTGCTCACGCTGCGGATCTCGATTCCGACGCAGCTGATGGCCGAGGGCGAGCAAGTCGCGCGCACGCACGAACAGATCGCGCGCAAGATCGAACAGCTCCCCGGGATCAGGTCGGTGGGACTCTCCTCGTCGATCACGATGGACGGGTTCGACAACAACGACCCGATCTTCGTGGAAGAGTTTCCGGGGCCCGGCGGCCGCATTCCGCCGCTGCGGCGCTACAAGTTCATCGCCGAGAACTACTTCGAAACGATGGGCAATCCGCTCCTGGCGGGTCGCGCGATTACGTGGTCCGACATCTACAGCCGCGCCGAGGTGGTGGTGGTATCCGAGAACTTCGCGCGAGAGTTCTGGAAGGAGCCCTCTGCCGCGCTCGGCAAGCGGATCCGCAACAGCCCGAACAGTCAGTGGCGCACGATCATCGGCGTCGTCGGCAATGAACGGGACGACGGCGTGGCGAGAGCCGCGCCGTCGCTGATCTACTGGCCCATCTTGATCGACAACTTCTGGACGGAGGAGCTGTTCGCGGCGCGAAACCAGGGCTATGCGATCAGGACCGACCGCGCGGGCTCACCGACGCTGCTGAAAGAGATCCAGCAGGCGGTCTGGTCGGTCAACGGCAACCTGCCCGTTGCCGCGGTCCAGACGCTCAGCGAGATACAGGCGGACTCGATGGCGCAGACATCGTTCGCGCTCGTGATGCTCGCTATCGCCGCGACGGTGGCGCTCGTCCTCGGCGTTGTCGGCATCTACGGGGTGATTTCGTACGTCGTCGCGCAGCGGACACGCGAGATCGGCATCCGTATGGCGCTCGGCGCCGCCGAGCGCGATGTGAGCCGTCTGTTCCTTCGCCACGGCCTCGTGCTCGCCGTCGTCGGCATCGTGCTGGGAACCGTTGCCGCGGCCGCACTCACGCGGCTCATGGCGGCGCTGCTCTTCGGCGTCGACCCTCTCGACCCCACGACCTACGCGGCCGTTGCGATCGGACTCGGAGGCACTGCGATCCTGGCGAGCTACCTCCCTGCGCGGCGTGCTTCACGGGTCGATCCCGCCAGCGCGCTGAGGGCAGGCCTGTAGCGGTCTGTCCCTGGCTCGAACCCCGGCTGCAGCTCACGCGAGCGCCTCGCGTGAGCTGGCTCATCTGCTCACTTCGCCCGTCGAGCCTGCCCGGCACAATTCGTGAAGTCCTCAACGGCGGAGGTTTGTCATGGTCAAGCTCCGCCGCACGATGGCATCGGCGCTACTGCTCGGTTTGACGGCGGGCGGCGATCTGTCCCTGGCCCACGAAGGAGCCCTTCCAAGGCTGGGTCTGCAGGAAGAACGTGTCAACCCGCAGGCGAAGGTGCTCCAGGACTTCCAGGATCGCGTGAAGACGTACATGGAGCTGCGCAAGCAGGCGGCGGGTGACGGCCCGAAGATGGAAGAGACAAAGGACGCCGGGAAGATTGTGGCTGCGCAGGATGGGCTTGCCGCGAGGATTCGACAGGCCCGGGCGAACGCCAAGCAGGGCGACATCTTCTCACCCGAGATCGCGCGACAATTCCGGCGATTGATGTACCCCGAAGTCAAGGGACGGGACGGCGCCGAAACGAAGGCAGCCATCAAGGAAGACCAGCCGGGAACCGTGCGCATTTCGGTCAACGCCCGCTACCCCGACGATGAGCCGCTGCCGCAGGTTCCTCCGAATCTGCTGGCCAACCTGCCGAGGCTTCCCGAGGAGCTGGAGTATCGGGTCGTACGCAACGCCCTCATCCTCAGGGACGTGACGGCGAACCTCATCGTCGACTTCATTCCGAAGGCTATCAGTTAGGGAGGGAAGGTCATGCGCCGCTCGCTCGCATTCGTGCTCGTCGCCGGCCTCATCGCGACCGTCCGCGCGCAGGAGCTGAAGCTGCCGATGAAGGAGGGCAGCGTCAGGTTCGCCATTCTCGGCGATGCCGGCACGGGTGGGAGCGCGCAGCGACGCGTTGCTCGACGCCTCGCGGCCACACATGCCATCTATCCGTTCGAGTTCGTGTTGATGCTGGGGGACAACCTGTACGGCTCGGAGAATTCCGCCGACTACGCGAGGAAGTTCGAGACCCCCTACAAGCCGTTGCTCGATGCCGGGGTGAAATTCTACGCGGCGCTCGGCAATCACGACGACCCGTCGCAGGCCTTCTACAAGCCGTTCAACATGGATGGCAAGCGCTATTACAGCTTCAAGGCGCCAAACGGCAGCGTCCGGTTCTTCGCGCTGGACAGCAACTACATGCAGCAGGAGCAGCTGACCTGGCTGGAGAAGGAGCTCGCGGCAAGCGGCTCGGACTGGAAGATCGCCTTCTTTCATCATCCGCTGTACTCGTCGGGCGAAAGGCACGGCTCCGACGAGAAGCTCCGCGAACAGCTCGAGCCGCTGTTCGTGAAGCACGGGATGGAGGTGGTGTTCACCGGACACGAGCACTTCTACGAGCGGCTCAAGCCTCAGAAGAACATTCACTACATCATCTCGGGCGCCGCGGCGAAGCTGCGTCGAGGCAACATCGGCGACTCGGGCCTGACGGCGAAGGGCTACGACCAGGGGTACACCTTCGTGATTGTCGAGATCGCCGGCGACGACATGCACTTCCAGACGTTGACGGATCGAGGCGAGACCGTGGACTCTGGAGTGATTCGCCGTCAGGCGGAGGAGACCGCGCGGGCCGTCAAGTGAATACCGCTCGAATCATTCCCGGAACCGTAACCAGCTCCTTGCCAGTGCCCGCTTCGTTCAGCAGCGCCTCGAGCTGTCGCTGCACGTAGGTCCCTGAGTTCGCCCGCCAGATGAGCGCGTTGGCGATGGTCGGCGAGGCGACCAGCCGCTGCAACCGGGCGTACGCCCTGAAGCGGTGGGTGAACGAGGAGAAAAGCTGGGCGGCGTAGGTTTCCGCTGCCATGCCCGGATCTTCCCCAGCTGACGTCGCCGCGTTGGCCGCCAGGATGCCGCTCTGCAGAGCCTTGCCGATGCCCTCTCCGCTGAACGAATAGGTCAGGCCCGCCGCCTCCCCCACGACCAGCAGTCCCGGCCGCGACAGCCGTGCGCCCTTCATCGCCATGCGGAGCGGAGCGCCCTTGAGCGGGCCGACGCTGATGGCCGCCCGCATCAGCTCGATGGCGGGCGGAAAGGACGTCAGAAAGCGTTCGAGGAGCCTTCTGATGTTGCGCTCGCGCGGCGGGGCGTCGTAGGCATAACCCACCCCGACGTTGAACACGCCTCCAGGACCGGGGAACAGCCAGCCGTAGCCCGGGCAGACTCCGGCCGCGTAGGCCACGCACAGAAAGTCGTGATCGCGGGCAGCACGCTCATCCACCTGCACGTACTGGCGCGCGGCCGCCGCCGATGGGGCGGTACGAACGCACATCCCGAATCGCTCGAGCACATCGGACGCGGCGCCGGTTGCGAGGATGGTCGTACTGGCGGCCACCTCGAGGGGCGGCGATCCGCCATCGCAGGCAAATCGGGCGCCGACGACGATCCCGTTTCTCTCGAGCGGCACGAGCGCGCGCGCGGGAGCCACGAACGTCGCGCCTGCGTCAACAGCCGCGGACCGCAGAACGTCGTCGAACACCGCCCGAAGAACGCATGCGCACTCGCCGTACAGCGTGGTGTGACGGCCGCCCGGTGCGTAGATGCGAACGGCGTCGATCCGGTGCGACACAGACAGGACACGCTCGCGCAATCCGAGATCGCCGAGCGCCTGAAGAGCATCCGGGATGAGCGCGTCGCCGCAGGCCTTGTCGCGCGGGAACACATGGCTGTCAACAAGCACCACACGAAGGCCGTGGCGGACACCGGCGAGCGCGGCCGCACTCCCGGCCGGGCCGGAGCCGATGACGAGGATATCTGTCTCCAGCATCTCAGTCGTGCACGGTGCCTGGCACCACGTTGTCAGTTTCGCAGAAGCTTGCGAAAAGTGGCATGCTCCGCGTACCACTTTCCGCTGAACGCTCACCCGAATCTGCCAAGGTAGTGCTGGGGCTCTGTGCCGGGTACGGTCCAGGCCGTCTATCTCGGCACTATCGCCAGCACCCTCACCGGACTTCCGCTGCCGTTGACGATCTTGAGCGGCGCGGCGATCACGACGGCGCCGGATGACGGCAGCCGGTCGAGATTGCAGAGGCTGGCGAGGCCGAACTTCCCGGCGCCGTGCATGATGTTGTGGTTCGGGAAGGGGGGATCGAACGTGCCGGCCTGGCCGGCGTCGGTGCCTATGGTTTCGACGCCGACACCGAGCACGTCACGGTCGAGCGCGAGCAAACGCGAGGCGCTGGCGTCGAACCCCGGGCTGTGCGGGCCGTCCGGCGCGATGTTCAGGAATGCCGCGCCGGTTCGGCGGCTCCAGCCGGTCCGCAGCAGCACCCAGGCCCCCGCGGGGATCCTGCCGTGCTCTGCCTCCCAGGACCCAATCAGCGCGGGAGTCACCAGAAAGTCCGGGTTGCTTGCCACCTCCTGTTCGACGTCGATGACGCATGCCGGACCGACGAACCGCCGCGGCGGGATCGTATCGCATGCGCTCTCCGGCAGATCCTTTCCGGTGATCCAGTGAACGGGGGCGTCGAAATGCGTGCCGGTGTGCTCGCCCATGTGCAGCGTGTTCCAGTACCATGCCGGTCCTCGATCGTCGTATCGCGAGATCGCGTCGATCGTGACGCCCGGCGAGGACGCAAACATGGGCGGAAGCGTGATCACAGGCGTATCCGGGCCGAGCGGCTGCGTCAGGTCCACGACGGACAGCCGGCCCGCACCGAGATCGTCGATGAGGGCGATCAGTGTTGTCGAAGCCATTTCTGGAGCTCGAATCGGTTCTCGAGCATTGACAAGTCCGTCACGTAGCCGGCGGGCCCGACCGCTTCTACCTTGGCGACGATGGTCGTCAGCTCGCGCGCCTTCAGTGCCGTGTCGAGTGCGCGGGTGAAGTCGTCGATCGACCGCACCGTGCAACTCCGCGGGATTCCTGCCGCGGCCGCCAGCGCGGCGATGTCGCTGCCGGTCGCGGTCGCCGTTGGAAAGCCGCCGACCGACAGCAGGCTTTCGTTGTCGAACACCACGTGGACCATGTTCGCGGGCCGGTACCGCGCCATCGTGGTCAGGCTCCCGAGGTTCATCAGGATCGAGCCGTCCCCATCGAACACCACAACCGTGTGCTCGGGCCGCGACAGCGCGATCCCGAGCCCCATCGAGGAGGCGAGACCCATCGCATGCTGCAGGTAGAAGAAGTTCGAACGATGGCCGATGCTCTGCAGCTCCGCTGACACGGCGCCCATGATCGTCACGACGATCTTGTCCTCGAGCGTCGGATAAACGGCCTTCAGGGCGTCGAGTCTCGTCATGAACAGTTACCAGTTTCCAGTTTCCAGTTCCCAGTTTCCAGTTCCCAGTTACCGGCTATCAGCTCTCTTCCCACATCAAGTCTCGGCACAGCAGCAGCGCGACCGGCTTGTTGGCCGAGTGCGCGAGCGTCTGCGCCTTGTGGATCCGGCGCGACACATGATCCTGCGACTCCAGGAAAGCGAAGGGAATCCGGAGAGCGCGCAGCAGGTCCTCTGTGACGCCACCGCCCTCGGTCTGCCACGGATCCCGCTCGCCGAACTCCCCCCGATAGCTGATCAGCATCAGCAGCGGAATGCGATACAGCTGGGCACAGGAAACGATGCCGTTGATCGAGGCGAGGAACCCGTGGTTCTGCATCAGCATCGCGGACTTGACACCCGCGAGATGTGCGCCAGCGGAGATGCCGACGCCCTCCTCCTCCTTCGCCAGGCGCACGAGGATCATCTCCGGGTCCTCGTCTGCCATGCGAATGAGGTGGACGAGCCAGGTTTCTGGCAGCGCGGACATCAGCCCGATTCCGCAGCCTTTCAAGGCATCGTAGATGACGCGTGAGCTGGACGCGGAGACGGGGGACACGGCAAGGCGGATCATAGCGCAACGCGAGCCCGTCAACGCTTCTCCAGGACCCACGTGGTCATGCATCGCTGATGCTGGACGTTGGTGGTCTTGAGCGGCTCGATCGCCACCCCGCCGAGGCGCGTCGTCCACTCGGCCAGCATCGTTTCGCTGACCACGAAGCGATCGGTGCCGTCGGGCAGGCGCAGGCGTCCCGAGGGCCGTTCCAGGAGATGTTCGAGGCCGATGCTGGAGGCGAGGCGCGCGAAGAAGAATCCGCCGTGCGCAAGCACCCGCCACATCTCTTCCACCATCCGGCCGAACTGCCGATGGTCAGCCGCAAAGTGCAGGACAGCAGAGGAAATCACGGCATCCATCATCTCGTCGGGCCAGGGCAAGGCCTCGATTGATGCGGTCTGCACGTTGGACGCGGGCAGTGAAGGGGCCAGCCGAGCGAAGAGCGCCTGCACGACCGCGACGGCGGCCGGGTCGGTGTCGGCCGCGTAGACGTCGAAGCCGCGCTGCAAGAAGTACGGCAGGTTCCGGCCCGACCCGCAGCCCGCATCGAGGAGCCGACGCCGATCGTCGAACGACCCCTTGAACAGCTGGTCGAACAGGTAGATGTCGATGGCGCCGAACTCAGCCTGCAGTTCGGAAGAAGGAAGAGGAGACATTCCTCAATGCTGAATGCTGAGTGCTGAGTGCTGAATGCTGAATGAAGCGCTGCTTCTGGCCGCTGATCGCTGACGGCTGATTACGGTTTGTCGGTTGCGGCGACGTAGCTCTTACGGGCACGGGCTTTCAGTCCTGACTTCCGAACGCGCACCTCGATCTTGTGCACTTTGCCATCGAGCGTCGTGGGCTCGAAGCCGAGCGCGTACTGCCGGTGCAGTTCGTCGGCGACCCGGCTGAACGCGGAGCGCAGGTCCTGGGCCTCCGTCAATTCGAAGTAGCCTCCACCGGTCTCCGCAGCGATCTTCGAGAGGCCTTCATCGGGCTTCTGCCGGATCATCCGCGGCTCCATCGTCAGGCCGCCCCGTCCGGGGAGCGGCGCCCGGCGCCCACCATAAGGCACGCGGCTCTCGAGTCCGACCGCATACACCATCACGTCGTCCCGCTGCGCCCGGTTCTGGGCGTCCTTGTGGCTCACGTTATTGCCCTTGAAGTTGTACGGTTCGTCCACGCCATCGGTGAAAACCAGAACGACGCGCCGGCCGTCCTGCCTCATCAGCGCGTTCATGGCAACGTTGACGGCGTTCCAGAGGGGCGTCGGTCCCGCCGGCTGCAGCTGGCTGCGAAGGATGCCAATCAGTTCTTCGTAGTCGCTCGTGAAATCTTCAGGATCCACCTGAATCCGTGTGGCGAAACTGCCAAGGCGGACCTTGTCCTCCGGCAGCAGACGGCGGACGAACGCCTCGGCGCCCGCCTGAACCAGCTCGAAGTTCTCCTTCACGCTGGTGCTGCGGTCGAGCATCATCACGAGCGTGATGGGCTGAATGTCACTCGCGAAAAGAGAGATCGGTTGAGGCTTCCCGTTGTCGTAGACCTCGAAATCCTCCTTCGTGAGGTCGGTGACCAGTCGGCCGTCTGAATCCGTGACCGTGGTGTAGACCGCCACGGTCCGAGCGCCGCTCTTGAAGGTCGGCTGCTGGTCGGCCGACGGCCGCAGGTCGAGAGCCACGACCAGACCGAGGCCCGTCAACAAGATTCGCGCAGGGAGCATGAACAGTCCTCTTCTCCCCAGGCTGATCTCGCCGGGGATTCCATGGCAGGCTTCTCTATCGTCTCACAACTCTGGCGGCGTCCTTTGATAACGCCCCACTGGCGCGGGGACAGTCCTGACCCGAACACTTGACTCGAAAACACAGGATCGAGTCGGTCAAGACTTCTGGGCCCAGTCGGCAGTCGACCCTATTCTATGGCTTGAGCACCACCTTCATGCACTCGTCCTGCTTATTCATGAACGTCTCGAACATCTGCGGCGCCTCGTCGAGCGACGCGCGGTGCGTGATGATGAATGTCGGATCGATGTCTCCCTTCTCGATGCGCTCCAGCAAGGGCCTCATGTAGCGGTGCACGTGGGTCTGGCCCGTCTTCATGGTCAGCGACTTGTTCATGAACGCGCCCATCGGAAACTTATCGATGAATCCGCCGTAAACCCCGGCCACCGACACCGTGCCTCCGCTTCCGCAGCACACGATGGCCTGGCGCAATGCGTTCGCGCGGTCGGATTCGAGCATGGCCGCCTGTTTGATCCGATCGTAGGCGCCGACGACGCCGGGTGCGTGCGCCTCCATCCCGACCGCGTCGATGCACGCATCCGGCCCCCGGCCACCGGTCATCTCGCGCAGCGACTCGTAAACGTCCACCTCCGCGTAATTGATCGTTTCGGCGCGGGCGCGCTCGCGGGCCATGCGCAGACGGTACGGGAAGCGGTCGATCGCGATCACACGCTCGGCGCCAAGCATGTATGCGCTCGCGATCGCGAACTGACCCACGGGGCCGCAGCCCCACACGGCGACGACATCGCCCGGTTCGATGTCGGCCCGTTCGGCCGCCATGTAGCCGGTCGGAAGAATGTCGGAAAGGAACAGCACCTGCTCGTCGGACAGGGTCTCGGGGACCTTCAGCGGACCGACGTCGGCAAACGGCACGCGCGCGTACTCCGCCTGCCCGCCCGGATAGCCCCCCGTCATGTGCGAATAGCCGAAGATCCCGCACGGGGAATAGCCCCAGAGCTTCTCGGCCATCCACGCGTTGGGGTTCGAGTTCTCGCAGAGCGAGAACAGCTCCTTCTGGCACATGTTGCAGTGGCCGCAGGCAATCGGGAACGGCACCACCACGCGGTCGCCGCGCTGGAGGTTGCGCACGTCCGGACCAACCTCGACGACTTCGCCCATGAACTCGTGGCCGAGGATGTCGCCTCGCTCCATGGTCGGTACGAAGCCGTTGTAGAGATGGAGGTCCGATCCACAGATGGCGGTGCTCGTGATGCGCACGATGGCATCGTGGGGGTTCAGGATTTCGGGGTTCGGCACGTCCCGGACCTCGACCTGTCGTTTTCCAACCCAGCAGTTTGCTCTCATGGCCTTACTCCCTCCGCTGCCATCTGTCTCCGCACTTCCTCAGGCGCGGGCTGCGCCGGCTGGCGCCATCGCACGCTGCCGCCGGATCTCGTGATCTCACCCGTTTCCATCACCTGCTTCAGCCGGCGAAGATCGTCGTCCACCTGTTGCTCCGGTTCCTCCCCGAAGAGCTTTGCCACAAGCGAGCCGAGCCGTCCGCCGGGCGCCATGTATTCGATCTCCACCTCCAGCTCGGTTCCGCGCGCGCCGGGCGCCGGCCGGAACCGGACCGTCCCGCGATTGGGCACTCGCGCTCCTTCGGCCGAGCGCCAGGCGATCCGTTCGTTGGGTCGATCCTCCACGATTTCAGCTTCCCACTCGATGGTCGTCCCGGCGGGTGCTCTGGCCCGCCAGCGCGAACGCGTCCCGTCGATGACCTCGACGGCCTCGAGGTGCTTCATGAAGCGCGGGAGGTTCTCGAGCTTGCGCCAGAAGCCATACACCGCGTCCGGCTGCCGATTGATGGTGAACACTTTTCTGAATTGCACGGCGCCAGCCCCGCGCCTGCGCTCGCCGGCGCTCGTACGCTGCCGCCAGCCGGGCGCCGGCCGCTGCCGGCCCAGCTGCCGCGCGCAGTAAATGTCGGCGGCGGTGACTCCCGCCACCGCGCCCAGCGCAGTCAGCAGCCGCTGGCGATCGGCCCCCCGATCGTTGAGCGCGGCGAACAGCGTGGCGATGCCCAGCACATCGCCGCCGACGCGGGTCCAAAACCACGTGGGATCCTGGCTCGATTGAAGAATCGCCACGCCGTTGGCGATCTCCCGCACCCCGGAAGCCTGCATGGTGAACTCTCTGCTGCCGTTCCCCCGGACGCCGATGAGCTGCGTCACGGCTCCGGGCATCGCCACTTCCGCCAGGCCGAGGCCAATGCTGAACCAGCCAAGCCCCCGTGCAAGGCGTTGGTTCCCTCCCTTTTCGACTCGATCCCAACTGTATTGTCCGTTCATGCGCTCGCTCCGTGGAAAATCCGACGTCGATGAAGTCGGGAGCGAGCGCTGCAAGGCGTGAGCCGCAACCAGCCGGCCGTTCAAAGGCTGCCTGAGGCCGAGACGTCGAGGATGGTGCGTGCGGCGCTCAGATCGGGTTGCGCCGTTCGTTTCAGCGACAGCTACGAAACGTCCGCAAATCGTACGCTCGATGGTCGGGCCGGGATCAAGGCCCTGTCTACTGAAACAGCCGAGGCGTGATTTACGAGCGGGCCGTGAGTTTCACGCCGTCGGCAATCGCGTCCCCGGGATACACGACGATCTGCTCTCCGGCGGCGAGGCCGTTCAGGACCTCGGCCTCCAGGCCGTTGCGCAGGCCGATCTGAACGAGCTGCCGCCTGGCAACTCCATCGATCACCCTGTAGACCGCCCACTCACCTTCGTGGCGGAACAGGCTGCTCGTCGGAACCCTCAGCACGTCGTCTTTCGACCACACGATGATCCTGACCTCGACGCGGTAGCCGTCGCCGAGCGACTGAAGCGCATCGGATCCGTTCTCGAAATCGATGAGCACGTTCACGCGCTGCTCTTCCACGCCGAGCGCCGAGATCTTGGTGAAGGCCGATGGCTCGACGCGACGGACCCTGCCTTGCAGGGCCTGACCCCCGCCCCACTGCTCGATGAGCACGGTCTGACCGGGGCGAACCGCCACCGCGGCGCTCGACAGCAGGTCCGAAACGATCTCCAGATCGGTCACGTCGCCAACCTCGAGCAACTGCTGCCCCACGGCGACGACCGACTCGCTTTCCAGGACGAGTCGAAGCACGACGCCGTCCACAGGCGAGTAGAGAGGGACCGTCGTCGCGCGGCCCGATCGGGTCTGGACAAGGCTGGCGCGGGCAACCTCGCGCTGGTGCCCGGCCGTCTGGATCGCGAACTCGGCCGATTGCAGGGCGCGTTCGAGCGCCCTGGCCTGCTGTTCGGCTGCCTCCAGGTCGCGCCTGGCAATCGCCCCGCCCGCGAGGAGGCCCTGAGCCCTCTTGAGCTCCGCACGTGCGAAGGTCAGATCCGCCTGGATGCGATCGCGTTCTGCTCTCGCGCTTCCGATGGCGGACTCCGACGCCCGCACGCGCGCTTCGAGCTCCGCGCGCGTCCTGGCATCGAGCAGCGTGGGATCGGTCGGCTGGAGCCTGGCCACGACGGTCTTGCCCGCGATCACCCGATCGCCCGGCTCGAGCTCAATCCGCGCCATGCGCCCGGGCAGAGGGGCCGACACGACATACCGATCGCGAACGCGCGTCCGTCCCTCCTCGTCGACCGTGACCTGAAGGGATCCACGCTCCACCACGGCGAAGTCAGCGCTCACGGGCGCCGGACGGAACGCCCAGATCAGGACGGCCGCGAGCACGATCACCACGAGCGCGATTCGAATCAGTCGACGCATTGCCAAATTCAGGGTGCAGGGTTCAAGGGTTCAAGGTTCAGGGTTCCGGGGTTCAGGGTTCAAGGGTTCCATCCCGTTCATCGTGAAGACTCGGCATTAAGCATTCAGCATTCAGCATTCAGCATTCAGTCCCGTGTCTTCAGGACTGCCACCAGATCCAGATGATCGAGCCGGCGGCGGACCGCGAGGCCCGACAGCGTGGCGGCCACGGTGACCGCGGTCGCGGCGAACGCGAAGGTGCGGCTGCTGACGACGAGCGGAAACCTGTACAGCTCGGTATTGAATGCGGCCACCAGCGCTCCCGCAAAGACGTAGCCTAGCAGCAGTCCCAGCGGGATGGCGAGTATCGTCACGGTCGCCAGTTCCCCGAGCAGGATGAACGAGATCTCGCCGCGTGTGAATCCGAGCACGCGCAGGCTGGCGAGCTCGCGGCTTCGTTCCGACAGCGACACGCGGGCGGCGTTGTAGACGACGCCGAACGCAATGACACCGGAGAACACCAGGTTGAAGAAGATCATCACGTAGAAGGTGTCCTGCAGCGTTTTCTGGAAGCTCTCGATCGCCGTACCCTTGAGGCTGACGCCGGCGACCGCCGGGATCGCCTTCAGCCGCGCGTACAGCTCGTCCTCGTGGGCAGCGTCCACTTTCAGGAACGCACCAGACAGCGATTCGCCCTCACGCACGAGGCGACGGAGCGCGTCGATGTGCATGTAGGCTGCCGTGCCCATGTATTCCTCGACGATGGCCGTGACGGGCACGTCCCGCGACGGACGCTTTCCATCGAGCACCTGGATCGTCACGGACTGACCGAGGCGCACGTCCAGCAGCTCTGCCAGCTTCAGCGACAGCACGAGCCCACCCTCCGGGAGCCGCACCGGGCCCGTCCGGACGTCCACCACGCGGTTCAGTTCCGGGACGGCGAGAAGACCACTGATCGAGACGATGCGAGACCGCTGGCCGGCGCGCAGCCTGGCAGGAACGGCGCGCATCGGTTCGGCGTGGATCACTCCCGGCAGCCGTCCCATCTCGTAGAGCGCACGGCCGGAGGCGGGCTCCACGAACGTCACGGTCGCATCCTGCCGCTGCAGGACGTTGAACTGCAGATCCATCAAGACGTCGATCGAATCCAGGAAAAAGGTCCCGAGCACCAGCATGGCCACCGCGGCGGCGATACCCACGACCGACGTCGCCGCACGGACCGGATGCCGGCCGATGTTGCGGAGGATCATGCGGGTCGGCGCCGACAGCAACGGTTCGAGGCCGGCGCGCTCGAGCCAGGTCCGCCCGTACCTCGCTGGGGCCTCCGGCCGCATCGCTTCGGCTGGCGGCAGGGTCGCCGCACGCCGGACCGCGTTCACGGCCCCCAGCGCCGCCGCGACGAAGCTCACCACGATGCCGGCCGCGACGACACCGGGCGGAAGCCCGTACAGGAGCGCCGGAAAGCGAAAGAAATCGTTGTACAACTCCGTCATCTGCGAGCCGAGCAACGATCCGAACACGGTTCCAATCACGGCGCCAGCCGCCCCGATCGCCAGGCTCAGTTTTGTGAAGTGCCACATCAGCTCGCCGTTGGTGTAGCCGAGCGCCTTGAGCGCGGCGATCTGCTCCCGCTGCACCGACACGATGCGCGTGAGGACGACGTTGAGGAGGAACGCCGCCACGGCCAGGAAGACAATCGGCAGAATCAGCCCGACGCCCTGCAGCTGCGCCAGCTCGTTGTCGAGGAACCAGTGCGACGTCTGGAGCGCGCGCGGGATGGCGCCGAAGCCGCCGTACTGGGCGAGCAGGCGATCGACCCGGGCGATGACATCGTCGGCCGAGGCTCCTGGCAGCAGCGTCAGCGCCAGGTTGTTGAAGCCCCCTTCCATGTCGAACGCCGCCGCGAGGCTGCTGCGGTCCATCCAGAACACGCCGAACCGTGAATCGTCCGGGATGAGCTCTCCTGGCCGGATGCTGTAGATGTATTCCGGCGACAGCGCGATGCCGACGATCTCGAGCTCGCGCCGCCGCCCGTTGATGATGGCCCCCAGCCGGTCGCCGGGGCCGAGGTCGCGCGAGATGGCGAACGCCTCGCTGACCAGCACTTCGTCGGGCCTGCCCGGGGCCGGGAATCGGCCGCGCCGCAGGAACACGTCATTGAGGATCGGCTGGGGCGGGATGGGGATGCCGATCAGCCGGCCGCTCGCCGGCTCGGCCAGTTCCGGCACGTCGAGCGTGACGTCCACCACGACACGGGCATCCATACGAGCGACGCCCGGAATCTCGGCGGCGCGGTCGCGGAGATTCAGTGGCGCGCGTGTCAGGGAGGCGAAGACGTGCGCGAAGCGGTAGCGATCGTAGTAGGTCTGCTGTGTGAGCCGCAGCGACGCGAACGTGCTGAGGTACATGATGAACATCGTGACGCCGGCGCCGATCACCAGGCTGATCGCGAAGGCCTGGCCTTTGAGGTTCCAGATGTCGCGCAGCAGCTTGCGATCGAGAGGGCGGATCAGCACGGGAACCTATCGCGATCGGGTGATCGGGTGATCGAGCGATCGAGCGCGCGAGCGCACGATTACCCGATCCATCGCTCGATGGGAAGTCACCAGCTCAACTCCGATGCGGGACGTTTGACGTCGTTTCGCCGAATGCCGGCGATCCGTCCGTCCGACAGCGACACGACCCGATCGGCCATGCCCGACACCGCCGCGTTGTGCGTGATCACCGCCGTGGTGGTGCCCAGTTCCCGGTTGACCTGTTCGATCGCCTCGAGCACGAGGATGCCGGTCGCGATGTCCAGCGCGCCCGTGGGCTCGTCGCAGAGCAGGACGTCGGGGCGCTTCGCCACGGCCCGCGCGATCGCGACCCGCTGCTGCTCGCCTCCCGAGAGCTGCGAGGGAAAGTGATCCATTCGCTCTTCGAGGTTCACGAGCCGCAGCGCCGCCTCCGGCGTCATCGGCTTCTCGACGATGTCGGTGACCAGCGCGACGTTTTCGCGTGCGGTGAGGCTCGGGATCAGGTTGTAGAACTGGAACACGAAGCCCACGTGACGCCGCCGGTACATCGTGAGGGCCTTCTCGTCGGCGGTGGTGAGGTTCTGGCCGCGGTAGATCACGGTGCCCGAGCTCGGCACGTCGAGCCCGCCGAGGATGTTCAGGAGCGTGGATTTGCCGCTGCCCGACGGGCCGAGCAGCACGAGGAACTCCGATTCGTACAGCTCGAGGCTGACGCCACGCAGCGCCTGCACGTCCACCTCACCCATGTGGTAGACCTTCGTGATGTCACGGGCGATGAAAACGGGCGGCGGCGCGTCCGCACCCGCGGACCCCTCAGCAGCCGCGGCCGGCGCCTCGCGAGCCATGCCTCTATCGTACCTCGTGCGAGGATAGGAATATCGTGTATGGTCTGCTGGCCGATGCGCTGCTCGTCGCGCACCTCGCGTTCGTGCTGTTCGTGACGCTCGGGGGGCTGCTGGTTCTGAAGTGGAGAAGGCTCGCCTGGCTGCACATCCCGGCCGCGGCGTGGGGCGCCACGATCGAATTCGCCGGCTGGATCTGCCCGCTGACACCGCTCGAAAACGACCTCCGCGCCCGCGCCGGCCAGTCGGGCTACGAGGGCGACTTCATCGCACGATACCTGATGCCGGTCGTCTATCCCGACGGCTTGACGCGGCAGGACCAGCTACTGCTCGGATCCGCGGCGCTGGCCATCAACCTGGCAATCTACGTGTGGCTGTTGCGGCAAGGTGGACAGCGGATAACGGACAGCGGCAGATAGCGAGGCGGCCCGCCGGTGCTGAGCCGGCGCTGCGAGGTGCCCCAACGGCCCGGCGGAGCGGGGGCCGCAAGCGAGCGTACGCAAAAACCGATCGGCGACTCCCGCCGGAGCGGGCGGGTCGTCTCGCGGCTCCCGCTTCGCTGCGCGGAAAAACGGCTCTTCACGGATGGCCTGACGATGGCGGCTCCGGCTGGGGCTACTCCCAAGCCGGCGCCCAATCAGTTCGGCAACAGGGTGTTGCGTGAGCCGGTGGCGAATCAGCGCCTCCGCCGGTGGGTGCCGCTACGAGCCGTTTTCATTCATTCACGATCGCGCAGCTCAGAGGTCGCCGCGATCCGACCCGCCCGCTCCGGCGGGAGTCGCCGATCTATTTGGCGCGACGTCTCGGCCCATCCTCAGGCGGGAGCTCTCGCGGCGTCGGCCGGAGCGGCTCGCGAAGGGCGGGCATATATCATGGGAGAGCAATGTCCACGATCCTTCAACGTCTGCCGGTCGGCGACAAGGTCGGCATCGCATTCTCGGGCGGTCTCGATACGAGCGCCGCCTTGCACTGGATGCGTGACAAGGGCGCGATCCCCTACGCCTACACGGCCAACCTCGGTCAGCCGGACGAGCCGGACTACGACGAGATCCCGAGGCGCGCGCTGCAGTACGGCGCCGAGAAAGCGCGGCTCATCGACTGCCGCGCCCAGCTCGCGTCGGAAGGGATCGCCGTGCTCCAGTGCGGCGCGTTCCACATTTCGACGGCCGGCGTTCCCTACTTCAACACCACGCCCATCGGCCGCGCCGTGACCGGGACGATGCTCGTCGGCGCGATGAAGGAGGATGACGTACACATCTGGGGCGACGGCAGCACGTTCAAGGGCAACGACATCGAGCGCTTCTACCGCTACGGCCTGCTCGCGAACCCGCACCTGAAGATCTACAAGCCCTGGCTCGACCAGACCTTCATCGACGAGCTGGGCGGACGACGGGAAATGTCGGAGTACATGGAGCGCGCCGGCTTCGGCTACCGCATGAGCGTCGAGAAGGCGTACTCGACCGATTCGAACATTCTCGGCGCGACGCACGAGGCGAAGGATCTGGAACGGCTCGATACGGGCATCACGATCGTCGAGCCCATCATGGGCCTGGCGTTCTGGCGCGACGACGTCTCGATCAAGCGCGAGGAAGTCACGATCCGTTTCGATGAAGGCCGGCCCGTGGCGCTCAACGGCATTGCCTACAAGGATCTGGTCCAGCTCGTGCTCGAAGCCAACCGCATCGGCGGGCGGCACGGGCTCGGGATGAGCGATCAGATCGAGAACCGAATCATCGAAGCCAAGAGCCGCGGCATCTACGAGGCACCCGGCATGGCGCTGCTCTTCATCGCCTACGAGCGGCTGATTACCGGCATTCACAACGAGGACACGATCGAGCAATACCGCGACAATGGGCGGCGGCTCGGCCGGCTGCTCTACCAGGGCCGATGGTTCGATCCGCAGGCAATGATGCTCCGCGAAACCGCGCAGCGCTGGGTCGCGCGGGCCGTGACCGGCGAGGTCGCGCTGGAGCTGCGCCGCGGCAACGACTACTCCATCCTCGACACGGCCTCGCCCAACCTCACCTACAAGCCGGAGCGGCTCACGATGGAGAAGGGCGAGTCGATGTTCACGCCGCTCGATCGCATCGGCCAGCTGACGATGCGCAACCTCGACATCGTCGATACGCGGGACAAGCTGTTCACGTACGTGAAGACGGGAGTGCTCGCGCCCTGGAGCGGCACCGCTCTGCCGCACGCAGCGGGCGAGAGTGGCGGAGAACGGGCCACGAAGCAGCCACAGGAGCACGGGAAGATCGAACCGGGCACGCCGGAAGGTTAACGCGAGCGCGGGCGAGCCGCCTTGTACGGCTCCAGGAACGTCTTCAGATCCCGCCGGATCCAGGCCGACAACTCGCCTTCGCGCTGGACGGTCCAGTTGAGCAGCGACCCGTTGAGGGTCGCCAGCAGGGCCCATGCGAGGCGTCCCGCATCACACCGCCGGAGCTCGCCCGCCGCTATCGCCTCGTTCACCAGCGCGCGCACACCATCGTGCATGCGGGTCGAGCCGGTCCGGGCATGCCGGTGGAAGTCGGAATCGGTCAGATCGAGCTGCACGAAGGCAAGCGTGTTCGCCACGGCCTCCGGCGTCGTTCCCATCATCGTCATGCATTCGGCCAGGCCAAGCAGGGCTGCCAGGGGCGAGCGGTGCCGCGCGCGGAGGCTGGGGAAGATGTAGTCGCTGCCGCCCGCAGCGTCGGCCGCCGCCGCCCGCAGCAGGGCGCGCTTGGACCCGAACCGCTGGACCAGCGCCGCCGCTGACACGCCCGCCTCGCGCGCGACATCGGCCAGCGTCAACCGGGCGGGTCCGAGCCGCGCAATGGCCCTGAAGGCGGCCATCAGGATGTCTTCGTCGCTGGCCAGGCGAGGGCGCGGGCTCATCGGGACCGGATTATAACTAAACCAACGTTAATTTTTCATGTTGATTCATAAATGGTCATTCATTTATTATCTGGCCGGAGGTCGAGCATGCGACGACTGCGCTACTCGGTGGCCATGAGCCTCGACGGATACATCGCCGGGCCGAACGGAGAGGCCGACTGGATCCTCACGGATCCCGAGATCGATTTCGGGGCCATCTTCAGCGAGTTCGACACCCTGCTGATGGGTCGTCGGACCTATGCGGCCATGGGCATGAAGGGCGGAGCGGGAGGCGGGCCGTTCGGCGGGTTGAAGATCGTCGTGGTATCGCGCACGCTCGACCAGCGCGATCATCCGAAGGTCACGGTCATCTCGGACCGACTACGCGAAGCCGTCTCCGCGCTCAAGACGCAGTCGGGGAAGGATATCTGGCTGTTCGGCGGGGGGGACCTGTTTCGGAGTCTCCTGGATCTCGGGTTGGTGGATACGGTCGAGGTAGCCATGATCCCGGTTCTCCTCGGCGACGGGATCCCGCTGCTCCCACGGCCGTCGGGCCGGGCCAGCCTGACGCTCACGAGCCATCGCGTCTTCCAGCAGACCGGGACGCTGTCGCTCGCCTACGACGTGAAGCGGCAGGGCAAGCGGCGCCGAACGCGGTAAAATCGTTCCGCCAGCCCTCGAGACCGCCAGACACTCATGAGACGCACGATTCGAATCGCCCTTGCGGGTCTTGCCGTCACGGCTGCGGCCTGCGGCGGCAACTCCGCGCCGCTGTCGACGACCGGACCGTCGCCGACCGTCCCGCCGTCGGCCGCCTGCGACGCGATCGGACAGACCGCCGGCGCCATCGCGATCGTCAACGGCGTGGAGTGCACCAGGGTTCCCTCGCCCGTGGTGAAGCTGAACATGCGCGACAACGCCGGGAACGCTCTCGGAGGGTGTTCCGGAACGATCATCGCGCCGCGAGCGATCCTCACCGCGGCGCACTGCCTGGACGACAACCCGGGCATCGTGCGGGTGTGGCTGGGCAGCGGACCCGAGATCACCGCTGAATCGTACGCATTTCACCCGAGCTACAACCAGAACAGCTCAACGGCTCTCGACGTAGGAATCGTGCGGATGGCAGAGGACCTTGTCCATCCCCCGATTCCTGTGCTCACCAGCCGCGACGCCCGCACCGGGGAGACCGCAATCATCGCCGGCTGGGGGCGTGACGAGACCAGCGAGCCCTCGAGGCTCAGGGCCGGATCCGCGACGGTCTCGGCTGTTGGCTCGACGACGCTCGAAACACAACATACGACCAACGCCAGCTCCATCTGCCTCGGTGATTCGGGCGGTCCCCTGCTGCTCCAGGAAAGCGGCAGATGGGCGGTTGCGGGCATCTCGTCGGCGGCAACCGTGGCCACCTGCAACACGGGAACGAACTTCTACGTGAACGTCCGCAACTCGACAGTGATGTCCTACATCCTCGGCCTCGTGCCCGAGGCGGCGACGAGGTAACACATCGCGCGATCACCCGATCGCGCGATCGCGCGATGGATGCCCTGATGTCGTTCGGACAGTTTCACCCCGTCGTCCGGCAGTGGTTCACCGAGACGCTCGGAAGCCCGGCGCCTGTCCAGCTCGAAGGATGGGAGGCCATCGCCCAGGGGCGGCATACGCTGATTGCCGCCCCCACCGGGTCAGGAAAGACCCTCGCGGCGTTCCTGACCGCGCTCGATGATCTCTTCAAGGACGGGCTCCGGTCGCGGCTCCCCGACTGCGTTCGCGTCCTGTATGTCTCGCCCCTCAAGGCACTGAGCACAGACATCCACAGGAACCTGGCTGAGCCCAGGGAAGGCGTCCGTCGCCTCGCGGAAGCCGAGGGGCTGACCGCGCCTGTCATCACGGCGGCCCTCAGGACCGGTGACACCACACCCACCGAGCGCGCGGCGACGATCCGCACACCACCACACATCCTCGTCACGACGCCTGAATCGCTGTATCTCCTGCTCACCGCCGAGCGCAGCCGGCACATGCTGCGAACCGTGCGGACGGTGATTCTCGACGAGATTCACGCGGTGATCGGCACGCGGCGCGGAGCTCATCTCGCGTTGTCGCTCGAGCGGTTGCAGCACGTGGCGGACCGCCCGCTGCTCCGAATCGGTCTCTCGGCCACGCAAAAGCCGATCGCCGACGTGGCACGCTACCTCGTCGGCAACCACACCGCGGACTGCGCCATCGTCGACCACGGCCACCGTCGCGCCATGGATCTTGCGATCGAGCTGCCACGGTCGCCACTGGAAGCTGTCACGGCGAACGAGGTCTGGGAGGAGTACTACGACCGCCTCGCGGCCCTCGTCGAGGCGCACCGGACGACACTCGTGTTCGTGAATACGCGACGGATGGCGGAACGCGTGGCGCGGCACCTCAGCGATCGGCTGGGGGAGCCGGCCGTGACCGCGCACCACGGCAGCCTCTCGAGGGACACTCGACAGGATGCCGAGACGCGCTTGAAGACCGGGGGCCTGCGTGCGCTGGTCGCCACCGCCTCACTCGAGCTCGGCATCGACATCGGCCACGTCGATCTCGTGTGCCAGATCGGATCTCCACATCGAATCGGCACCTTGCTGCAGCGGGTTGGCCGATCCGGCCACACGCTGCGTGGTGTGCCGAAGGGCCGGCTGTTTCCTTCCTCCCGCGATGACCTCGTGGAGTGCGCGGCCCTGCTCCGTGCGGCCCGACGAGGAGAGCTCGACGCCATCGTCGCGCAGGAAGCGCCGCTCGACGTGCTCACGCAGCAGATCGTGGCGGAGACCGCGTGCGAAGAACACAGGGAAGGCGATCTCTTCGCGCTCTGCCGGCGCGCCTGGCCCTATCGCGATCTCTCCCGAGCTGCGTTCGATTCCGTCGTCGCGATGGCGGCCGAGGGGTTCTCCACGCGGCGCGGCCGGCGTGCCGCGCTGCTGCATCGCGACGAGGTCAACGCACGAGTGCGGGGACGCCGCGGCGCGAGGCTGCTGGCGCAGACCTCCGGCGGCGCGATTCCGGAGGTCGCAGATTACAGGGTCGTGCTGGATCCGGACGAGACGTTCATCGGCACAGTGAACGAGGATTTCGCCATCGAGTCGATCGCCGGAGACGTCTTTCAGCTCGGAAACGCCTCGTGGCGGATTCTGCAGGTGGTTGCGGGCACCGTGCGAGTCGCCGACGCGAGGGGGACGCCTCCGAACATCCCGTTCTGGCTCGGCGAAGCGCCGGCACGGAGCGACGAGCTGTCGCGCGCGGTCAGCGACCTGCGCGCCGACCTCGAGACGAGGCTCGCGACGGCTGGATCCGGCGCCGCCGCGGAATGGCTGAACGCGGAGACGTGCGTCGGACGGTGTGCCGCCGAGCAGGTGGTCGACTACCTCGCCGAGGCCCATCGCGTGCTCGGCGCGGTCCCGACTCAGCGCACACTGGTGCTCGAGCGCTTCTTCGACGAATCGGGCGGCATGCAGCTCGTCCTGCACGCGCCATTTGGAACGCGGATCAACAAGGCATGGGGGCTTGCGCTGCGCAAGCGGTTCTGCAGGCAGTTCAACTTCGAACTGCAGGCCGCGGCGACCGATGATGCGCTGATGCTGTC
This sequence comes from Vicinamibacterales bacterium, assembly GCA_035711845.1. GTDB lineage: Bacteria > Acidobacteriota > Vicinamibacteria > Vicinamibacterales > 2-12-FULL-66-21 > DASTBU01. Next base: position 69,178 of record DASTBU010000166.1, read on the forward strand.
GCTCGGAACGCAACACTCGTTTCCACTGGCGGACGTGTTTCGCTACCTTCATCCCGAGACCGTCGAAGACGTGCTGGTGCAGGCGTTTCTCGATGCCCCTGTATTCGAGACGCGTTGGCGGTGGAACGCGACGCTGTCACTCGCGGTTCCGCGGCGCCGCGGCGGACGAAAGGTCCCGCCGCAGGTGCAGCGGATGCTGGCGGAAGACCTGCTCGCGGCCGCCTTTCCGGATGCGGCCGCGTGCCTCGAGAACATCCCCGGCGATCGACAGGTCCCCGATCATCCGCTCGTGAACCAGACGGTGCGGGATTGCCTGGAAGAGGCGATGGACCTCGCCGGGTTGCGCCGCGTGTTGCGCCGGATTCACGGGGGCGAGCTGCGTCTGGTCACGCGCGACACGCCGGAGCCCTCCGTCCTCACACACGAGATCCTCAACGCCAGGCCGTACGCGTTCCTCGACGATGCGCCACTGGAGGAGCGACGGGCGCATGCGGTGCTGACGAGGAGGAGCGGGGAGCCCGGTGGCGATCTCGGCGCGCTCGACGCGTCGGCGATCGAACGGGTGCGCGAGGAGGCCCGTCCTGACCCACGCGACGCGCACGAGCTGCATGACGCGCTCGTGACCGCCGGTTTCCTCCGCGACTCGGAGATCGACGCACGGGATCTGCTCCCCGAGCTCGCATCGAGCGGGCGCATCGCGAGGGTCCTGTTCCCGGGGGGGACCGGTTCGGCCGATGACCTGTGGATCGCGGCCGAGCGGCTGCCAGAGCTCTCCGCTGTACATCCCGGCGCGTCGACCGACCCATCGATCCAAGCGCCCCCCTCGCGCGCCCGCGCCTGGGCGCGTGCGGATGCGATCCGCGAGCTGCTGCGCAGCCGCCTGACGCTGATGGGCCCCACCACCTCGGATGCGATCGCACGCCCGTTGTGTCTTACGCCCGAGGAGGCTTCCGCCGCGCTGCTCGCCCTGGAGGCGGACGGCGTTGTCCTGCGGGGGTCGTTCACTCCTCAGGGGGTTCAGGAGGTTCAAGGGGTTCAGGAGGTTCAAAGGTTCACTGGAGCAACGGAGTGGTGCGATCGCACGTTGCTGGCACGCATCCATCGCTATACCGTGCATCGGCTGCGTGCGGAGATTGAGCCTGTCGGCCCGGCCGATTTCATGCGGTTCCTCTTCAAGTGGCAACATGTCGATCCGGCAGCACGGCTCACCGGCGTGGAGGGCCTTCGCGAGGTGATCGCGTCGCTCGACGGCTTCGAGCTTCCGGCGGGGGCGTGGGAGCGCTCGGTCCTCCCGGCTCGCATGGCGCCTTACGAGTCGCAGCACCTCGATCTGTTGTGCCTCGCCGGCGAAGCGGGATGGGCCAGGTTGTCGAAGCCGGGTGGGGATCCATCGGCGCCGCCCCGGCTGGCGCCGGCCACCTCAATCGCCCTGTTCCTTCGTGATCACGCGGAGGCCTGGCAGACACTGACGGCCGATGACATCGAGCCCCGCGAGCTGTCGCTCGACAAGGATTCGCGCGCCGTTCTGCAGGCACTCCGCGGGCGCGGCGCCTCGTTCCTGCAGGATCTCGCGGCGGCGACAGGACTCGATCCCGGTGCGCTGCGATCCGCGATCGGCGCGCTCGTCGCGTCGGGCCTTGCCGTATCGGACGGGTTCTCCGGACTGCGTGCGCTGATTCGCGCTGCCCAGGGAAGGCCCGCGAGCCATGATCGTCGAGCGAACTTCGCCGGCCGGTGGACGACGATCAGCATCGGACCGCCCACGCGCGACCGGACGGCCAGACTCGACATACAAGCCTGGTCGCTCCTGCGGCGGTATGGCGTCGTCTTTCGGCGCCTTCTGACGCGCGAGGCCGCTGCCGCTCCCTGGCGCGAGCTGGCGGCCCTGTACCGCCGGCTCGAAGCGCGCGGTGAGATACGAGGCGGGCGGTTCGTGTCGGGAATGTCCGGCGAACAGTTTGCGCTGCCCGACGCCGTTCAGATGCTGCGCGAGGTCCGACGCACGCGCCGGGACGGCCGCCTCCTCGTCATCAGTGCTGCCGACCCCTTGAACCTCAGCGGCATCGTCACCGCTGCCGAACGGATCCGGATCGCCGGCCGGACTCGGATCGTCTATCGCGATGGGACTGCGGTGGCCCTGCGAGAGGGCGAGCACATCCGCGCCCTGACGACCATGGATGCGAAGTCGAGCGCCGAGGTCTCCCGCGCGCTCGCCCGCCGATCTCCTGCGGTCCCGATGACGTGAAATTCCGATGTCCGCCGTCCGCCCTCGGACTTCAGCTTTCCTACTTCAGCGTTCAGCCTTTCCTACTTCAGCCTTCCCATTTCAGCCTTCAGCCTTCCTACTTCAGCCTTCAGCCTTTCCTACTGCACCGTCACGGTCGGACTGGTCGCCGCCCGCGTATAGCCGTTGTTCAGGAACAGCCTGAACTCGTAGGTGCCCGGCGTGGTCGGCATCGTGACGGTCCAGACCTTGGTCGTTCCCGGGCCGAGGTAGATGTATTTCAGATAGCTGTTATTCGCCGCGCCGGTCGCAGCGAGCGCAAGCCAGTCGGTCCCACCTCCAAGGCCGTTGGTCAGCGTGACGGTGACGGACGAACCGGGCGACACGTTCGTGGCACTGACCGTGAGTATCGGCGCCTCCTGGATCGTGAACGGCAGGGCGCTGGAGGTTCCGCCCCCCGGCGCCGGTGAAAACACCGAAATCTGTGCGGTCCCGACGGCGAGGATGTCGGACGCGGGAATCGTCGCCCGCACCTGCGTGCTGCTGACCATCGTCGTCGGACGATCGGCGCCGTTCCACCGGACGATCGACGAGGGGGCGAACCCGCTGCCGTTCACGGTCAACGTGAACTCGCCTCCGCCGGTGAAAGTTCTCGACGGCGACAACGACGCCACCGTTGGAACGGGGTTCGGGCCCTGCGTGACGGTCACGGTGGGACTGGTCGCGGCGCGTGTGAACCCGTTGTTCGGGAACAGCCGGAACTCGTACGTGCCCGGCGTGGTCGGCATCTGCACGGTCCACGTCCGCGTCGTCACGCCGCCGCCAACGTAGATGTACTTGAGGTAGCTCGTATTCGGGGCGCTCGTGGCCGCAAATGCGAGCCAGTCCCCTGCACCGCCGAAGCCATCGGTCAGCGTCGCGGTGACGGTTCCGCCAGTCGGTATGCTGGTAGCGCTCACCGTGATTGTCGGCGCCTGGCCGATGGCGAACGACTGCGACCCGGACAGGCCTCCACCGGGTGCGGGCGAGAAGACCGTGACCAGCGCGCTGCCGACGACTGCCACGTCGGCCGCCGCGATTGACGCACGCAACTGCGTGCTGTTGACAAAGGTCGTTGGCCGGTCCGCGCCATTCCAGCGGACCACCGACGAAGAGACGAAGCCCGAACCGTTGACGGTCAGCGCGAAGCCCTGACCGCCGGCAATACCGGAGGCGGGTGAAAGCGAGCTGATCGCCGGAACGGGATTGGGCGGCGTGCTGACGGCAATCGCGGGGCTCGTCGCGGCCCGAGTGAACCCGTTGTTCAGGAACAGCCTGAACTCGTAGGCGCCCGCAGTCGACGGCATCGTCACCGTCCACGTCCGCGTGGTGACGCCCGCTCCCACGTACGTCCACTTCAAGTACTGGATGTTGGACGAGGACGTGGACGCCAACGCGAGCCAGTCCGCGGGGTTGCCGAACCCGTGCTCGAGGGTCACGGTCACGGGCGCCCCGCTCGAGGCGGCCGTCGTGCTGACGGCCAGCGACGGTGGCGGATCGACGGTCACCGGGTATGCCGTTGACATGCCGCCCCCGGGTCCGGGGTTGAACACCACGACCTGCGCTTCGCCGCCAGCGCCCAGTGCCGTATCGGGAATCGTCGCGCGGATCGAGTTGACAGTGAGGACGGTCGACGTCTGGGGCGCGCCATTCCACAACACGACGGAGAAGGCGTTGAATCCGCTCCCTGCGATCGTCAGCGTCACGGAACCCGTTCCGGCGTGGATTCGATCCGGCGAGACGGCCGTGACAGAGGGCGCCGGGTTCGTGACCGGCGTGAGGGACGCGAGCGCCTGGAACAACCGGACGCGCGGCACGGTGGTCGATCCGAAGAATCTGTTGTCCGTGACCGGCAGCCCGGTGGACTGGAGCGCGGCCAGGAGCGCGCTCACGCTTCCCGCAGGCTTCGCCTGGCGAAGAACCGCCCAGGCGCCGGCGACGTGTGGCGCCGCCATCGACGTCCCGTCGAAACTGCCGTACCCGCCGTTGGGAACCGATGATGTGATGGCCTGCCCGGGCGCGAACAACGAGAGAATCGGCGCGACGTTGGAGTACCACGACACCTGATCGCTCTTGCTGGTCGAGCCCACGCTCACCGCGGTGGACACGCACGAAGGCGTCGCAATCGACCATGGCGATCCGCTGTTGCCCGACGCCACCACGCTCGCGATGCCGGCGGATCGCAGGTTGTCGATGGCCGGCTTGTACGGCGCGTCGTCGCAGTACGTCGTGAACAGGTTCCCGCCAAGGCTCATATTCGCCGCGACGACGTTGAGCCCGCCTGAGAGGGAATAGACGTGCTCGAGGCCGGCAATGACATCCGATTCGAACGCTCCGGTGCAGGACGAAGCGCCGCCACAGAATTCCGTATCGACGATCTCGGAGAAGACCTGGACCGCCATCACCTGCGCACCCTTGGCCACCCCGGAGAACGGCTGGCCCGCAAGGCTGCCGTTGCCCGCCGCGATTCCGGCAACGTGCGTTCCGTGCAGGCAATCGGCAGCCGGGCAGGGTACGGCGGAGCCTGCCCCGAACTGTTCCTCCTGGCCATTCGGACAGTAGGACTGGCTGGTGCCCGGAACCGTGCTCGAAAAGCACGCTTCCTGCACGACCTTCCCGGGGAGAAACGGATGACCCGCATCGACGCCTGTGTCCAGCACGGCGATCACCGTCCCGGTCCCGTCGTAGCCGCTTGCCCAGGCCTGATCGCTCTGGACGAGCGGCGCACTCTCCGCCAGCACGGGCCTGACGAGCCCGTCTTCCATCACCCGAACGACATCCGACGTGGAGCTTTCCAGGGCTGCCAGAGCGGCCGGCGTGACTTCGACGGCCATGTAGGGGACGGTACGAAACCGGCGGATCACGCGATGATTCGCCGCCGGCAGGCGCTCGATCACGCGGGCGGCCGACATTTCGATCGCGCGCCGCTGCGCGTCGACAGCCTGCGGCGGCAGCTGGCGCTCCGGAACATGGCGTCCGGATGGAAGCCGTAGCTCCACAATCACCCGAACTCGCCCCTCCCGATCCGCACGCGCCCGCAGGGCGGCGGGGACCTGTACGTTCGCGGATCCTTGAGGAGCGACGCCCTGCGCGGAGACGAGGAATCCGCAGAGCGTGACCAACGAAACAATGACTGCGCCGGTTGCCGCACTCCCGTGACGGGTCATAGAGACCTCTCGCGTTGTTGACGAACTCCGGGTAAGGGATCGTCGGGAGCCGGGATGCCGCGCTGCTCGGAGGGGAACGTAATACGGTTAACCGAGGGTATGCGGGGTGTCAAGAACATACCGCCACAACCGCGAAATTACGTTTCCGCGAGCCGATACCAGTTTCGATATCCGCTTTTTGTCGAGGCAAATCCTGTGAATTGCAAAGAGCGATAAGCTGGCCGACAGGATGAAGCCGAGAGGCACGTGATGACCACTCATCCAGATCGCCAGGAGCCGCTCCGCGACGACGTGCGGCTGCTGGGCGAGATGCTGGGAGAGACGCTGCGGCAACGCGGCGGCAACGGCTTGTTCGACACGGTCGAGCGCGTCCGGTCGCTGTCGAAAAGCGGGCGAGCCGGTAACGAACGTGACCGCGACGCGCTCGCCGGGCTGCTGCGCGAGCTGCCGGTCACCGCCGCCGTGCCGGTAGCGCGCGCATTTGCTCACTTCCTGACCTTGTCGAACATCGCCGAGCAGCATCAGCGTGTCCGGCGCCGGCGCGAGCGCCAGCAGGATCCAGCGTCGCCCCCGCAACGCGCCTCCTTCGACGAGACCTTCGGGCGGCTGCGCGGCGTGGGTCTCGGCGCCGATGCGCTCCATGCCGCGATCTCGGCGCTGCAGATCGAGCTCGTGCTGACGGCGCATCCGACCGAGATCACGCGGCGCACGATCGCCTACAAACACCAGCGCATCGCGCGGACCCTCGCACAGCAGGATCGTCCGGACCTGACCCCCGCCGAGCAGGAAGAGCTGCTGGCGTCCCTGCGCCGGGAGATTTCGACGGCGTGGGATACGGAGGAGATCCCGTCCCGCCGTCCGACCCCGGTGGACGAGGCCATCGGCGGCCTCTTGATATTCGAGCAGACCCTGTGGGATGGCGTGCCGCGATATCTGCGCGCGCTGGACCGCGCCCTCTCGCGCGCAACGGGCCGGACCCTTGCGCTCGACGCCGCCCCGATACGCTTCGGTTCCTGGATGGGAGGCGATCGTGATGGAAATCCCGCCGTCACTCCCGCCGTCACGCGACAGGTGTGCCTCATCGCACGATGGATGGCGGCCGACCTCTACGAACGCGAAATCGCCACGCTCCGGTTCGAGCTCTCCAATACCACCGCGACCGCGGCGCTGCGGAAACGGGTCGGCGATGCACGCGAACCTTATCGCGCGCTGCTGCGCGGTGTCCGTGCGCGGCTTCGTGCCACGCGCGATCTCCTCGCCTCGGAGATCGCCCGTTTCGGGGAAACGGGAGGAGTCGTGGACGGGCCCTCCGATCCCGACCCACTCGTATCTCCATATCGCGCCACCTCGGAGCTTCTCGAGCCGCTGCGGCTCTGTCACGACTCCCTCGCCGCGACCGGCCAGCAGGTCGTGGCCGACGGGCGGCTCGCCGACGTGATCCGACGCGCGGCGGCCTTCGGCCTGACGCTCGTGCGCCTGGACCTGCGGCAGCATGCCGACCGCCATGCAGCCGCAATGGACGCGATCACGCGGGCGACTGGCGCCGGGTCGTACCTCGCCTGGCGGGAGCGCGAGCGTCAGGCGTTCCTGCGTCCCGGTCTCCTTGACGATCGCCCTCGCGCTTCACTCGAGCTGCCGGTGGACGATGAGGCGCGCGACGTGATTGAAACGTTCAGGATGGCGGCCGCGCTTCCGCCGGAGTCGCTCGGCGCCTACGTCGTCTCCATGGCGCGAAGCCCCTCGGACATTCTTGCCGTGGAGTGGCTCCAGGCGCGGTCGGGTGCTCGCATGCGTACGGTTCCGCTGTTCGAACAGGTCGATGACCTCGAGCGGGCGGCGGGCACCATGCGGGAGTTGTTCGGCATGCCCGAGTACAGGCGCCGGATGGCCGGGCGGCAGGAGGTGATGATCGGCTACTCGGATTCGGCGAAGGACGGCGGCCGCCTGGCGGCCAACTGGGCACTTTATCGCGCCCAGGAGTCGCTCGTCGACCTCTGCCGCGAAGCGGGTGTGGAACTGACGCTCTTTCACGGACGAGGGGGCACCATAAGCCGTGGAGGAGGCCCGACCTACGTGGCGATGCAGTCTCAGCCGCCGGGGTCGATCCAGGGCCGCCTGCGGGTCACCGAACAGGGCGAAATGATCCAGACGCAGTTCGGCCTGCCCGAGATTGCCGTTCGCACCCTCGAGGTCTACACGACCGCCACGCTGGAGGCCACGCTCGCGGCGCCGACGCCTGCTCGATCCGAGTGGCGACCGCTCATGGATCAGCTGGCTGCAACGGCGCGCCGCGCGTATCGCCGCGTTGTCTACGAGGATCCCGAGTTCGTCGAGTACTTCCGTTTCGCGACACCAGAAGTGGAGCTGGGCACCATGCCCATCGGGAGCCGGCCAGCGCGCCGCACCACGGAAGGCGGAGTGGATTCCCTGCGCGCCATCCCCTGGGTGTTCGCCTGGACGCAGACCCGGCTGCTTCTTCCGACGTGGCTGGGCACGGGCGAAGCGTTCTCGGAGGCGCTCGACGCCGGCGAACTCGCCCAGTTGCGGGAGATGTATGCGGAGTGGCCGTTCTTCAGGGCGACGCTCGATCTGATCGAGACCGTGGTGGCCGAATGCGAGCCCGAGATCGCGGCGGAGTACGATCGACGCCTTGCGCCCCTGCGGCTCCAGCCCATCGGCCAGGACCTGCGACGGCGCCTCGACCGAACTATCCAAGCTTTGCTCCAGGTCACCGGCCATCAGGAGCTGCTCGAAACCAACCCGGTCCTCCGCCGGTCGATCGAGGTGCGCAATCCCTACGTCGATCCCATCAACCTGGTGCAGATTGAATTGCTGCGCCGGCTCCGGGACCAGCCCGAGCCGTCTGAGGACCTGGTTAAGGCGTTCATGGTCACCGTCAACGGGATCGCCGCGGGGATGAGAAGTACGGGGTAGGGGGACAGTCCCTTTAGGGGGACAGTCCCTTTAAGGGGACAGGCACCTTAGGGGGACAGTCACCTTAAGGAGCCTGTCCCCTGTGCTCATTCTGCAACGTAGCGCCACGGTTTGGCAGAATCTGCGCGGCGCCAGATGGTGAAGAACGGGACGGGCGGACGGGATGGGCCGTCAGGCAAGGGACCGTTTGCGCGGATCATCCCGAACGTGATGCCGAGATCGCCGCTCGAGGCCACGAGCACCGAGTCCGGCGCCCAGGACACGCCGGGGTGACCGGCCGGATACGCTGACCCGACGAACCGGCCGATCGCCTCGGCGCCCACGAGGACCCGGGACGCCGTGGGCGGCCCCAGGTTGATGGCGTCCGCGCTGCCGTACTTCGCGAACGCCGGCCCGATCCCGATCTTCTGCGCCTCGTCCGAGAACGCCCGCTCCGCCTCGTCCAGGCTTCGACGGTGACGCTCGACGGCAGCCGCGGCGGTCGAGACTGGCACGATGCGCGAGGGCAGGGCCGGCGCCATCATCTCCAGCGATTCCGGTGCTTCGTTCGCGCGTGCGCGTTTGTAGGCCGCCACCTTCCATCCTGCCGACTCGCGGACCCAGTAGGCCAGGTACTTGAGCGGAACACGCGTCCGATCGGCCTGCCTGACCGTCATGTACCCGAACGTGAAACCGTGCTGCCCGTCCGCCGAGATACCACCACGAACAGGCGTCCATTCGGCGCGCGCCTTCGCATTGTCAGGGTTCGCGCGCAGCGCGGCGATGACCGCCGCCGCACCGCGCGCAAACGCACCTCCAGGCACAGGCATCACCACACCGTCGGCCCACATCGCCGACAAGCCGGCGATCAGATCCGTCTGCCCGCTTGCCTTCGAGAATGCCCGGTCGGCATCGAGCAATTCGTCGACGGCCTGCTGGGGCGTGGACGTCGTCCTCGATTGAACGTGGTACGCACCGACACCAATGCCGGTCGTGGCCGCGAGGGCGACCACCGGAAGAATGCTTCGCATCGAGACGCCTCCCCCCGACGCGAGGTCGTGACGTCTACTTGACGTGCTTCTTGAAGAAGTCGACCGTGCGCTGCCAGGCCAGCTTCGCCGCAGCCTCGTCGTAGCGCGGTGTCGTATCGTTGTTGAACCCGTGTTGCGTGCCCGGGTAGGTATGCGCCTCGTAGCTCACGCCAGCCGCCTTGAGCGCCGCCTCGTATGCAGGCCACGCAGCGTTGATCCGCTGGTCGGTCTCGGCGAAATGAACCAGGAGCGGCGCTTTGACCTTGGCCGCCTCGGACGGATCCGGGCTGTTCCCGTAGAACGGGACCGCTGCGGCGAGATCGGGGACGCGGGTTGCCAGCATGTGAGCGATGCCGCCGCCGTAGCAGAACCCCACCACGCCGACGCGACCGGTCGAATCCGGCCGCTTCTTCAGATAGTCGACGGCAGCCACGAAATCCTCGCGGGTCTTCGGCTGGTCGAGCTTCTGGAACAACCCGCGCGCCTCGTCTTCCGTGCCCGGGTAGCCGCCGAGCGGGGCGAGCGCATCGGGCGCAAACGCCATGAAGGACTCGAGTGCGAGCCGGCGCGCGATGTCCTTGATGTGCGGATTCAGCCCGCGGTTCTCGTGTACCACCAGAATCGACGGCAGCTTGCCGGTCGCGGCGGCCGGTCGAACCAGGTAACCCTTCATCGTGCCCGAACCCTGGGGCGACGGGTATTCGATATCTTCGGTCTTGATCCGCTTGTCGTCGGCCGCGACGACCTGCGCTTCCGCGAAGTTGGGGTTGAGCTGATCGAGCAGCATGGCGGCCGTCACGCCGCCAACGGCGAACTTCCTGGCCTTGTCCAGAAAGCCGCGGCGATCGATAGCGCCGTGGACGTAGGCGTCGAAGAGAATCAGCAGTTCCTGATCGAAGTCGGCCGCTGTTTTTCTATCCATTCTGGAGCCCTCCTCCTGTTGGCGGACAAGTTTACTGCGATCGCGACGCGGCAGGCGGACGTCGGACGGCTGCCGGCCCTCCAAGCCCATCAGCGGGCCGCCAGTTCGATCCACTCGGGAACGGCGGGCTCCCCGGCGAAGAAGGTTCCCTTCTTTCCCTGGGTCAGCGCCCACCTGTGGAGCCACGTGATCCCCGCCGGACCGTAGTACGCATCCGCGGACTGGTACGCTGGATCCTTCAACGCGTCGCCGAGGCTGACGAACCGGTACCCCCGGCGCTTCAACATCACCGCCAGCCGATCGATTGTCGCTGCGTTGAGGGCGTTCGCATGCAGAAGCAGCGTCTGGGCGATCTCGCGTTCGATGATTGCAGCTGACTGCTGCTCGTAATACGCGACCACCGCCTCCATATACTCGAGATAGGATCGCACCACCTTCTGTCTCACGTCCCCATCATCGCTCGCGACCGCTCGATCGTAGGCGGCCGCAAACTGGTAGTCGTAGTTGTCCACCGTCACCGGAGCAACTACGTAGCCGCGTTCTTTCAAGAACGACTCGAACTGCCTTCGCGTTTCACCCGATAGACCGGTGTGCAGAAACGGGTGCCGGAAATAGCGCAGTTCCTTTCCGGCCTTACGCAACAGCTCGCGAGACACCCCCTCCCCCGCCACCACGTCGCGCTGAAACGCCTCGAGCGACACCGTGTGGAGATCCTGATGGGAGAACGTGTGGTTGCCGAGCTCGAGACCCGCGTCGATCCACTGCTGGAGGAGCGCCACGCGCCGCCGATCCACCCGCCCGTCCGGCTGCAGCTTCTGCTCGTTGACGAAACCAATCGCC
>DASTBU010000167.1:0-14310 GCA_035711845.1 Vicinamibacterales bacterium
GATCTACGGATGGGTAGGCCGTCCGCTGCCAAGCGAGCGGGTCGAGCCAGGCCTGCGGCCGACGCCGGTGGGGCCAATCGAGAAACACTGACGTTTCGCTGAGATCCGCCAACCCTTCGCCCTTGCCCGCTGGCTGGCTCCTGGGCCGCGTCGTTACATCGGACGTGTGCTTGATCGGAAACTGTGCCAACCGTTCCGGTTCATGCTCACGATCAGGTCCGCCAGAAGGCCGCCTGCGCTGCCCGTCAGCGGGCTGAAGATGCTCTGAGGATCGCGATGGTCCACGTCTCCTCGCATTCGCGGCAGCGCCAGAACGTCGTCACGGTGAGGACCTTTGCCAGCGTGTCGACGGCCTTCGCTCCACAAAACGGGCAGGCGGTTGGGCGCGTGATCGGCGACATCGGCTCGAGATTCGGACTCATTGGTGTTTTCTCCTTTGGCAAGCCTGCCGCACGCCTTTCGTGGCGTCGGCACTTCGGATGCAAATTGTTGTGAAATTGCGCCGCTGCTACACGCGACGGCGTGTGTTTCGGGGCGTTTCAACCCGACATGAGGACAATCGTCAACCACAGGACGAGGCCAGCGGCGAGGACAGCAAAAACCAGGATTGCCCGTGTCTTGATCGTCCTGTCGAGTTCCACACCTCTGGCGACCCGTCGCGCCCAACGCTGATGGGAGGTGCTTGCGTCGGTCCGGCCGGACACTGCCGCGTCTGCTGTTATGGCGTATGGTGTCTCGATCACGACCCACGAGTCTGTTCACTTGTACACAGGCGCAACTTCTCCTGGGTCGGAACCTTGGGACGTGAACCTCCGTGATCCGCGACGCGGTCGTCGCCTGACCGGTTCCATCCTCGCGCTGTCGTCAACGCCTACGACGGATTGGACGCTCGGTGTTCGGCGAGCCATTGCTCGCTCATCCACCCCAGGCTGGCGTCGCTCACGCGCCGGGAAAGGCGCGCGCCCCACGTGATCATCGCGGCAGTGAGCGTGACGAGAACGCCGATGGTTAGGAGCATGATGTTGACGGCTCGAGGTGAGCCTCGTGGCGATTGCCCTGATTATCTGGATCGTGACCGCCGCGCCTGTGCGCTTCTGCACATCCCCTCGATTTGGTCGCGCGGCGACTGCCGTAAGGTCTGATCGAGTATACTGTAGGTTCTTTCCTGAGCTTCCGGCCTGCACCGGCCGCCCGCCTCATCAAAGTCGGTTGGCCGACGCGACATTCCGTCCAACTTCGTCTCGCCGCACGGTGCCCGAACAGAAGGATGCAGATGCGTCTTCATACAGGCTCGACAGCCACTCAGCGAACCCTTGCGTTAGCCATCCCGTCCGTCGCGACGGCTTGGTTCCTCACAGTGCCAACCGTTCTCGCGAGTTCGACGTTCCTCGCGCTTGTGGGACTCCTCATCGGATTCGCGTGGGCTGCCAGGACCAGCTATCTGAACGGCCAGCCGGCGAGCAGCCTCGCGCAGCTGCTCCGCGTCACCGAACATCCAGGCTCCGGCCAACCGCCGCAGGACACCAAGTGAGCGTCGACGCCGTTCCTCGCCGAGAGGCGGCGCTGACGAGCGCGCGGACTCCCACCGCGGTCTCAGGGCACCATGTTCCCGGACCGCTCCGGCGCATCGCTGCCGTGGGCGCCGACGTGCTCGCGCTCGGAGCCCTGGTCTTCGGCTTCCCCTTCGTGATCCTGGGTATCGGATCGGCGATCGCGCTGCTCGTGCAGCCGCTGTTGTGGCTGGGACGGTTGCTGTGACTGAGCGCAGCGGGAGGGTCGATTAAGGCACGCGGCTGTGTTCGGTTCGAGTTCGCACTCGTCCCATCGACCCGCCTCCCCATCCGGTGTCCCACCTGCACACCTGACATTCCATCTGTCTTTGCGAGATGCTCATCGGGCCGGGCGCCAGTCTGACGTTCCCCATTGTCGTCGGCGTCGAACCCCGCTTCAGGTAGGCGAATCGGACCCGTGGTCCTTACGCGCTGCCGATCAGGATGCCGGAGGCGAATACGAGAGAGCCGCCGAGGACGACCTGGAGTGCCGCCCGCCAGAACGGCGTTTCCATGTACCGGTTCTGCACCCAGGCAATCGCCCAGAGCTCGACGAAGACGACGACCATCGCGATGATCGTCGCGGTCCAGAAATCGGGAATCAGGTACGGCATCGCGTGTCCGAGCCCCCCGACGGCCGTCATCACGCCCGATGCGATTCCGCGCTTCACCGGCGATCCCCGGCCGGAGATCGTGCCGTCGTCGGACGCGGCCTCGGTGAAGCCCATCGAGATGCCCGCGCCGACGGAGGCGGCCAGCCCGACGAGGAAGGTCTGCCATGTGTCGCCGGTTGCGAACGCCGCGGCGAAGATCGGCGCGAGCGTGGAAACGGAGCCGTCCATCAATCCCGCGAGCCCCGGCTGCACCCAGGTGAGCACGAACTGGCGATGCGCCTCGGCGTCCTCGGCGTCTCGCGCGCTGGGCGGAAGGTGCTCGCGCAGCAGTTCCTCCCAGGTCCTCTGATGGCCTGACTCGGCGGCCGACAACCGGTTCAGCAGCTGTCGTGTGCTCGCGTCGGTCGTCCGCTGCGCGGCGCGATGATAGAACTCGCGGGCTTCGGTCTCCATCCGAGCCGCCTCCGCGCGGATGCGGTCGGGGCCGAGGTTCTGGATCAGCCACACGGGCCTGCGCTGGTAGAAGCCCGCGACGTGCTCGCGGCGGATCAGCGGGATGACGTCGCCGAAGCGCCGGCGGTGCTCCTCGGTGAGCGAGGCGCGGTGCTCGTCTTCCTCGACGGCCATTTCCTCGAACGCCTTCGCGGACTGCGGGTAGTCGGCGCGCAGCTGCTGCGCATACCACCTGTAGATCCGCCCGTCGTCTTCCTCGGACGAGATCGCAAGCGCCAGGACCTCCTGCTCGGAGAGGTTCTTGAACTGCCGTCTGTGCGCGACGCCGGGGATCATGCTGCACGCCTTTCGAAAGAGACGATGGAGTCCCGGCCATCTTATACGGCATTTTCCAGGCGCTTCCAACTCACGCCCCGGATATGACTACCGTGCGCTGTGAGACAGGAACACGCGAGTCCCGAGGAGCGCGCGATTCACTTCTTCTTCCAGCACCTCAACGCCGTCTTCAGCTTCACGGGCCTGCGCGCGTACAAGGCGAAGTTAGAGACTGGGAGCCCCGCTACGTTTGTGTACCGAAACGTCCTGGATCGTCCGCGTGGTGTCTTCCCGCTGGCGCGCGTGTCCGAGATCTCCTCGCGGCGGGGTTGAGATGCCGCCAGCGGGCGCGACGACGATGTTGGAACCCCCGCTGGCCGCGCCAGGCGTCTGAGAAGGATCGACGGCTGCGCCATCGCGGCCGTCTGTCTGGTGTGGGTTCTACGCTCGATCGGGATCAGTATGAGCGGCCGTGCAGCAACTCCGCTGGTGGCCGGTGGCGCTCGCCGTGGCGGTCGATGTGCTCAGCTACGCGCGGTCGAGATGGAGAAGCAGCAGCGGCAGCGAAGCCGGAATCAGAAACAGCTGCAGCGCTCGCGTCGTCTCCGACGGCGGCAGGCCGCGGAACGGTCCGTCGGTGCGGACGGCCGCTCCCACGAGAAGGAGAGTCGCCGCCAGGAGGGCGACGCTCGTCCCGCCGGGCCCGAACCGGAGGGCCGCCCAGACGAGAAGCGGCAGGAACCAGCTCCCTCCGGCGGTCTCGGCAAGCACGGTAATGCCGGGATCAGATGACGTCCCCGAGCGAACCAGGATCGTGCCCATAACGAGCATGAACGCTGCAAGGAGAGCGGCCTCGAGATGCTGGGCGCGCGTCGCTTCACGCATCCAGGCAAGGCCCGACGTGGCCACCATCACGAAGGCTGGCACGACGGTGAGCGCCGTGAGGGAATTCGACAGCAGCCGCGAACGCCACACCGACAGGAACGACTCCGTGCCGATCGAGGAGACGGCCCAGGCGTCGAGCACCGACGAGAGGACGGGCGCCGCAATCACGACGACCCCGACGAACACCCCGACGCGGCGGATGGAGTCGAACCGGGTCGGCTCGTCGCTCAACCAGCGCAATCCACCGGCGGCCATCAGCGCTTCGCCGCAGTTGGTGGCGAAGAGCGCCAGCACCAGCGCCGTGGGCCAGCCGGCGCCGCTCTCGAGCGCCACGTGAGGCGGCAGCGCTGACAGGAGCACGATCGGCCACCACGCCGGGCGGGTGAGGAGCAGCACCGAGGTCAGGATGGAGTTTGGCGGCCACATCACCGAGGGGGTTGCCTCCGGGAGCTTGAGCATGAGCCCCACCACGGCGCCGGCGTAGTAGGCCGCGGCGACGCACATGCCGAGTCCGACCAGGCTGAACGGAGTGAGATGGTCTCAGGTCTTCGACGGCCATGGAATTCACCAGGGAGGAGGGCGCAAATTGTCGAAGAGAGAAGTTGCTGTGCATTCTGCGCCGGGCGTTCGATGGCGGTCAAGGCGTCCGCGGCGGTAGGAGCACCCGCAGATGTCTGTGGTCCCCCAAGTGCGAATTGCATGCCGATCGTCTGGGCACGCCTGCGGGATCCGACGCGCGGTCAAACGCCGGCGTACCCGCCACATGTCGCGACCGGTCCGCCACGTCCGAGCCTTTGACGGCATGTCGAGACCCATATTCCTGGCACACGGATTGACAGTGGTGGGGCCGGACTTCCGCACCGATGAGGAGACGATCGATGGGCAGCGACGGAGGTGGGCCAGTGGCGTGGCGAGAGGTGTTGTCGCACCTGCTCGCCATAGATGAGTTTCGGCCGATGTCCTCTCAGATTCGGGTGGAGATTCGTGCACGATCCCATCAAGGCAGCGTGAGGTCGACCGACGAAGACCATGATCTGGTCGTGCGTCTGGGCCGCCATCAGGATACGCTGATGACGAGCCTGCCGCGCGGCGACCTCCCGGGCCGGTTCGACGATCCGGATATTACCGCGCCAGAGATCCACATGGGCCGAGTATTGATGATCGGCCGGAGCGATGCGCTGTTCGACGAGGTGCGCCGGCGCGCCGAGCTGCGCGAACACGACGTCCGGAATTGCGCGGGGCTCGTCGACGCGCTCCGCCACCTGCGTCAGCAGTCATGGGACGTGCTCCTGACGGATCCGGACACCACGATCGGCGACAGCCTCGCGGTCGCCGGAGAGCTCTCGTTGCTGCACCCCAGTGTTCGAATCATCGCGCTGTGGCCCGCCGCGACGCATGAGGAGATCGTCGCGGCGATGCGCGCCGACGTCTTCGCGTGTTTCACGGATCCGTTCGACGCGGCCGAAATCGCCGACATGGTGCGGGCGGCGCTCCGCGCGCCGGACTGGCGCGACGGCATCGAGGTGGTCTCGGGGCTGCCGCACTGGCTCACGCTGCGCGTCGCCTGTCACCTGATCACCGCCGATCGGCTCACTCGCTTCATGTCCGAGCTGCAGGAGTCCGCCATCCCCGACGAGGAGCGCGATCTGCTGATCGCCGCGTTCCGGGAACTGCTCCTGAACGCCATGGAGCATGGCGCCGGCTTCGACCCGCACAAGGTCATCGAGGTCACGGCAGCCAAGACCGCGCGCGCGATCGTCTATCACTTCAAGGATCCAGGGCCAGGTTTCGACCCTGAAGACCTGAAACATGCAGCCCGCTCGGAGGATCCCGATCACGTGCTGGCGAGCGCGATCGAACGCGCGGAGATAGGCCTGCGGCCCGGCGGCTTCGGGATGCTCATCGCGCGGCACGTAGCCGACGAGCTCGTCTACAACGAGCGCAGCAACGAGGTCCTCCTGATCAAGCATCTCTCGTGAGGCCATCGCCACACGCGACTTCGCTGCTTCAAAGACGCGGAGGCCGCTGAGGCGGTCGTCGCCACGACTCTGCGTTCTCGGCTCCTCCGCAATCTCTGCGGCGATCCATGCCATAACTCAGGGCATCTCGACCCTTCGCCACAGCCTCCGCAACACCGGTGCGTCGCCAGCGCGGGTCTGGCCGGATTGTCATGCCGAACGCGTTCCCGTACTCGGGAGAAGCGTCCCCGCGAAATTGCTCTCCGCGCGCCCGCGCCGCGCAATCGGCGGCAGCCGCCAGCGCATTCGGAACGCTCGAGAGGGCGAACGTGTCGGCATATTGATGCCGGGCGCCGCCAGGGCCGCTTGCGCCCGTTCCAGCCTCGTGACGTGCCCGACTCCTCGCGACTGCCTGGGACCTCCAGGCCGTCCTCCGATGTTCATCGCGACGGCGGGTCGCGGCGAACTACGCCGCGCTATCGTGCCATCGGCGCCCCGTACGCGCCGGCGAGCTCCTGCAGGCGAGTCCTGATTCCGGTCCAGACGCCTGCCGCCGTGGGCAGCTGGTGACTGTCCACGAACGCCTGCAGTTCCGCCGCGCGCGAGAGCAGCCGGTCGGCTTCCGCGGAGCTCGGCTTGGCGTCCCTCACACGGCCGCGGAGCGCCTTCGCGTCCTTCGAGAGCTGGTCGGCCTCGCGCACGATCGCTTCGCGGTCGGTCTTCTGAACGGTCGTCTCCTTCTTCAGGTCGTTGTTGAGCGACTTCTTCAGATCGTCGGCGGAGCGTGCGACCTCGTCGGCCGCCGCCGCCACCTCGCGATCGCCCATACGACGGACCGAGGCGCCCTCCGGTAGTGGAAAATCGGCGCCGTAGGCGGCCGCGAGCGACTTCAGATCGGCCGCCAGGCGGTTCCACTCGCTCTCGCCTTTCGTCCCCGGCGGCTGCTGGTGGAAGAACCGGTCGATGCCGCTTCCCTGACGGAGCAGGGTCGCGACCTCGGCGCTCGCCGCGTATTCGGGCTTCAGCCGCTCCTCGAGCCGATCGATGTTCTCCTGGAAATCGTTCAGGAAGTCGTTGACGTTCACCTCGCCCGACGGCCCTCGCACGATGCTGCGCTTCAGCTTCCCATCGAGCGCATCGTCGAACCGGTCGCGACCCTCCTCGATGCGCGCGACGAGCTCCTTGACGTCGCGGTCCGTGAGCCTGTCAGCGCCGAAGGCGGGTGACGCCGCTGCCATCGACGACATCAACATCAGATGCATCAGTCTCATTTCGGTCCTCTCCTGCTCACTTTGCACTCTTTCCTGCTGACGCCTGCGATGGTCCGGCAGGGCGCCGACACACGCGGCCACCAGCGCCGGTAATAGTTCTCGCGGACCTCGCGGCGCACTTCGCGGCGCTTCTCCCGGCACTCAAGGTTGATCTCGCGAGTGCGCCTGCTCGGGTTCGAGCGCGTCGAGCTCAAGCCGGGCGAGGCGAAGACCCTAACGGTCAAAGCCGATCCCCGTCAGCTCGCGCGCTTCGATGGGAAGAACGGTCTCGGCCAGTGGCGCATCACCGAGGGCACGTATCGCGTCGCGCTCGGCAAGTCTGCCGGCGACCTGGTGTTGACGGCAAGAGCTCCACTTATCGGTCGTCGTTTTGGAAGTGAGCACATTCTGGGTCGTGGACTGAGCGGGCATGACGCTCTCCAGGGCGGCAGCACCAGGCGGCGGGGCGGCCGTCACGACCGATGGCTGCGATAGCTGTCAGAGCGCAAACAATGTGGATGCCGTGGTCTCGTCGGAACATTACCATCTCACCTGGTTGCGATGACCTGTGTGAGCCGAACTGACAAATTCCAGCCCTGCAGCGAGTTTCGTGCCGTGCGGCGACACGCCCTGACAGCGAGGTGGACGAGGGACAGCAGAGTCAGGTCGCGACATATGGCGAGTAGCCACGCGATTCTGAAGCTCGACGCTGTCGCTCCGGCTCAGCCGCCTGGTTTTTCGCGGCCGTGCTTCCTTCTTCGCGGTGTCAAGCGGGCAGCGCGCATGAAGATCGCCGGCGATCGGCTCGAGCTGTTCGACGATTCGGGGACGCGGGTGGCCGTCTTTGCCGCTCGTGTTCAGAAATTCCAGCCGGACTGGAAGGGACCTCCTGGCAGCTCGTGAAGTTCGAAGGGAGCGACGGCACGACGCTGGTGCCCGACGACCGTGCGAAGTACACTATCGCGTTCGGTCCCGGCGGGCGGCTGAGCGCGAGAATCGACTGCAATCGAGGTATGGGGACGTAGAAGTCGTCCGAACCCAGCCGCCTCGAGTCGGGCCGCTGGCTCTGACGCGCGCCCAGTGTCCTCCAGGGTCCCTGCACGATCGCATTGTCAAGCAGTGGCCCTACATCCGGTCGTACGTGATGAAGGACGGTCACCTCTTCCTCGCGCTGATGGCAGACGGCGGGATCTACGAGTTCGAGCCGCGCCCAGCTCAACTCCCAAGCCCGACTCCCGAAACGTGACCGAGCCGGTCGGCTGAGTGAACTTCGGGGTGGGTCGTCTGGGATTACCGGAAGGCAGCCATGAAGCAGCTACACGCGCCAAGCCCTCAGCTCGCGCCCTCGCTCAAGGCCATTCCATTCCTGAAGGCTGCGGCCGAGACCAAGACCATTGCCCTCACGGATCGCCAGCGCGAGCAACTCGCTCGAATCGGCATGCGTTTGCGCCTGCCTCCGCGCATGGTCATCTATCGCGAGGATTCGGCCGCCAACTGGATCTTTGCGGTCGCCGAGGGAGCCGTGAAGACGTATCGCGAGCTGCCCAGCGGCAAACGCGTTGTCAGCGCGTTTCTCTTTACCCAGGACCTGTTCGGGCTGGCCGAGAACGGCCGTTACCTCAATAGCGCGCAATCGCTCACGCGCGTGACGCTGTATCGACTTCCCCTCGGTGAGCTGACCGTGCTCCTGAAGCACGACGCCGACCTGCAGTTCCAGTTTCTGGCGAAGGTGACACACGAGCTGCGCGAATCGCAGAGGAAGGCCATCCTCATCAACCGACGCGATGCTGCAGGTCGCCTCGCCATGTTCGTCGCGCTCATGAGCGCGGAGGCGGACCTGACCGCGGGGAGCCCAGGCGTGGTTCAGCTGCCGATGTCCCGCTCGGACATCGCGGCCTTCCTCGGGTTGTCGCTCGAAAGCGTGATCCGCGCGGCGGCGGAATTGGAGCGCCAGCGTCTGCTGAAGTTCGAGAACAGACGGCTCGTTCGAATTCTGGACGCGCCTCGCCTGGCGAAGCTCGTGGCCGCCGTGTAGCCAGCATCCTGCCCGCTGTTTGATCCAAATCAATGTCACAGGGAGAGAGGTGCATCTATAGTGGCAGGTGCGTCGCCTAGATGACTGCCGCAGATCGCACCCGGGAAGCCTCACCCCCCCGACTCGCCGCGCTCCTCACGCAATTCTTCCGGCGCCCCTTCCGCGCCCGAGGAAGCGTGTCGAGAAACGTGAGAAACGTACCGGTCCGGCCGGCGCCGAAGATCGATCTCGGGGATCTGGCCGTCGCGCAGTTCGTGCACGACCTGCGGAACCAGTTGACGGTGATGATCGCGTGCGCCGACAGGATCTTTCAGCTCGTGCCCAGAGGGGAGGCGGACTACGAAATCGCGGAGCTGCGCGTGTGCGCCGAACGGGCGTCGCAGCTGACGCGCGAGCTCCTGATCGCCGCGCGTCCGGGATCCGCCCCCCGGGGGCCGGTGGAGTTGAATCTGGTCGTCAACGGCGTGATGCCGACCTTGTCGCGCTTCCTCGGTGAACGGATACAGCTTCGAACGCGCCTCTCGCAGGAGCCCGTTACGGTTCTGTCTGAACCCCTCGAGCTCGAGCGCATCCTGCTGAACCTGGCGCTCAACGCACGAGACGCGATGGCCGATGGCGGGGATTTGACGATCGAGACCGACGTGGCCGACCTCCTGCCGCTCGGGCAGGTGACAGGGGAGCCGGTACCCTACGCGCAATTGTCCGTCACCGACACGGGATGCGGCATGACGCCCGATGTGGAAGCGCGCATCTTCGAACCGTTCTTCACAACCAGAGCGACGGGCACTGGCCTCGGCCTCAGTTCCATTGCGTTCACCGTCCGGCAATTGCAGGGCATGGTGTCCGTGCAGAGCGAGCCCGGTCAGGGCACGCGCGTCACCGTGCACCTCCCCTGTTCCCGCTGACCCCCGGTCAGCCTCTGTCGATCCGTTTCTGAACGTCGTCCGCCCGCTGGCTGGCCCGAAACTCGATGATCCGGAAGTCGGCGAGGCCGCCCTGGTGGAATGGATCTTCCGACACGATGGCTTCAATCTCCTGACGATTCTTGGCGACGGCCAGGATGATTCCGCCATCCCGCGGGATCTTACGGCCCGAGACCAGGAAATGGCCGGAGTCGTAGTACTTCCTCAAGAACCTGACATGCGCTGCCATATGCGCGTCGATCCTGGTGAGGCTGGCCTTGTAGGTCAACTCGATGACGAACATGGCCGCTCAGCTTGTACCAATCGCGCCGCGGCGTAAAGGCGCACGGGGTGCTCGCACCGGGCGACAGCGAGCCCAGCCCGCGCGATGCTTAGTCCAGGGGCTCTGTCTCTGCAAGGCCGGAGCGGACCTGTCGTCTCGGGCCTCCGCTTCGCCCCGCGGAAAAACGGCCCCTCCGCGATGGCCATCCCGTCGGCGGCCTGTGGGGACCACCGCGCGACGGACATCGAGGGAAGAGTGTTGAGCCTCCTGTCCGACGGTTCGAATATCACAATTGACATATTGATTGCCTATGCTATATAGCTATTGAATGACAGGCAACCCCGGGTGGTTGCTGCTGATCCACAGTCTTCCGCCGAAACCTCCGTACCTGCGGGCGAAAGTGATGCGGCGGCTCACCCAGATCGGCGCGCTCCCGCTCAAGCGATCGGCCTATCTCCTGCCGATGAATGAGGCGGCACTCGAAGATTTCCAGTGGCTGCGGCAGGAGATTCGTGCGGAGTCCGGAGAGGCCTGGATTGTCGAGGCGCGATTCCTGGGAGGCCTGCGCGATGACGAGATCCGCGAGAGGTTTCGAGGGGCACGCACGACTGAATACGGCGCACTTGCGGCTGAAGCCCGCACTCTCCTCGATCGCCTGCGCGACGCTGGCGCAGGGCCTGACGACCGATCGCTCGAGGCCGATCGACGTCGTCTGGGCCAGCGTCTGGAGGCGGCGCGGCGCATCGACTTCTTTCAGGCAGAGGGACACGAGGAATTGGAGGCGTTGATGACAACGATCAATCGCACCGCGGAGCCCACGAACAAGGCACCCACCTCGATTCCGGAGCGGGAAGCGCTCAGGGCGAGGACCTGGGTGACGCGCCGTGGCGTGAAGGTCGATCGGATGGCGTCGGCATGGCTGATCCGGCGATTCATCGATCCGGCGGGCACGTTCGTGTTCGTCGGGCCGGACGAGAAACCGGTCGCCGGCGGCCTTCGCTTCGACATGTTCGAGGGCGAGTTCACGCACGACGGCAACCGCTGCACGTTCGAGGTCCTGCTCGGCGTGGCCGAACGTGCGTCGGAACCGGGCCTCGCGGCAATCGCGCAGATTGTTCACGACATCGACCTGCGCGAAGATCTTTACCACCGCGCCGAGACGGCCGGGGTGGCCGCGCTCATCGACGGCATCGTGGCCCGATTCACCGACGACCATCGCCGCATTGCGGAGAGCACGCCGATCTTCGATGCGTTGCACGCCAGCCTCGGAGGCCAGCCGGCCGGCCCGCCAACGGGAGCTGCAGAAATGAAGTGAGGTCGAGCCAGGGACAAGATCCTGGCGCCGCTGGATCGCGACCTGCCGACGATCAGGGACGCCGGCGGGACGCTGCTGCCACACGACGGTGAGAACCGCGACCGCGTCACGCTCGCCCGCATCCCGCAATGTTGCAGTCCTCGGCGCCAGCCTGTTCGGGCTCTCGCTCGGTGAAGAGCTCTGGCAGGCCTACCTGCCTCCGTTTCTCACGGCGCTCGGCGCCAGCGGTGCGGTTGTCGGCGTGTTCGGGTCGTCGAAGGACCTGCTCGACGGCCTCTATCAGTATCCCGGTGGCTGGCTCAGCGACCGCCTGGGCCGGCGTCGCGCGCTGCTGATTCTCACCGCGGTCGCAACGGCTGGCTACGCCGCTTACGCCCTCGCGCCATCGTGGCCGTTCATGCTCGCGGGTCTCGTCGCGGTGATGGCGTGGAAGGCAGGAGCCTTTCCCACGACCTTCTCCGTCATCGGCGAGTCGCTTCCGCAGGACCGCCGGGCGGCCGCGTTCGCCATCCAGTCGGTTCTCGTTCGGCTGCCGCGCGTATTGAGTGCGCCATTGGGCGGCGTCCTGATTGGCGGGTTGGGCATCGTAGCAGGCCTTCGAGTCGCGTTCTCGATCACCGCCGCCATCGGGTTGGCGGTTCTGTGCGTTCAATACCGGATGTTCCTCGATCGACAGCCCGCAGCCCGCCCTCGAGGCGTCGCAATCAACGACGCCGTGCTCCGGGGCATGAGGCCGGAGCTGCGCCGATTGCTGGTGGCCGACAGCCTGGTCCGGATCGGCGAGGGGATGGCCGCCTCCTTCATCGTGCTGTTCGTGACCCAGGGCGGGCAGGTCTCGATCGCGGAGTATGGCGTGCTCTATGCCGTCCAGCAGGGGGTGGCGATTGCGACATACCTGCCCGGCGCCCGGATCGCCGGACTCACCGGGCGCCGTCCCGTGGTCGCGCTCACATTCGTGTTCTTCGCCGCGTTTCCCCTTGCGGTTCGATGGGCGACGAGTTACGCGGCGCTCGTGGGCGCCTTCACCATCGGCGGACTCAAGGAGCTCGGCGAGCCGGCACGCAAGTCGTTGATTGTCGACTGGTCATCGGAGAACCGGCGCGCATCCTCCGCGGGAGCGTATTACGCAATCAGGAACCTTCTCGTGGTCCCCGCGGGGTTGACGGGTGGCCTGCTCTGGCAGCGCGCGCCGCACCTGCCGCTCGATGCAGCCGTGGCCGTGAGCCTCGTCGGGCTGTGCGTATTCCTGGCTACGCCGGGAGGAACGGGCGGCGATCGGCGCTAGAGGACTATTACGTCCTCCCCTTGCTTACCGAGGGAAGGTACGCTAGTCTGCCCTCGGTAACCGTGGGGGAAGTGCCGTGAGCAAGCCATCCGATCTGTTGCAGGGCACACTCGACCTGCTCATCCTCAAAATCATCGCGCTCGAGCCCCTCCACGCCTGGGCCATCAGCCAGCGCCTGAAGCAGATATCGGGCGACGTACTGCAGGTGAGCGACGGGTCGCTCTATCCGGCGCTGCACAAGCTGGAGCAGGAAGGCTGGATCAGGGCGGAGTGGAAGCAGAGCGAGAACAACCGTCGCGCGAAGTACTACCGCCTGACGATTCCCGGTCGCCGCCACCTCGATCGTGAAGTCGCCAACTGGGAGCGCCTTTCGGGTGCGATTTCGTTCGTCGTCAAGTTGAGCGAGGTGTGAGATGCCGCACGGATTCCCCGTCGCGCGGTGGATGTACAAGCTGCCGCTCCGGGTGCGATCGCTCTTCCGGGGACGCGACGTCGAGACGGAGCTGCAGGCAGAGGTCGCGTACCACATAGAGCGCGCAACGGACGAGAACATCGCCAGGGGCATGTCGCCGCGTGATGCGCGGGCCGCGGCGATCCGGTCGTTTGGCGGCGTTGCACAGCGAATCGAAGAGTGCCGGGACGCTCGCGGGATTCGGCTCTTTGAGGATTTCGTGCAGGACCTGCGCTACGCGGTGCGTACACTGCTGCGCGCGCGCGGCTTTACTTCTGCCGCCGTTGTGACCCTTGCGCTCGGCGTCGGCGCAAACACGGCGGTGTTCGCCGTCGTCAGTGGGGTCCTGTTGCGCCCGCTGCCGTTCCCGGAGCCAGACCGGCTCTTCCTCATCGCGCACTCGCCAAGAGGGCCGTTCATACAACAGCCGAGCCTGTCCGATCGCGACTACCTCACGTTCCGCTCCAGCGATCGCGCCTTCGAGCACACCGCCGCTTTTTCAACCTTCACCGCGAATCTGATCACGCCCTCCGAGCCCTCGCTGGTCAGCGTCGGCCGCGTGACCGCGGAATTCTTCACGACTCTTGGTGTCGCGCCGGCGATGGGCCGGACGTTCGAGGTCGAGGACGAGAAGGCCGCTGATCAGCTCATCGTGCTGGGTGAGGTCCTGTGGCGGGCGCGGTTGGGTGGAGCCACAGATATCCTCGGCAAGCGGGTCATGGTCGATGGGCGTTTGCGGACGGTGATCGGTGTGATGCCGGCCGGCTTCAGTTTTCCCGAGGGCGCAGAGGCTTGGACGCTGTACACGATCCGCATCGATCCGCACCAGAGCTTGCTGACGCCTGTTGTTGGGCGTTTGAAGCCTGGCGTTACGCGGACGCAGGCCGAGGCGCAATTCGCCGCGATCGCCCGCCAATTCTCCGAGCCGGTAGACGCCGCCTCGACGTCCGGCATCCTCCCGCTGCAGGAACTGCTCGTGGGCGACGTGCGGCGTCCGCTGCAGGTCTTCGCAGC
>DASTBU010000168.1:0-44662 GCA_035711845.1 Vicinamibacterales bacterium
TGAGTGCTGAATGCTGAATGGTGAGTGCTGAATGCTGAGGGCTGGAGAATGAGGTACTAGACCCCAGCCTTCAGCCTTCAGCATTCAGCATTCAGCACTGTCTTATTTCCCCAAAAGGTCCGCATCCTTCTTCTTCTGGAGATCGTCGATCGCGGCGATGTGCTGGTCGGTGATTTTCTGGACTTCGTCGAGCCCGCGGCGCTCGTCGTCTTCGGAGATCTTGTGATCCTTGAGCAGTTTCTTCAGACGCTCGTTCGCATCGCGCCGGACCTGACGCACGCCGTTGCGGCCCTCCTCGGCGTACTTGTGGACCAGCTTCGACAACTCCTTGCGACGCTCTTCGGTCAGCGCGGGGATGGGAATCCGCACGATCTTCCCGTCGTTGGTCGGGTTGAGACCGAGGTTCGCGCTGCGTATCGCGCGCTCGATGGCGGCCATCAGCGTGGGATCGAACGGTTGGGCCACGATCATCGACGGCTCGGGAATCGACAGCGACGCCACCTGGTTGAGCGGCATCTGCGTCCCGTAGGCGTCCACGTGGACCGAATCGAGAATCGTGACCGAAGCGCGGCCGGTGCGGACGCCGCCCAGTTCGCGCCGCACGTGTTCGATCTGGCCGTCCATGCGCTTCTTGACTTCAGCAAACAGGCTCTTCAGATCACTCACATCCATATGCGTCCTTCGATGGTCAGTGGCAATCGCGGGCAGACCCCGCAGTCTCACGAGGCTCTGACGGTCGTGCCGACCCCTTCTCCCATGATCACGCGCCGCAGATTTCCCGGCGTGCGCAGGTTGAAGACGACGATGGGCAGCTTGTTGTCCATGCAGAGCGAGATCGCCGTGGCGTCCATGACCTTCAGGCCCTGCTCGAGAACCTTCAGATAGGAGATTTCATCGTACTTCGTTGCATCCTGGTGCAGCATCGGGTCGGCCGTGTAGATGCCGTCGACTTTCGTACCTTTGAGAATCACGTCGGCCTTCATCTCCATCGCGCGCAGCGCGGCGGCCGTATCCGTGGTGAAGTAGGGGTTGCCGGTGCCGGCGGCGAAGACCACGACGCGACCCTTCTCGAGGTGCCGCACCGCGCGGCGGCGGATGAAGGGCTCGGCAACGGCACGCATCTCGATGGCGGTGGCCACGCGCGTCGTCACGCCGGTGTGCTCGAGGGCATCCTGCAGCGCCAGCGCATTGATGACCGTGGCCAGCATGCCCATGTAATCGGCCGTGGCCCGATCCATCCCGCGGGCGCTCGCCGCAAGCCCGCGAAACAGGTTGCCGCCCCCGATGACGACGCCCGTCTGCACGCCAAGTTGCTGAATCTCGCCGATCTCTTTCGCGATCTGCGTGGTGATCGCCGGGTCGATCCCGAATGGCTGTTCGCCCATGAGGGCTTCGCCGGAAAGTTTGAGCAACACTCGCTGAAACGCGGGATCGGACATAGCTGGGGGATTATACAGGGTTGAACGGATTGGGCGGGTTCAACGCGTTCAGGGTTCAGGGGTTGAACCTCGGAACCCTGAACCCCTGAACCCTGCGAACCTCTGAACCCTGTGAATCTGAACCCTGTGAGTTCACCCTTCGCCCAGCTTGAAGCGGACGAAGCGGGGAATCGCGATGTTCTCGCCCATCCGGGCAATGCCCTGCTGGACCACCTGGCCGATGGTGACCTTCGGATCGCGGATGGAGGGCTGATCCAGCAGGCAGACCTGCTCGTAGAAGCTGTTCAACTTCCCCTCGACGATCTTGTCGATGACGGCGGGCGGCTTGTTCTGACCCTCCATTTGCGAGCGGTAGATGCTGCGCTCGCGCTCGAGGACGTCGGCCGGGACCTCTTCCCGGCGCACGTATTGCGGGTTGGCCGCGGCGATGTGCATCGCGATCTCGCGCGTGAGATTCTGGAAGTCGTCGGTCCGCGCGACGAAGTCCGACTCGCAGTTCACCTCCACGAGCACGCCGATCTTGCCGCCCATGTGGATGTAGTGCCCGATGATGCCCTCGTTGGTCGAACGCCCGGCCTTCTTCGTAGCCTGCGCGAGCCCCTGCTTGCGGAGGAGCGTGACCGCCTCCTCCATGTTGCCCTTGGCCTCGACGAGCGCCTTCTTGCACTCCATCATGCCCGCGCCTGTGGCGTCGCGAAGCTTCTTGACCATGTCTGCCGTGATGTCCATCGCTGTTGCCATCTCCTGACCCCTTGCTTTCTCGCGGCGGCGCTCCGACACCGGTGCGCGCCGGGCCCGCGGCGCTCCGGCCGTCCGCGCTGTACACAAAAACGCCGGCCAGGTGATCCCGGCCGGCGCCCGAACACTTTCGAGCGTCGTCTCTTACACG
The DNA here is from genome assembly GCA_035711845.1 of Vicinamibacterales bacterium. Classification (GTDB taxonomy): domain Bacteria; phylum Acidobacteriota; class Vicinamibacteria; order Vicinamibacterales; family 2-12-FULL-66-21; genus DASTBU01. The sequence continues at coordinate 2,329 of DASTBU010000168.1, forward strand.
GACGCCGGGGATGTCGCCTGTTCGGAGCGCGCCGGCCGCACCGCTCGGGCCCGGCGGCCGCGCTCGTCGCCCTCGGCCTCGCTGTCTTCGGCATGCGCCGACTCGCGCATGCTTCGGCCCGCGAGCACGGCGTCCGCAATGCGCGAGGCGAACAGCCGGATGGCCCTGAGCGCGTCGTCGTTACCCGGGATCACGTAGTCGACCTCGTCGGGATCGCAATTGGTATCGACGACGCCGATGACCGGGATCTTCAGCTTGCGGGCTTCGTCGACGGCAATCTTTTCCTTGCGCGTATCCACGACGAAGAGCGCGTCGGGCAGACGCGACATGTTGCGAATACCCTCGAGGTTCTTCTGGAGCTTGCGCTTCTCTTTCTCGATCTGCGAGATCTCCTTCTTCGACAACGTCTCGTACCGGCCGTCGGTCTCCATCGCCTCCAGGTCCCGCAGGCGCCCGAGGCTCCGCTGGATGGTGGAGAAGTTGGTGAGGAGGCCGCCCAGCCATCGCTGATTCACGAAATACATGCCGCAACGCTGCGCCTCTTCGGCGACCGCGTCCTGCGCCTGCCGCTTCGTGCCCACGAACAGGACCGTTCGCCCTTCGGACGCCAGATTTGTCGTGAACTGCTCGGCGTCGCGGAACAGTCGGGCCGTCTTGGCGAGGTCGATGATGTAGATCCCGTTCCGTTCCCCGAAGATGTACGCTTTCATCTTCGGATTCCAGCGCTTCGTCTGGTGGCCGAAGTGGACGCCCGCCTCGAGCAGGTCCTTCAACGCGATGCCGGTCAAATTGCCTCCATGAAATCAGTCTCCAGTTCCCAGGTTCCAGCTTCCAGCCAGAGCCGGAAACTGGAAGCCAAAAGCTTCTATCTCTTACTGAATTGGAAGCGCTTCCGCGCCCCCTTCTGTCCGTACTTCTTCCGCTCCTTGATGCGCGCATCGCGCGTGAGGAACCCAGCCTTCTTGAGGCGCTGCCGCAGCTCGACGTTGTACTCCACCAGCGCGCGGGCGATCCCGAGCCGAAGCGCGCCGGCCTGGCCTGCGGTACCGCCACCCGCGATGGTGGCCAGGACGTCGAACTTGTCAGCCGTTTCGGTGACGGCCAGCGGCTGTTTGATCTGGGTGCGGAGCGCCTCGGTCGGGAAGGCTCGTTCGATCGGCTTGCGGTTCACGGTGATGCCGCCCGTGCCGGGGCGGAGAAACACGCGGGCGGTTGATGTCTTCCGGCGGCCCGTGCCGTAGTACTGAATCCCTGCTGCCACGTTATGCGACCTCGCGCTTGCCTGACTTGTTCAGCGGTTGCGGCTTCTGCGCCTGGTGCGGGTGCTGACCGTCCGCGTAGACCTTGAGCTTGCGCCACATCGCCTCGCCCAGCTTCGTCTTGGGCAGCATGCCGCGCACCGCTTCTTCCACGATCCGCACCGGGTTCTTCTGGCGGACGTCCTTCGCGCGTTGCTCGCGCACGCCGCCCTCGTACCCGCTGTGGGTGCGATACAGCTTCTGTTCTTCCTTGCGGCCGGTCAGACGGACGCGTGCCGCGTTGACGATCACGACGTGGTCGCCGGTGTCGATGTGCGGTGTATAGACGGCCTTGTGCTTGCCCTGGAGCAGTCGGGCGGCTTCCGTCGCCACCCGCCCCAGGACCAGGCCGTCGGCGTCAATCAGATGCCAATGCCGTTCCACGGTCCCGGCGGTCGGAACAAACGAACCCATTGAATCCCTTTCGGCCTTCGCGAAACTGCGCCCGACGCGCCGAGCCCCGGCGCCGCCGGAGCAGGCAGTCAGCCCCATTCAAAGGACGGCAAACCAAGAGGATACCGGCAATTGCGGGGGATTGTCAAGCCGACGCTGAGCTTCCGCCAGCGGCCCGACGACTGCGGGTCGGCGGCTGCAGAGCCCTGTACGCAGGTTCTTCTATTACACAACCGTCAGGCCGCTACAAAAACGGCACCACTCGCCCTCCCTCCCGAACTCAGCCAATGCCAGAACTGCGCATTTCAGCCCGTTTTGGTAGCTCGGCAGCCGTGGCACTCAACTTGCCGCCCGGACCTCCGACTTAACACGGCAAATCGACCGTTGCGAGTGTGTCAAACGCGGCAGAACTGCGCCGTTTTCCAGACTAGGACGTCACGGTGCTCCGTAGAGCGAAAGCCCTCGTCGGTCTCGACATCGGGTCGAGCGCGGTCAAGGCCATCGAGCTGAAGCCGACGGGGAAGACGTACAAGGTAACCGCCTTCGGCAGCGAGCCCCTTCCCCCCGACAGCATCGTGGACGGCGCCATCATCGACGGCGCGGCCGTCGTGGGCGCCATCAAGCGCGTGTTCGACAGCTGTCGCATCACGACCAGGGAAGTGGCCGCCTCGCTCTCGGGCAGCGCGGTCATCGTCAAGAAGATTGCCCTGCCGGCGATGACCCAGGCGGAGCTCGCCGAGTCGATCTACTGGGAGGCCGAGCAGTACATCCCTTTCGATATCCAGGACGTCAACCTCGACTACCAGGTCCTCGAGGGAGCGAACCCGGCGGCCGGCAAGAGCACGATGGACGTCCTGCTCGTGGCGGCGAAGAAGGAGAAGATCGCCGACTACACCGGCGTCATCGGGCAGGCGGGCCGGACCGCCGTTGTCGTGGACGTCGACGCCTTTGCACTGCAGAACGCCTACGAGACCAATTACGGCACCGAGCCGGGTGCCGTCGTGATGCTGCTCAACGTCGGCGCCAGCGCCACGAACATCAACATTCTGCAGGGGGATCAATCCGTTTTCACCCGCGACATCTCAATCGGCGGCAACGCGTACACGGAAGCGCTCCAGAAGGACCTCAACCTGCCGTTCGAGCACGCGGACCTGCTCAAACGAGGCGGCGCCGTCGACGGGATCGCGTACGACGAAGCCCGCCCGGTGCTCAGGGCCGTCAGCGAAAACGTGATGCTCGAGATCCAGAAGACATTCGACTTCTTCAAGGCCACGGCCGCCACCGATCAGATGACTCGCGTGGTCGTGAGCGGCGGCGCGGCGCGCGCGGAAGGCTTCCTGGACATGCTCGCCGAGCGTTTCGGGGCGCCGGTCGAGGTGTTCGATCCGTTCAGGAAGGTCGCGTTCGACGCGAAGAAGTTCAAGGTCGACTCCGCAGCTGCAGTCGGACCAACAGCGGCGGTCGCCGTCGGCCTCGCGCTGCGGCGGGCAGGTGATCGATGATTCGCGTCAACCTGCTGGCCGTCGAGCGCGAGCGATCGAAGAAGCCCCTCGTCGCCATCTCTGCTGCGCAGCGCGTCACCATCGGCGCCAGCCTGCTCCTCCTCCTCACGGTGCTCGGCATCGGCTGGTGGTTCTGGTCGCTGCGGCAGCAGTCGCTGGCGCTTGACCGGGAGATCGCGAAGGCCGAGGGGGAAACGCAGCAACTCCGCAGCGTGCTCAGCCAGGTCCAGAAGTTCGAAACGCGCAAAGCCCAGTTGCAGCAGCGGGTCACGCTCATCGAACAGCTGCGGCGCGGCCAGTCCGGGCCCGTTCACGTGCTCGACAAGGTGAGCAGAAGCCTGCCCGAACGCCTCTGGCTCACCGACATGAAGCAGACCGGAGCGGAATTCACGATCAGCGGGTTCTCGACGTCGATGACGGCGCTGTCGGACTTCGTGGGCAACCTCGAAACTACGACGTGGTTCAAGCGTCCCGTGGAGATCATCGACAGCCTGGTGCAGGACGACCCGAAGACAGGCGAGCTGGTGAAGTTCTCGATCAAGGCGACGTTCACCGATCCGAATGCGCCGGCCACTCCGCCGTCCCTGGCGGCTCCCAAGCCTGGCGGCCGCGGTGGAGCCGCGCCAAAGGGGGGGCGGTAGCCCACCATGGAACTCTCGCTCAGCAAGCTGCCGTGGCAGGCGCAGATTGGCGCGTTCGTCCTGGTGTGCGCCGGCGCGGTGGTCGGCTTCTGGAAGTTCTACGTCGTGGAGTACCAGGCCGACATCACCCTCCGCCAGACGCGGCTGGCCGCGTTGCGCAAGGACATCGCCAAGGGTGTGGCGACCGCGCGCCGGCTGCCGGAATTCCAGGGCCAGGTCGACGAGCTCGAAGAGCGCCTCCAGAGCCTGGCGGCGGTCCTGCCCGAGCAGAAGGACGTTGCCGACATCCTGCGCCGCGTCCAGGGCCTTGCGGCGCAGTCCAGCCTGTCGATTCAACGGTTCACTCCACAGCCCACCGTGCAGCAGGCCCTGTACGCCGAGGTGCCTATCCGGCTCCAGGCCGAGGGCACGTACCACAACCTGGGCCAGTTCTTCGATCGGATCAGCAAGTTCCCGCGAATCATCAACGTGAGCGAGATCTCGATTCGCGCGAAGAACGAAGCAGGTTCCAGCAACACCATCGTGGCTGAATGCACGGCCACGACCTTCGTGCTCCAGGAAGGGGCCATTCCGAAGAAGGGCGCGAAGACCGTTCCGAAGCAGCCCTCGGTGGCCAAGGGAGGCGCGAAATGACCCTGACCTGCGTCTGCGTCGCGTCGTTGCTCACGGTGGCGATCGGCGGACAGGCACCAGCGCAACCGAGCCCCGCGCCGAGCGCGGGCTCTGCGCCAGCCGCGGCACAACCCGCGGCGCCACCAGTCGAGCAGCGGTCGGATGCCGGATTCTCGTACGACCCGGAAGGGCGCCGCGATCCGTTCCTGAGCCTGCTGGGCCGCGGCAACGATCCCCGTCTGGGCGCGTCGCGTCCGTCCGGCGTCGCGGGGCTGCTGATTGCCGACGTCACGGTCAAAGGAATCCTGCGCGACAAGGCCGGTTTCGTCGCCATGATCCAGTCGCCCGACAGCAAGACCTACATCGTGCGGCCCGGCGATCGCCTCTTCGACGGCACGGTGAAGTCAATCGTGTCGGACAAGGTGGTCTTTTCGCAGGACGTCAACGATCCGCTTTCGCTCGTGAAGCAGCGGGAGATTCCCAAGGCAGTTCGATCGGCTGAAGGACGGGGCGCCACTCCCGGGCTCTGAGCGGGCTGAATGGGCATACCGACGAAACCAAATGCTGAACAGCTGGAAAGAGTCGAATCGATGAGCGCGTACAACGCAGAGGGATGGTGGCGATCGGCAGCCGCACGGAGAGTTGCGGGGCTGGGACTGGCCGTCAGCGTGTCCGCGATGACCGGCCTGTCGGCCAACAGTACGCCGATCCGCCTGGTCGGCGTTTCATCGCACGGCAACGCCGTGCTGATCGAGGCGAGCGAGCCGGTCGCCTATTCGGTCAGCCACCCGGATCCACTGACAGTAGTCATCGATATGCGGAACGTGAGCGCGGCCGATGCACGCAACGATGTGCAGCGCCAGGGAGCGATTGCCGGCGTCGATGTCGAGCAGGCGCAGGCTCCGGATGGACGGGCCGTCGCCCGCGTCCGGCTGATGCTCGCGCGCGTCGCGGAATACAAGGTGCGCGCCGCGCGGAACATGATTCGTGTGGAGCTCTCGCCGGAGGACGAACAGAAGCCCCACCCTGTTCCGGACCAGACGACGGCGAGCATAGAGCCGGCACCAACACAGGCGCCGGCCGACCCGATTTCGGCATTGACGCTGGTCGCACCGCCCATCACGCGCAACAGAACAGCCACACCCGCACCACGTCGCTCACAGTCGTCGACCCAGTCCCCCCAGGCCTCCGCACCCGTCGCGGAACCCGTCGCGCCCCAACAGGCGGCGCCGCAGTCGCCCGTGGCGCCATCCACGCCGTCTCCTGTCGAGCCGCCGCCTGCGCCCGTTGCCGCGCGGCCCGCACCCGCTCCAGTTCAGCCGCCTGCTGCCTCGCCCCAGACTGCTCCCGCGAAGCCTGCGGCGCAGGATCCCCCGGCGCCCAGGTCCATTCAGATCCAAACCTCGGCCTCCGGCCCGCAGCTCTCCTCGAGCGCTCCCCAGCTCGGCGCCGCATCGGGGCAGAAGACCTACACCGGCCACCCGATCAGCCTGGACTTCACCGGCGGGGATCTCAGAACCGTCCTTCGCCTGTTTGCGGAGGTCAGCGGGCTGAACATGATCATCGATCCCGACGTGCAGGGCTCGGTGGACATCGTTCTCACCGATGTTCCGTGGGATCAGGCCCTCGAGGTCATCCTGCGCGGCAACCAGCTCGATTACACCGTGGACGGGACGATCGTGAGAATTGCCCGGATCGACACGCTGAAGCGGGAGCAGGACGCGCGCCAGGCGCTGGCCAAGGCTTCGGCGGATGCGGGAACGCTCGCGGTGCGGACCTTCCCGCTCAGTTATGCGCGCGCGGCGCAGGCCGCGCCGCTCGTGCGCAAGGCCGCGCTCTCGGCGCGAGGCGACGTGCAGATCGACGAGCGCACCAACATGCTCATCATCACTGACCTGCCGTCACGGCTCCAGACCGCCGAGACGCTGTTGACCGCGCTGGACAAGCCCGAGCCCCAGGTCGAAATCGAGGCGCGCATCGTGTCGACCAGCCGCGACTTCAGCCGCGCGGTCGGCATCCAGTGGGGTCTCAACGGCCGCGTCTCGCCCGAGCTCGGCAATACGACCGGGCTCGCGTTCCCGAACAGCGGGTCGCTCGGCGGGCGCCTCGGCACTCAGGGAGCACAGGGGTCCGACACGCGCGCGAATCCCGTCGATCAAACCGGCACGGTGGTCGGGTTGCCGTCGACCCTCCCGGCAGCGGCTGCCATCGGCCTGGCGATGGGGTCGGTGAACGGCGCGTTCAACCTGGACGTGGCCCTCTCGGCGCTCGAGTCGTCTGGCAAGGTTCGCATCCTCTCGACGCCGCGGGTCACGACGCAGAACAACGTCGCGGCAGAGATGATGCAGGGCGTGCAGATCCCCGTGCAGACGCAGGCCAACAACACCGTCACCGTGACCTTCAAGGATGCGGCGCTCACCCTGAGGGTCACGCCCCAGATCACGACCGCGCAAACGGTCATCATGGCCGTCGAGCTCGAGAACGCCTCGCCTGGCGAAGAAGTGCAGGGCATCCCGTCGATCAACACGCAGCGCGCCCGGACGACCGTCCAGGTCACCGACGGCGCCACGACCATCATCGGCGGCGTGCTGATCAACGAGGAACGCCAGTTGCAGGATCGCGTGCCGGCGCTGCACAAGATCCCGCTCCTCGGCTGGCTGTTCAAGCGCGACACGAACGTCGACGACAGCCGCGAGCTGCTTATCTTCATCACGCCGCGCATTCTGAAGGGCTAGAGGTATGGATTCCAGAGCACGTCATATGAGCGTTCGTCGCAAGGCCGTCTGGAGCCTGGGCGTCCGACTGGCGGCCGCCACCCTGCTTGCCGCGACATCGGCATCGTGCGGCGATGCGGTCCGGCAGGGCGAAGGGTCGTCGTACCTGATCATCCAGGCGCTCGAGGCCGCATCGGGCGCTGAGCCGGAGGAATTCGAGGGGGTCCTGTTCTCCGACACGCTCACCATCGTGGAAGACGTCCCCTCGGTGTTTGCCGACAACGGCCGCGTCACGTTTCGCCTGGGGATGAAGGATCCGGCGCTGTCCACCTCGCCGTCCGAGGCCAATTTCATCACCGTGACTCGCTATCGGGTGCGCTACATCCGCGCGGACGGCAGGAACACGCCGGGCCTGGACGTGCCGTACGGGTTCGACGGCGGGCTCACCGTCACGGTCGGGGACGGCGACGCCGTGGGCGTCTTCGAGCTCGTACGCCATATCGCCAAAGCGGAGGCGCCGCTCGCAGCCCTGACGGTCAACGGCGTCATCATCTCGACGATCGCGGAGGTCACCTTCTACGGGACCGACCAGACCGGCCGCGAGGTCAGTGCCGTGGGCCGGATCACCGTCAACTTCGGCAACTTTGGCGATCCCGACTAACCCTGGGCCCGGAGCGTCCGGGCTGGTGACGAGCATATGAGAATCGCATTCTTCTCCGTGGCGACACGTCAGGCGGCCGTGGCAGCGCTCGTCCTGACGAGCGCCGGCTGCACGATGAAATCGCAGGAAGCTCCGGCCCTGACGGGACCGTCAGAATTCGCCCAATCCATCACAATCAGCGCGAGCCCTGATGTGCTGTCGCAGGACGGCTCGTCGCAGAGTGTCATCACGGTCACGGTGCGCGGCCCCAACGCCGAGCCGCTTCGCAACGTGTCGCTGCGTGTCGAGACGCAGGTCGGCGGATCCCCCGTTGATTTCGGATCCATGTCGTCTCGAAACATCGTGACCGGAGCCGATGGCCGCGCATCGCTCGTATACACAGCGCCGGCCGCCCCCGCCGTCGCGGTGGACAACTTCACGATCGTCGAGATCGTGGTCACTCCGATCGGTACCGACTTCAACAACACCGCGACCCGTCGTGCATCGATCAGGCTGGTGCCGCCTGGCGTGGTCGTTCCGCCCGACGGTCTGACGCCCTACTTCTCCTTCACCCCCGAGTCGCCGCAGGAAAGTCAACTGGTCCTGTTCCAGGCCTGCAACGATGTCACCCGGCCGTGCTCGCCGGCCAACAATCCCATCGCCTCCTATTCGTGGAACTTCGGCGACGGAGGCAGGGACGATGGACCCACGGCCTCGCACGACTTCGGCCTGGCCGGCTCCTACACCGTCACGCTGACCGTGACCGATCAGTATGGCCGAAGGGCGAGCGTCTCTCAGCTCATCACCGTGACGGCCGGGGTCAACCCCACCGCCGCCTTCGTATTCTCGCCCTCGTCGCCGCGCATCAACCAGACCATTGCGTTCAACGCGGCCGCGTCCGCGGCGGCGCCGGGTCGGCGGATCGTGGGCTACACGTGGGACTTCGGCGACGGCACCGGTCCACGGGGTGGGGGTTCGACGATCAACTACGTGTACCACGCCGTCGGCACCTACAACGTCACCCTCCTCGTGACCGATGATGCCGGAAAAACGGCAGCGGTCACGATCACCGTGGACGTATTGCCGTAGAATTGTCCGCATGCCGGACAACTCGCGTCTGGACGAACTGAGGCGCCGGGTCCAACAGGACCCGGCGTCCATCGCGTTTGCCGCGCTGGCCGACGAGTATCGCCGTGCCGGCCTCTTCGAGCAGGCCATCGAGACCTGTCGTGCCGGATTGGTCCGGCACCCTGCCTACCTGTCGGCTCGCGTCACGCTCGGCCGCGCCCTCATGGAGATTGGCGAGTACGACGAGGCAAAGCAGCACCTCGAACAGGTCATCCGGGTCGCGCCCGACAATCTCGCCGCCATTCGCGGGCTCGCCGAAATCCACCACAGGCGTGGCGATTCGCCCGATGCCTACACGGCAGCGGCGAGCACAGCTGACGATCGCAAACCACCCGCAGCGCCCGCGCGGATCGTAGCGATGCCGCCGCGGGTGATATCTCCGCCCGCCGCATCATCGGCGCCCGCACCTGACGCACTCGTCGAGCGCACCGGTGCACCGGAGGCGACACAGGTCCCCGAGGCGCCACCGGCCACCAGGACTCTCGCCGGTGGTGCCGGCGTGCCGCTGACGCTCCGCGTCGCTCCGCCAAACCCCGAGACACCACGCACGGAATCATCCGCTGCCCCAGATCGAGCCGCGCAAGCGCCCGAGCGGGTTCGAAGTGCGGCGCCCACGGCGCCCCGAATGGATGTGGTGCGCGAGCGCCTGGAGCAGTTGCTGGCCGGGATTGCGCGCGCCAGGGCTTCCAGGGAGACGGGCGGCTCGCTCACCACCCGGTGAGGATCGCGGCATTGGCATGGTCTCTCCGCCCGCGCGATATCTGTCCAGACTGCATGGTGTCCGCGAGAAGATGCGGGCTGCCTCGCTCAATGCGCTGGTGATCTCTCATCCACCGAATATCTGCTATCTGACCGGCTTCAGCGGGAGTGCAGGGCTGATCCTCCTTACCGAAACGCGCTGTCTGCTGATTGCGGACTTTCGCTACGCGGCCGCGGCGCGAGCCCTCGTCGAATCCGACCAGCAACTCGAGGACGCGATTGCCGTCGTAGTCCCTCCGGGCAGCTACGATGAGACGCTGCTCGACTTGCTGAAGGAGAGCGGCGCGTGCCGGATCGGTGTCGAGGCGGCGTGGATGCCGGTGAATCGTTTCAACCGGCTCTCAGCATCACTGGCTGCCTCGACTTCGCCCACCGGATCATCCCCGTCCGCTACGCTCGTCCCGACGGAGCGGATCGTGGAGGAGGGCAGGTTGATCAAGGACCAGGACGAGGTCGCCACGCTGCGGGAGGCGGCCCGACGCCTCGCTGTCGTTTCCCTCGAGGCACCCCGCCTCGCCCGGGAGGGGCGCACCGAACTGGAGGTGGCAGGCGATATCGACGTGGCGCTTCGACGGCACGGCTTCGAGCGCCCCGCCTTCGAGACCATCGTTGCGTCCGGCCCCAACAGTGCGCGGCCCCACGCCCGGCCGGGCGGCCGCGTTCTCGAGCCCGGCGATTGGGTCCTGCTGGACTTTGGGGGCGTATACGACGGATACTGCGTGGATCTGAGCCGCACGGTTCAGCTGGGTCGTCCCGACCTCGAGTTTCGGCGGATCTTCGATGCTGTGGCGGAGGCGCAGCGGGCCGCCATCGCAGCCGTGCGGCCGGGAGTCGCGGCTGGCGCCGTGGACGCCGCCGCCCGTGAAGTGCTCGGCCGCCGAGGGCTTGCGGACGCCTTCGGACACGGCACCGGTCACGGGCTGGGCCTCGAAGTGCACGAGGAACCGCGGATCGGTCGGCCACTCGAGGGGATTGAGGACATCCTGCTGGCCCCGGGAATGGTTTTCACGGTCGAGCCGGGTGCCTACCTGGAGGGCATCGGCGGCGTGAGGATCGAGGACGACGTGCTTGTGACCGATATGGGATGCGAAGTCCTGACGGCGGCGGGGCGGTCCTGACCGAGCGGGCTGGGCGGGCAACGCCGGGTCAGCGCCTGGACCCTGGTTTCGGAGGTTGATTGGAGTTCGACGACATCGAGCGGATCCTGGAACTGGTCGAGCAGCACGAGCTGGCGGAGTTCGAGCTCGAGCGGGATGGACTGAAGCTCCGGATTCGCAAATCGAGCGGTGCGTTCCCGCCGCTCGCCGCCCCCGTCGAGATGACGCACGTCTCATCCGGTCCGCCGCCTGCGCCGGCTATGGCGCTTCCTTCACCGGCGCCGGCGGTAGCCGAGGTCAACGAGGAAACCGACGATTCCCCCGTCGAGCTCGCGGTCGTGAAATCTCCGATCGTCGGCACGTTCTACCGTTCGCCGGAGCCGGGGGCTCCCGCGTTCATCGAGGTCGGCCAGCACGTCAAGAAGGACCAGGTGCTCTGCATCATCGAGGCGATGAAGCTGATGAACGAGATCACCTCGGAATACGAAGGCGAGATCGTGAGCGCGTATGTCGAAAACGGCAAGCCGGTCCAGTACGGCGAGCGGTTGTTCGCCATCAGGACGAGCGGGTGATCTGACGCGATGTTCAAGAAAATCCTGATCGCCAACCGCGGCGAAATCGCGCTGCGGGTGATTTGCGCGTGCCGCGAGCTCGGGATCAAGACCGTCGCCGTCTACTCCGAGGCGGACGAGAACTCGCTGCACGTCCGCTTCGCCGACGAAGACGTCTGCATCGGGCCGGCGCGGAGCGCCGACAGCTACCTCAGCGTGCCCGCCGTCTTGAGCGCCGCCGAGATCACCGGCGCCGACGCCATCCACCCCGGCTATGGCTTTCTCGCCGAGAGCGCCTATCTCGCCGAAGTCTGCGAGGCGTGTCACATCAAGTTCATCGGGCCGGCGCCCAACGTCATTCGCCTCCTGGGCGACAAGGCCCGGGCGAGGCGCGCGATGAAGAAGGCGGGCGTTCCCATCCTGCCGGGAAGCGACGGCCCCGTCGAAAGCGAGGAGAAAGCCGCCAGGATCGCCAGGGACCTCGGCTACCCCGTCATCATCAAGGCGGTCGCGGGCGGCGGGGGGCGCGGAATGCGCGTGATTCGCGCCGCCTCGGAGCTCGGCAAAGCGCTCAAGACCGCCCAGCGGGAAGCCGAGGCGGCGTTCGGCGTCGGCGATGTCTACCTCGAGAAGTACGTCGAACATCCGCGTCACATCGAATTCCAGATCCTCGGCGATCATCACGGCGCCGTGGTGCATCTGGGCGAGCGCGAGTGCTCTATCCAGCGGAGGCACCAGAAGCTGCTCGAAGAGGGCCCCTCGGTGGCGGTCACGGAGAAGATGCGGCGGAGGATGGGCAGCACGGTCGTGGATGCCGCACGGGCCGTCCAATACACGAACGCGGGGACGTTCGAGTTCCTGCTCGACGAGAAGGGGAGCTTCTACTTCCTCGAAGTCAACACGCGCGTGCAGGTCGAACATCCGGTCACCGAATTCATCACCGGCGTGGACATCGTCAAGGAACAGATCCGGATTGCGGCGGGGGAGCGGCTCTCGTTCAAGCAGGGCGACGTGACCTTCACCGGCCACGCCATCGAGTGCCGGATCAACGCCGAGGATCCCGAGACGTTCGCCCCGTCACCGGGGGTGATCCACGCGTTCAGCGTGCCCGGCGGACCGGGCGTGCGCGTGGACACGTTCGCGCACTCGGAGTGCACCATCCCGCCGTATTACGACTCGTTGATCGCCAAGATCATCGCGCACGGCCGGGATCGCCAGGAGGCCATCGCCCGCATGCGGCGGACGCTCGAGATGACCGTGATCGAGGGCATCCAGACCTCGATTCCGATGCATCTGAAGATCCTCAGCGACCCCGATTTCGTCGCCGGACGGCTGAACACGGCGTTCATGGAGCGCTTTCTGAACGAGAAGAAGAAGTCCGACGGCCGGCTCGCCGAAGCGGTCTGACCGCACGCTTCCGTGGCGCTCCAGGGCCTGCCCGCTCTCTATCCCATCCTCGACAACGACGTCTGTGCGATTCGGCGCCTGGATCCTCTGGCGCTCGCTGCGGCGTGGTTCCGGGCGGGTGTGGGTCTCCTGCAACTTCGGCACAAGGAAGGACCCGACCACACGTTCCTCGGCCTCTCCGATACCTTGACAGGGCTCGCGCACGCCTCTGGCGCGCGATTGATCGTGAACGACCGGGCCGATATCGCGCTGATGTCGAACGCCGACGGGGTTCACGTTGGCCAGCACGATCTGCCGGTTTCGGAGTTGAGGGCGCTCGTCGGACCGCTCGCCACGATTGGGGTGTCGTGCCACGATCCCGAACAGGTGAACCGCGCTCTCGAGTCCGCTGCCGACTACGTGGCCGTCGGTCCGATCTTCGCCACGACAACCAAGGAAATCGGGTACGACGCCCGGGGCCTCGACCTCGTGCGATACGCGGCAGGACGCGGCAAGCCGGTGGTCGCAATCGGCGGCATCACCCTCGACACTGCGGCGGGCGTGATCCGGGCGGGTGCGACGGCCGTGGCGGTGATCTCCGATCTGCTCGCCGGGAATCCTGAAGCGAGAATCCGGCAGTACCTGCACGTCCTGTCGTGATGGCCGGCGGTCGCGCTGCCCCGGTTCATTTGGCTCCGCCTCCGACGTGTGCGTATAATCGCCGTTCCTGTCTTCAACCAGGGAGTCCGGGCTCCCTTCGAGCCCCGACGGGCACGCGCCCCGCGTTTCCGGCGTTGTCCCGGCGGGCACCCGGGTGGACTGCAGATACTGGAACAACAGCGAGGACACAGATTGGCCAGTACACTGACTCGAACCAAATCCATCGAGAGTTTGATGGCGGACGCGCAGGCCACGGGCGAAGGTACGCTGAGGCGCACCCTCGGTCCCATGTCGCTCGTCGCGCTCGGCATCGGCGCAATCATCGGGGCGGGCCTGTTCGTGCGCACCGCCGCGGCGATCGCGGATCGCGCAGGCCCCTCGGTGACCCTCGCCTTCATCGTCGCCGGCATCGGCTGCGCGTTTGCCGGGCTCTGCTATGCCGAGTTCGCGTCCATGATTCCCGTGGCGGGCAGCGCCTACACCTACTCCTACGCGACCATGGGGGAATTCGTCGCGTGGATCATCGGCTGGGACCTCGTCCTCGAATATGCCGTCGGGGCCGCCACGGTCGCCATCGCCTGGAGCGAGTATCTCAACCGGGTGCTGGAATGGTTCGGGATGCGTATTCCTTATGCCTGGGCGCATTCGCCCTTCGAGAGCATGGCCGGCGAGCAGGGAATCGTGAACATTCCGGCGGTCATCATCCTCGCGCTGCTGTCGGCGCTGCTCATCAGGGGCACCCAGGAGTCCGCGCTGGTCAACAGCATCATCGTCGTGATCAAGGTGGCGATCGTGCTGCTCGTGATTGCGGTCGGCTGGGGTTTCATCAACCCCGCGAACCACACGCCGTTCATCCCGGAGCCCACGACGTACGTCACGCCTCAAGGGATAGAGCACGCCTACGGTGGCATCATGGGGATACTCGGCGCCGCCGGCGTCGTCTTCTTCGCCTACATCGGGTTCGATGCCGTGTCCACGGCCGCCCAGGAGGCGAAGAACCCCAAACGCGACATGCCGATCGGCATTCTCGGCTCCCTGGTCGTCTGCACCGTGCTCTACGTGCTGTTCTCCTACGTGCTGAGCGGCGTGGCCACCGTCGAAGATTTCCGATCCACCGGCCGCGAGGCGTCGGTGGCGTTCGCGATCTCGACCTACATGACAGGCTACGAGTGGCTCTCGCGCGCGGTGACGGTGGCGATCCTGGCCGGCTTCTCGTCGGTGATCCTCGTCATGCTGCTCGGGCAGTCGCGCGTGTTCTATTCGATGAGCCATGACGGTCTCGTGCCGCCGGTCTTCTCCGAGATTCACCCCAAGTACCGCACGCCGTACAAGTCGAACATGCTCTTCTTCGTCTTCACGTCGCTCTTCGCCGCCTTCGTTCCCGTGGACATCGTCGGCGAGATGACGAGCATCGGAACGCTGTTCGCCTTCATCCTGGTGTGCGCGGGCGTCTGGATCATGCGGCGCCGTCGGCCGGACATCGAGCGCGGATTCACGGTCCCGGCGCTGCCGCTGGTCGCCATTTCCGGGATCGTCGTGTGCGCCGCCATGATTTATGGGCTCGGGTGGACGAATTGGCTGCGGCTTGGGGGCTGGCTCGTGATCGGGCTGGTGATCTATATCGGGTATGGCCGTACGCACAGCCGGCTCGAGTCTTCCCGGAGCGCGGTACGAGCGTAGCACCTGCTGCGCTCTCGACAGGCAACCTGCCCGCTGGCGCTTCGTCGCCAGCGGCGTCCCCAGCACCGCAACGTGCCGAACACACAGCATCCCACCGCCCGTCGTCTGGACGGGAACGCCATCGCCGCCGCCATCCGGGAATCCGTGCTGCCCGACGTACAGGCGTTCAACCAGCGCACCGCTCGCCCGCCAGCACTCGGTATCATCCTCGTGGGCAACGACCCGGCGTCGGAGATCTACGTCAGGAACAAGATCCGGGCGGGCACCGAATCAGGGCTGCGAGTGGACCTCGAGCGCCTGCCAGGCTCGGCGAGCCTGAAAGACCTGCTGGGTGTGGTCGACCGCCTGAATCGCAGCGACGTCCACGACGGGATTCTGGTCCAGGCGCCGCTCCCGGCTGCGATGGGGAAGGGTGCGTCCCAGCAGGTGTTCGACACGATCGACCCAGCCAAGGACGTGGACGGCTTCAACCCGGTGAACGTCGGGAAGCTCGTCCAGGGTCGGGCGATCTTTGCACCGTGCACGCCGTCCGGCGTGATCGAGATGCTCGATCGCAGCGGAATCCGGATCGGTGGAACTCGCGCGGTGGTGATCGGCCGCAGCGAAATCGTCGGTAAGCCCATGGCGATGCTGCTCCTGCATCGCGACGCCACGGTGACGATCTGCCACTCGAAAACGCCGGACCTGCCGGCGATCGCCGCCGAAGCAGACATCCTGGTGGCCGCGATTGGACGGGCCGGCTTCGTGACACCGGACTTCGTCAAGCCGGGAGCCACGGTCGTGGACGTCGGCATCAACCGGGTCACGGATGCCGCGATGGTGCGGCAGTTACTGCCCGAAGGTTCCACGAGGTTGGTGGATTTCGAGCGGCGAGGATCGATCGTCGTGGGCGACGTGCATCCCGCCGTGGCCGACAAGGCCGGCGCGCTCACACCGGTTCCAGGCGGCGTCGGGCCGCTCACGATTGCCATGCTGCTCAAGAACACTGTCGCCGCAGCGCGGGCCCGCCTCGGCTCGGGATAATCGATGGTCCGCGCGGCGCTGACCGGCGGCATCGCGACGGGCAAGACCACGTGCCTGGCGATTTTCGAGGCGCTCGGGGCTGCCACGGTGGACGCGGACGTGCTCGCGCGCGAGGCGGTCGCACCCGGCACCCCTGGCCTCGCGCAGGTCATCCAGCGCTTCGGCCAGCAGGTGCTGAACCCCGACGGCTCGCTGGATCGGGCAGCGCTCGGCCGCGTCATCTTCGCCGATCGAACAGCCCGAGCCGATCTCGAAGCAATCATCCACCCGGAGGTCTATCGCCGGGTCGGCGAGTGGCTCGCCAACCTGTCGAGCGGGACACGCGTCGCCATCGCCGACATCCCCCTGCTCTTCGAAACCGGACACCAGCACGAATTCGACCGCGTCATCGTCTGCGCCTGCGACGGAGCCGAGCAACTTCGACGCATCACCGCCCGTGACGGTCTGTCCGTCGAGGAAGCCCGCGCGCGCCTCGCGGCGCAATGGCCGATCGAAGAGAAGGTCGCCCGCGCCGACTACGTCATTCGCACCGACGGCCCCTTCGCGGAGACGGAGCGGCAGGTCAGGCGGGCCTATGAAATGCTGAATGCTGAATGCTGAGTGCTGAATGTTGAATTGCGAGTGCCGAGCAGTGCCACACTGTGGCACAGCCTATGCTGCACTCTGACGGTATGGGCATCGCTGAAACGCTGAAGGCTCGTACCTTCCTCTTCGCTACCGCGGTGTATCGAACGTGCGCGGCAGAACTCCAGAGCAATCGTGCGCGAATCGTCGCGACACAACTGATCAGGGCAAGCGCAAGCGTGGCAGCAAATTATCGGGCTGCATGCCGCGCCCGGAGCCGGCCGGAATTCATCGCGAAGCTCGGCGTGGCCATCGAAGAAGCTGACGAGTCTCTCTTCTGGCTCGATTTCGCTGAAGCGACCCAGGCGATCCATTCGTCTGTGGAAACGCAGAAACTGCGTACCGAAGCGAACGAACTCGTGGCAATCCTGACCGCATCTCAAAAAACAGCAAAGCACAACGCCCAGCGGGCCTCGGGCACGATTCGGTCCGCTCGAACGTAACGCCCGACCTGCGAACGCTCGCCATCACTTGGAACCTTCAGCATTCAACATTCAGCATTCAGCATTCAGCATTCAGCCTTTCTTCTAGCTCGTAAGCGTCGCTTCGCTGTCCTTGGCGGGTGCGATACGTTCTTCGACGAACGTGTTCCACTCGTGGCAGTGCGGGCACTGCCACAGCAGTTCCGTGCTGCGGTAGCGGCAGCGGAGGCAGATGTGGGCGTCGAGGTAGAACACGGCGTCGCGGGTCAGTTCGACGTAGCGTCCGACGAGCGCGCGGGCGAGGTCCAGCTGCGACAGCGTATGCCAGATGGCCTGGTGCAGGACCAGAGCATGCGGATTCTGGACGAGCGCGTCGAAGAGGAGCTCCAGGGCCTGGCGGGGATCGCCGTGAGCGCCGAGGTGATTGCCCAACGCCAGCCGCGCCCGCCAGTCCTGAGCGTTGGCCGCGATCAGCTGGCGGCACAACTCGGGGAAACGGATTGCCGATCCGATTCTCGCGTAGGCCTGTTCCAGCCGTCCGAACGCCAAGTACGCCCGCTCGGGCGACTGCGCAATCAGTTGCTCCCAGGTGGCGATCGCGGCGCCGGGATCGTTTTTCTGGAGCTGCAGGTCCCCGAGATTGAGGTACGCGGGAGTATTCCGGGCGTCGAGCGCGACGGCCGCCTGGAACCGGCGCAGCGCCTCGCGCGGGTCGCCTCGCTTGAGCGATTCCAGGCCGAGCTCGTTTTCAAGGAAGGCGAGGATTTGTGCGTGATGGACCTTCGGCGCCTCGCCGTCCCGCGCGGCCAGCTTCTGGCGTGTGAGGTAGGCCTCACCCCATTGATGTTGCTCCTCGTACAGCTTTTCGAGGTTCGAGAGCGCGTACGGATTTTCCGGATCCAGCCGCAGCACCTCGGTGAACGCCTCCAGCGCGCGGTCCACGAACCCGCCGCGCTTGTAGTCGAGGCCCAGGCAGAGCAGCACGTTGGCATGTTCGAGCTTCCGGAGGTTCGGCCGCTGCAGCAGCTGCTGGTGTTCCTGAATGGCCCGCCCCACCTGTCCTTTCTCCCGATAGAGATTGCCGAGAATGAGGCGGATCTCGAGCGCGTCGCCCGCCGTGTCGGCCGCACGTGTCAGCTCGTCGATGGCCGGATCGATCTGCCCGCCGACGACGAAGTTGAGCCCGAGCATGTAATGGGGAGACTCGCGCGCTCGACGACGATCGATCCAGCGGCCGTCCTGCAGCTTGTAGCGTTCCCACGCCTTTCCCACGGCGAGGCCGATGAGCAGCGCCACCAGGGCGCTCAGGAGTGGCAGGTAGTTTTCCATCAGGCGTACTGCTGGCTGATCTCGTCCCATCGCTGCTGCGCTCGCAGCACCAGTTCGATCAGTTCCCGTACGGCTCCACGGCCGCCCGGCGCCTGGCTGACCCAATCGACCCGGGCGCGCACTTCGTCGACGGCGTCTGCCGGCGCGGCCGACAGGCCGGCGCGCGCCAGCACCGGAACGTCCAGCAGATCGTCGCCCATGTAGGCGACCGCGTCATCCTCGAGGCCCGCGCTGCGGAGGATCTGCTCGTACGCCGTGAGCTTGTCGGCGACGCCCTGCGACACGATGCGAACCGCGAGCTGGGCGGCGCGCTGGGTCGTGGCGCCGGACGATCGCGCGGAGAGGAGCCCCACGGCCAGGCCGGCGCGCTGGGCCCAGACGATCGCGGCGCCGTCGCGGATGTGGAACCCCTTGGACTCGGAGCCGTCGGCGTGCATGACGACGGTACCATCGGTCAGGACGCCATCGACGTCGAAGAGCAGCAGGCGGACACGCGAGGCTTTCTCGTCGAGCGTCATGCCGGGATCAGACCATCTGCGTGCGCAGGAGGTCGTGCAGGTGGACGACGCCCTCCACCTTGCCACGCGCGTCGGTGACCACGACCGACGTGATCTTGTGGGTCTCCATCCGCTTCAGCGCCTCGACCGCGAGCAGGTCGCGCGCGATGGTGATCGGCCGAGGGGTCATGACCTCGACGGCCGTCAAGGGCACCACGTTCTGCGTTCGCGACATGAGCCGCCGGAGGTCCCCGTCGGTGATCACGCCCACCAGCCCCTCGGCATCGTCCACGACGCAGGTCATGCCGAGGCGTTTGCTCGACATTTCGTGGATGACGTCCGGCATCGCCGTGCTCGTGCGCACGACCGGCGCGGCGGCCCCGCTGATCATCACGTTCTCCACACGCATCAGGCGGCGACCGAGCTTGCCGCCGGGATGGAGCGACGCGAACTGCTCCTCGCGGAAGCCCTTCCGGACGAGCAGCGTCATGGCGAGCGCATCGCCAAGGGCGAGCGCTGCGGTGGTGCTGGCCGTGGGCACGAGATTCATGGGGCACGCCTCTTCGGCGATGGAGCAATCCAGGGTCACGTCCGCCGCCCGCGCCAGCGTCGAGCGTGCGTCACCGGTCATCGCGATCAACCGCGCGCCGATCCTCCGGATGGACTCCAACAGCCGTATCAGCTCGTCGGTCTCGCCACTGTGTGACAGCGCGAGCACCACGTCGTCGTCGCGAATCGCCCCGAGGTCTCCGTGGATGGCCTCAGCCGGGTGGAGGAACCAGGCGGATGTGCCCGTGCTCGTCAGCGTGGCGGCAATCTTCCGGCAAATGATGCCGGACTTGCCCATGCCGGTCACGATGACGCGCCCGCGGCACTCGAACAGGAGCTGCACGGCGCGTTCGAACTCGCCGTCGATCCGATCGACCAGTCCGAGGATCGCCGCCGCCTCGGTGCGCAGCACCCTGCGGGCGAGATCGAGCGCCGCGGCCGTCTCAGTGTTCATGGTGATTCCTTCACCCTTCAGCCTTCAGCCTTCAACCTTGACGCGGTCTTTCGCCAGATCGGCCTCCGCCGCGATCGCGTGGATACGCACCAGCCTGGCCAGCAGCGATTCGAGACGATCGAGTGCCAGGGCGTTCTGCGCGTCGCTTCTGGCCTCGGCTGGGCGCTCGTGCACTTCGAGAAACACGCCGTCGACGCCGGCCGCGACCCCGGCGGCGGCCATGGGCTCGATGAACTCGGCCTGACCGGCCGTCACGCCGTCGCCGCCGCCCGGCAGTTGCAGGCTGTGGGTGACGTCGAAGACCACGGGGTAGCCGAACGCGCGCATGATGGGAAATGCGCGCATGTCCACGACGAGGTTGTTGTAGCCAAAGCTGAACCCGCGCTCGGTGACGATCACGCGTTCGTTCCCGGCGGCGGTCACCTTGGCAATCGCGTGGCGGATGTCGGCAGGCGCGAGAAACTGGCCCTTCTTGATGTTGACGACCTTGCCGGTCGCCGCAGCCGCCGTCAGCAGATCTGTCTGTCGGGAGAGGAACGCGGGAATCTGCAGGACATCGGCGACGGCTGCTGCCCGGGCGGCCTGGTGCGGCTCGTGGATGTCCGTCAGGATGGGGACCCCGGCCGACTCCCGCACACGGGCCAGCACGCGCAGCCCGTCGTCGAGGCCCGGCCCCCTGAACGATCGCCCGGATGTGCGATTCGCCTTGTCGTACGACGCCTTGAACACGTACTGGACACCCGTGCGGCGTGCGATGTCGGCGATGGCCTGCGCCAGATTGACGGCGTGCGTCTCGCCTTCGAGGACGCACGGGCCGGCGATCAGGAGCAGCGGGGCGCCGCCGCCCACCCTCAGGCCCGCGAACTGGATCGGCTTCACGCCGACTAACCTACCACGGACTCAGCCGGCTGCTGCCGCGAAGCGCACTTGTGGCGATGGCTCGCCTCGACGAAGCCTGCAAACAGGGGATGCGGCTTCAGCGGCTTCGACTTGAACTCGGGGTGGAACTGCACGGCCATGTACCAGGGATGGCCCGGCAGCTCGATGATCTCCACGAACTTGCCGTCGAGCGAGCGTCCGACAATCTCGAGGCCCTTCTCTGTCAGGGTCTTCTCGTAGAGGCAGTTGAACTCGTAGCGATGCCGGTGACGCTCCTGGATGACGGGCTCGCCGTAGAGCTCCCGCGCTTTCGAGCCCGGTTTCAGCTCGCACGCGTAGGAGCCGAGGCGCATCGTGCCGCCCAGGTCGTCCACGCCAAGGAGATCGCGCAGCTTGTAGATGATCTTGTTCGGCGTGTCCGGCGCGCATTCGGTCGAATCCGCGTCGGCGATGCCGCAGACGTGCCGGGCGTACTCGACAGCCGCCCACTGAAAACCGTAGCAGATGCCGAAATACGGAATGCCGCGCTCGCGCGCGATCTCGGCGGCGCGCATCATGCCCCGGGTGCCGCGATCGCCGAAGCCTCCGGGAACGAGGATCCCATGAGCCCCGTCGAGGAGCCGTTCGCCGCCGGCCTGCTCGAGCGCCTCGGCCTCGACCCACCGGATATTCACGCGAAGGCGGTGCTTGAAGCCGCCGTGATAGAGGGCTTCGTTGAGGCTCTTGTAGGAATCCTCATACCCCACGTACTTCCCGACCACGTGGATGGTGACCTCGTCGGACGGATTCCTGATGCGGTCGATCAGATCGGCCCAGGCCTCCATCTTCGCCTCGCTGCGCGGGAGGTGCAGGCGATCGAGCACGATTCTGTCGAGCCCTTCGGCCGCAAGCACCAGCGGGACCTCGTAGATGCTCGCAACGTCCTTGGCCGTGATCACCGCTTCCTCGTCCACGTCGCAGAAGAGCGCGATCTTGCGCTTGAGGTCCTGATCGAGGAAGCGATCCGTGCGGCAGAGCAGGATGTCGGGCTGAATGCCAATCGCGCGCAGATCGCGCACGCTGTGCTGCGTGGGCTTGGTCTTGAGCTCGCCGGCCGCCCCGATGAACGGCACCAGGGTCAGGTGGATGTACAGAGTGTTCTCGCGCCCCACGTCCTGCCGCAACTGCCGGATGGCCTCGAGAAAGGGCAGGCTCTCGATGTCGCCGACCGTGCCGCCGATTTCGACCAGGACGACGTCCACGCCCTTCGCGACGGCCCTGATGCTGTCCTTGATCTCGTTGGTGATGTGGGGGATGACCTGCACGGTCCTCCCGAGGTAATCGCCGCGCCGCTCTTTCTGAATAACGGACAGATAGATCTTGCCGGTCGTCCAGTTGTTGTTGCGTGTCGTGACCTGGTTGGTGAACCGCTCGTAGTGGCCGAGGTCGAGGTCCGTTTCGGCGCCATCGTCGGTGACGTAGACCTCGCCATGCTGGTAGGGACTCATCGTCCCCGGATCGACGTTGATGTAGGGATCGAACTTCTGGAGTGCGACCTTGTATCCGTGTCCCTCGAGCAGCGCGCCGATTGAGGCGGCGGCGAGTCCCTTGCCGAGCGACGAGACCACGCCGCCGGTCACGAGAATGAACTTGACGGGCCGCCGGGCCTGGAGGGCATCTGCCCGGGCGTCTGAGGTCGGGCGCGTCTGTTCCATCGATTCGTTCCGCTCCATCGTCATCTGACTGCCAGGTTTCGGCCACTGGGGTCCGGCCTCGAGTTTCGGGAAGGCCATGCGGTCGATTTCTCGGCTGTCTCCGGGAATTGGGAGCTGACTCCCACCGCCTGCCGGACCCGCTCGAGGTCCTCGAGGGTATCGACACCGACCGAGTCGTAAGCGGTCTCGATTGCCTTGATACGTATCCCATGCTCGAGCGCGCGAAGCTGTTCGAGGGCTTCGGACTGTTCGAGCGGCGTCGGGCTCAGATGAGCCAGACGTAGAAGGCATTCCCGTCTGTAGACGTACAGTCCGATGTGGCGCCACGCGGCGGCCGCGGGACAATCCTGTCGCCGGTATGGAATGGCCGTCCTCGAAAAATAGAGCGCGTATCCGTCGCGGTCCACCACGACTTTCGTGACATGCGGGTTGTTCAGCTCCGCGTCGTCGTCGATCCGTTTGCAGAGCGTGCTCATCATCAGCGCGCGATCCAGGGCGAAGGGAGCGATCGCGTCGTCGATCATCGCGGGTTCGATGAGCGGTTCGTCGCCCTGCACGTTCACCACGAGATCGGAGGCGAGCGAGGCTGCCACTTCGGCGATCCGATCCGTGCCGCTCGGGTGCGAGCCGGAGGTCAACCGCACATCGCCGCCGAACGCCCTCACAGCCCGGACGATCCGTTCATCATCGGTCGCGACGATCACGGATGAGATCGACCGTGCCGCGGCGGCGCGTCGATACACGTGCTCGATCATCGGACGGCCGTCGATCTCGGCCAGCGCTTTGCCGGGGAGACGCGTCGAGTGATATCGGGCGGGAATGACAGCGATTGCGGTGAGGTGTGCCGAGACAGCCGAGGGCCCGGAGGATGAAACAGGGGGCACGTCAAATCTTACCACACATGCACCGCGCGTCAGACGCGCGCGTGCTGCGCGCCCTCGCCGTCGACCGTGTGGAACGCCACTCGAGAGTGTCGCCGGAAGCGGAAAGACCCATGCCGCAGCAATCTGATCGACATTGCCGCCGGAGGGTCCACCGCGTGAAACCGTCGATCCCGGAGCCTCGACCCGGCGAGACCGGTTGTGACAGGCGTTGTGGTACCATGTCGCCTATCACCCGTATGGCACCCAAAAAGGTGGCGGCGTACCTCGGGTCGGCCACGATCCTGGCCGCTTGGTTCGCCTCGGCTGGTGTGCCCGGGCAGCAGAGGGAGCCTGCAACCGTGCCTGCCCCGGTGCAGACGGCCGGCACCGAATCCCTGGCGGAGGAAGTGCAGGCCCAGACGGTACGATTGCGAGAGCGGCTCGGCGCCGCGCCCGCGCCTCAACGGCCCGCCCGCAATCCGTTCGAGTTTGCACCAAGGCAGGTTCCGCGCCCACCAACGGCGCGGACCGCCATGGCTGCCGAAGCCATCCCTGCACCGGTCGTGCTGCCGGAACCAGCGTTAGCGCTGATTGGCATGGCGGAGGATCGGTCCACGACTGGTCCGATCCGGACGGCGATTATCTCGACCGAGGGTGACGAGCTGCTCATCGTGAAGGTCGGTGACTTCCTCGGCGCGCGGTACCGCGTCCAGGCAATCGGAGCCGACGCGGTGGAGCTTGCGGACCTGAGCACCGGCGCCGTGCGGCGCCTCGCCCTCCGCTGAAGTCGCCTCCTACGCCGCGGTCCAGCTCACAGCCGCCACCCGCGCATCCCTCACGGCATCCGCGTTCCTGATTTCACGCACCGCCGCGGCCAGACGCTCGTCGCCGGCGCCGCTGTCCAGGTTGACGACGCCTGTCGCCCCTTGAGCGTCACGACCGAGCGTGAAGCTGGCGATGTTGATGCCGTGGCGGCCCAGAATCGTGCCGACCTCGCCGATCACGCCGGGCTTGTCCTCGTTGTGCACGATGAGCAGCGTCCCCTCGAGCGGCGCCTCCAGATCGACTCCGTCGAGCAGCGTCAGACGGGGTCGGCCCGGCTCGAACACCGTCCCCTCGAGCCACCGCTCGCCCGTGTTCGTGTGAAGTTTGATCGAGATCAGATTGGCGAAGTTGCGCGGGCGAGAGCTGCGCGACTCGATGATCTCGATCCCGCGCTGGCTGGCTACGTCACGAGCGTTCACGAACGTCACCGCCGACGAGAGCATCGGCCGTAACATGCCGGCAACGGCGGAGCTGACGATCAGCTCGCCGTGAGCGCTCACGAGCGGCCCGTAGTGGCGGACGCCGAGCGCGCGCGTGCGTCCGTCGGCCAGCTGCGCGACCAGGGCGCCCATCCGATCCGCGAGCGCGAGGTAGGGACGGAGCTGGGTCATCTCGTCGCCGGAGATGGCCGGGAAGTTGACGGCGTTGCGGACCGTACCGTCGAGGAGGAAGTCGCGGACGCCGGCTATTGTCTCGATGCCGACCTGCTCCTGCGCCTCGGATGTGGACGCCGCGATGTGCGGGGTGGCCACGACCTGCGGGAGCCGCGCCAGCCGCCAGTCGGGCGGTGGCTCAATCTCGAACACATCGATCCCCGCACCGCCCACGTGTCCGCTTTCGATCGCGTCGGCCAGCGCCGCCGTGTCGATGAGCTCCCCCCGGGCCGTGTTCACGATTCGTACACCGCGTTTGCACGACCGCAAACGCTCGGCGTCGAGCAGCCCGCGGGTTTCGGACGTCGCGGGAACGTGGAGGCTGATGTAGTCGGCCCGCGAGCACAGCGCATCGAGCGACAGGAGTTCGATGCCCAGGCCTTCGGCGACCCGATCCGAGATGAACGGATCGTGGGCGACAATTTCCATGCCGAACGCCCGGGCTCTCGCGGCGACCTCCTGTCCGATTCTGCCCAGGCCGACCAGCCCGAGGGTCTTGCCGCGCAACTCCGCGCCCAGGAGCGACTTCTTGTCCCACACACCGCGCTTCATGGCGGCGTCGGCCGCCGGCACGGCCCGCGCGAGCGATAGCATGAGCGCCATCGCGTGCTCCGCCACGCTCACGCTGTTCGCGCCTGGTGCGTTGATGACCAGGATCCCGCGCGCCGTCGCGGCCGCGAGATCCACGTTGTCCACTCCCGTGCCCGCGCGGGCAATCACCCGAAGTTGCGGCGCGGCCTCGAGCAGCTTCGCGTGGACCTTCGTCGCGCTCCGCACAACGAGTGCATCCGCGCGCGCGAGGTCGGATGCGAGCGCCTCGGGTCCGCGTCCGGCGCGCGCGTCGACCGTCCAACCGGGAACCTTGGAAAGCAGAGCGACGGCGCTCGCGGGCAACTGGTCGGCGACGACGATGTGCATGGCCTCATATATAATGTGCCGTTGCGTGTCGCGAGAAAAGGGCAGAGGGCGCACTCCGTTGGTGCAAACCGCAGGAACCTGCGAACTGATGCGGTTCTCTCGCGCACAACGCCGCTGTTTTCCACACACTTTTCCACAGATTCTGTGAAGATCCGGTAACATCGCGCCGGTGATGTGACCTAATCCGATCATGCCGACATTCACAATCCTCAAAGCCCCCAAGGAAGGCACGCCGATCGCGCGATCCAACGGACGTCTGGTCGTGCCCGACAATCCGATCGTGCCCTTCATCGAAGGTGATGGAACGGGACCTGACATCTGGCGCGCCAGCGTCCGCGTCTTCGATGCCGCCGTGCAGAAGGCGTTCGACGGGCGCCGGCGGCTGGCGTGGTTCGAGGTGCCGGCGGGCGAGAAAGCCAAACAGGAACACGGGGAATGGCTGCCGACCGATACGCTCGAAGCCGTCCGCGCGTACAAGGTTGCCATCAAGGGGCCGCTGACGACCCCGGTCGGCGGCGGCATCCGCAGCCTGAACGTCACGCTGCGCCAGGTGCTCGACCTTTATGCCTGTGTCCGCCCGGTTCGATACTTCGCCGGCACTCCGGCGCCGGTCACCCACCCCGAGCGGATGAACGTCGTCATCTTCCGGGAGAACACCGAGGACGTGTACGCCGGCATCGAGTGGGCGAAGGGCACGCCGGAGGCGAAGAAGGTGGTCGAGTTCCTCGCGCGCGAAATGGGGGTCCGCGTCCGGCCCGACTCGGGCATCGGCATCAAGCCCATTTCCGAAACCGGGTCCAAGCGACTGGTCCGCATGGCCATCCAGTATGCAATCGCCAACAAGCGCAAGACCGTCACGCTCGTGCACAAGGGCAACATCATGAAGTTCACGGAAGGGGCTTTCCGTGACTGGGGCTATGAGGTGGCGACCGCTGAGTTTCGGGACCAGATCGTGACAGAGGACGAGGTCGGAAAGGGCGCTTCACGCGAGGGCAAGATCCTCCTGAACGATCGCATCGCGGACAGTGTGTTCCAGCAGATCCTGACGCGAACGGCGGAGTACGACGTGTTCGCGACGCCGAATCTCAACGGCGATTACCTGTCCGACGCGTGTGCCGCGCAGGTCGGCGGGCTCGGCATGGCGCCTGGCGCCAATATCGGCGACGACATCGGCTTTTTCGAGGCAACGCACGGGACCGCGCCCAAGTACGCCGGCAAGGACATGATCAACCCCGGCTCGGTCATCCTGTCCGGCGTCATGATGCTGCGGTACCTGGGTTGGGGCGAGGCGGCCGACCTGATCGAGCACGGCCTGGAGCGGACGATCCAGCAGAAGAAAGTCACCTATGATCTGGCGCGGCAAATGTCCGGCGCGACGGAGCTCAAGACGTCGCAGTTTGCCGACGCGGTCATCCAGAATATGTAATCGAAGGGTACACATTGTTCTGAGGCCTGCATGAACAGAAAAGTCACAGTGGTTGGGGGCGCCGGCAACGTCGGGGCCACCGTGGCCAGGGCCATCGCCGACAAGGAGCTGGCCGACGTCGTCATCATCGATATCGCGGACCAGAAGGCTGCCGGTGTGGCGCTCGATATGCTCGAGGCGTGCCCGATCGAAGGCTCGGATGCGCGGGTCGTGGGGTACGGAGCCAACGAAGAGGGGTGGGCGCAGACGGCCAATTCGGACGTGGTGGTCGTCACGTCCGGAGTGCCGCGGAAGCCCGGGATGAGCCGCGACGACCTCCTGCAGATCAACTACAAGATCATGCAGTCGGTCACCGAGCAGGTCGTCAAGTACTCGCCCAACACGATCATCGTCCCCGTTGCCAACCCGCTCGACGCCATGTGCCAGGCAGTCTACCGGCTCAGCCGGTTCCCGCGCGAGCGGGTCATCGGGATGGCCGGGGTGCTCGATTCCGCGCGCATGCGGACGTTCATCGCGATGGAGCTCAACGTCTCGGTCGAGAACGTCCACGCGTTCGTGCTCGGCGGCCATGGCGACACCATGGTGCCGCTGCCGCGCTACTCGACCGTCGCAGGCATTCCGATCACGGAGCTTCTCCCGAAGGACCGCATCGACGCCATCAGCAGGCGCACGGCGGACGGCGGGGCGGAAATCACCAAGCTCGTGGGCACGAGCGCCTGGTACGCGCCGGGCTCGGCGGCGGCGGAGATGGTCGAGACCATCCTGAAGGACAAGAAGAAGATCCTGCCGTGCTCGGTTTACCTGCAGGGGGAGTACGGCATCAACGATCTGTTCGTCGGCGTTCCCGTCAAGCTCGGGGCGCGGGGCGTCGAGCAGATCGTCCAGATTACGCTGACACCGGAAGAGGACGCGGCGCTCAAGAAGTCGGCCGGTGCGGTCAAGGAGCTGGTCGAGGTGATCAAAGTCTGAGGTGTGCCCCGCTCATGGTCGCAAAGGGGAGCTCCCTGGCAAGTTGAACGTCGGGTCTTGGGAGCTGGCGTGTTCCCGGCGGTCAGCCCTGCCGGGTCACCAGCATCGCCTTGAAGTACTCGCGATTCATCCGCGCGATGTTCGTGATCGGTATCTCCTTCGGGCACACGGCCTCGCACTCCCCCTCGTTCGAGCAGCTGCCGAATCCCTCGGCGTCGTGCCGTTCGACCATGGCGGCCACGCGGGTGGAGCGCTCGACCTGCCCCTGCGGGAGCTGCGCGAGATGGCTGATCTTGGCGGAGGTGAAGAGCACCGCCGAGGCGTTCTTGCAGGCGGCGACGCACGCGCCGCATGCGATGCAGGCCGCCGAGTCCATGGCGTGTTCGACGACATTCTTCGGGATGAGGATCGCATTCCCGTCCGGCGCCCCCCCGACGTTGATCGACGTATAGCCGCCGGCCTGGATGATGCGGTCGAAGGCGCTGCGATCGACCACCAGATCCTTGATCACCGGGAATGCTTTCGCCCTGAACGGCTCGAGCGTCAGCCGATCGTTGTCGCGGAAACGCCGCATGTGCAGCTGGCAGACGGTCGTCCCCGGATCCGGCCCGTGGGGGATGCCGGCTACCATGAATCCGCAGGTTCCGCAGATGCCTTCCCGGCAGTCCGAATCGAAGGCGATCGGATCTTCGCCCCTCGCTATCAGGCCTTCGTTGACGACATCCAGCATCTCGAGAAACGACATGTCGGGAGAGACGTTCTCGGCCGTGTAGTCCACGAACCGGCCCGCGGTGGCAGGGCCTGCTTGTCGCCAGACTTTGAGGAAAATACGCATAGGAAATGCTGAGTGCTGAATGCTGAATGCTGAATGCTGAGTGCTGCAATGCGGTGCTGAGTTCGTTCAGAGATTCACCATTCACCATTCAGCACTCAGCATTCAGCATTCAGCACTACTTGTAGCTCCGCTGGCTCGGCTTCACGTACTCGAAGACGAGCGGTTCCTGGTGAAGCGTCGGCGGCTCCCCGACGCCGTTGAATTGCCATGCCGCGACGTACGAGAAGTGCTCGTCGTCACGGAGCGCCTCGCCCTCCGGCGTCTGGCTCTCCTCGCGGAAGTGTCCTCCGCAGGATTCGGTGCGGTGGAGCGCGTCCAGCGTGAGAAGCTCCGCGAACTCGAGGTAGTCGGCAACCCGCCCGGCGTACTCGAGGTTCTTGTTCATGTTGTTCTGCGGGCCCGGCACCGACACGTTCTGCCAGAACTCGTCCCGCAGCTGCGGGATGCGCTGCAGTGCCTTCCGCAGCCCCGCGTCGTTGCGAGCCATTCCCACCTCGTCCCAGAGCAGCGCCCCGAGCTCCCGGTGCAGCGCCCGCGGCGTCTTTGCGCCTTTGACCGCGAGGAGCCTGTCGATGCGCGCCTGCACAGCGGACTCGGCCTCCTTGAACGCGTCGTGGTCGACGGTGACCGGGGCGAGGGTCGTACCGCCGAGGTAGTTGGCCAGCGTGTAGGGGATGACGAAATACCCGTCGGCAAGGCCCTGCATCAGCGCGCTGGCCCCGAGGCGGTTGGCCCCGTGATCCGAGAAGTTCGCCTCGCCGAGCACGTGGAGCCCCGGAACGGTGCTCATCAGGTTGTAGTCGACCCAGAGCCCCCCCATTGCATAGTGGATGGCCGGATAGATCCGCATCGGCACCCTGTACGGGTTGTCGTCCGTGATCTTGGTGTACATGTCGAACAGGTTGCCGTAGCGTGTCCGAATCACGTCCTCGCCCAGACGCGTGATGGCATCGGCAAAGTCGAGATACACTGCCAGGCCGCTCTCGCCCACGCCGCGGCCGTCGTCGCAGACCGCCTTGGCATTGCGCGAGGCCACGTCCCGAGGCACCAGATTTCCGAAGCTTGGATACCGGCGTTCGAGGTAGTAGTCCCGTTCCGACTCCGGGACCTGCTCGGGCGGCCGCTTGTCGCCTCTGTTCTTCGGCACCCACACGCGGCCATCGTTCCGCAGGCTCTCGCTCATCAGCGTGAGCTTCGACTGGTGCGTTCCGGAGACCGGAATGCAGGTCGGGTGGATCTGCGTGTAGCACGGGTTGGCGAAGAACGCGCCACGCTTGTGCGCGCGCCACGCGGCAGTCACGTTGGAGTTCACCGCGTTGGTCGAGAGATAGTAGGCGGTCCCATAGCCGCCCGTGCAGAGCAGCACCGCATGGCCGGCGTAGCGCTCGATCTCTCCGGTGACCAGGTTGCGGCACACGATGCCGCGGGCCTGACCGTTGACTATTACGACGTCCAGTATCTCGCGGTTGGGACGGGACGTAACAGTGCCACGTTCCACCTGCCGCATCATCGACTGGTAGGCGCCGAGCAGCAGCTGCTGGCCCGTCTGGCCCCGAGCGTAGAATGTCCTCGAGACCTGCGCGCCGCCGAACGATCGATTATCGAGCAGCCCGCCATACTCCCGCGCGAACGGAACGCCCTGCGCGACGCACTGGTCGATGATGTTCACGCTCAGCTGCGCGAGCCTGAAGACGTTCGCTTCCCGTGACCGGTAGTCGCCGCCCTTGATCGTGTCGTAGAACAACCGCTGGATGCTGTCCCCGTCGTTCTGGTAGTTCTTCGCGGCGTTGATCCCCCCCTGGGCGGCAATGCTGTGGGCGCGCCGGGGGCTGTCCTGGATGCAGAAGCTCAGGACGTTGTAGCCCAGTTCCCCGAGCGAGGAGGCTGCCGACGCCCCCGCCAGCCCCGTGCCGACGATGATGACCGTGTACTTCCGCCGGTTGGCGGGATTGACCAGCTTCGAATCGAACCGATGCCGGTCCCACTTGTCCGCCAGCGGCCCGCCAGGAGCTTTGGAGTCGAGAGGCATGGGAATGCTGAATGGTGAACGCTGAATGCTGAATGAACAGACGACAGGTGGATGTCACGGGCCCAACGAACCTTGAACCCTCTGAACCTTGAACCCTCTGAACCTTGAACCCTTGAACCTTATTTCATCAGATACACCCACACCGGGATGCTCGCGAGCCCGCCGGCGATGACGATCGCGCCGATGAGGCTCCAGGTCACGAGCCGCCGCGTATACCGCGGATGATCCAGGCCCAGCGATTGGAAGCCACTGGCGATTCCGTGCCTGAGGTGGAGCCCGACGACCAGCGTACCGATGACGTAGAACGCCACCCAGATCGGCTGCGTGAACACTTCGATCTCGGTTCGATAGAGATCGCGCACCTCCTCGGGCCCCTGAACGAGATAGAACGTCCCGTACTTGAACTGCTTGACATGGATGAGCACGAAGAGCAGCGTCAGCAGCCCCGTGCCAATCATGGTCGACGATGCCAGGCTCTTCCGGCTCGTGTGTCCGGCCCGCTCTTTCTGTGCGTAGCGCACGGGCCGCGCTGCCTGGTTCGCGATCCACATCGTGACTGTCTTGTAGATGTGGATCAGGAACACCAGCAGCAGCCCGATCTCGATGACGATGATGAGCGGGTTGGAAATCAGTGCGTGGGCGTACCCATTGAATGCGTCCTGACCGAAGAAGATGATGGCGTTGCCAGCAAGATGCGTGATCAGGTACACGAACAGCGCCAGCCCCGTGAGTCCGATCAGCAGTTTCGTACCAACGGCGGACGAGAACACTCGACGCAGATTCGATGGCATGTTGGGTGTGGGCTCCGGGGATCCTGTGAATTGTACTTGCTGCCTTTCTCCGCGTGCAACCGCGCCGCTCCGTGCGCGCAAGCGATTGACGACTGATCCTTGATCCTCTGCCGACCTTTGGCACATGATGAGGAGGTTTGTGCCACCAGTCGGTCGCGCCGTAAGCGTCCCGCCGGCACGCGGTCCATACGATGAAAATCCACGAATATCAAGCGAAGGAGATCCTCGCTCGCCACGGCGTGCCGGTGCCGAAGGGCGAGGTCGTGTTCAAGGCCGGAGACGCGCGAGCGGTCGCCGAGCGTCTCGGTGGCGGCACCGTCGTTGTCAAAGCGCAGATTCACGCCGGCGGACGCGGCAAGGGGGGCGGCGTCAAGGTCGTCGGGAACCCTGACGAAGCAGAGCGCGCGGCCGACGCGATGCTCGGCATGCGCCTGGTTACGTATCAGACCGGACCCGACGGCCAGACCGTTCGGCGCGTGCTCGTGGAGCAAGGCCTCGGCATCGAGCGCGAGTTGTACCTCGGGATGGTGTTGGATCGATCGACGGAAAAGCCGGTTCTGATGGTGAGCCCGGACGGCGGCGTCGAGATCGAGAAGGTGGCCGACAAGACCCCTGAGCGCATCTTCAAGGAGTACGTCCATCCCGGCGCCGGCCTGGCCCCCTTCCAGACCCGCAAGCTCGCCTTCGCCCTGGATCTGGAAGGCGATCAGATCCAGCAGGCCGTCCGCATGGTGAAGGCGGTCTACGACACGTTCATCGATACCGATGCGTCGCTGATCGAGATCAACCCCCTGATCGTCACCAAGGAGGGGAATCTGCTCGCGCTCGACGCGAAGATGAACTTCGACGACAATGCGCTGTACCGCCACCCGGTAATCAAGGAGTTGAGGGACACCGCAGAGGAGGCACCGCTCGAGGTCGAGGCCTCGAAATACTCGCTCAACTACATCAAGCTCGATGGAACCATCGGGTGCATGGTGAATGGCGCAGGCCTCGCGATGGCGACGATGGACATCATCAAGCTCGCAGGCGGGGAACCTGCGAACTTCCTCGATGTCGGCGGCGGCGCCAACGCGGAGCAAATCCGGAACGCCTTCAAGATCCTGACGTCGGATTCGAGCGTCAAGGCGGTGCTGATCAACATCTTCGGCGGTATCCTCCGCTGCGACGTGCTCGCCGAGGGCGTCATCGCCGCGGTCAAGGAGCTGGGGGTGCCCGTGCCCATCGTCATCCGGATGGAGGGCACGAACGTCGAGAAGGGCAAGCAGATGCTTCGCGAGAGCGGCCTCAACTTCACCACAGCCGACACCATGAGCGAAGCAGCCGAGCAGGTCGTGGCGCTCGCCCTGTAGCTTCCTATCCGGACACCCACATGTCAGTACTCATCGACAGGAACACCCGCCTCATCGTCCAGGGCCTCACCGGGCGTGAGGGCACATTCCACGCCAAACAGGCGGCCGCCTACGGCACGACGGTTGTCGGCGGGGTGACCCCGGGCAAAGGGGGTACGACACACGAAGGCTGGCCGGTGTTCAACACGGTCGACGAAGCTGTCAGGAAGACGGGCGCCGACGCCACGGTGATTTTCGTGCCGCCGGCCTTCGCCGCCGACGCCATCCTCGAAGCGACCGACGCCGGCCTCCGGCTGGCCGTCTGCATCACCGAGGGCATTCCGACGCTCGACATGATGCGCGCGCTGATGATCGTGCGGCAGTCGAAAACGCGGCTCATCGGGCCGAATTGCCCGGGAATCATCACCGCGGGCCAGGCCAAGGCGGGGATCATTCCGGGGCATATCTGCCAGGAAGGGCGCGTCGGCATCGTCTCCAAGAGCGGCACGCTCACCTACGAAGCGATCCACCAACTCACGCTGCGCGGCCTGGGCCAGACAACGTGCATCGGGATCGGGGGCGACCCGCTCATCGGCACGAGCTTCATCGACGCGCTGTCGCTCTTTGCCGCCGATGATGCGACCGAGGCGGTCGTGATGATCGGCGAGATCGGCGGAACGGCTGAGGAGGAAGCGGCGTCCTACATCAAGGCTCACTTCCGCAAGCCCGTCATCGGTTTCATCGCCGGGCAGACGGCGCCCCCGGGGCGTCGCATGGGTCACGCGGGGGCGATCATTGCCGGCGGCAAAGGCACGGCGGCCGAGAAGATGGTCGCACTCAGCCACGCCGGCGTGCACGTGGTGAAGAGCCCGGCCGACATCGGCGAAGCGGTGCAGACGGCACTCGGGCGTTGACGACGGCGGATGGCGCTATAATTCCGTGTAGCTTCACGTTTTCCAGAGAATTCAGCTGCTTCGCCGCGGAAGGACACCCATGTCTTCGAGCGATCTCGCGGTCCAGGAGGCCGCCGTCTCATCTGTCGGCCATCGGGTAGTCAACGACTTCAGCATTCAGGTCGCCACGGTCAACGGCTCCGGCAGCCAGACGGCCAACCTGGTTCTGCTCCGGTCCATCTTTCAGAGCGGCGTGCCCGTGTCGGGCAAGAACATGTTCCCGTCGAACATCGCCGGCCTCCCGACCTGGTACACCATACGGGCCAACAAGGACGGGTACATCGGCAGGAAGAAGGAAATCGACTTCCTGGTCGCGATGAACGTGGAGACGGCGAAAGAGGATGTCCTGTCGCTCGAGTCCGGCGCGGCCGTGCTGTACGACGAGCCCCTGAAGCTCAGCGCGCTGCGGAGCGACCTCGTCTTCTATCCGGTACCGTTCGACAGGATCGTTGCCGAGGTGTGCAAGGATGCCAAGCTGCGGCGCCTCGTCAAGAACATGATCTATGACGGCGTGCTGTCGAGGCTGCTGAACATCGAGCTCGCACAGATGGAGCACGCGCTGCGGAAGCAGCTGGGGAAGAAGCTCAAGGCGATCGAGCTCAACCTCGGCGCGCTCCAGGCGGGGTTCGCATACGCGGAACAGAACCTTCACAAGCAGGACCCCTACTGGATCGAGCCGATGAACAAGACGTCGGACATGATCCTCGTCGAGGGGAACGCCGCCGCCGCGCTCGGCTGCATGATGGCCGGGGTGACGGTCGTCGCCTGGTATCCCATCACGCCTTCGTCGTCGCTCCCGGAGACGCTGATCGGGTACATGCGCAAGTACAGGCTGGACAAGGAGACGGGCAAGGCCACGTTCGCGATCGTGCAGGCCGAAGACGAGATTGCCTCGATCGGCATGGTGATTGGCGCAGGGTGGGCCGGAGCCCGGGCCATGACGTCCACGGCGGGGCCCGGCATCTCGCTGATGGGCGAATTCGCGGGCCTGGCCTATTACGCGGAAGTGCCCGGCGTGGTGTTCGACATCCAGCGCGTCGGGCCCTCGACCGGGCTCCCGACCAGGACGGCCCAGCAGGACATCATCTCGACGGCGTTCTTATCGCATGGCGACACGAAGCAGATTCTGCTCATACCCGCCTCGGTCGAGGAGTGCTACACGATGTCGATGGACGCGTTCGACCTCGCCGAGCGCTTCCAGACTCTCGTTTTCGTGATGAGCGACCTGGATCTCGGCATGAACACGTGGATGTCGAAGACGTTCGCTTATCCCGAGCGCCCGCTGGATCGCGGCAAGGTGCTCGACGAAGAGACGTTGAAGCGGCTGGGGGAGTGGGGACGCTACAAGGACGTGGACGGGGACGGCATCCCGTATCGCACCATCCCCGGTGACGGGCTGCCCGCCTACTTCACGCGCGGCTCGGGGCACAACGAGCGGGGCCAGTACAGCGAGCGGCCCGACGACTACGTCAACAACCTGGATCGGATCGCCCGGAAGTTCGATACCGCCCGCCAGCACGTGCCGAAGCCGGTGGTTGACGATGCCGAGGGCTCCGACATCGGCATCATCGGGTACGGCACCAGCCACTGGGCGATCGACGAAAGCCGCGACCAGATGGACAAGGAAGCCGGCATCAAGGCCGGCTACTTGCGGCTGCGCGCCTATCCGTTCACGCAGGAACTGGCGGACTTCCTGGATCGCTACCAGCGCATCTACGTCGTGGAGCAGAACCGGGACGCCCAGATGCTCGGCTTGATGCGGCTGGAGTTCCCGGTGGAGCGGATTCAGAAGCTTCGCAGCGTGCTCCACTACAACGGCCTTCCCATCGATGCCCGTTCGATCACCGACGAGATCCTGATTCAGGAGGGCCGGAAGACGCGCGAGTCGGTGACAAGAGATGCCGTGACCGCGGGCATGCACGCGGGAGGCGAATAGGGCCCGCGGCTGACGCGAGGCGCCGGCCTGCCAGCCGAGCAGGAATAAAAGAGGACCAATGACCACCACCACAACCCCTCAGCCTCCGAAGAAGACCAACCGCATCGGTCTCGAGATGCAGCCCTATCGCGGCGGGAAGACGACGCTCTGCGCCGGCTGCGGTCACAATGCGATCTCGGAGCGCATCATCGACGCCTTCTTCGAGATGGGTGTGGATCCGCGGCAGGTCGTCAAGCTGTCGGGCATCGGGTGCTCGAGCAAGAGTCCGGCGTATTTCCTGGGCGCGGCGCACGGGTTCAACGCGGTGCACGGGCGGATGCCGTCGATAGGCACTGGCGCCATGCTGGCGAACCGGAAGCTGATCGCCATTGGCGTCAGCGGTGACGGGGACACCGGCGCGATCGGGATCGGGCAGTTCGTCCACCTGATGCGGCGGAACCTTCCCATCATCTACATCATCGAGGACAACGGCTGCTACGGCCTCACCAAGGGTCAGTTCTCGCCAACCGCCGATCTGGGCTCCAAAGCGAAGAATGGCATCGCCAACGATCTGCAGCCCATCGATACGTGCGCGCTGGCCATTCAGCTCGGCGCATCGTTCGTCGCGCGGTCGTTCTCTGGCGACAAGAAGCAGCTGCTGTCGATTCTCAAGGCGTCGCTGAGCCATCGGGGAACCTGCATGATCGACGTGGTGTCGCCCTGTGTGACGTTCAACGACCACGAAGGGTCGACCAAGAGCTATGCCTACGCCAAGGATCACGACGAGCCGCTTGGCGAGGTCAGCTTCGTGCCGTTCTTCGAGGACATCAGCATCGAGTACGATCCAGGGACCACCACGCAGGTCGAGCTCCACGACGGGTCGATGCTGTACCTGAAGAAGGTGGCGGAGGATTACGATCCGACCGACAAACTTGCCGCCATGCGTCTTCTGCACGAGACGGCGCGGCGCGGGGAGTTCGCCACCGGCGTGCTCTACATCGAGCCGGACAGGGATGATTTCGTCACCCTCCTGAACCTCGTGGACGAGCCGCTCGCGACGCTGCCCCTTTCGCGCGTCCGGCCCGGCCCGGAGGCCCTCGCCGAGGTTATGGAGGCGCTCAAGTAGTGCTGAATGTTGAATGCTGAATGCTGAATGATTCAACATTCAGCCACCATTCAGCACTCAGCATTCATTCAGCACTCAGCATTCAACATTCAGCATTGCTTATGCCTCGCAAACTCGCTCTCCTCGCCGCCGTCCTGCTCCTGTCCTCCCTCGCGGTGGACGCACAAGGCAAGCGCCCGCTCGCGGTCGACGACCTGTTCAACGTCCGTGACGTCAACGATCCACAGCGATCGCCCGACGGCGAGTGGGTCGCGTACACGGTGACACGGGCGATCCGCGAAACCGACAAGAACGACACCGACGTCTGGATGGTGCGCTGGGACGGCAGCCAGCAGGTCCAGCTGACGTTCAGCCCCGACAGCGAGTCACGTCCGCGCTGGAGCCCGGATGGCAAGAGCCTCGCGTTCACCTCCTCGCGACAGGGGTCCAAGGGCTCGCAGGTGTGGATTCTCAATCGGGCGGGCGGCGAGGCCGTGCGGCTGACCGAGGTGAAGGGCGGGGTCTCCGACTACGCCTGGTCGCCCGACAGCCGCCGGCTCCTCCTCGTGGTGGAGGATCCGGATCCGGCGGTGGCGGCCGCGGAAGAAGCCCGCGAGAAAGCCAAGGAGGGCCCGGAGAAGACGCCGAAGCCCATCGTGGTCGATCGGTACCGCTTCAAGGCGGACCGCGAGGGCTTCCTTCGTGGCGAGCGCTCGCACCTCTACCTGTTCGACATCGAGGCGCGGAAAGCCGAGCCCCTCACGTCTGGACCGTTCGACGAAACGGATCCCGCGTGGTCTCCCGACGGGACACGGATCGCCTTCATCCGCCGTCACGGTGACGGAGACATCGACAAGATGCCGAACTGGGACCTTTTCGTGGTCGAGTCCCGCGCGGACGCGACGCCACGGCGGCTGACCTCCACCACCGCCGGCGAGAGAGGGCGGATCAGCTGGAGTCCCGATGGGAAGCAGATCGCGTATCAGGCCGGCGACGAGGTCAGGTACAGCGCCTACGTGCAGGCGCGGCTCGCGGTGATTCCATCGGAGGGCGGAGAGCCTCGCACGCTCACCGACGCACTCGATCGCCCTATTAGCAGTGCGACCTGGATGTCGAACGATACGTTGTCGTTCGTCGTGACAGACGATCGTGCGCAGTACCTCGCACGGGTTCCGGCGGCTGGCGGACGTGTGGAGCGGCTCATCGACGGCCGGGGGGTCGTGACCAACCCATCGGTTGGCTCCGACGGCAACCTCGCTGTGCTGGCGTCGACGGCGACCGAGCTGCCCGAGGTCCACGCGCTCGAGAGCGGCAGGCTTCGCCGGCTCACGCAGCACAACAAATGGCTGCAGGATGTGCTGCTCGGCATCACCGAGGACTTCACCTCGACCAGCCGCGACGGGACCGAAGTTCACAGCATTCTCACCAAGCCGCCCACCTACGCGGCGGGGCAGCGGTACCCGCTGCTCCTGCGAATCCACGGCGGCCCCAACGGCCAGGAGCAGCACTCCTTCAACTTCGAACGGGAGCTCTTCGCTGCCAACGGATATGCGGTGCTCGCCGTCAACTATCGAGGCAGCAACGGCCGGGGGGCCGCCTATCAGAAGGCCATCTACGCGGACTGGGGCAACAAGGAGGTCGTGGACCTGATTGGCGCCGTCGATCAGGCAATCAAGGTTGGTGTCGCGGATCCCGACAGGCTCGGGATTGGCGGGTGGAGCTACGGCGGGATCCTGACGAACTACACGATCGCGACCGATTCACGGTTCAAGGCGGCGACGAGCGGCGCCGGCAGCTCCAACCAGCTCACGATGTACGGGAGCGACCAGTACATCACCCAGTACGACAACGAGCTCGGGCCGCCCTGGAAGAGCCAGGACCTCTGGGTGAAAATCTCCTATCCGTTCTTCAAGGCCGATCGCATCAGAACCCCCACCTTGTTCCTCGTCGGAGAGAAGGACTTCAACGTACCGCTGGCGGGAAGCGAGCAGATGTACCAGGCCCTGCGGAGCGTGGGTGTGGACACCCGGCTCGTCATCTACCCCAACCAGTTTCATGGGATCTCGATTCCGAGCTACCGCGTGGACCGGCTGCAACGATACCTGGACTGGTACGCGAAACACCTGAAGGAACCATCCACGACACCCGCTCCGGGACGCTGACGCGTCCCGGGCGGCCCAGGCAGCCCCCGAGTCCCGAGCCCCCGAGTCCCGAGCCCCGAGCCCCGAGTCTATACATGCATCACCCGCCCCCGGTCCCGTCCACGTTCGCTCCGATCACGTCCTCGCAGATGGCAATGGGGTCGTTCGGAAGACCGTTCTCGTCGAGCGCCGGCGCGTTCCGGTTGCCCTGGTTGGGCCGATCGGTCGGCCGGTCGCCCTCGACGGCGCCGATGTGGTCTTCGGCGTCGCTTGTCTGATCCGTCGCTCCGGGCCTGCGATCGCCTGACATGAATCCCTCCAGTTATCGAGCGTCTGATTGACTCGGAACTGCCCGACGCGGCTCGTCTGTGGACCGACGCCTGTGACATAATTCGCCGGATATGGAACGGACATTGGCCATCATCAAGCCGGACGCCGTCCAGGCGAAGCATACCGGACAGATCATTCAGCGCATCGAGCAATCGGGATTCCAGATTCGTGCCATGCGCATGGTACACCTCACACCGGAGGATGCGGAGGGTTTCTACGCGGTTCACCGGGAACGGGCCTTCTTCGGCAGCCTCACCAGGTTCATGTCGTCGGGGCCCGCCGTCATCATGGCGCTGGAGTCGGACGGTGCGATCGCGAAGTGGCGAGCCCTGATGGGCGCGACCGATCCGGCCAGGGCCGATGCGGGCACGCTGCGGAAGGAATTCGGGACCTCCATCGAGCGCAACGCGACCCACGGGTCCGATGCCCCCGACACGGCGGCGTTCGAGGTGGGCTACTTCTTCAGGGGCGTGGACTTCGCACGCTGAAACAGGGATGGGAAAGCTCCTGGTCGTCGCCGGCCTGCTCATCGCCGGGATCGGCGCGCTGGTCATGCTCGGCCTGCCGCTCGGACGGCTGCCAGGGGATTTCTCCTTTCGCCGTGGCAATACGACGTTCTATTTCCCGCTCGCCACGGGGCTCGTTCTGAGCATCATGCTCACGCTGATCATGACGCTGTTTCGACGCTGACCGGGGGCGCGTGACGGGAACTGGAGATACATGGCAATCAAGTCCGACAGGTGGATCAAGAAGATGGCGCGCGAGCACGGGATGATCGAGCCCTTCGAGGATCGCCAGGTGCGAAGCGGGGTCGTGTCTTACGGCCTGTCGTCCTACGGCTACGACGTCCGGGTCGCCGACGAGTTCA
Organism: Vicinamibacterales bacterium; assembly: GCA_035711845.1. Taxonomy (GTDB): domain Bacteria; phylum Acidobacteriota; class Vicinamibacteria; order Vicinamibacterales; family 2-12-FULL-66-21; genus DASTBU01. Next base: position 42,813 of record DASTBU010000168.1, read on the forward strand.
AGGTCTTCACGAACGTCAACAACGCGCTGATCGATCCCAAGAACTTCGATCCGCGTTCGTTCGTCGACATCAAAGCCGGCACCTGCATCGTTCCACCGAATTCGTTCGCGCTGGCGCGGACCGTGGAGTACTTCCGGATCCCGCGCGACGTCCTCACGGTCTGCCTCGGAAAATCCACCTATGCCCGCTGCGGCATCATCGTCAACGTCACGCCGTTCGAGCCCGAGTGGGAGGGCACGGCCACGCTGGAAATCTCCAATACGACGCCTTTGCCGGCCAAGATCTACGCGAACGAAGGCATCGCGCAGGTCCTCTTCTTCCAGAGCGACGAGCCGTGCGAGGTCTCGTACGGCGACAAGCAGGGGAAGTACCTGAAGCAGCTCGAGGTCACGCTGCCGAAGGTCTGAGTCGCCCGGATCGGTCGGCGACCTCGTCAAAGGCGCGCCTCAACATGACCATCACGGCCCGAGACGGCTCCAGGATTCTGGCGCTTCGACTTCAATCCGAACATCCCACTTGACGGCGGCGCACGTGTGGCCTCCGTTGTCCGCCAAGACGAGTGCACCTGGACGTTCAGCGCCGGGGAAGCGGAGGAAGCGGCGCTGTCGATTCTCGTGAAACCGCCGAAGGGCAAACAATACGCGCATCGCGAGGGGCTGTACTCGATGCCGTTCGCACTGACCTATCACGTGCCGGGCCTCTGCACGCCATAGGCCCAGGCGCCCACGACTATCTGAAGCAGGCCGTCGCGCTCCCGAAGGTCCAACCAGATCAAATCTCGATCTGCGGGAGCGCCTGTTCTGCCGCCAGGGGTATGGCGATGTCCAGGCTGGCGCCAGCGCTGGTCGTTTCAGGATTGATCTCGACCGTGAGTGCCCCGCGCGCCTTCGCCGCCTGTACCAGCCCTGCTGCCGGATAGACCAGCGACGAGGTCCCGATCGACAGGAACGCGTCGCAATCTGTCGCCCGGGCGCAGCGCTCGAAGACGGTGGCATCGATCGTTTCCCCGAACCAGACCACTGCGGGGCGCGCGAGACTGTCGCAGTACGGACACTTCGGCGGCAGTTTCGGCAGCGCAACCCTTCTGTCCTCCCAGGCCGCTGACCCTTGCGCGCAGCCGCGCGCGCAGCGGAGATGCCAGATCGATCCGTGAAAACGAATCAGATCCCGCGAGCCAGCCCGCTCGTGAAGGCCGTCCACATTCTGGGTAATCAGCGTGACCTGCCGGTTGTTCGTCCATCGAGCCAGCGCATGGTGCGCCGCGTTCGGCTCACAGGAGGCGATGAGCCCGCGGCGCCACTCGTACCACTGCCAGACGAGCCGGGGATTGCGCTCGAAGGCATCGCGCGTGGCGAGATCCTCGGCCCGAAAGGACTTCCAGAGCCCGTCGGTGCCTCTGAACGTGGGAACGCCGCTCGCGCGGGACACGCCCGCGCCCGTCAGCACGGTGATGCGACGCGCGGTCTGGAGCCGCGCGGACAGTGCGGAGAGAAGAGGATCCGGCATGGGGAGAGTGTGAAGCGACGGGGGTTCAGGGTTCAAGGGTTCAGGGTTCAAGGTTCCGGGGTTCAAGAGTTCTGGAGTTCAAGGGTTCTGGCGTCGAGCTGGATCCTAGAACATGTGGAATTCGGATCCTGGAACAGTTGAACCTCTTGAACCCCTGAACCCCGGACCCTTGAACCCTGAACCCCTGAACCTGTGAACCCCCTCCTGTACAATTGCCGAATGTCCCCAGGCATCCTGAGCAGGATTCCGGTCGTCGGCGGCCTCGGCTACGTGGAGCGGGTTCGCAGCCTGCCGCCGTCCTTCACCGCGGCGTTGACCGTCGAGCGCGACAACCGCTATCTCCC
>DASTBU010000169.1:0-18134 GCA_035711845.1 Vicinamibacterales bacterium
CCGATGGATTCGCGTGCCGTCCGAGGCCGTCGTCTACTTCAATCACCACGCAAAGTTCGACAGCTCGAATACGCTGACGCACCTCGAGGGATCGGGCATCGCCATCCCCGTTCTGCGCGAGTATCTGCCGCGCCTGTACGCATACTGGCTCGAGCATCGGCGCGGGGGGCGCAGGACCCCGGTGTAGCCGCCGGCAGCCGTTCTTCGAGCGCCGACATGCGGGCAACGGAAACGTTGCGCGGGCGCGATTCCAGATTGCGCCCGCTTACCGGAGATCGCTCAGCGACGCTCGCGCATCGACAGCCACGATTCCATGGTCGCTGTGACCAGTTCCGCCGCGTCCTGCTGCACGAAATGTCCCGCGCCCGGTATCGTGACCAGCGTGAGATCCTTTTCGAGCCAGTTCCAGGTTCCGGAGAGGCCGTCTGCGTGCAGCGCGTGATCGTCGAGGCCGTGGAACATCAGGACCGGCGCTTTCACCTTCGGCAGGGGTGTGGGCGGGGGCACCAACGCGTCTCCCGATTCCCGCGGGTAATTGCGCCTGTAGTAGTTCAGCATCGCCTCGAAGTCCGAGCGCTCGAACGCCTCGACGTAGCGCTTCCGTGCCTCGGGATCCTTCACCCACGAGGAGAGGGTCTGAGGTGTCATCGGTCCGCCGAAGAACACGGTCGGATCGGTCGAAGTTTTTCGCTGGAAGTTCCGCGCGTACTCGCTGTTGGCAATCTGCTCCTTGTTCGACCGAAGCTCGCGCAGGAGCCCGTTGGGATGCGGCAGGTTCAGGATGACCAGATTCTCCGTCATCTGCGGCAGGTTCATCGCGAACTGCCATGCGACAATGCCGCCCCAATCGTGTCCGACAATCGTGGCCCTGTCGCGCCCGAGATGGCGGATCACCGCCGCCACATCCGCCACCAGGAGACGCATGTCGTAGCTCTCGACGCCGGCAGGCTTGTCGCTCAGGTTGTACCCGCGCTGATCGATCGCGACGACCTGAAACCGCCGCGAGAGCGCCTCCATCTGATGGCGCCAGGAGTACCAGAAATCGGGGAACCCGTGGATCATCACGACGAGCGGTCCCTCGCCGAGCGAGGCGTAGTGGATCTTCACGCCCCCCTCCGACGGCGCGTGCCCATGCTGGACCCGGTCGAAGATGTCGGGCTGAGCCGCCATCGGCATGGCCGTCGCCGCGAGAAACGGGACGAAGCAGGAGCCAATCATCGCAGCCTGTTTCGATGTCAACAAAGGCGTCACTCCCCTCGAAGGGTGATGATAGCCTGCCGGCACACGGCCGATGCGCTCGTATCACACGCGATCAAACGCTGGGAGCGTGGCGTTGGGCTCAGCGAGCGTACTATGGAAGCAGCACAAAGGTTCCAAGTTCGAGTATCGACATGAAGCGCCTTCTTGGCGCGATTGCACTGGTAGAACGCCACGGCAGCTCGAGCTCGACGCCGCTCAGATTGGAACCCGAACCCGGAATTGCGGCCGTTGTGCAGCTCCACAACGCGTACGAAAGTCTCGTTTCGAGCGGCATGCCGGACTAATCATACTCACGATGACCGGAGCGGCGGTGAATCTGACGGGGCTTTCGATTGACCGTATTTCTCGAACACGCGGTCGAAGACGAACACTGCCTTGAATACGGTTATCCATGATGCAGGGCAAGGCACACGTCGCATGCCGGGCCCTCCAGGTGATCCAGATCAAGCGAGAGCCCTTTCGCTTTGAAACCCCTGCTTTCAGTCTGAACTTTGTTGGGGCGTCGAGTGGGCGGCCGAACGCACAAGTGTCATATGGTCGCCGGCGTGTAAGTTGCTCATTCAACGGTGAATGACCGCGGGGTTGTGATCCCGGTGCTACCGAGGCCGGGCGGTCCGAGTCGGTGCGAACGCTTCACCGGCCGTCGTGGCATTCTCGAACTCGGACGTCCCGGTCAGGAGTTGTTCAATGACACCTAGCGCTTGCATGAGACTGTGGGTTGCCGGAGCGGCGCTGGCAGCCTCCACACTCTGTCGCCAATCTCTCAGCATACGGTCGCGCCTTCAGCGACCAGGACAACCAGAGTGCGTTTCCTCGTCTGGAGTCCAGCGACGACGCCGACGTCGTGAGCGAATTTCAGCGTCGACTGCAGAACTACGACGGAGTGCGCCGACGTCTTGATGCGACACTACCGGCCGCGGCCGTGTCCGATGACCTGGCGACCATCCGTCGCGTTGTCGACGCGCATCACGGCGCGCTGCTGTCCGCGCGATTCGAGGCCCGGCAAGGGGATATTTTTTCGGTGAAGTCGCCGAGACGTTTCGCAGCCGCATCCGCGACCCGCTTCACGGCATAAGCCCACGACAGTTCCTTGCCAGCATCACAGAAGCGGACGCGCCACCCATCGGCCGACCCTCCATCAACGCTTCATACCCTGATGGCGCTGCTCTGACGTCGATGCCCCCGCAACTACTTCAGCTGCTTCCGCCTCTCCCTGCAGGGCTCGAGTATCGGTTCATCGACCGTGACTTGATCTTGTGGGATCCCCACGCGAACCTGATCGTGGACTTCATCCCGAACGCGCTCGCCCTATGGGAGAGTTGACAGGAAACTCACACACTCGGCCGTGCCAGTGCCCGTGCGATGTGCGACGTGCAGCTTGTCACTTGCGGCGTGCCACGTCACTGCTCTGTCAGATTCGGGTCAGCGATCAGCGGGAAGTGGTATGCGGAAGCAACCGTGAGCGGGCGTGACACGACACAGGTAAAACACGCCTGGAGCGTGACGGCCGCGCAGGTCACGGACCTGCGCGGTCGCCGCAACCGATGTGGAAGACGCGTTGTTCCACGCCAGCGTCAGGTTGCCGGAGCATGCCACTTTTCGCCAGCTTCTGCCAAGCTGACAGAGTGGTGACGTGCGACTACTGCACGCGCAACATGGCCTTCATCGTCGGATGGTAGATACAGATGTAAGCGAGGTCGCCTTTCTTGCGAACGGTATATGTCCAGGACTTCCCGGCTTCAATCATCTGGGAATCAAAGCCGCCGGCTTCCGAGGTGGCCGTGTGGGGAACCAGATCCTTGTTGACCCACACGATCGTGTCCCCGCGTGCGACCGTCAGCACGTCGGGCTGAAAACGCATGTCCTCCATCGTGACCGTGTGCGTCTTCGGTTCGGGCCGTTCGCTCGCGGCCAGGCCGATGACACACACGATCAACGCCATCAGGGCGCACAACGAAGCGAGACGCATGGTCAGCTCCTGGACGCCGACGCCTGCAGGCGCTTGGCGTGCTCGAGATGTGCGACAAACGCCGGCCGCACTTTCACCAGCAGCGCCTTCAGCTCCTCGTTCGTGGCCCCGGGAATCAAGGTCTTGTCGAGCGCGTCGATCACCTGCTGGTGATAGGCGACTTCACGATCGATGTACGCCTTGTCGAACGCAGCCCCCGTGAGGGTCTTCAGATGAGCAAGGTTCTTGTCGCCGTCGGCCTGCAGGCTTTGGCTGGTCGGGTTGTCCTGCGGCGTAACGTCGAGCTTGCCCGCGAGGTCAGTCGCGGCCTTGTTCACGCCGGTGTGGTCGGTGACCATCAGCCGCGCAAACGCCTTGACCTCGTCGCTTGTCGACCGGGAGGTCGCGAGCTTGCCTGCATCGATGTCGACCTGGTTGGCCGTCAAGACGATCGACGCAATCTGGGCGTCAGTGACGCCTTGTGCGGACACACTGGCGGCGGCAAGCAAGAGCGCACCTGCGAACGCGACGATGATGGCTGAAACTTTCATGGCAACTCCTCCATGGCAAGACCGTTGTTGGTGTTTCGGAAGACACAAGTGGCCATAAAGGCAAGGGAGGCGCCAAGGCGCCGCAGGTGGAGGGATCCGTCTGAACTTGCTCTCCTAAGGGACTTACGGGCTGGGGACGCGCGCGACGTGGAGGTCGGTGCGGATACGAGGCTTTCAAAATGAAGGTTCGGGTCTCACTTCGAAATCTCCTCAGGTGACGAGGAGACGGCGGCGGGCCGACCGCTTGCAAACCTGCGCGGCTCAATGAATGCTGAATGTCGAATGCTGAGGGCTGAATGATCCTCAGCAGCATTCAGCATTCCACATTCAGCACTCGTGTTCCGGCCTGTTCGCAAGCAGGCTCCCGCCACAAACGGGAACTCCTTACTTCACTGATTGCTGTAGTTGGCGGGGTCGACGGGACTCGAACCCGCGGCCTCCGGCGTGACAGGCCGGCGTTCTAACCAACTGAACTACGACCCCAAGGAACTGACGCTGACAAGGCTGAATGCTGAGTGCTGAATGCTGAGTGCTGAATGCTGAATTAGTGTTGAATGCTGAATGTTCAGTGCTGGGTGCGGACGCTCATCCGCCCATTCAGCCTTCAGCATTACATTCAGCATTCAGCATTCGTCATTCAGCATTTCTTCTTAATGGGCGGTACAGGATTCGAACCTGTGACAGCCGGTGTGTAAGACCGGTACTCTACCACTGAGCTAACCGCCCGCCTGCGCCGCTCGCCTACTTTTACTTTACGCGCTCTCGCGGCTTCGGCGCGGCAAGCTCCGCCTTCGCCGCTCGCCTACTTTTGCTTTACGCCCTCTCGCGGCTTCGGCGGGCAAGCCCGCCTGCCGCGACTCTGTCTACGCTGCGCGGACTCTGACAAGGCGGCTTCACGGCGACGCGCGCGGGCGCTACCCAAAGAATCCGATTATAGAGCCTTCCAACCGAGCAGCGCAAGCACCGCGACCAGCCCGCCGACAGCCCGATACTCGCGATTCGCCGTCGCGCGCGCGAGGCTGAAGCGACGGCCAACCGCGGTCGCCCGTCCGTCTCGGTACTCGGGATAGACGCTGCCGAACTTGTCGGTCAGGTGGCGCTCCTCGCTCCGGATCGCGGAGGTGATCGTCGCGGCGAGATAGAGCCCGATCAACAGCCACACCGCGAAACGGTTCGCGGCCACCGCGAAACCGACGCCGATGATCGCCGACCCGAGATACAGCGGATGTCGCGTGAATCGGTACGGGCCCGAGACGGTCACTTCCCGGCCCTTCTCCAGGTGCCCCGCCGCCCAGATCCGGATCGCTTCTCCCAGAACAGCCACGATCGCGCCGGCGGCAAGGCTGCGCGGCGTGGGTTCCGCGAGCCAGAGCGCGAGCACGGCGGATAGGAAGCCCAGGCGCACTCGGTACCGCGCAAACGGTTGCCGGGCGTCGCTCATTTGCCGTTCGCGCCCGGTGCGTCCGCTCGACGCCGCTGCTGGTCGCCGATGATCGAGCCACGGGAATCCGCGACCCGCGTCCCGAGCCGCCGCTGAACCGCCGCGGACACCTCGGACACGCTCACGTCGGCAAGGCACCACGTCGGGTGATGGCATCGCCGCTCGTAGTGGCACCCGCAGGACTCGAACCTCGACACCGTCACATCATCCGCCGCCCACGGCCCGTTCCGGTGCGGGTTGGAGGGCCCCATGATGGCGACGATCGGCGTCTGCACGGCCGCGGCCAGGTGCAATGGACCCGTGTCGCCCGACACCATCAGCGACGCCTCGCGCGCCAGCTCGAGGATGTCGCTGAGCCGGGTCGGCGGTGCCACGATTGCCGCACCAGACGAAGCGGACACGACGCCCCTCGCGAGCTCCTGTTCGCCCGGTCCCCACAACACCACCGACCTCATGTCGCGGATCTCGCGAAGGAATGCCGCCAGCTCGCCGAAGCGGTCGGCCGGCCAGCGCTTGTTCGGCCAGGCGGCGCCCGGATTGATGAGCGCAAAGTCGCCGGGGCCGACAGCGCCACGAACTGTGGCGACAGCGGAGGACGACGTGCGCTCGAGCGGGAACTGCACCGAGGTCGCTTCGATGCCCAGCACGCGCAGCAGCGACAGGTTCTTCCGCAGGACGTGTTCCTCGCCGCTCACCGCATTGTCGGTCTCGGAGTAGAACGGTCGAGCGGTCTTCTCCCGAAGGTGCCAGATCGAGAACCCCGCGACGCGTCGAGCCCCGGACGCCCGCGCGAGGACGGCCGACTTCATCAGTCCCTGAAAGTCGAGCGCCGCATCGTAGCCTGCAGTCCGCAGCTGTCGGACCGCAGCGATCCACGCTCGGGGCGTCGGCCCTTCGAGCGCCAGCACACGGTCCACCACCGTCACGAGATCGGCCAGCTCGCGATGCTTCGCATCGACAATCCAGTCGATGCTCGCATCAGGCATGGCCGCACGCAGGGCCGCCGCCGCCGGAATGGTGTGAACGAGGTCGCCGAGCGCCCCGAGGCGCACGATCAGGATCTTCATTCGCGGATTCGGGCCAGCAGATCGCGCGTGGAGTGACCCTTGGGATCGCCGACGATCGCGATGCGGCCGCCATACGCGAGCACGGTCGAGCGCTCCGGTACCGTGTCCACAGTGTAGTCGGTGCCCTTGCAGTGCACGTCCGGACGGAAAAGCTCGAGCAGCGGCGCGACGGTCGGTTCGGCGAAGATCGTCACGTAGTCCACGCCGCGGATGGCGGCCACGATCTCCGCGCGATCAGCGGCCTCGAGGATCGGCCGGCCCGGCCCCTTCTCCGCGGCCGTCACATCGTCGTTCACCGCGACCATGAGCCGGTCCGCTTCCGCCGCCGCCGCCAGGAGATAGCGCGTGTGGCCGACGTGCAACAGGTCGAAGCAGCCGTTGGCAAAGGCGATGGTGCGCCCGGCTGCCCGGTCGGCCCGGACGAGGTCTACGAGCTGGTCGCGCGAGATGACAATACCCATCTATTGCCGGTCTGGTCTACATCACGATAACGAATGGGGACGACCACGACGATCGCGACGGCCACGACGACATCCTGTCTGTTCGTCGCAATCGTCGCGATCGTCACTCTTACGTGGCGTCGGAGACCACCGCATTCCTCAGCTCGTCGGCGCCGATCGTGGCCGTGCCCCGTTTCATGACGACGAGACCGCCCGCGTAGTTCGCGAGCCGGGCAGCCTCCTCGAAAGTTCCGCCGGCGGCCAGCGCCAGCGTCATGGTGGCGATCACGGTGTCTCCCGCGCCGGTGACGTCGGCGATCTGATCGCTCCCGAAAATCGGTAGATGCACCGTCGCGCGGCTCGGCTGGAAGATCGCCATGCCACGGCTGCCTCGCGTGATCACGATGGCGCCAGCGCGCGTGCGCTTCAGAAGCTCGCGCCCGGCCTTCTCGAGCACCCGGGGATCGTCGCCGACGCGCACGCCGAGAAGGTGCTCGACCTCCGACTCGTTCGGCGTGCACGCCGTCATGCCCCGATATCGCAGCAGCGCGTAGCGGGAATCGATCAGCACCGGCGGCTGATGGGTGCCGGGGCCGTGGAAGCGGCGGCGGGCGTGTCGAACGAGATCGGGCGTCACGAGCCCGGTCCCGTAGTCCGACACGAGCAGCGCGTCGCAGCGCGCCGCGGCCCGTACGAGGTGCGCCTGGATCGCGCGACGATCGGCTGCTTCGAGCGTCGGGCAGGTCGCCCTGTCGATCCTGACCACCTGTTGCTTGGCCGAATGGACGCCGCCGGCGAGAATGCGCGTCTTTGCCGGTGTGCGATACCGGCGCGGCCGGAACACGCCCGTGACGTCCACGTGCCGCCGCATCACCTGCAGCACGCGGCGGCCCGACTCGTCGCGGCCGACCGCGCCGATGGACACGGGCGACCCCCCGAGTGCCGCCACGTTGCTGGCGGCATTCCCCGCCCCGCCGGGCACGATCTCCGTCGAATCGTAGTTGAGGATCAGCACCGGCGCCTCGCGCGACACGCGCGCGATCTCGCCGTAGATGAACTCGTCCACGATGATGTCGCCGAACACGGCCACCCGGACGCCCTCGAAGTCGTCGATGAGCCTGAGAAGACGGCCGGCGCCATCGGTAGGTTGCAACATGAATGCGGGTCTCACGGGTGACGCAGGATCCACGTCACGGCCTCGATCAGATTATCCACGACGGCGGCTGGAGCGGCCGCGGATCGCGGAGCCGCCTCGTCGATCCGACCGTAACCTGTGCGGACCAGGATGCCCCGGCCACCATCAGGGGTCCCGGCTTCCAGGTCGTGCCATCGATCACCCACCGAGTAGGAACGAGCCAGGTCCAGCCCTAGCTCCCTGGCCGCGCTCCGCAACATTCCGGGCGCAGGCTTCCGGCACTCGCACACCTGCCGGTACGCTTCCCGGGCCCCCTGGGGATGATGGGGACAATAGTAAAACCCGTCCACGCGCGCGCCGCCGGCAGCGAGACGCGCCGCGATGTGCGCGTGCGCCTCGAGGACGAAGGATTCTTCGACGAGGCCCCGGGCCACGCCCGACTGGTTGGTCGTGATCACGACCGCGAGTCCAGCCTGGTTCAGCAGTCGTACGGCGTCGATGCTGTAGGGATAGAACGCCAGACGCTCCAGGCGATCCAGGTAACCGGCTTCCTCGATGAGCGTCCCGTCGCGGTCGAGGAAGACAGCGGGTCTCATGGCCGCGACCCGAGGTGCCGCGAGACCGCCTGGAAAACGGAATCCACGCTGACGCCTTTCATGCAGCGGTGATCGATCGGGCACTCTCGAAGCATGCACGGTCGGCAGAACACGGGGTGCAGCAGCACGTCGTGGTCGCCGAGAGGTGCGGTGACTCGTTCGTCGGTCGGGCCGAAGATGGCCGTGACGGGAACGCCCAGGGCGGCGGCAAGGTGCATGGCGCCGGAATCATTCGACACGAAGGCCCGGCAACGCGCAAGGATTCCGGCAAACACGCGAAGATCTGTTCGGCCGATCAGGTTCACCACTCGGATGCCCGAAGGCAGGGCCGATTCTATCTCACGGCCGGACTCGCGATCTCCGGCAGCGCCGCCGAGGACACAGACGGCGCCGCGTTCGCGCGCGAGCCGGGCGATCAGCTCCGCGACCCTGGCGGGTGGCCATCGCTTGGCGTACCCATACGCGGCGCCCGGCGCGAGACCGACGATGGTCGCCCCTGCCGGGACGCCCGCGTCGTCGAGCAGCGTGGCGGCCCGGGAGGCCGTGCGTGCGGTGACCGTTACACGCGGGGGCGTACCACCGACCGGCATATCCAGACCGTGGACCAGGTTGGAGTAGTAGGTCGACTGATGCACGCGGTCGCGCGTCCTGCGCACGGCGCGCGTGAGGAGCGCCGAACGTAATCCCGCGGCGTAACCCCACCGCTGTGGAATGCCCGCGCGCCGCGCCGACCACGCCGATCGGAACGAGTTCGGCAGGAGAAGGACCGCGTCGAATCGGCCAGCGCGGAGGAGATCGCGCTCGCGGTCCGGCTCGAGCGTGATCACCTCGTTCACCGCGGCGCTGGTCTGTTCGAGAAACAGCGGCGCGACGGCAGGTATGGCCGCGACGGCGATGATCGATTGCGGGTGGGCCTGCCGGACCGCCGACATCGCGGGCAGGGCCATCACGGCGTCGCCGAGCCAGTTCGGCGCGCGAATCACCAGGCGCCCGACCTCAAACGTCATTGCGCTGGCCGGCCGCAGGGAACATGCCGCCGACTTTCTCCCCCTTGGGTTCGATGTCCCGCCACCGGCGGTGCATCCAGAGCCAGAGCTCCGGATAGCGACGGACGTACATCTCGAGCACGTCGGTGCAGCGCTGCGTGAACTCGCGCACCGCATCCGGATCGTCGGCGCGCGGCGGATCGACCGCATGCTCGTAGACCATGCGGAACCGTCCATCCGGCAGCGGCAGCGCGAAGACGGGCACGACCGGTGCCCCCGTTCTGAGAGCCAGCGCTGCCAGAGCGGATGTGGTTGCAGCCGGGCGGTTGAAGAAATCGACGTACACCGCATCCGCCGACTGGATGTGCTGATCGATCAGTACGGCAACCGCCTGGTTCGCCGCGAGCGCGCGAAGCACGCGCCTGATCGCGCCCCGCCGGTAGATGACCGAATTGCCGGTGGACTTCCGGACGCTCTCGAGCAGCGCGTGCAGCAGCGGATTGTCCAGCGGCCGCGCCAGCACCGCAATCGGCTTCAGCACCAGGGCGTGGACGAGCGCGTTGATCTCCCAGAAGCCGAAGTGCCCCGTGAAGAGGAGAACGCCCTTCCCCTGCGCGTGCGCGTTGATCACGCGCTCCTCGCCTTCGAACTCGGCCTGCGCCAGCATGCGCGTCGGCGGCATCGTGCTGAACTTCAGGAGCACCATGAGCAGGCGCCCGAAATGCGAGAACATGTCCCGCGTGATCGCCCGGCATTCCGCGTGGGTTCGCAGCGGAAAGGCCGCCTGCAGATTCCGCTCGGCCAGGCGCCGGTGCGGACCGTCGAACGTATAGAACGCCCGCCCCAGCAGCGAGCCCAGCGAGAGCACCCCCCGCATGGGCAGAGGGCGCACGGCGGCCACGATGGACGTTACGGCAAAGTGCTCGAGACGATGCCGGAACGACGGCTGATCAGTCACCTGGGAGATCGCGTGCTTCGCGCAGGCTGGCGGCAAGCCAGGCCTTGAAATCTGGAAGCGGCTCAGGCTCCATTGTAAGCGGCACGAAGGCGACCGGCACCGCAAACGGCCGGTGCGGCAGCAGGCGAACGTAATCCTTCTCCGTCGTCAGGACGCAGGCAGCGCCGGATGCGCGCGCCTCGGCCATCATGCTCGCCACGTCCTTCCGCGAAAACGGATGGTGATCGGGAAACGTGAGCCGGCGGGTCAGCGTCCGACCTGCCGACTCGAGGTGCGTGAAAAAACCCGATGGAGAGGCGATCCCCGCGACCGCGACGGCCGGGCCTTGTGGAGCGGCCTGCGCTTCCCCGAACGGTCCATCGACGAGCGGCTCCTGCATCGACCGCCGTATCGTGAACACCGGTGCCACGATGCCTGCCGACTCGATCACGACACCCGGCTCGGTGAGGATGGCATCAGCCACGATCAGCGTATCCAGAGGCTCGCGGAGCCGGCCGGACGGCAGCGTCAGCGGACGCTCGAGGTCCTCGCGTCCGACAATGACGATCTCCACATCCCGATCCAGCTGCAGGTGTTGCAGCCCATCGTCCAGGATGTGAACCGTGGCGCCGAGATGGTGCTCGGCGAGGCGGCCGGCCAGGTAGCGGTCCTCGGAGACGAGCACGCTGACACCAGGCAGTTGCCGCGCCAGCATCAGCGGCTCGTCGCCCGAGCGCGGCAGATCCGAGCGGATGCCCTCGGGATCGCGCACGACGACTACGCCGTCAACCGGCTGCGCCCGCTTGTACCCGCGGCTCAGGACGGCCGGCCGCTCGCCGTCATCCCTCAGAAGCCGCGCGATGCACGCAACTGTCGGTGTCTTGCCTCGTCCACCGACGGCCAGGTTGCCGACGCTGACGACCGGGTGGCGAAGCCGCTTCCGCCGCGCGGGATGCCCCGCGTAGTACTCGCGCCGGCGCCGCGCCACAGCCGCGTAGAGCGGGCTAATCATGGCAATGCTGAGTGTTGAGTGCTGAATGCTGAATGGATTGCTGAGTGATGAATGCTGAGTGATGAATGCGAAAGGCTGAATAGCGCATGCTCGTACTGCCCACTTCACTCTCTATGCGACGGTCCACATTCAGCATTCAGCATTCAGCCTTCAGCATTCCATTCAGCCTTCAGCTTTCCTGATGAAGGGCCGAACCACGGCGCCGGGCTGGTCGGGGCGCAGCAGCTCGGCCAGGACAGCGAGGGTCCGCGCGCGTGCGCCGCGGTTGGCCTCGACCAGTGCGCGGGCCGCGGCGCCGAGCCGCGCCCGTTGAACCGGATCGCGCAGGAGATCCAGCAGCACCGATTCCAGGGCGCGGCCGTCGCGAATCTGGATCGCGGCGACATTGTCCAGGAACGTGCGCGCGATCTCCGCGAAATTCTCCATGTGTGGACCAAAGACGATTGGCTTCCCGAACACAGCGGGCTCCAGGATATTGTGGCCTCCAGCATCGACGAGGCTGCCGCCGACGAACACTGCTGTGGCGACCTGGTAGAGCTGGGCAAGCTCGCCGATTGTGTCGAGCACCACGATGTCGTGGCGCGGTTCGGAATCGACGCGCAGCTCGCTTCGCCGGGCGACGTTCCATCCGGAGCGCCGCGCCAGGCGCTCGACCTCGTCGAACCGTTCGGGCTTGCGCGGCGCCACGATCAGCAGCGCGCTCGGCATCGTCGCACGGATCCGCTGAAAGGCATCGAGGACCGGCTCTTCCTCCCCTCGCAGGGTGCTCGCGGCGATGACGACAGGGCGATCCTGCGAAATGCGGAAGAACCGGAGCACGCGGTTCCGGCCTCGATCGCGCACGGGCTGAAGGCGGTACTGCGAGCCGTCGGAGGAGGTGTCGGACGAATCGGTCAGGTCGAGCGAATCGAACTTCAGGGATCCGGTGACCGTCACCCGCTCGGGCTCCGCGCCGATGTCGATGATCCGGCGCGCCGACTCTTCGCCCTGCATACAGAAGCGGTCGACCTGCCCGAGCACGCGCCGGAAGAAGCCGCGAGCCAGACGATACCGCGGGTACGACCGCGCCGAGATGCGCCCGTTGACCAGCACGGTTCGCACGTTCTCGCGGGCGCAGGCCCGCAGGAGGTTCGGCCAGATCTCGGTCTCCATCATGATGAACAGTCGGGGTTTCACCAGCCGGAGCGTTCTATTGACGATGAACCCGAAATCGAACGGCAGGTAGAACACCTCGTCCACGTACTGCAGGTTCGTCCGGGCGACCTGCTGGCCCGTCATCGTCGTCGTGGAGAGGAAGAGGCGCAGGCGCGGATAGCGCTGGCGAAGCTCCGGCAGCAGCGCACGCGCGGTGAGCACCTCGCCGACCGACACCGCGTGGATCCAGATGGACTCGTCGCCGTCGAGGTTGAACGAGAGCGGCAGATATCCCAGCCGCTGGGGCAGGCTATGGATGTACTTGCGGTACCGGATCGCCTGATAGAGCAGGTACGGCGAGACCAGGACGAAAAACACCCCGATCAGCACGCTGTAGGCGAAATACATGAATTTTGGTGAGTACTTTACCGCTGTCAGCTAACAGTTGCCAGCTGCCAGTTTCCAGTTGCCAGCTTCCAGTTTCCAGTTTCCAGTTTCCAGTTCAGACTGGGAGCCGAAAGCTGTGAACTGCGACCTGACACATTGCCTGCCGATCAAAGCTGGCAGTCTGGGGACCGGAAACTGGGAACCGGCAACTGAGTTTGACCCCTCTTCAACTCGTTCATTAGAATCAACTGTTTCTGCATGTTGGGAGGATATCCAGATGGCTGTGAAGGTTGGGATCAACGGGTTCGGGCGTATCGGCCGCAACATCATGCGGGCCGCCATGGGCGACAGCTCGATCGACATCGTCGCGGTCAACGACCTGACGAACGCCGCCACGCTGGCTCATCTTCTCAAATACGACTCCATTCTCGGCAACCTGAAGGCCGAGATCTCCGCGAAGGACGACCGGATCACGGTCGATCGCGAAGAGTTCCAGGTGCTCTCCGTCAAGGATCCGGCGCAGCTCCCGTGGAAGGATTTGGGTGTGGAGGTCGTCTTCGAATCGACAGGGCTCTTCACCAAGCGCGATGATGCCGCGAAGCACGTCGCCGCCGGTGCGAAGACGGTCGTGATCACCGCGCCGGCGAAGGGACCGGACATCACCGTCGTGCTCGGGGTCAACAGCGACAAGTACGATCCGGTCAAACACCACATCATCTCCAACGCGTCCTGCACGACCAACTGCCTGGCGCCGGTCGCGAAGGTCCTGCACGAGACGTTCGGCATCCGGAAGGGGTGGATGACGACCGTGCACTCCTACACCAACGATCAGCAGCTGCTGGACCTGCCGCACAAGGACCTGCGGCGCGCCCGTGCCGCCGCGGTGTCGATCATTCCGACCACGACCGGCGCCGCCACCGCGGTCGGAGAGGTGATGCCGGAGCTGAAGGGCCGCCTCGACGGCATCTCGATGCGTGTACCGACGCCAAACGTCTCGGTGGTGGATCTGGCGGCCGTGCTCGATCGCAAGACGTCGAAGGAAGAGGTGAACGCGGCGTTCCGGAGTGCCGCGGACGGACCGCTGAAGAACATCCTCCAGTACGAGGAGGCGCCGCTCGTCTCGATCGACTTCCGCGGCAACGCGCATTCCTCGATCCTGGACTCCTCCTACACGAGCGTGATGGACGGCGACTTCGTCAAGGTCCTGTCCTGGTACGACAACGAGTGGGGCTACTCGAGCCGCTGCGTCGATCTGCTGCGCCTGATCGCGAAGAAGGGCTTCTGAGGAGGGGCATGCGCAGCGTCACGGATCTCGATCTGTCGGGCAGGCGGGTGTTCATCCGCGTGGACTTCAACGTGCCGATCAAAGACGGGGCGATCACCGACGACACGCGGATCCGGGCCTCGCTGCCGACAATCGAGTACGCGCTCGAACAGGGCGCCACCGTGATCCTGGCGTCACATCTGGGCAGGCCGAAGGGCAAGCCGAACCCGGAATACTCCCTGAAACCGGTCGCCACGCGGCTGTCGGAGCTCTTGAAACGGCCCGTCGCCTTCGCGGGCGACTGCATCGGCGAGCCGGCGAGCGAGGCGATCGCGCGCGCGGGCGCCGGCGGCGTCGTCCTCCTCGAGAACCTGCGCTTCCATCCCGGCGAAGAAAAGAACGACAGCGCGTTCGCGCAGCAGCTGGCGGAGCTGGCCGACGTCTACGTCGACGACGCGTTCGGCTCGGCACACCGTGCGCATGCCTCGACCGAGGGGATCGTGCACCACGTCAAGGAAGCGGCGGCCGGCCTGCTGTTGGCAAAGGAGGTCGAGTACCTCGGTCGCGTCCTGCACGAGCCCGATCGGCCGTTCGTGGCCATCCTCGGCGGTGCGAAGGTCTCCGACAAGCTCGAGGTGATCGAGAATCTGATCCCGCGCGTGGATGCGCTCCTCATCGGGGGGGCGATGGCCTACACGTTCTTCAAGGCGCGCGGTGTTCCCGTGGGTCGATCGCTCGTGGAAGACGATCTGCTGGAGTCCGCCCGCGCTATCGAGCGGCGCGCAAAGGCGCGTTCCCTGAGATTCGAGCTCCCTCTCGATCACCTGGTCGCGCCGAAGCTCGAGGCCGGGGCACCGGCCGAGACCCTGGCCGTGGGCGATCCGGCCATCGGCGATCGGATGGGGCTGGACATCGGCCCGCGGACGACACAGGCTTATAGCGAGGTCATCACCGGCGCCCGCACCGTCGTCTGGAACGGACCGATGGGCGTGTTCGAGATCGACGCGTTCGCGAGGGGCACGATCGAGGTGGCCCGGGCGGTCGCGGCCGTGAAGGGCACGACGGTCATTGGCGGGGGCGATTCGATCGCCGCCGTCGCCAAGGCCGGCGTGACCGACCGGATTACTCACATCTCCACCGGCGGTGGCGCGTCGCTCGAATTCCTGGGGGGCCTGGAACTGCCCGGGGTCAAGGCGTTGAATTAAGCTTCAGGTGCCAGACTGCCAGTTTCAATCCGGAAATTGATGCTGGCAGCTGAAGCTGGAAGCAGGTAGCTTAGCTGGAAGCTGGGAGCTGGGAGCTGGAAGCTGGAAGCTGGAAGCTGGAAGCTGATTCGGAGACCACACCATGCGTACGCCATTCGTCGCGGCGAACTGGAAGATGTACAAGACCGTCCACGAGGCAGTCGTGTTCGTCAAAGAGTTCCGGAGCATGGTGAAGGATGTGGACGACGTGGAGATTGTCGTGGCACCGCCGTTCACGGCGCTCCATGGGGTGGCGGAGGCTGCGCGGAACAGCCCGATCGGGGTCGCGGGCCAGAACGTTCACTGGGAGCGCGAGGGGGCGTTCACGGGCGAAGTGAGTGCGGGCATGCTCCGCGAGGCGGGCGCCGAATACGTGATCATCGGGCACTCGGAGCGGCGGCGTCTCTTCGACGAGACCGATCAGAGCGTGAACCGGAAGCTCGTGGCGGCGCTCGGCGCGTCGCTCACACCGATTGTCTGCATCGGCGAAACGCTCGAGGAGCGTGAAGCCGGCCAGACGCTCGCGGTGCTCGACCGGCAGATCAAGGATGGTCTGGATTCGATGACCGGAGAGCAGGTCGGCACGCTCGTGCTCGCGTACGAGCCGGTCTGGGCGATCGGGACCGGGCGGAACGCCACGCCAGAGCAGGCCGCCGAGGCGCACAGTCATATCCGTGGCCGGTTGCGTCAGTGGTTCGGCGCGGGCGCCGCAGACCATTGCCATGTGATCTACGGCGGCAGCGTGAAGCCCGACAATATCCACGCGCTCATCACGCAGACGGATGTGGACGGCGCGCTGGTCGGCGGGGCCAGCCTGGATGTGCGCGCCTTCCGGGACATCGTGACGCGAAGCCGCCAGAGCACTGTCTGAAGTGTCAACGCGCACGAAGAGAGGCCCGCCTTCGCGGGTGTCTCTTTATGTGACATCAGCAGGCTCGCCCGCCGGCCGCGGACGGCGCGGTGTTTTGCCGTCGGATTGGCGGTCCTCCGCCGTCCGCTCCTGACTCGTCATTGTGTAGCTCTCGAGATTCTCCAGGCGAGCGATCGACCACGCTGGCGCCGCTACCAGATCCGTCTGCGTCGTTACAGTTCTGCAGGGTGCGCCGGCGCCTATCCGATGACGGATTGCGGGAGGGCGCTGAATTTTCCTCACGCCTGGCGTCCCGGGGGCAAGCTTTGCTCCTGATCGTCCGACATACGTCTAGATGGAGCTTATGAACCAACTTCCGGGAGGTTTTTGATGCGTAACTGGCGCTGGGGCCAAATGCTCGTTCTCGTGGCAGCACCCGTCCTGCTGGCGGGAGCGGCCGGACGCGGTGACGAGATAATGGCCGAGGTGGCGACGACGACCGAGGAGGGGGCCTTCGACCTCAACACCGCCGTGATCGAGTGGGGCGATGTTCGCCAGCGCATCGACGGGTTCGGCGCGTCCAGCTACGCCAACCTCGATCCGGGGGCCGTCATAAGGAACGCCGACCTGTTGTTCGACAAGGACAGGGGCGTCGGACTATCGCTGGATCGCATGGGGCTCCCATGGAATCCCGACACAGGCGGCCGGCCGTACCGATGTCCGGAGATCGCGCAACTGGCCCAGGCGCGCGGTGCGACGGTCTGGGCGTCCAACTTCTATCCGCCTCCCCAATGGAAGAGCAACGGCAAGGCGACCAACGGCGGCCAGTTGTTGCCCGACCGCTATGACGACTATGCGAACCTGATCGCCGACGCCGTTCTCCAGATGAAATCCAGGTACGGCGTCGATGTCTACGCCGTTTCCATTCAGAACGAGCCGGACTACGCCGCCCCTTGGGGTTCATCCACGTGGAACGCCGACCAGCTGCACGCGTTCGTCCCGATTCTGGCGAACACGTTTTCCCGGAAAGGCGTGACGAGCAAGATCATGCTCCCGGAGATGAGCAGGTGGAGGTTCACGTTGGCGGAGAAGACGATGCGGGACCCGTCGACGGCCAGGTTCGTGGGCATCCTGGCCGCCCACCCCTACGGCATGCCCGACGGCTGGAACTCTCCGTACGCCGGAGAGAGGCCGGTGTGGCAGACAGAGCACTCGATCGGCGACGACGACGACCACGGTATGAACACCGCGCTCCGACAAGCGGTCGAGATTCACAACTTCATGACCCGCAGCGAAGCCAATGCCTGGCATGCCTGGAACCTGGGCGTCATCATGGGCGGCAAGCGCCTCTACACGCTCGGCAACTGGAGCAAGTTCGTGCGTCCCGGGTATTCGCGAATCGGCGCGTCCGATGCCGGCGATGTCAACGTCAGCGCCTACAAGAACGCCAGCACGGGACAGTTCGTCATCGTTGCCGTCAACAGGGAGGGGGCGCAGACCAAGACATTTGGCTTGCAGGGCTTCAGCGCGACGAGCGTGACACCGTGGGTGACGTCAGCCAGCCTGAACCTCGCGCCGCAGCCGGGCGTCCCGGTCAACGGAGGCAGTTTCACTTTCACGCTCGCCGCTTCGAGCGTCACCACGTTTGTCGGGACGGCGAGCGGCTCGCCGCAATCGGGGGTGCGGCCACCGGCACCAACGGGCCTGCGGATCATCCGTTGACCCGGGGGTCTGCAACATCCCGCACCTGCCCTGCAGGTCTTGTGGGCTGAGTCCCTTCTAGCCTAGTGTCGCGTCTCCGAAGTCCTGTTACATTCGGCCGGCGCTGCATCCCGGGGCGCTGCGTTGCTCGTCGGTTGCATACTCCCGGTATGCGCCCTCC